>JBBIRO010000001.1:0-9574 GCA_037441775.1 Syntrophobacterales bacterium
TTCATTCCTACCTCCTTGAAAAAAAATTTATTATCTCCGAAAACAACCATGCGGTAAATATCAAACGATCCATATATTAGCAGATGTGATCGCGTCAATATATTTCAGAGCAAGACCTGACCCCCCCTCTTGGGAGCGAACGGCCTTTGACGACATCCACGATAGCCTCATGCTGCATGGGGTCTGACTTCATGGTCTATTCTGGCTGACGATGAATCCCGCGTCGTCTCAAGTTCGTATCTTGTTTGCAGATTCATCCAGAATTGCGCTGAATTTCCAAAAAATCTTGACAAGCGCAAAGCCGTATCCGCTGTTATACCCCTCTTCCGTAATACAATTTCATTGACCCTGCGTGCCGGCACATGGATTCTCTCGGCCAGCCGGTATTGGCTGATACCCATAGGCTTCAGGAATTCTTCCTGCAAAATTTCTCCGGGATGTACCGGTGGAAAATCTCTCTGCCCCATATTCCCTCCTTAATGATAATCAACAATTTCGACATTGTGCGCATTTCCATCCGACCAGACAAAGCATATCCGCCACTGATCATTTATGCGGATGCTATGCTGGCCCCGCCGATTGCCGCCCAACGCTTCCAGCCTGTTGCCTGGAGGTATCCGAAGATCTTCAAGATCCCTGGCGGCATCGATTATTTCCAACTTCCGCGCCGCAGGCTTCTGCATCGCCTGGGGTAGCACACTGGAAAATTTTCCATTGAATATCCGCTCGGTTTCCTTGCAACTAAATGACGCGATCACGGGATGATATTAACGATGTCCGTTACTAATGTCAAGGCTTTTTAAGCCGGCCGAATTGCCTCACATTAAAAGTAACCGAAGGAGGTGACATGAAGGGATCGTTGACTCATATGCACTTGGTTCCAAAGCTCATCACCTCCAAGGCACTCTTGTCCTTCAGAAGTCCAATGACGTGAGCCACCGAATACTTCGGCGGTATCGAAATGCAAAGGTGAATATGATAAACCTCTCCCGTATAATAATTGTTGGGCCAGGCAAGAGTGAGCAATGAACACATCTAAGGAAGAGATGAAGAAGTTCTTTTTCAAAGCCAGCAAGGGGTAGTTTAATCGATGTCTTGCGCCAGGCATGACGTGCCGGGCTAAAGCGATTCGAGCCCACTCTGTCCAGAACTCGAAGGTTCTCGATCTGCTTTGCCGGAATGATCACGTTAAGGCGATCACAAAGAGGATTGATAAAGACAAGGATCCGATCATCTATTTCGACGACGTGAGTCGTAATCGAGCAACGACATTCACCGGCCTGTGTTCCGAGCATGATACAGAAATGTTCCGGCCTCTAGAAGCACAACCAATAGACCCAGCAAGTCGGCAACATCTCTTTCTTATCGCCTACCGGGCCGCAATTCGCGAACTGCACGCCGTTATGGATGGTGCGCGGAAGATTCAGCTGGCCTACCTCAAAAGGGTTGAGGTAGGCTGGGACAGAGGCGATGAGCCGAGTCCGGCTGGTAACCTCGCGCTACACCATATGATGAAGGCATGGCTCTCTTATCGATTTAAAGACCAACTCGATACCGCTTTGACTGCCGACCGTTACGAATACCTTGAGCATCGTGTGTTACATATCGCCCACCATCAACCCACCATCGCGGTCTCATCCGTCTTCTCCATAGACGGTGCCGTCCGGGATGCGGACTGGGTCAGGGTGGCCCTCAATGTCCTGCCAGTCAGTCTCCAACAAACTATTGTCGTATTCAGCTATCTACCCGTTGACGCCGCTTTAGTTCTCAATGCTCTTGACGGTATCCTAAACTCGGACGGCCATCGTCAGAAGTATCATCTATCAAAGCTCATACTTAACAACTGTGAAAACTTCGTCCTCGCGCCATCTTACTACGATACTTGGAGTACGGAAAAGGTGAACGCCGTTACTCAATATTTTGTTCAGACTCTATTTACGGGCAATCTCAATGAGGAGAACGAATATCTTTACCTATTCTAAATGGCCCAACGAGACGTTCCACCCGACATCGTACCTCGGCGGGTGAACTTGTTGTTCGGCGCAAAGGAAAATTATGGCAAACCTCATTAGATCTATTGGCTACTCGCTCGGCAAAGTCCACGCAAACGGTAGCTTTTCCAAGCGACACGCCTCGATCCCCAAGGCGATTGCCAGAGGGGTCTTGCCCGTGCCCGTTTTTCCAGAAAGAATCATGGTCCGCCGGTTGCGGATATACTCGCCCGTCTTTAACTCTTCGATCAACCTCCGGTCAAGATGAAGAGCTGATTCATACTGATACTGCTCGAATGTCTTGAGCGGCGGCCTGAAGATCGCCCTCACAAATTTGTCCAGCACCTCCGTTGACAGTGACAATAGATATTAAAAGCATTTATATGATATAAGGGGCCGGTTTTAATTAAAGAACAGACCCAGGAGATAACCCGATGCCCGAGCTTCCGGAAGTAGAGACCCTGCGCCGCCAGTTGCAGGCGGCGACGGCGGCGGCAGGGATAACCATTGAGACCGTAACGATTATTGACAGGAAGCTGGGAGAAATCCCAGACCTTTCCGGAAGCCGGATAGAAGCCGTCTGCCGCCGGGGCAAGGAACTTTCCCTGCGACTTTCCTGCGGTAGAGACTTGGCCATTCACCTAAGGATGACGGGACGACTGGAATTAAGATGCGCCTCTGCCGAATTCCTGCCCTACACCCGGGCGGTCATCGGGCTTAACAAAGGCCGGATTGATCTTCTGGATGTCCGCCGTTTTGCCACGATCAAGGTTGAACAAGGCCCGACGAAAGTAGAGCCGGCGGCTGTTGATGAAATGCTCCTGGGCCCCATCCCCGGCCTCCAAAAGAAAGCGACGGGACGGAAGATTCCCGTAAAAGCCTTGCTCCTTGACCAGTCACTCTTTCCCGGCATGGGCAACATTTATGCCTGCGAAGCCCTGTATCTGGCCGGCGTTAACCCCTCTGTCTCCGCCTGTCTTGTGACCGGGGTTGCTTGGGAGCGGATCGGAGCGGCTATTCCCGTGATCCTTAGAGAGGCGATCAACTGCCGGGGGACCACCTTTTCCGACTGGCGCGACCTTTACGGGCGGCCGGGGGACTACCAGAATCATCTTCGGGTGTATGCCCGCGCAGGAAAGGCCTGTATACGATGCGGGGCCTTGATCGAGAGAATTAAGATAGGCGGACGGAGCACCTATTTTTGTCCGGATTGCCAGGGGCGATAAATCGGAAGTTGTCGTGGTGTATCACGGGTAATTCTTTAAAACCAAACCTTAAACTTGCTTTTTGGAGAATGATATTTATGGAGAAACACAGCGGCGTGAAAAAGAATTCCTGGCGCGAGGCGCTTGCGTTGTATGTTGAAAGCAGGCCGGTGCAGCGGGGGATAATAATCCTTATATCTTTAAATGCCGTTATCCTGGGTTTGGAAACCTCGTCCGCGGTCATGGACTCCGCAGGCGATTTTCTGGTAATCCTCGACCGGGTTATGCTCATGATCTTTGTCGTTGAGATTACCTTTCGGATAATCGCCCATGGCGGCAATTTTTTTCGCGATCCCTGGAGTGTCTTCGATTTTATAGTGGTATCCATCGCCCTTCTGCCCGCTACAGGTCAACTGTCGGTCTTGCGGGCGCTCCGGGTGCTTAGAACTTTGAGGTTGCTTTCGTCGGTTGCTCAGATGAGGCAGGTAATCTCGGCGTTGCTTACGGCGATACCCGGGATTTCTTCAGTTATGGTTATTCTAGCCTTACTCTACTATGTATTTGCCGTAATCGCCACCAATCTTTTCGGCGGCCATTTCCCCCTCTGGTTCGGGAACATCGGCCTGTCCATGTATAGCCTTTTCCAGATAATGACCCTCGAAAGCTGGTCTATGGGCATTGTGCGCCCGGTTATGGAGGTATTTCCTTATGCCTGGGCATTTTTCGTTCCTTATATCCTGATCGTTACCTTTACCATGTTGAATCTCTTTATCGCCATCATCGTAAGCGCCATGCAATCGGAACACAAGACCGAACATGGCGAGACGAAAGAGGCGGTAGCTCATGCCGCGGACGAGATAATTGCCACCATACACTCGGACATCCGGGATATTCGTCTGGAGATCAGGGAATTAAAGGCCTTGATAAAAAGGTAGCGCGGGCTTAGGATACTGGAGGCGGTAAATGCCAAAATATCCTTGACTTATCTTAAGTGTGGAATTCTGGCAAATCTCTTCCGAAAATAATAGCGGCTCTGGTGCTAATTAAATCATTTCAGCATAGTCAAAAAGAAACCGGCGGCGGCCGCGGTGCCGATCACGCCTGCAACATTGGGACCCATGGCATGCATAAGGATAAAATTATGCTTATCCGCTTCCCTGGCCACCACCTGGGCAACCCGGGCGGCCATCGGCACGGCGGAGACCCCGGCGGCGCCGATAAGTGGATTGATCTTGTTTTTCATGAACAGATTCATCCCCTTCGCTAAAATAACCCCGGCGGCGGTACCGAAGGCAAAGGAAAACAGTCCCAGGAAAAAGATATAGAGCGACTGGTGCGTAAGAAATACCCCCGCCGGCATCGTAGCGCCGATACAAAGCCCCAGAAAGATGGTAACGATGTTGATCAACTCGTTTTGAGCGGTATGGGAAAGGCGATCCACCACCCCGGACTCGCGAAAGAGATTGCCCACCATAAACATCCCCATCAAGGCCGCCACCTCCGGAATCAAAAGGCAGATCACCAGGACGGCCAGGATGGGAAAGCCGATCTTCTCCAGTTTCGAAACCGGCCTGAGTTGCTGCATTCTGATCTTCCGCTCTTCCTTGGTGGTCAGAAGTTTCATGATAGGCGGCTGGATGATCGGCACCAGGGCCATGTAAGAATAGGCCGCCACAGCGGTGGCCCCCAGCAGGTGCGGAGCCAGTTTAGCAGTCACAAAAATGGTGGTCGGGCCATCGGCGCCGCCGATAATGCCGATAGCCGCCGACTCGGGCAAGGTAAACCCCAGCAGGATTGCCCCGAAGAAGGTGACAAAAACCCCAAATTGCGCCGCCGCACCGAGCAGGAGCGTCCGTGGATTGGCAATGACCGGCCCAAAATCGGTCATCGCCCCCACGCCCATGAAGATGAGCGGCGGGATGATCCCCCATTTCGCAATGGCGTAATGGTAAAATACCCAGAGGAGATTGTCCTCCTTCATGAGATCGGCCAGGGGCAGATTCACCAGGAGTATCCCAAAGCCGATGGGAATCAACAGCAACGGTTCGTATTGCTTGGCAACGGCCAGAGAAATCAGAGCTATCGCAATGATCCACATCGCCACATTGCCCAGCGTTAAGTCAATTAGCCCCGTGCCGGCCCACACCTGCTGAAAGACGCTTAAGTCCATGACGTTACTTCTTCGCCTCCCTTCCGGGCAGCAGGACGATAATCTTGCTATACAAAAAAATGCAAAGCTGCAGAATAAGCAAAACGATAAAAACCCCGCTAAAACCAACCACAAACACCTCTACCGCCTTCGACCATTCGGCCATAACCATTCTCCTTAAAATCAGATCGCCAGTACCGTCTGATCGTCTCTCCTTGTAATGCCGCGACGAAATTCAAGCCCCGCCTTGCCTGCCTGCTCCCTTTACATCCACATCCCGGGCTATCTCATGCTGCCCGCCTGCTGCAGGCGCCGGTGAAATGACGAGCCCTTCAGCAGGGAAAGGGGAATGTGTCCCGGCTCCCTTTCCGCCAAGGCCAGATACTTTGACAGCGGCTTTCGATAGTCGGGATGGGCGCACTTGGCAATAATCTCCCGGGCCCGCTCATGGGGATCGATGCCGCGGAGATCCGCGACCCCCTGTTCCGTCACCAGAATATCAACGTCGTGCTCGGTATGATCTACATGGGAGACCAGGGGAACGATCGCGGAAACATTTCCTCCCTTGGCAATCGACGGCCCGACGAAGATAGAATACAGCCCATTCCTGGAAAAATCGTAAGATCCGGCGATGCCGGTCATGACCCTTGTGCCCAACAGGTGGCTTGAATTCACCTGACCCTGAAGGTCCATTTCCAAACAGCCGTTGATCCCGATTACCCCTAACCGCTGGATTATTTCCGGTGAATTGCAGATCGTTACCGGCCGCAACACCATACACTGCTTATAACGGTCAAGCTTTGTCTTGAATCTCCCCCACGCCTCCGGGGAAAGCCTAAGCGCCATCCCCGAAACCCATTCCACCTTGCCCGCCTCGAGTATCTCCAGCACCGGGTCGGTAATCGCGGGTAGGTGGAAGCGAAAGTTGGTAAATTCGCTGGCTCCGATTTTTCTCATCACCTGGGCGGCCAGATCCCCCACGCCTAGTTCAATGGGCGGCAGTGGATTGCTCAGACGACCGGCGCGAATCTCCTCGCGGAAAAACTCGAGGAGGTGCCGGGAGATCAAATCGCCCATCCGGTCCGGTTTGCTCTCGCCGGATGGGCGGTCGGGCAAGTCGGACAACACGATGGCTTTAATTTTACTGGGATCAACGGAAAAATAAGGACTGCCGATTCGTTTCAAGGGGTTACCCTCAATAGGAACGGGATGGCCGCCCTTCTGATAGATGTCATGCAGGCCCTCCAATTCCCGAGGGACGTTGAGATTGATTTCTATCACCACTTCCGCGGCGCAATCGAGCCATTCCGGTGAATCATAGACCGCCGTGGAGGGGATAATGTTGCCTTCGGGGGTAATTCCCACCGCCTCGATAACCGCAATATCGACTTGGCCGAACCAGCCCCGTTTCACCTGAAGCGGCAACTGCCCGCCCTTGCCTTCGATGAATCGCACCTCTTTCCGGTTGATCGCCGCCCGGAGCTTCTCGCCGCCGATGGCGCCGATCCTCGCTCTGATTCCGCCTGCTTCGGCCAGGGAATCTTCTACCTCGGGACCCAGCGGCCCGGCGCACAAGAGGTCAATCTTGATCCCGCCTGCTTTTTTGATTCGCTCCGCCAGCGCCAGAAATGTCGCTTTGGGGTAGCCCATAAGCGGATTGCCGGAGGTTGCAACCAGCATCCCATCTTGAAAAAGTTTCGCCGCATTGGCGGCGGTTTCTACCTTGTCCCGTAATTGCGGATGTCTGATCCTAAGATCAATTGTGTCCATGTCATCCTTCAAGCTGATTTACGTTTTCCTGGATGAATGTTGAAATTTCCTCCAGTTTGGCATGGGAAGGGAAAACACCGTGAACGCCGGTATCTTTTAGCTTGGGTATGTCATCCTTCGGGATAGTGCCCCCGAAAAGTACCAAAACTTCATCGAGTTTTCGTTCGCGCAATCGGGCCAGCAGTCTTTTGGCAATAGGAACATGGGAGCCCGACAAGATGCTCACCCCAATCACATCCACTGCCTCCTGAATGGCCACCTCGACAACCTGCTCCACGCTTTGGCGCAAACCGGTGTATATTACTTCCATTCCTTGGTCCCTGAGCCAGTGGATCAAAACCTTCGCCCCGACGTCATGACCGTCCAGACCGATCTTGGCAATCAGTACGCGAATGGTCTGCTTCGTTTCCATTAAACCCTCCTTTTGGCCTATCTACACCGTCGTCGGTTCATTAAATGTCCCGTACACCTGCTTTAGGGTATCCACGATCTCCCCCACCGTCGCCTTTTGTGAAAGTGGTTCGAAGAGATAGGGAATAATATTCTCCCCGCGGCGGGCCGCCGCCGCAAGCTCCTTCAAGGCGCTATCCACCTTAAGCTGATCGCGGCTGGCTCGGACGGCCTGAAGCCTTTGTATCTGACGGTTGATGGTTTCAGGATCAGTCTGGTAAATTTCCAGGTCCCGTTCCTCCTCCTTAACCTTGAACCTGTTCACCCCGACCAGGACCTTCTCACCGGAGCTGATCTTCCTTTGAATCGTGTAGCTCTGCGCGGCCAGTTCCCGCTGAATGGCGCCACTTTCGATCATCTTCACAATGCCGCCGTCGTTTTCGATTGCCGCAATGGTTGCCGAGATCTTGGCCTCCATCTCATCGGTGAGCTTCTCCACATAGTAAGACCCACCCAAGGGATCAACCACATCGGCTACCCCCGTTTCAAAAGCGAGAATCTGTTGCACCCGCAGGGAGGTACGGATCGCCAGATCAGAGGGAATCGCATAGACCTCGTCGAAGCAGGCCAGATTCAGCGATCTAGTTCCGGAAAATATCGCCGCCAGCGCATATATTGTTGCCCGAGCGATGTTGTTGAGCGGCTGTTCGGCGGTCAATCCCCCGCCCATCCCACCGGTTGAGAACCGAAATTGCAGCGACCGGGTGTCCTTAGCGCCGTATTTTTCCTTCATCAGGCGCGCCCAGTAGCGCCTGGCCGCCCGCAACCTGGCGATATCTTCAAAGAAGTTGAAATCTCGCCCGCCGATCGGCAGGTGGAAGGAAAAAAGCGGCGCGATCTGATCGATGTGGGAACCCCTTTTGAGCACCTCCCCGATGTAAACCTCGGCAATCGAGATGGCCAGCGCCACTGACTGCATCGTATTGGCCCCGTACTCCAGGATATGGGTCCCGGAAACGCTGATCGCGTTGAACCGTGGGATCTCTCTGTTGCAATACTCGACCAGATCACCCACCAGCTTAATCGATGGCGTAGGCGGGAATATCCAGGTCCCCCGGGCGATGTATTCCTTTAAAATATCGTTTTGAATCGTCCCCCGCAGTTTTTTGGGCTCGACACCCTGCTTCTTCGCCACCAGCACATACATCGCTAAAATGATCGGCGCTGTTGCATTGATCGTGAAGGACGTGGATATCTGATCCAGCGGAATGCCGTCGAATATCCGCTCGAAATCCTCCAGGGAGTCCACGGCTACACCCAGCTTGCCAACATCGTCTTCCGCCAGTGGCATGTCGGAATCGAGCCCGATCTGCGTCGGCAGATCAAAGGCTAGACTCAGCCCCGTTTGGCCGTTCTTCAGCAGATATTTGAAACGCTCGTTGGTGCTCTCCGATGTTGACTGGCCCGAATACTGCCTCATCGTCCAGAGGGCGCTACGGTACATGGTCTCGTAGATGCCGCGGGTAAAGGGATATTCCCCGGGATTGCCAAGCTTTTCTTGGTAGTTAAAATCCGGCAGATCCTCAGGCGTGTAGGAACACTTAACCGGCGTCCCCAGGCTGGAAACAACGGGACGCACCTCAGGTTCTCCTGTTTTCTTGGCCATGATTATTTTCCTCCCTCATGAGAGCCGTCCATCTCCTCGAGTTCGATCAGAACACCGTGGGTGCTTTTGGGATTGAGAAAAGCAATTAGACGGCCATCCTGGGTTCGGCGCGGCGTCTTGTTTAAGAGTTCGATTCCCTGAGATTCATAATGGCGCAGCGCCGCTTCGATGTTTTCCACACCGAGACAGATATGATGGACGCCCTCGCCGCGCTTCTGCAGGAATTTTGCCGCCGGGCTTTCCGGGTCCATGGGCTCGATCAGCTCTATTGTGCAGCCGCCAACGGGGAAAAAAGCGATTTTGGTCTTGATCGCCGCCGATTCATAGACTTTTTCCATTGGGATCCCCAGAATGTCCCGAAAGACGGGAATCGATTCGTCAACACTCTTGACGGCAATGCCGA
>JBBIRO010000002.1:0-6525 GCA_037441775.1 Syntrophobacterales bacterium
TTTCAGCCCGGCCATCATCGAGGTGGCGGGTTATACTGGCCTGGATTTTTGCCGGATCGATAATGAACACGCCTGGCGCCAGGATGAGGGGGCGGAAAATGTGATCCGGGGCGCCCTTTTATCGGGGATTCTTCCCCTGCTGAGAATTGACAGGGACAATCCCTATCTAGTGCGCAAGGCCCTTGAAGCGGGGGCTGGAGGCGTGATTGTGCCCCACGTCCACACTCAGGCGGAGGCAGAGGAGATCGTCCAGGCGGCCAAGTTTCCCCCCTGGGGCAAACGGGGCTATGGGGGCCTTTGCCTCTCCGGGCAGTGGGGCGTCAACGGGGGAATTGAATGGATGGAATGGAGCAATGCCGAAACACTGATCATTCCCATGATTGAAGATATTTCCGCCATCCCCAATATTGACGCGATTCTCGCTACGGAAGGGGTGGACGCGGTTTTCTTTGGCCCGGCTGATTTCAGTATTTCCGCAGGCGTTCCCTTGCAGACCGGACATGAGAAGGTCATGGGCGGCCTGCGTAAAACAATCGAGGCGGCAGAGAAGTACGGAAAGTTCGTTATTTATCCCGGCGCGGGTTTCCCCCAATGGGAAACGGTTCATAAAGCAAAGGAGCTAGGGGTCAAGGCCATTGAACTGGGCCATGATGTGACGATTCTGCGCGCCGTCTGGAGTAAAACAATTCAGGCGCTGAAGGACGGACGGCAACCCTAACGAGGACATAAGATGAAAGAGACTCAATTCGTTCCGGCATCTGCCTTGCGGGATTTTTCGCAAAAATGTTTTGAAAAGTCAGGGCTTTCTCCGGAATATGCAGCCAGGACAACGGACACGCTGATCCAATCGGAACTAAGAGGCGTCGCCTCCCACGGAATTGTCCGCCTGCCCTTCTATTGTCAGCGCCTGCTGGAAGGGGGCTCCAATCCGGCCCCGGATGTAAAGATTGTTGCCCAAAAGCCATCCCTGCTGCTCATCGACGGGGACAATGGTCTGGGTCAAATTGTCAGTATCAAGGCAATGGAGTTGGTGATTGCGCAGGCCAGAAGCCAGGGAGTTTGTTTTGCCGGAGTGCGCAACAGTTGCCATTTCGGCATGGCCGCCTATTACCCGATGATGGCGCTTAAGGAGGATATGATCGGTCTGGCCGGTTCCAATACGGCGCCCGTGATGGCGCCCTGGGGCGGCGGCAAGTCCGCCATCGGCAATAATCCCCTGGCCATTGCCGTTCCAACGGGGAAAGCCTATCCCCTGGTTTTGGACATCGCGATGAGCGTGGTATCGGGAGGAAAAGTCCGGCTGGAGGCCGTCAAGGGGACAAAGATTCCGCTGGGCTGGATTCTCGATGAACAGGGGAACCCTTCGGATGACCCCGCGGATATGTTTCCCAATGGAACCCTGCTGCCCCTTGGTCATAAGGGATTCGGCCTGGCCGTCATGATCGAAATTCTCTCCGGCGTCCTGACCCAATCGGCAGTCCTTAAAGAAATAAATCTCTGGTTTGACAAGACTTCCGAGCCGATAAATATCGGTCATTTCTTCATGGCCTTCGATATCGGGACCTTTCTTCCGGTCGATTCCTTTAAGTCGCGTGTTGACCGGCTGATCGATGAACTGAAAGACTCGCCGCCGATGGCGGGTTCTTTCGGTGTCTTGATGCCGGGAGAGCCGGAATACCTAAGCGCGCAGAAAATGTTACAGGAGGGCATCCCCGTTTCCCGGGAGGTAATTAAAACACTGGATAATTTCGCCGGGAAGGTGGGCTTGCCACTTCTATCCGGCGGCTGAGGTCGGTGTCTGATTGGAAAACAGAGCGCCGCACAATTTCCGCCGTTGATTTTGGCAAATTAGGGAGGGTTTATGGTTTTGCTTGATCGGGTTTATGAATATGAGCTGCCGACGCGAATCGTTTTCGGGGTCAATGCCTTGGCAAAACTGCCCTATTACGCGGATAAAATACAAGGGCACAAGCTGTTTTTGATATCCGATCCGGGGGTGGAGCAGGCGGGCATTCTGGCCAGGATCATTAAACTGTTACAAGAGACAACGAAAGCTTCCGTAGAGACATTTACCGAAATCGACCGGGAGCCGGATGTCAAAACGATAGCGTTTGCCACGCAAAAAGCCTTGGAATTCGGCGCTGATCTGGTCATCGGGGTCGGCGGCGGCAGCGCCCTGGACGCGGCCAAGGCGGTTGCCGTCATGGCAAAAAATACCGGAAAAATAGCGGACTATGTCGGCATCGATAAAATACCCAACCGGGGCCTTCCCATTGTTTGCATTCCCACGACAGCCGGCACCGGCAGCGAAGTCACCATCTGGAGCGTCCTTTCCAACAAGGAGGATAATGTCAAGCTGGGGATCGGAAGTCCCTATCTGATGCCAACGATAGCCATTTGCGATCCGCTTCTTACGATAACCCTTCCCCCGCAATTGACTGCTGCTACCGGCTGCGACGCTTTGTCTCATGCGCTGGAATCATTTGTCAACAAGGCAACTCAACCAATCTCCGAGGCCTTTTCCCGGGAAAGCATGCGGCTGATTTCCCGGTCTCTACGCCAGGCGGTAAGCCAGGGGGATAACATCGCGGCCCGCGCGGAAATGCTTATGGCCAGCACCATTGCCGCCCTGGCTTTTAACGCCACCAGGCTAGGTGTGGCCCATGCCTTGAGTATGCCGGTGGGCGGGAGATTTAAGGTTCCTCATGGCATTGCCAATGCCATACTGCTGCCGCGGGCCATGGAGTTCAACCTTGTAGGCAACTTGGAGAAGTTCAAAGAAATTGCGGAAATTTTTGGTGAGCGGACCGAGGGACTCTCACTTAGGGAAGCGGCGCAATTATCGGTGGCCGCCATAAGAAAACTCAATGAAGACATCGGCATTCCCTCCGGGTTGGCTCAATATGGCATTGGCGAGCAGGACCTGGATGATATTGTCAACGAAGGAATGGTCAGCGGCAATGTGGCCGTTAATCCCCGAACTCCCACCCGGGAGGATTTAAAGGCCATCATGATAAAATCACTCTGACGCTTCTGGAAAAGGCGCAATGCAAAGGCCGCCCGCCTTAGCGTCTTTGATCCGCGGAACCTAGCAGAAATCGAGGGAACAATATGGCACTGAAGGGATATTGGAATAGATTCATCCGGGTAAATTTGACGAACAATAACTGCTCCGTGGAAAGTTTTAATGAAGACTTGCTGAAATCCTATCTGGGGGGCAGCGGGCTGGGAGCAAAGCTCTTACTCGATGAAGTTGCTTTCGGGGTTGATCCTCTGGGGCCGGATAACAAGATTTTTTTCCTGACCGGACCATTATGCGGAACAACCATCCCCACCTCGGCGCGCCATGCCGCCGTTACCAAATCACCCCTTACCGGGATATTTGCCGAATCGGACATCGGCGGTTTCTGGGGTTTTGAATTAAAAAAAGCCGGATATGATGGGATCATTATTGAAGGCCAGGCCGATAAACCGGTTTTAGTCTTAATCGATGACGCAAATATCGCAATCAGGGATGCCTCGTCATTGTGGGGCAAAGATACCTTCGCAACGGATGAGCTCGTAAAAAGGCAAATTTCCCCTGACTGTCAGGTCATGTGCATCGGTGGCGCGGGGGAAAAACTGGTAAAATACGCCGCCGTTCTGACGGACGGCAGGGATAGCCGCGCGCTGGGGAGGTCTGGCATTGGCGCCGTGATGGGCGCCAAGAAGCTCAAGGCTGTCGTTGTGCGCGGAACCAGGCAGGTGGAGGTTTACGATAAGATCAGGTTAACCGGAGCAATCAAGGATGGCATCAAGGGCATAAAGGATACCATCATCAACATGAATAAATTCGGTACCGCAAGCGGTGTTGTACCGCATGAAAGCTACGGAAATTTTCCTCTTAAGAACTGGTCTCAAGGCCGGTGGCCGGAAGGGGCCGAAAGGATATCCGGGCAAAGGATGGCCGAAACGATCCTTACGAACAACTACAGTTGCAAGACCTGCATTATCGGCTGCGGCCGTCAGGTAAAAATTACTGCGGGTCCTTATAAAGGCGTTCACGGAGCGGGTCCGGAATACGAAACAATCGGCACCCTGGGAGGCATGTGTCTCATAGACAACCTGGAAGCCATCGCTTACGGCAGCGAGCTCTGCAACAGGTACGGAATGGATACTATCACCACCGGTTGCGTAATTGCCTTTACCATGGAGTTGTTTGAAAACGGGATACTGACTAAGGAAGAGACGGGCGGTATTGAAGCCCGATTTGGCAATTCCCAGGCTATGATCGACTTGATTAAACTAATTGGTGAAAGAAAAGGAATCGGGCAATTGCTGGGTGAAGGCGTACGGGAGGCCGCTTTGAAAATAGGCGGCCTAGCGAAGGACTATGCCTTTCATGTCAAAGGGTTGGAAATTCCGGCGCACGACCCCCGGGCATTTAACGGGTTGGCACTGTCTTATGCCACATCAAACCGGGGCGCCTGTCACCTGGCCGGCTTTACCCAGTCTTTCGAACGGGTTTTTTGTGTTCCGGAATTAGGATACGACAAGCCGCATGACCGCCACCAAATCGAAGGCAAGGCCCTTTTTGTAATTAAAATGCAAAATCTCTCCGGAGTTTTCGACTCCTTGAAGCTTTGCAAGTTTATGCTCTTAGGCGGCGTCAAATTGAGCGCTATGGTGGAGTGGGTAAGGCTCGTCACCGGCTGGGAAGACTATTCTCAGGAAGAAATGATGGCAACCGGAGAAAGAATCTTCAACATTAAAAGGCTTTTTAATATCGGCTGCGGCATCACAAGCTCTGCTGATACCCTGCCCCTGCGTTTTTTGGCTCAGAAAAGAGAAGGGCCCGGGATAACCGTAAATTTGCCCCCCCTAGGCGCCATGCTAAGTGACTACTATTTGCTCAGGGGATGGTCCGAAGAAGGGGTTCCAATGCCGGCCAAACTGACTGAACTTGGTCTTGGTTAACCGGGATAATTTAAACGCTGAGAGTAAAAAAAGGGGGTGATATTCTTAATAACGATCGTAGCGCGACTTAAGTAGTGCGAGTATTTAAAAAATCAATAAGGAGGCAGGACTATGAAAAAAAATATGTGTGTATTGCTGCTTGTGTTCTCGATAATAATGATGGCGGCAGTATCCCTTGCTCAAACCGCCCCAAAACGAGCCCCGGTCCAACCTGTTGAGGAAATTCAGAAGATTAAAATCAGCTTGGCCTGCGGTCAGCCCGAAGGGATGATTTTAGCCGACACCGCCAAAAAGTTTAAGGAAATTGCCGAAGCCAAAAGCAAGGGCAATATCAGGGTTGACCTATTTCTGGGCGGTGCTATGGGCAACGAAGAAGACATGATGTACGCTGTGACGGCAGGCGCAATTGAAGGCCAGTCCACCGGCGGCATTCCCATTAACGCTTACGCCCCGCCTTTTTACTTCATCGACACCCCCTTTGTGATGAAGGATTGGGATCACACCCTCGCTGTCTGGAACAGCCCGCTTGGCGACAGGATGCGCGCCAGCATGGAAGCGGCGGGCAATACCACCCTAATCGGCCCCATTTACCGCGGCCAGCGTCATTTTACGTCGAAAAAACCGGTGGTTACTCCCAAAGATTTAAAGGGTATCAAGTTGCGCATGCCGGTACTGCCGACCTGGATCTCCGTGTGGACGGAAATTGGCGCTTCCTGTGTGCCGATTCCCATCGGGGAGCTTTACGCTGCCCTGGCGACCGGTGTCGCCGACGCCTCTGAAGGTGACCTCACTCAGATTCAAGGATTTAAACTCAATGAAGTCCAGTCCCACCTCTCTCTTACCGGCCACCTCTTCAGCATGGGGTTTTTGGGCTTTAATACCAAATGGTTGCGCGGCCTGAACGCAGAAACCAGAAAAGTGGTCATGGAAGCAGCCAACGATGCGGTCGCCTGGGGCTCGAAAACCATGCAGGGCAAAGAAGAACAGGTAATAAAAGACCTGGAAAAGGCAGGGATGAAAGTCGTCCAGTCGGATAAGGAAGCCTTTGTGAAGGCGGGAACGCCAGCGATGGAAAGGCTGTTTAAGACCCAGTTCAGAGTTACAACGCTGAAAGAAGTAATGTCTTATGCCAAATAGGCTCTAAGTAGCGGGCCGCCGCGATAGGCGGTGGCCCGCTTGCTAAAGAAAGTTATTATTTTTGGTGGAAAGGCTTTGTTTCATGGCGGAAATTAAAGGTGATAACAGCGGCAATGCCCCTTTAGCCTCTGAGATGCAAAACGGTCTTAATATCTTGACCGAATTGAAAAACACCGCTTTCGACCGGGCATTAATGCTGGTCGCGGCGGCGGCCTTCTGTCTGTTGCTTCTTTTTGTGATTACTCAGGTGCTGATCCGTTATGTTACGGTCCATATCGGTTTCTCGCTGCCCTGGACCGAAGAATCGGCCAGGTATCTGCTAATTTTCATTACATTTATCGGGTCGGCCATTGCCTGTCGGAGGCAGGAGCACATCACGATCACCTCCCTGGTGGAGCGTTTTCCGGCCAGGATCAGGCTGGTTTTTGAATA
>JBBIRO010000003.1:0-5591 GCA_037441775.1 Syntrophobacterales bacterium
AAATTTAAAAACGGCGAGATCTATATCCCTGAAATGCTCATCGCCGCCCGGGCGATGCATGCCGGCATGGCCATTTTGAAGCCGATTCTTGCTAAATCTACCGGCGCTAAGGCCGGGAAGGTCATCATCGGGGCAGTGAAGGGGGACCTTCATGATATCGGAAAGAACCTCGTGATCATGATGCTGGAGGGGGGCGGACTCGAGGTTGTCGATCTGGGGATGGATGTTTCGGCCGATAAATTCGTGGAAGCGATAAATAGCCACAGGCCGCAGGTGGTAGGACTGTCAGCATTGCTCACAACTACGATGAGAGAGATGAAAACGACCATTGAAGTTATTGAGAAGGCCGGCCTAAGGAATCAGGTCAAAATAATCGTGGGAGGCGCTCCCCTTACAGAAGGTTTTGCCAAAGGAATTGGCGCCGATGGATATGCCCCGGATGCGGCTTCCGCAGTGGATGTAGTAAAATCTCTATTGGCTCACTAAATGAAGGGGAAGGTATGATCATTATTGGAGAGTCGATCAACGGCACGATTCCAAAAGTTGGGCAGGCCATCCTTGACCGAAATGGTGGATTCTTGCAAGAACTGGCGAAAATCCAATATGAGTGTGGCGCACATTTCCTGGACGTCAATGCCGGCGTGGCGGGTGGGGATGAGGTTCAAGACCTCTGCTGGCTTACGAAAATCATTCAGGAAGAGGTTCCTCTCCCGCTGATGCTGGATAGCGCCAATCCTGAAGCTCTCAAGGCCGCCCTCTGTGTTTATCGCCACCCCGAGCCGCCGATCATCAATTCCATCTCCGCTGAAAAGGAGAAATGGGATCAACTCTTCCCTCTGCTTACGGAAAACAAGTGCAAAGCGGTTGTTCTCCTTATGGACGACCAGGGGATTCCCAAAACTATTGAAGACAGGTTGGGGATAGCAAAAAAGATTTACCAGAGCCTGGCGCAGGCCGGCATTCCTCCCGATTATATCTTTTTTGATGTTCTTGTCCTCTCCGTTGCCATCGAACCCGATGCCGCCCTGGTAGCTCTGGAGACGATCAAAGCGATTCGATCGAATTTTCCTCAATCCCACATCACCTGCGGCGTGAGCAATGTGAGCATGGGACTTCCGGCCAGGAAATTGATCAATCGAACTTTCCTGACGATGGCCATAGCCGCGGGCCTGGACACGCTTCTGATCGATGTTCGCGATCAATCACTTTTGTCCGCGGTTATCGCCAGCAGGATGCTTGTCAATCAAGACCTTTACTGCAGCAAATTTCTTAAGGCATATCGGGAGAAAAAGATTTTGGCTTAAGAATGACGCCCTCGTAAAAAGTCACAAGCCCCCTTTCCCTTACAACTTCGGTGTTAAGCGGAACTTATGGGTAAGGACCGGCCCTTAAGCAAATACCTTCTTGACAAATGGTTATAACTTGCTCAAAGTAGTTTGCGTGTTGCAAATAGCCGGCTTGAGTGGAACCAATTAAGGAACTAAATGATTAACGAACAAGAATGGAGAAGACGATGAACTGGAAGCTTGCAAGAACAAAAATGATCATTTTAAGTGTGTTATTTGCCGTCCTTACTTTAATGCCAGGACTATCCACGATTACCCATGCTCAAGAGAAATTTACCCTGCGGGCGCTCAGCGGCTGGCCGCGTACTGCATTTGAATCGCAGCAGTTTCTGATTTTTGTGGATATGCTCCAAAAGGAAGCCGATCAAAGATACCCGGGGCAGCTAAGGATAGACTATAAGGGCGGCAGTGAAGTGGTGCCTCACCTCCAGCAGGTTGAGGCTATCCGGGGTGGGCTCATTGATCTGGTCCTCACGGCTGGCAGTTACTACACCTCCATCATGCCGGAAATTGACGTCTTGAGCCTCACCACCATGACCCCCTGGGAAGAGCGCGCGACCGGCGTGAACGATTTTCTGCAGAAGCTGCATAATACCAAAGCCAAGGCCCATTACCTGGGGCGATTGGGCACGGGAGCCCTGTTTTACATTTTTGCGACCAGGCCCATCCAGAAGATTGAAGAATTTAAAGGACTGAAGATCAGGGTTTCACCGACACATATCCCGTTTATCAGATCCCTTGGCGCCGAGCCGGTAGTGACCGCGCCAACAGAAATCTATACTGCTATCGAGCGTGGCATGGTCGTGGGTTATGTGCAGCCTGTTTCCCCTATTCGTGATCTGGGGCTGGTGCCCTTGACTAAATTCATGCTGTTGCCGGGATTCTATCAGCCGACCAATCCGGTCCTGATCAACCTTGACGTATGGAACAAACTTCCCCGCCATTTGCAGGAACTGCTGACAGATAACATCAGGAAAGCGGAAAGGACGGCAATCGAAAATACCAGAAACCGGGTTACCTCCGAGATGGAATCTTTCCGCAAGGGAGGTATGACGATATTTGAATTGCCCCCCGCCGAGGCCGCGAGATTTTCTCAGATGGCTGCGGATGCGCTTATGGAAGTCGTTATCAAGAGGTCGCCCACTGACGCTCCGGCGTTGAGAGACCTGGTCATCAAGAAATAGGGCAAGGCGGCGGCTATTCCCGGTTGGCCTTACTAAACAAACCGTCCGAAGTCTTATAAAAATCACGAAAGCCTGGATTTCGGAACTTCTTCTTAAATATCGGCAAGTTCCGCAGCATCAAGCTAATCACTGTGGAGAAAGGAATGGAGCGGGTGGGTATAAAACCTGCCCGCTCCATCCGTTTGCGGGGTCAAAGGTTGGCCCGGCGGAATCGACGCAGCTTGAAAATGCGGGTTTTTTACAAAGCAGTCACCGCAAGGAGAATCTATGTCTAGAATCCTCGGGAGAGTGTCTGAAGCCTTGTCCAAGGTGGCGATGCTGCTCCTTCTATTTACTACCTTTACCATCGGCTATTCCATACTTGCCAGAATCATTAATGTTCCCAGCCCCGTCTGGGTGGTTCAGTTCAATGAATATGCACTGCTTTGGATCACCTTTCTTGGTACTGCGTGGCTGCTGTCTAATAACAAGCATGTATCCGTCGGGATAGTCTTTGAGCGCCTCAATACAAAGGCCAGGAGGGTAATGGGGTTGGTTCACAGTCTGCTGGGCATGGCTCTTTGTGCTCTGCTTTGCGGGTATGGAGTTTTTACCACCTGGGAGCAGTATCAACGCCGGGTCATGGATATACAGGTGATCGATGTCCCCGTTGCCTATGTAATTGCCGTTATTCCTTTAGGGTTTTTTCTGTTGTTTTTGCAATTCATCAATAGATTTTTTTCTATTCTTAACCATCCCGAAGAGAGCGAATCGATGGCATTGAAAAGCGCCTCGTCCGAAGATATTCCCGATCAAGTCGCGGCAAATAATGGGACGGAAGGAGGCAAAAACTGATATGGAATGGTGGCAGATTCTAATATTTTTCCTGGGAGGACTGGTAGTATTCCTTCTGTCTGGATTTCCAATCGCCTTTTCCTTCTTTTTCATGAACATCCTGGGAATGCTCGTTTTTATGGGAGTGGAGGGTCTGCAGCAAACAACGTTGCACATCTCCAGTTCTCTTGCCACTTTTACCTTGAGCCCCATACCCATGTTTATCATTATGGGAGAGCTACTGTTTCATTCCCGGATCGCTGATGATACGCTTAATATTCTGGATCGCTGGATGGGCCGGGTGCCCGGAAGGCTGGGACTTTTGGCCTCGGTAAGCGGGACTGTTTTTGCCGCTACCAGCGGTTCCAGCATGGCCAATACAGCGATGCTGGGAACGGCGCTTTTGCCCGAAATGAGAGCGCGGGGCTACAGTAAATCCATGTCGGTGGGTCCGATAATCGGGGTTGGAGGTTTGGCCATGCTTATCCCGCCCTCCTCGTTGGCCGTTGTTTTGGCAAGCATTGGTCAAATATCGGTGGGGGGGCTATTGATGGCCGGGGTCATCCCTGGGATCCTGCTAGGATTTATGATTGGGCTTTTTATTGTCATCTCGGCCTGGGTTAAACCTTCCCTGGCCCCTCCCTATGCCACTTCTAAGACATCTCTGGGAGAGAAGCTGTTTCTTACGGTAAAGTATTTTCTTCCCGTCTGCTTCATCATCTTCATGGTGATCGGGCTGATTATCATGGGATTGGCTACTCCTACCGAAGCCGCGGCATCGGGAGCCATTGCCACACTTATAGTCACAATTGTTTATGGTCGATTTTCCTGGGCCATGTTTAGTAAGGCCATGAAGGGATCATTGGAGATTACCGTAATGATCCTAATGATCATTGCCGCCTCCAAGACCTTCAGCAGCATTCTGGCATTTACCGGAGCCACCTCGGGTCTTTTAAATATTGTTCGTGATTTAGATGTCCATCCGCTCCTTGTCCTCCTTGTCATGCAGCTCATTTTGGCTTTCATGGGATGCTTCATGGAGGCAATCTCCATTATGATGATCTGCCTGCCCGTCTTTATGCCGATTGCCAACATGCTTGGTTTTGATCCGGTATGGTTTGGCGTCCTTATGCTCATAAATCTGGAGATGGGACAGATGACGCCGCCCTTTGGGATGCTGCTTTTTGTCATGAAGGCGGTGGCGCCCAAGGATATTACCCTTGAAGATATCATGCTGGCTTCCGTTCCTTACGTGTTATTTGATATCATAGTGATTGCCATGATCATCATCTGGCCGGAGATTGCCCTTTGGCTGCCGGGACGGTTGAAGAGCGGTTAATGGAAAATAGTACTTTTCATTATCGTTTAAACGAGAAGCCCCCATTTTTTAAAAATGTGACCTATGGACTGCAATGGATCATGATCGCCATTCCCAATGTGGTGATCTTCTCTGCCCTCTGCGGAACAGCTCTGGGGCTTGATCCCGCCGCCCAGATCAGCTTTTCGCAGCGCCTGCTCATTGCCACGGGCCTGATGACTCTTGTTCAAAGTCTCTTTGGACATCAGTATCCCCTCCTCGAGGGGCCTTCTGCGGTTGTTTTACCGAGCTTTGTTGCCCTGGCCCCCTATGGCCTTGCTACCATCGAGGGGGGGATGATTGTGGGTGGGCTGTTCCTTTTCTGTATCTATAAACTGAAATTATTTAAGTGGTTTGTTGCTTTTTTTACGCCCAATGTCGTAGGGGTCATCCTGATACTGGTGAGCCTTTCATTGCTGCCTTTCCTGTACCCCCTGCTGATCGGCATAGATAAACTCCATCCTTATGGAGATTTAAGCGTTCTGGGCTATTCTCTTTTGATCATCCTTATCATAGCCCTTTTATCTTACTGGTCACGGGGCTTTTTCCAGACGACCTCGCTTCTAGCCGGGATTTTCCTGGGATTTATCCTCTTTCACCTGAAGGGGGAGATTTCATTAAGAATAGTGACCGAATCAAGCTGGTTTTCCTTGCCTGCTGTCGTGTGGGGGCCGTGGCCGACTTTCTCGGCGGGACCGATTATTGTGATGGTCTGCACCTATCTGGCGGTCATGACCAACACGGTCGGCAGTATCCATGGGATTTCCGAGATCGTCGGCAAGGAGAGGCTGGAGGAACGAATCCACCGCGGAATTGGAATGACCGGCATCGGAGGGATTGTGGCTGCCTTTTTCGGAGTGGTCGGACTGGTGAGTTATTCAACGAGCCCCG
>JBBIRO010000004.1:0-4126 GCA_037441775.1 Syntrophobacterales bacterium
GCCTGTTGCTGGAGGGCAAGACCGGTGTCTTTGTTGCCGGCGGGGGCTCCGCCCTGGGGCTTTTTGCCCTTACCGATACCGAAAAAGAATCCGCTCCGGAAGCTATCAGGCGGCTGAAAATGATAGGTCTCAAGCTGATGATGGTGACCGGCGACAATCAGGCTACCGCCGCCGCAATCGCCGGCCGACTGGGTATCGAAGAGGTCATGGCGGAGGTGCTCCCAGCCGATAAGGAAAACGTGGTCCGCAGGCTTCAGGAACGGGGGGAGGTCGTGGCCATGGTGGGAGATGGAATAAACGATGCGCCGGCCCTGGCCCGCGCTGACATAGGCATTGCCATTGGCGCCGGCACCGATGTGGCGATTGAAGCCAGCGGGATTACCCTGATGACGGAAGACCTGCGCGCAGTGGCGCACGCGATCTCCTTGTCGCGCCGGACGATGAAGGCCATCTATCAGAACCTGTTTTTCGCCTCGATTTACAATATTATTGGGATACCCATTGCGGCCGGAGCTCTCTATCCCCTTTTCGGCTTACAACTTACTCCGGAACTGGCGGCGCTGGCCATGGCGATGAGTTCCGTTTCGGTGGTGGGCAACTCCCTGCGCCTGTGGAAACTGGGCGACCGCTACTGGATAGACTAGCCCTTCATATACGTCGGGGCGGTCTTAGGGGATTTGCCGCCCTTGACCAGATGGTAATAGGCGTAGGTCATTGGCTCCTCATCGGTGATTATTTCCGCGCCAACGAGTTCGCCTAAAAAAATGGTGTGAGTGCCGCAATCGAGTTCGGCTTTAACGATCGCGTCGAAATAGGCGGTGCCGTGATCCAAAACAATGGGGACGCCGGTCTGGTCGGTTTTGAAATTGAGACCCTCAAATTTGTCCATATCGCGGCCACCACGGAAGCCGAAACGGCCAATAAAGGTCATCGGCGCGGTCTGGGCCAGAACGGTCACGGCAAACAGGCCGCACCCCTTGATGACTTCATGGGTGTAGTTGGCCTTGTTGATGCTGACTGCTAGTTGGGCGGGCTCGGAGGTCACCTGAAAGACAGAATTGGCGATCTGGCCATTGGCCTTGCCGACTTGTCCTGAGGTTACCACATATACCCCATAACTGAGCTTGAAGCAGGCTGACTTGTTCAAGTTTATCTCCTTGATAAATAGCAAATAGAGTAGTTGGGACAGATACCTATTTCCATCACTCCGCGAAGACCATCTTTTTCACCACCACTCCCGGTATTTTTTTCAGCTTGGACTCCATTTCCCCTATTGCTGCCGGATCACCGCAACACTCCATCAATAGCAGTCCCAAAGTTTTCGTTTTTGATTCAGGAGGTTCGTGGAAACCTAAGCGCATCTTGATGTTGCGGCTGTATTCGGCCAGGATATTCTGTGCCTCGATTGGATTTGCTATCTGCTTGGTTACCTGGACGCCAAGAATAATTCTCTTTTTCATTTTCCCATCCCGATATTCGTCAGATATGTCTTATCTTCAGTCAAGCGCTATAAAAGGCTTAAGAAGTCATGAAAAAGGGCCGCCGTTGGTGACCGGCGCAAGTTCGGTCAGGGCCTTCGGCCCGCCTTGTCCGAATATTGCGGGGTCAACTGGCCTGGCGGCCGACGGTCCGCGAGTGCTTGGACATGATGCCTGTCGCGAAGTCCCGGGCATCCTGCAAGTCTGAGTCATTCGGATGTCCCTGTGCGCCTTGCGCCTCCTGTGCCCACCCCTGGTGTTCCGGACTTTTCATCAAGGCTTCTATTAACGATGGTTCCACCCGGCCACGACTGCCGAAGTGCCCCAGGACCTTTAGCTTGGCGGCCAGCGCAAAGGCGTGTTCAAATGCCTGTTTGGGAAGTTGACCGCCCCGTAACGAGCCATGGGTGGAAAAGAAGGCGATATGTTTTCCGGCCGCAAGGCGGCGGATAAAGCTCTGGGCCGGCAGGGGCACTGAATGGGCCTGCACGGGAAAGCCGATGAAGATGAGGTCGTAGGCGGCGACATCGTCAACTTTAGCAATCTCCTTGATGTCCTTTTCGGCATTGATGACGTCATAAATAGCCTGGGCCAATTTCTCGGTGTTCTTTGTTTTCGAGTAGTATGCAACCAGGACTCTCATGTTAGCACCTCGGGTTTTATTACGTCTGTCCGATATTAAAAAATCAGGCTGATTGCAAGCTAATATTGACGCTCTCGTAAAAAATCTGCCAAACCATAATTCAGGAACGGTTAGGGGAAAAGTTGTTTTTGTCGTCCCGCCCCTTGCGGGTGGGTCTAGTATTGCTTGTTGCCAAGGTTGACAAAGGACACAAGGATCCTAAGCTACACCAAAAGCTTTTTCGTGACGAGGGATTTAGCTTGAACGTAAGCATCCGGACTTTTTAGCAAGCCGTCAATATTCCTTGTCTCGCTCGTATTTTTCATAGGTGTCCAGCTCCGGAGTGACGATTATTGCCTTGTTTCCGGAAACGGAAAAGGAAGTGGTCGCCGTCAGGATGGAATACCAGATACCGATCCGGGCGCCCGTTTTGTCTATAAGGTCGAAGCCAAACAGGTGCCGAGGCCTGCCGATCTGGGCGGCTCTGGTTTGCATCCCGGAGACAAACCCCTCAAGCAACTCCGGGGTCATCTCTACCTTTAACCAGAGGTGGTCATCCATTGTATAGCGTTTATCCAGACAAATGATCGCCGCGGGATATTGATAGGAGCCGGTAACGTAGTATTGGCAGTCGCCCCGGACATGGTGGCGGTCAAAAAGGTTGGTTGCCTCCCGGCTGGCTTGGAAACTTCCATATCCGGCCCAGTTGCCGGCGCAGCCTCCTAGTAAAAATATCAAGCCCAAAATCAATCCGATTTTAATTCTAATATTGCTCATATCATCCCTCATTATCCGTCCAATCGTCCCCCTAGTATAAATCTGCTCCGTCAAGTAGCCTGGATTTCAACAGCCCCCTGTTAACGGCGCCGGAAAAACTGTCCGCCAAATCTTGTCGCACGGCGGCAATCTCTTCCGCGGAAGGCTCTTCTCCCGCCATGATTTGCGGCAGACAATCAGCCATCTCTTTTGCCCCGGGTCGGAAGGGGAATTCCCCCAGGTAGTTCTCCCCCAGGTAACTTTGAAAGTATTCCCGGTTGATTTTTTTTACCGCGGCCGGTGCGCCGTCAAGATCGTTTAGGATCACTCCTGCTGTTTTAATTCCCCTGCCTTTGAGTGCCTCCAGGGTCAAGAGCGTATGATTGATTGTTCCCAGCCGATTTGGCGCCACCAGCAGGGTCGGGAGGTTCAGGTCGGCGATGAGGTCGATATTGAAGATCCTCTCCTCCAGAGGAACCAGTACGCCGCCCGCCCCCTCCAGCAGAAAAAAGTGGTCACCCCGGAGATAATTTTGGATTATAGGGAGAGCTTTAGCGTACTTCAACGGTTTTTTATCGAGGAAAGAACTCTGGCAGGGCGCCAGCGGCTGCGAGTAGCGAAAGGGCACGATTGCCTCGATTGGTTCCTCCAGTCGCAAAAGAATCCGGTAGAGAGTGCCATCCAGGGGGATTAATTTCCGTTTTATCCGATGGCAGCCCGTTTCGAACGGCTTTAATACCTTGATGGGAAGGCCGGCTTCCTGCAGATAAATACCGAGAGCAACCCCCACCATGGTTTTTCCGGCGCCGGTGTCAGCGCCGATGACAAACACGCCTTTCATCAGCGACTCCTTTCGTAAGTTCGGATTGACCGGCAGGTGATATCTAAAAGTTTTTTCAGCTCCCTGAAAGTGATTGCCAACGGCGGCATCAGCACAATCACATTTCCCAGCGGCCTTAAGATTGCTCCCAGTTTACGGGCCTCCAATATTACCTTTATCCCCGCCTGCTCCTTAAGGGGAATATCGGTCCGGCGACTCTGGTCGGCAACAAGCTCGATTCCCGCCATTAGTCCCTTTTGTCTTATTTCGCCGACAATGTCCAGCCGGCGGATACATTCCAGGCCTTCCGCCATTAAGCCGGTCAGTTGGGCGAGGCGGTCAAAAAAGTCGTTTTCCCGCATGAGTCTGATGTTTTCCCGGGCCACCTCGCAGGCCAGCGGGTTGGCCGTATAGGTATGGCCATGAAAGAAGGTTTTCGTCTGTTCGTAT
>JBBIRO010000005.1:0-2590 GCA_037441775.1 Syntrophobacterales bacterium
CATATATACCGAGCCTCTTCGTCTCGAACCCATTTTTCCGTTCCAAATTCTCGTCGATACGGGACGGAGCGCAAAATGACCTTCTTCCCCACGGACATTGAAAAATTATCAATGTGCTGGCATGGAAAATCATCGCACTCGTGACAACCTGTGTAACCTCTTTCTTTGTTGCAGGCCCTAATCTCACATTGCTGGCAATGCATAAAAAGGTCATCTGACAAGCACCCCCCACAATGAATATCTTCTACCGTAAGGCTTTCGCTATTAGGAAGTGTGCCTTTGCCTGGAGTCCCTCCTTTGTACAGATTTACCAACCGCTCCTTAAGTTTAGTGTTATTGTCTCGCGCTGCTATGTAAATGGCACAAACGCCGCAATAGAGACCACAGGGAGAAATGAAATCGCTGTTTGTCGTCATCTTTCCAGCTCCTCTTGATGTAATGATTTAACATGCTTCAAAAAGCATAACGCCTCTTCCCCGTGGAGGCAAGGGCTCTTATTCTCATTAAGTCGGCGGCAATCATCAGGCGGCGCCTAAGATCTGCGCTTCCGCTTACGGCTGCAGGGACAGAAGTACTCCGCCTGCTCGCGGGTTGTGGTGATCATGCTTACAACGACCAAGAAATGCATATTTGCACTGCCGTCCCCCTCAGTGCCAGGGAAAACATCGTTTGCCAAGTAACCACCAATTGTGATAGCTAGACAAATCTAAGACCATACTGAAATTAAGAGGGGTTTCATGCTGGAGGAGATTATAATTAACGGGATCGGTCTGAGCTTTTGGCGGGAAAAGGGCCTCTCCGGAAGCGCGAACAGCCCCCTTTTTTTTGTACATGGCTCGGGAGGTGATTATACCACCTGGCGTGAACAGCTTACCTCCTTCAAAGGTGAGAGCGATCTGCTGGCATTCGAACTTCCCGGTCACGGCCACTCGGGAGGGGAAGCGCAAGAGGATGTCATTGCCTATGCCGTCTGGGTAAAGAAGGCTTGCGACAAACTGGGTCTGGTAAAGCCCATTCTGATCGGCCACTCATTGGGGGCGGCGGTGTGCCTGGCTGCGGCCGGTAATAACCCGGATGCTTTTTCCGCCCTGGTATTGGTTGGCGGCGGCGCCCGGCTGGCGGTTGATCAAGGCCTGCTGACCAGTTTGCAGACGAATCCCGCGGAAGTGACTTCGCTGGTGGGAGTGGTTGCCTTAGCCAAAAAAAACCGCGGGCGCCTGTCAAACTTCTTGCAGGCGCAATTAAACAGGTCCCGGCCGGGGGTGCTCTACCGGGACCTGCTGGCATGTAGCCGTTTTGACTTCACCGGCCAGCTCGACCGAGTCACCTTGCCAACCCTGGTTATCTGCGGGCTTGAAGACCGTTTGACCCACCCAGATCTTTCCCGATATTTAAAAGAGCATATCCGGGGAGCTATTCTTTCTCTTATCCCGGAGGCGGGCCATTTCGTGATGCAAGAAGAGCCGGCGACCTTTAATTCAATACTGCGGGAATTTATCAGCTTACAGGAAGCAAGAAATGTTTGAGGAAGCTTCGCAAGGCAACCTGCTGTTTCCGCTAGTGGCGATACTAATCAAGATAGTTAATTTTGCCCTGGATATTTTTATGTGGCTTATTATTATCCGGGCGCTTTTGTCCTGGGTAAATCCCAATCCCTATAACCGGCTGGTAAGAATTATCTATCGGCTGACCGAACCGGTACTGGCTCCCATCAGGAGGTTCTTGCCCCTGCGGGCGACGGGAATTGACTTGTCCCTGATGATCGCCATCCTGGCCATTATGTTCGTGCAGGGCATAATTCTTTCTCTGATGAAACAGCTCCTTTTCCTGCTCAAGTAAAGGAAGGTTCCCTTGAGCGTCAACGGATCGGCAGGTTTCCCGCCGGAATCAGAAGACCATCAGACTCCAAGCGAAAATGGCCAGCTAGCGCGCGCGGCGGGCATAGTGGGCGCGGCCACGTTCCTTTCACGGATTTTTGGCTTCCTTCGGGACATGGTGGTCGCGGCCTATTTCGGCGCCGGGCTGGTGACCGATGCCTTTTTCGTGGCCTTTCGGATACCGAATCTGCTGCGGCGTCTTCTGGCCGAAGGTTCCCTTACGGTAGCCTTTGTCCCGGTTTTTACCGAATATCTCCAAAAAAAATCAAAAGCAGACGCTCTGGAACTGGCCAATGTGGCAGTTACCGCGCTTTCGATAATTCTGGTGCTGGTTTCTCTCCTGGGAGTCCTCTTATCACCGCTGATCGTCGCCGTGATGGCCCCCGGTTTTCTCAGACAGCCAGCCCAGTACGACCTGACGGTCTTTCTCACCCGGCTGATGTTTCCCTACATCTTTTTCATCTCGCTGGTCGCCCTGTGTATGGGGATACTCAATTCCCTGCGGCACTTCGCCGCGCCCGCCCTTTCGCCGGTGCTCCTGAACCTGTCGATGATCGCCGCGACCATTTTATTTGCCGATTCCTTTTCCGAGCCGGTTTATGCGCTGGCGGCAGGAGTCATGGCCGGTGGAGTGCTGCAACTGGCTCTGCAATGGCCATTTCTCTTGATGCTGGGGGTCAAACTTAAGCCAAACTTTAATTTTAGCCACCGGG
>JBBIRO010000006.1:0-2359 GCA_037441775.1 Syntrophobacterales bacterium
AAAGGGCAAATCCACGTAATGATCGGAGAAGCTAAAGTTTTGCTCCGGGTCTAGCACTTCCAGCAGAGCCGACGAGGGATCGCCCCGAAAGTCGCTGCCCACCTTGTCGATTTCGTCCAGCATGAAAATCGGGTTGTTTGATTGAGCCCTTCTTAATCCCTGAATGATACGACCAGGAAGGGCACCCACGTAAGTCCTCCTGTGGCCTCTGATTTCCGCCTCATCCCGCACTCCTCCCAAAGAGATCCGGATGAACTTGCGGCCCAGGGCATGGGCAATCGACTGGCCCAAAGAGGTCTTCCCCACCCCCGGAGGGCCCACGAAACACAGGATGGGACCCTTGGAGTCAGGCTTAAGCTTTCGCACCGCCAGATATTCGATAATCCGCTTCTTGGGCTTTTCAAGACCGTAATGCTCATCATCAAGAATGCGGCGGGCCTTGTTGATGTCGATGTTGTCCGGCGTTCCTTCCTGCCAGGGGAGACATAGGATCCAATCGATGTAGGTGGAGGTCACAGTGTATTCCGCCGAAGAGGGATGCATTTTAGCCAGGCGATTGAGTTCGCGAAATGCTTCATTGCGAACCTCTTCCGGGAGGGCCTTCTTTTCGATTTTATTCCGGTATTCGTCGATCACTACCTTTTCATCATCTGCTTCGCCCAGTTCCTGCTGGATCGCCTTGAGCTGCTGCCGAAGATAGTATTCCCGCTGGGACTTATCAATGTCCGTTTTAACCTGAGTTTGAATTTTGTTGCCCAACTCCAGTATTTCCAATTGGTGATTTACCAGCCGGGTAACTTCCTCCAGCCTCTTTTTGGGATCAATCGTCTCCAACACTTTTTGTTTGTTTTCGATGGAAACATTGGTCACTGCAACGATCATATCCGCCAGCACACCGGGGTCGGAGATCGACTTGGCCATCGTGCCGAACTCCTGGGGCAGAAAAGGGGAGAGCTTCACGATCCGCTCAAAAAGATTGACCAGATTTGACATGAACGCCTCGATCTCGATACCCTTGGCCTCCCTTTCCTCTATGGCCTCGATCTGCCCGAGAGGATAAACATTCCCCTTGATTATCTCAATGACTTGGGCGCGACTGATTCCCTGCAGAAGAAGCTGTACCCGGTTTTCCTGGGATTTTGCCATGCGGAGGATTACCGCTACCGTGCCTATCTGATAGAAGTCGGCAGGGGAAGTAGTTTCGTTAAACTGGAACTCATCTTCCTTGAGCATGAGCAGGCAAACCAGCCGATCCTTGCCCATAGCCTCATCAACGAGGGTGAGATACTCCTGTCCATGCACTTCCATGGGAAACATCATCTTGGGAAAAACAACCGTATTGACGAGCGGCAGAATCGGCAATATTTCCGGGATGCTTGAAAGTTGCACGGTGCCTTCTGTCTTAGGTTCAACCATGAGATTCCCCCCAATTTCAGCAAAATAATAATAAAGTAAGCCAAGGCATAATCATCTTCCAACGACGGAAACCCGCTTTGCCACACTGGGCTTGGAAAGCGCCGCCATCCGGATATTCAGAACTCCCTGGCTGTAGGTAGCCTCTACGCTTTCCGCATCAATGAGGGCCGGCAGCGAAAAAATCCTTGCAAAAGACCCGCAGGGAATCTCGGCCAGGTGGTAGCGGGTCCCTAGCGGAAGGTGCAGCCGCGGCCGGCAGCCGGAAAGCTTCAGAGTATTGCCGTCTATTTCCAGATCGATATTAGCCACTTCTACGCCCGCCAGCTCTACCAGGACAAGGAATCCGTCATTGTCTTCACAGATATCGACATGGGGTCGCCAATTCCTCTCTTGATAGGTCATAAAGGGATTGAAAAGTTGCATCATGTCGTTGAAGGACTGGGTAATCTCCTTATCCAGACCAGTTAATCCTGCTCCAATTCTAATCCGTATCAGGTTCATCTTAGAGCTCCTTGCAGCATAAAAGTACGCGCTCGTAAAAAGTCCAAAGCTCCACTGCCCTTATCCCCTCCCGCAACCAGAGGATAATCCGAACTTTTTACCAAGCCGACAAAATCATTGACCTGTTAAATAAACTTAGGTTCTGATAGCATTTTTGTTATTTTCAGACCAGATATTTTTGCAAACCGGACATATCATTTGCTCGCTACATACCCGCAATAATCCCTTGACCGCCAATGGTCCCTGGTCTATAAGGACCAAATTTCCGGGATCACTCCAGCGAGAAAACGACGAGGCGAACATTGAAAAAAATTACGGCGCTATTATTCATCATGCTTGCCGTCTCGGCATGCTCCGCCGAGCAGTACGGGGCGGGAGCCGACAAGGCACTTCCGACAATCAAGATCAGGGACGTGATCCTTGACCCCGCTTATAACGGCAA
>JBBIRO010000007.1:0-122584 GCA_037441775.1 Syntrophobacterales bacterium
ATTTCCTCAGGCTGGCGGAGTCCGCTGGCTGGAAGACGATTTTTCTGGGCCCCGCACCAGAGGCGGCCCGCCCAGGAAAATCGCCCCAGTATCCTTGACATGAACCACCTCGTCACTCATCGCCGGGATATAGGCGGCGCCAGCAGTGCAGAGACCCATGACGGCAGTGATCTGGGGGATCCCCATTTTGCTCATGATGGCCTGGTTGTAGAAGATCCGGCCGCCGTCGTCGACATCGGGGAAGACTTCGGATTGCAGCGGCAGGTAGGCGCCGCCGGAATCGATCAGGTTGATAACCGGCAGCCGGTTTTCCATGGAGATGGTCTGGCAGCGCAGGCTCTTTTTTACCCCCATGGGGTAGATGGTGCCGCCCTTGATAGTGGGATCATTGGCCATGACGAGGACCTCCCGGCCATGAATCACCCCGATGACAAGGACGCTGCCCGCTCCGTGGACATCCTTTTCGTACATGTCGTAGGCGGCCAACGGGGCAATCTCGAGGACCGGGGTATTTCTGTCTAATAGCAGCTCCAGCCTTTGGCGTACTGGCAGCTTGTTTTGCTGTGCCAGCCGCGCCCGCGCCTTTTCCGACCGGTCCTCGCGAGCCCTGCGCAACGCCTCATTGAGCCGATCCACTCGCTCCTTCATCTGAGTGTAATTTTCCTGGTATTGGGGACTTCTTTTGTCAACCTTTGTTTCGATCACTTCCATTTTTAGCCTCCCCTCTTTTGCCCTATCCGAGCGCCTTCCAGAAACACCTGCATTATAGCTTCGATAATTTTTTTCTCCCTGCTTTTGGTTATCTTTTCCTCGCCAATGACCATTACCGATAAAAAAGCGTCAATGGCGCCCAGGAAAATATAAGAGAGGTACTTGCTTTGGATGTCATTGCGCAAAACGCCCATTTTCTGACCCTCATCCATTAGGTCGCTGCAGAGATCAAATATCCGGTTGAACTTTTCCTGGGCCTTGCTGTTGCTGTGGTAGGCGAAACCCCGGCTGATCTCCTTGACGTAGATGGATATGAGCTGCGGCTGTCGGTTGTAAAGAGACAAGACATGGTCGATAATGCAATTGAGCTTATCTTCAGTGGGGACCGAAGAGAGCTTCAGCGTTTCCAGCATCCCATGAAACCCGCGCCACCATTCCTCCACCAGGGCCTCAAAAAGCGTCTCTTTGTTGCTGAAGTAATGGTAGAGCAGACCGTAGGACATGCCGGCCTCGCGGGCGATCTCAGCCATCCTGGTGTCGGTGTAACCCCGGCGGCCGAAAACGGTGAGCGCCGCCTCGATGATGTTCTTTCCCCTCTCATCCCGGTCCATGAAGGGAATCTAGCCGAGATTGATTGACATGTCAATCAATATTTGTGCTGTTTTTTAGCGGCGCCACGCTGGGTCCGTTATTGCGTCATTGGCGTGTGGCGTTTAGGAGTGGCAGGGGGGATGCCGCCGGGTTTATTTCCGGTCTTCCAATGTTGTTTCTGGTAGCTGATTGTCAGGTTGTTCCTGGGAGGTTGGCGCAGATTTTTCCGGTGTGACTGTTATCGTCTCAGCGGCGGCCAATTCTTCATACCACAAGGAATGACGGTGACGGATGTAATCATGGTCAGCCTTGCCGGTAAAGATAGCCCGTAAAAGGGGACGGTTAATCTTGAAGATAAAGGCCGCCAGATGGGCGAGCACACCAAAGAGAAACAGCAGCGTGGCCGCAACATGTGTAAGCGTTACCACCGTGAGGAAGGATGGCGACAGATAGACGCCAGGCAGATTACGCGCTACCTTGATTAGTCCGGTGACTATCAGAACAGCGATTACGATGGCCATGTAAGCGTAGGCCAGTCGCTGTTCCGCCAGATATTTTCCGGCAGGCGGTTCCTGGCCGATTCCAATAAAACTCAGCATGGTTTTTAACGAGGCCTGAACGTCGCCCTTTTTTGGCAATAGGCCGCGGTCGCCCATCAGCCCATGATAAACCACATGAAAAATGGCGGTTGAAACGAAGACCATTGCTGCCAGATAGTGAATCTTGAGCTGGACGAAGAAATCGCCGGACCAGGCCATCAAGGGAAGCTCCGTTATCATGTAGCGTTTATACATTGGCATTTCTCCGAATCCGGAAAATAACAGGACGAATCCGGACAGCGCTAACAGCCAATGTTGCGCAATTTCAATCACGCTATGCCGAACGACCCTTTTCTCCGCGCGCAATATTCGTTCAGGCATTGTTTTTCTCCTGTAATTCTTTTCTTTTTTGCATAAATGCCAGGCCCGCCGCACCTGTTGCAGCCAACAGGGGGGCCAGGATAAACCCGCCTGCCAGACGGTTGGTTTCGTCCAGCCGGGGGGTCACCGGCTGCATCAGCGGCTGTATTTTTTCTTCCTTCAGCAGGGCGGTGATTTTATCAAAAGGCACGGGGCTCAAATAGATGGTCGCCGTGCCGCCGTTTTCCTTCTGGCCGTAGATGTGCCCGTCAATTTGGCCGGCGCGAGCGCCCGCCAAAAGCATCATCTCCTCTCTGCTGCCGAAGAAGAGGGGCCTATTGTCACCCAGCCTCCTTTCACAGGCGGCTACACAGGCGGGAGATTCTCCCTTGGCAATAAGGTCGTGGCAGAGGTCGCACTTGTACATGACGCCGCCTCCGGCGGGCAGCGGCTGGATCTTGAGGTACAGGCCGACACCGCTTTGCCGTTGCGGGATCTCCCAGGGACAGACGGTCTTACATTTCGCCCCGCCCATGCACAGATCGTGATTAATCACCACCGCGGAGTCCTTGAACTTGTTCAAAGCGCCGAACGGGCAAAGATTGGCGCAGGGAGCGTTGTCACAATGCATACACCGCCGGGGAATGAAAAGCTCCCGCTGCTCCAATTGCACCCGCTGGACGGTGGTCCAGTTGTAGGGCGTAAGCTTGCTGATTACATCCTGGCGGTCCGACCAGTCATCATGTTTCTTCTGGGGCCAGAGATCCCGAATCGGTTTTTGGGGCACCGGGAAACGTTCCTTGTTTTTTAGCCGACAGGCCTCCACGCACTTGGGAATGGCCTCCCCCCGGCAGCCGTCGCACCTAGACAGGTCGATCAGGGTGGCGTAGCTTCCCGCTTTCGCCTGAGCCTTTTGGGGCAGGGCCAGGCCTCCCGCCGTCCCCGCAAATGCCAGGACGGCGGTGGTTTTTAAAAAGCTTCGCCGTGAAATGTTGTTTTTTTCTTTCACCTGAAAATACCTCAAAACTGTTCTTGAGGCCCTCGTAAAAAGTTGCGTTACCATTCTCGCGGCAGGAGCTAGGGGAGCACGGCTAATCATCTTAAGTAACAGCCATTATCACCATTGGTCAAGCCTCTCGCCTCAAGGGAGAGGGGGCATTTGCCTTGCTGCGGGTTTGTTATTTCCCGGATGAGTAAAGAAGCTACCCTATCCCGGCCTCCGTCATAATCTTTCGGATGATTTCCTTCTGGGCATCAGCTAACGGCAACAGGGGGCTGCGGGGTGGGCCGCCATAATAGCCAAACATATCCATTGCCGCTTTGAGGCCCGGCACGCCGAACCGGTTCGTCACTGCGTTGTTGGGGACGATCAGCCGCAACTGAAGCTCTCGGGCCTCCGCGTGCTTGTCTTCGGTAAAGAGCTTTTCCAAATCGCAGCACAGCTTAGGCGCTATATTGGCTAAGGCCAGGACGCCACCGACCGCCCCTAAACAATAAGCGGGATAGAGGAACCCGGCCGAGCCCGCCAATACCTGAAAACCGGGCCGCGCAAAACGGATGATCTCCCCCATTTTGGGAAGGTTGCCGCCGGATTCCTTGACCCCGGCGATATTGGGATGCTCCGACAGCTTGACGATCAGTTCGGCGGACATGTCCACGTTGGTGTTGGCCGGCATGTTATAGACGCTGACCGGAATCGGTGAAGCGTCGGCCACGGTGAAGTAATAGTGGGTAAGCGCCGCCGCGTCCATTTTTGATTTGTAATAACTGGGGGTAATCAAGAGCGCCACGTCCGCCCCCAGTTGGGCGGCCTGTTTGGTCAGGGCGATGGTGCTGTGGGTGGATTCGCAGCCTGTGCCGGCCATGAATAGTTTGTCTGCCGGGATGTACTTGCGGGCGGCTTCGAAAAGAGTCAGTTTCTCGCGGTCCGAAAGAAATGGGAACTCGCCGTTTGTTCCTAAAACGACATAGCCAGCCAGAGGGTAACTGTTCCACCGGGTTAGGTTAGCGGCCAAAGCCGACAGGTTAAGTTCCCCGTTGGCGTCAAAAGGGGTGGGGATCGGCGGAAACAGGCCGGCCATGGATAAATTTTTGTGATTCATTGTACCATCCTTGATATTATTTTAGCGGTTAATTTAAAGTACATTTTGCCGGCAGTCCAGCAATTTTTTTGATGGAGATCATTCTTGACGACTTCTAAGTCGTCCATTTTGGCGGATTCGCAGGAAGTCCGGATGCTTACTTTGCGTTTCCGAAGTCACGTTCCGATCCATTCGGGCTTCCGGAACATCTCCCCGGCGCCTCATTTTTCGTGATTTGCGCGCCAAGACCAGCGTCCTTTTTGCAAAGCCGCCCTGAAACTGTAGCTTTCATGACTTTTTACCAGCGCCTAGTTTAATTGAATCCCAATTACATTGGGAACCGGCCATTGGCCTTTGTTGATACGCGAAGTCGCCAAGAAGGAATCTACTCCGGCCAGGTCAAGGCTTAATTCCTTGGTTCTAATGGATAGACTGGCCAGTGCCCCCCCCTCAAGATGCATGAGATATTCGATCCCCAGCCCCAGTGCGATAACCGCTTCGATAAAATCCCACATCGTATAAGGCTGGGGGCAAAACAGCAAAAGGATGCGCCCCTCCCCATCCATTCCCATCGCCGCCTCGCTCCATTTTTTCTCCGACCTGGCCCAGACGTTAATTCCCTTGCCTTTGATCAGCCGCAGGTTCTGCACTGCGCTGTTGTAGTTAGAAATTATCTCCTTGGCGTGAGGTGTGTCGAGATCGACAACCGTCGCCTGTGGGAGGCCGTTTTTTCGGGGATAGAAGGTAAAAACGGACTTGTATTTATTCCAGTGTGGATTCTGGAGGTAAGTCCCGTTTCTGAGGTAGCCCACATTCGTCGTCAGATCCTTCTGAAACATCCCCGCATTGATGGCAACCGCCAGATTGTAATCACCACACCACTCGGCGGCGGTACGTGATTTTTGATCCAGTTCGGAGGCCAGCAACATTTTAAATGCTACCTGATTCGGATTCAGCCGGACAACATGAAGTTTTCCCTCTATCTGCTCCGCCGGTGGTCTGATTGAAAAGGCGGCATATTCGACGCCCACGCCAATAACTTTCCATGGTTCGGATGGCCCAAAAGCGCCGACCGGTTGCAGCGGGGCCAATATGCCAAGCAGGATTAGTAATATCTTTTGCGGCAGGCGATTTAGCATAGCCAACAATTACAAGAATTGTCATTAGCTTGTCAAATAATGTTTGGCGAGTTTTTGTGGTTCCTGTATATTGCGCGTCAGGATTGGCAGCTTTGCAAATAGTCAAAAGCTTCCTCTCTTAACGAAAGAGGGATGGGATGATGATAATCGCAGTTATTTCAAGAGCTTCTCGCCGCCTGTTGTCTCCCGCGAGGAGAGGGTAACGTGACTTTTTGCCGCGGAGTCAGGCTTGACGCCCGTGGGGTTTACAATGGTCTGCAATTTTTCATGGTGGCTGTCCAGGGAGGAATTTTCAGATGAAACGATTGATTGTCGGCATTTCCGGTGCCACGGGCGCAATCTACGGCATAAGGCTTTTGGAAGTCCTCTTGCGGGCCGGGGTGGAAAGCCATTTGGTGATAACGGAAGCTGCGGAGAAAACGATAACTCTGGAGAGCGGCCGCAAAATTGCGGATATCCGCGCCTTGGCATCGGTTGTCTACCAAATCGACGATTTAGCTGCGGCGATTGCCAGCGGCTCTTTTCTGACCACGGGGATGGTGGTGCTGCCCTGCTCCATTAAAAGCCTTTCCGCTATAGCCAATTCCTATAACGCCAATCTGCTGGTTAGGGCCGCGGATGTGACCATTAAAGAGGGCCGCAAGCTGATTTTGGCCGTTCGTGAAACACCCCTCCATAAGGGACATCTGGAACTGATGATAAAGCTCGCGGAAAGGGGCGCGGTGATTTTTCCGCCCCTGCCGGCCTTCTACTTTCATCCGGAAAGCATTTCGGACATTGTAGATCACAGCGTCGGAAAGATTTTGGATCAGTTGGGGATAGGGCATAACCTTTTTCCACGCTGGGGATTGGATGAGAAAAAACCATAAGACGGTGAGGTATCCAAAGGTCACAGGCTTGACCCGCCAGGAGGGGTGAATTTGCCTGTTGACTCGTTTCCCTGGTGTGTGATAGGAGAAAAACACTTTTTAATGGGGAATCGTTCAAAGGTAGGACAACGGACTCTGACTCCGTGAATCAAGGTTCGAATCCTTGTTCCCCAGCCAGTAATTCAACGTCGTCTCCGATATTTCAGCTATTTGTTTTTGTACTCTACTAAATAATCCATGCAGTTCATGAATGATGCAGGTGACTTCGAAAAAGGCCCGGACGCTTAAATGACGTGAGCTCCGGACTTGTTACCTTCTGGTCCAGGTTTTTTCGTTTTTAGACTTTTTTGATGTCGTCCATAAGGATAATATCCGGGGGGAATCAATGACTTACGAAAAAAAAGGCATAACAAGAAGGCGGTTTCTGAAAACGACTGCAACCGGCATTGCCATCGGTCTGGCGGGGTACCCGTCTTTTCTCGCCGCGGCAGATGAATTTGATCTGGCGGTTGTTTCCGGAGAACCCGCGGCGGCCACCAGTAAAGCCTTGGAAGCTATGGGTGGAATCGGACGTTTCGTTAAAAAGGGTCAGCGGGTGGTTATCAAGCCCAACATGTCTTTTGCCCGGACGCCCGAGTTTGCCGCCACGACCCATCCCCTGGTGGTTGCTGCCGTCGCACAGGCCTGCATTGACGCAGGGGCGAGGCAGGTGCTGGTACTGGATCATACCCTGCAGCGGGCGGAGCTTTGCCTGGAGAGGACCGGCATCCGGGAGGCATGCAGTAAAATTCCCGGCGTTCATGTCCTTGCCATGCAGGACAGGAAGTTTTTTCAGGAGATCAGAATTCCCCAGGGGAAGGTTTTGGAACGGGTGGAGATTATCAAGGATGTTTTAGACAGCCAGGTATTGATCAACATTCCCGTGGCAAAGTCTCACTCCACCACGGGAGTCAGCCTGGGGTTGAAAAATCTCATGGGTCTTATCTGGGACCGCTGGAGCTTCCACGTCCGGTTTGACATCAACCAGGGAATCGCCGACCTGGCGACGGTGATCCGGCCGCAACTGACGATCCTGGACGCCACCCGGGCGCTCGCTTCCGGGGGGCCTGGCGGGCCGGGAGATGTCAAAAAGCCGAATCTGATCATAGCCGGCGTCGATCCCCTGGCGGTCGATGCCTACGGGGTCGGCGTCGTCACGTGGTACGGTAAAAGCCTCAAGGCCCGTCAGGTGGAGCATCTGCTTGTGGCTTACGAGCGGGGGTTGGGAAAGATTGACTTGGAAAAGCTCAATATCTACAAAGGGGCAGGATGAAAAAATATATCCAGGCCCTCTCACTGCTTCTTTTTACCGGCCTCTTTTTCCTTACCACCTATAAATTGCCGGATTGGATTCCCGCCGATATTTACCTGCGGATCAACCCGCTTTTGGGAATCACGGCCGTTCTTGCCTCCCGGGAGATAATCGACCGCCTACTGTGGTCAGTAGTTCTCATCGGAGCAACCTTGGTTGTCGGGCGTTTCTTCTGCGCCTATCTCTGCCCGCTGGGAGCCACCATCGACGGTTTGGATTTTCTTTTCTTCCGGCACCTTAGACGATCGGTTTTGAAAACAGACAGCAGGCTGCGCCGCGGGAAATATTTTCTGCTTGCTTTGATAATTGCCGCGGCCATAACAGGGGTTGCCATTGTTTATCTTGTTGACCCAATAGTTTTGCTGACTAGATTTTATACCTTCGTGCTCTACCCGGTTCTTGTGGCCCTCCTGAACATTGTTCTGGATCTGATCCGCCCTGTTTCCCGGGCCCTGGGCCTGATCAGCGTTTCCCACTACCACTATCCCCAGCCCGTCTTTTATATGACGACGATCACGCTCCTGGTCGTCGGGGGAATAATCACTCTAAATCGGTTGTCTCCAAGGTTCTGGTGCCGATACCTCTGCCCCTTGGGCGCCCTGCTTAGCTTATTGTCTTCCTGGGGAATTTTCCGCCGTCAGGTAAGTCCGGACTGCAACCGTTGCCTGCTCTGCCGGGATCGCTGTCCGATGGGAGCGATTGATGAAAACCCTTTGGAAACCCGGTCAAAGGAATGCGTCCAATGCTTAAACTGCGCCAGCGTCTGTCCCAAACACGCAATTTCCTTCCCCGCCGCCTTACCCATGGCCGGCAAATACTCCCGGATTGATGTTTCCCGGCGGGGTTTTATTTTCTCGATGGCGGGCGGGTTGACAGTTGGTTTCTTGTCCTCTCAAAGCCCATTTACCGCCCTGCAGGGGAAAAATCAGCTTGTCCGGCCACCGGGGTCACTGCCGGAGATGGAATTCCTGCGCGCCTGCATCCGTTGCGGGGAATGTATGAAATCCTGTGTCACCAATACTATTCAGCCCTGTTTTTGGGAATCCGGTTTTTCCGGCCTGTGGAGCCCCAAGCTTGACCTGCGGCTGGCCGCCTGTGAACCAAACTGTAATATCTGCGGCCGGGTATGTCCCACTCAGGCGATCCGGTCACTGCCGCTGGACGAGAAGACCCACGCCAAAGTAGGCAATGCGGTTTTATTAAAAGAGAAGTGCCTGGTGTGGGCGCAAAACAAACTCTGCTTGATATGTGATGAAATCTGTCCCTACAATGCTATTGTTTTCCGCCCTATTGAAGGGTATCGGCGACCCGTGGTGATTGCCTCCCGGTGCAATGGCTGCGGCTATTGCGAACAAAAATGCCCAGTCAAGGGGGAATCAGCCATCGTTGTAGTACCCGATGGCGAGATCCGCCTCAAGACGGGTTCCTATATCGAGGAGGCGAAAAGGCTGAATCTGGAATTCAGGTCTGACCCCGGCGATGACAGGTTCATCCTGGACGAAACGGGATTTGTGGTCGGCGAGACGAAGAAAAGGGAGAAGAAATAATTGCCTGGAGGCCTTAGTCAGGCTGCATCATCCGGGGGGTAATCTCTCAGGAAGGGATGTGCAGTACCTGGATCAGGAAGGGAGCGTTTCGAATGGAACGATGAGCTTGACGCCGCCACCGATGCCGCCCGGCGATCCCTGTCAAGGAGTGCTTGTACCACTGCCGCCGCGGACGGATAGCGGAAGTGTCCAGGGGTCAGTTCAGCAAGAAGATCCGGTCCGGCGGCCATCGCGCCGTCTCCTGGGAAACGGACCAGCCGAATATTCTGATCCCCCATTTCGGATATGAGCTTACCCTCCTGGCTTGCGCAAAGCAGCATATGATTGTATGCAACGAAGTTGCAGCAGCCGGGACAACACAGCCTCAACAGAAGACCTTGTTTGAACTTATTCGAAACTCGCTTTGTTACAACCCCTTTGGAAGATTATTGATTATCAAATGGTGGGCCGTGCGGGATTTGAACCCGCGACCAACGGATTAAAAGTCCGCTGCTCTACCTAACTGAGCTAACGGCCCGTTTTGAGACTGGCGCTAATAGCAGTTGCCGGACAGTAATGTCAAGATAAACTTGACTGCGCGGTAAAAAGTCCGGATATTTACGTTGCGCTGCGTCCCTCGTCAGGGGGAAGCTGTTGGTGCAGCCTAGGAGCCTTGAGGCCTTTGTCAACCTTGGCAATAGGCAATGCGAGTCCCACCCACAAGGGGCGGGACTGCAAAAACAACTTTATTCCTGGTCGTTTTTGAACTACGGTTTTGCATAATTTTTTACGAAATCGTCAAACTTGATGTCTTCGTAAAACGCCCTGATCCCGCCTTGCGTTGCTACGAAGCTCAGGGCAAGAAGGGATTTTTAAGAACTATCGTTTCCTCGCGGCTGGGGCCCACCGATACGAGTACAACTTCCACTCCCGTAAGCACCTCGATCCGTTCGATATATTTTCTGGTGTTTTTGGGAAGCTCATCCAGGGAGCGAGCATCGCTGATCTGCCCCGACCACCCGTCGAGCGTCTCATAGATCGGTTTGCATTGCGATAAGATTTTCATGCCGGCGGGCACATTGTTGATTGTCTCGCCGCTTTCCATCCGGTAGCCCGTGCAGATATTGATCTTTTCCAGCCCGGTAAGCACATCTAGCTTGGTCAGACACAAACCGCCGATGCCGGAGTTGCGGATAGCCTGGTTCACCAGGCACAGGTCTAGCCATCCGCAGCGACGCTTACGGCCGGTGGTGGAGCCGAATTCCCTGCCTGCTTCCTGAAGATACTGACCGGTGTCGTCACAAAGTTCGGTCGGGAATGGTCCTTCGCCGACCCGGGTGGTGTAGGCCTTGCAGATTCCCATTACGTTGTTCATTGCGCCCGGCCCCACACCGCTTCCAGTGGCGGCGCTGCCGGAAGCTGTATTAGACGAGGTAACGTAGGGATAGGTGCCATGGTCAATATCCAAATGGGCTCCCTGCGCCCCTTCGAATAGTATCTTTCTGCCTTTCTTGATCTCCTCCGCCAGAATAAAAGAGGTATCGGCAACAAAAGGTCTGATGTAATCCGCGTGAGCAAGATACTCGGCAAAAATCTTCTCGCCATCCAGCGGTTCCATTTGAAACCTTCTGGTAAGATAAAAATTCTTCTCCTCCAGGTTGGCCATCAGTATCTGCCGGAAAACATCCTCATCCATCAGGTCGCAGATTCGGATGCCCTGACGGTTTACCTTATCTTCGTAGCAGGGCCCTATTCCCCGCCCGGTGGTGCCGATTTTGTGTAACAGGTGCGATTCCCTGGCCAGATCGATGCTCCGGTGATAGGGCATGATCACGTGGGCGCGGTCGCTCACCAGGAGTCGGGTATTGTCCGGAAGCAAGCCCCTTACCCGGAGACGTTCTATCTCCATGATCAGCACCTGGGGATCGATTACCATGCCGTTGCCGAGGATGCAGAGCTTGTGGTTATGCAGGATGCCTGAAGGGATAAGATGCAGAATGGTCTTTTCCCCTTTTACCACCAGGGTATGCCCGGCATTGTTGCCGCCCTGGAACCTGACAATTACCTGGGCTTTCTCGGCGTACAGGTCAACAACCTTGCCCTTGCCCTCATCTCCCCACTGGGTACCGATTATCGTGACGTTTGCCATAATATCCCTTTACATCTTAAGACGTTTTACTTTCAACACATGCGGCATCTTTTTTAAGCCTTCCAAAACTGCATCGGATAGCGGGCTGTCGGTGCTAAGAACCATCAGTGCCTGCTGGTCCACCAGTTGCCGGCTCAGATGCATCTGGGCGATGTTGATTGCGTTGTTGCCCAGAATGGTTCCGATGTTGCCCACCACCCCTGGTTGATCATGGTTGGAAAGAACAAGCATGTTGCCTTCCGGTATTATCTCCACGGTAAATCTGTTTACCTTTACTATTCGGGGGTCATTGCGTCCAAAAATAGTTCCTGCCGCGCTTCCCTCCTCCTGGGCGGTTTTTACGGTAAGGCTGATCAGGCTGGAATAGGCCTTGAGCTCCGTACTTTTCACCTCCAGCACATGGATGCCCCTTTCCCTGGCGACCAGGGGCGCGTTGATGTAATTGATCCCCTCCTTTAGCACCGGGGTCAGGAGGCCCTTGAGCAGCGAGATGGTTATTGGCGCCAGGTTATGGGCCAAAATTTCTCCGCTGTACTCGATGGTTACCTCTTTAATGGCGCCGGAGAGCAATTGAGCTTGGAAGAGGCCTAGTTTTTCCGCTAAAACCAGATACGGCTTAATTACGTTTAGTACCTCTGCGCTTACGGAAGGGAAGTTTAAGGCGTTTCTTATTTCGCCCCTGGTCAGGAAGTCCGATATCTGCTCGGCAATGGCGATGGCCACGTTAATCTGGGCCTCGTCGGTTGATGCTCCCAGATGGGGGGTGCAGATAACATTTTCCAGGTCGAGAAGTTCCTTGTTCCGGCATGGTTCCTCCTCGAAGACATCCAGGGCTGCCCCGGCAACCAGGCCCGAAAGCAGGGCATCGTGAAGGTCCTTTTCCAGGATGATTCCTCCCCGGGCGCAGTTGACCAGGTAAACTCCCCGTTTCATTTTCTGGAAGGCTTCCGCATTGATGATTCCCCTGGTTTCATCAGTCAGCGGAACATGAACTGAGATATAGTCGCTGCTTTGCAATATCTCATCGAGCGACACCAGGCTTATGCCAATATTAGCCGCCGCGTCAGCGGAAATGTGGGGATCGTAAGCAAGGACGTTCATCTTCAAGCCCTTGGCGCGTTCGGCCACGGCGGAGCCGACACGTCCGATCCCGATTATGCCTAAGGTCTTGTTGTAAAATTCGTTGCCGATGAAACGACCCTTCTCCCATTTGCCAGCCTTCACGGACGCCGTGGCCTGCGGTATCCGCCGGGCCATAGCGAGCATCATGGCTATGGTATGCTCCGCCGTGGTAACCGTGTTTCCTCCCGGGGTGTTCATGACCACGATGCCTCTTTTGGTGGCTGCTTCCAGGTCCACATTGTCCAGGCCAGTGCCCGCCCGCCCGATGATGCTCAAGCGGCCGGCGCAGGCAATCACCTCGCGCGTCACCTTGGTAGCGCTCCTGATTACCAGAGCGTCATAATCGCCGATAACTTCCAGCAACTCTTGGTGAGACAGCTTGGTCCTTATATCAACCAGGGAATCGGGTATTTTTTCCAGTATTTCGATTCCCTCTGCGGCAATTGAGTCACTCACTAAAATGCGCGGCATCAGTGTTTACCCTCCTTGTGGCCTTGGTAGCCCTGCAATTCTACGATTGCAGATCCTTTCGAGCTCGGCAAGCGCCCTTTTTAAACTGGCAAGCTCGACGGTCGGGCCGCACCAGAAGCGAAAACCGGCCGGAGCGTCACGGTAGGAGTTGATATCGTAAGCGATACCGCTTTTGCTCAGCTCGGCGGCAATCAGCTTTAAAAACTCATCCAGTTCCCGCGGATAGCTGCATCCAAGCTTTTCGCCGGACACCCGTAAACAAACCGAGGTGCTGGATCTGATATTTTTATCCTGCGCCAGGAAAGAAGCCCAGGGGTTTCTGTCAACCCATTCCTCCACGGCAGTCAAGTTGGCCTGGCTTCTGGCAATCAAAGCATTGAGTCCGTGATCGGCGGCCCAGCAAAGGGCGTCGAGGTAATCCTCCACGCAAAGAAGGGAGGGAGTGTTGATGGTATCGCCTTCGAAGATGGAACGGTCCACCCGGCCGGATTTTTTTATTCTGAATACTTTCGGCATCGGCCAGGGAGGCTCGTAAGAATCGATCCTTTCCACGGCGCGGGGGCTCAAAACCAGCATTCCGTGGGCCGCCTCTCCGCCGAGGCATTTCTGCCAGGAAAAGGTTGTCGCATCGAGTTTCAGCCAATCCATAGGCATGGCAAATGCGGCGCTGGTGGCGTCACAGAGGGTAAGCCCGGAGCGGTTGACAGGAATCCAGTCCCAATGAGGAACCTTGACGCCGCTGGTGGTGCCGTTGGCCGTGAAGACCACGTCAGCAGACCATTCGATATTGTTAAGATCCGGAATCTGCCCGTAGGGCGCGCTCCTGACTGCGGCATTGAGCTTCAGTTGTTCGGTGATATCTGCCGCCCAGCCCTTGCCGAAGCTTTCCCACGCCAAAACGGTGATTGCCCGCGGGCCCAAAAGGTTCCACATGGCCGCCTCAAAGGCTCCGGTATCCGAACCGGGCATTATCCCAATGAGATAATCATCTGGAATACCTAGAATTTGCCTGGTTTTTTCTATTGATTCCGTCAGTCTTTTTCGGCCCGGAGCGGAGCGATGCGACCGGCCCACAAGCGCATCCTTCAAGATGTCTAAGTTCCAGCCTGGCCGCTTGGCACAGGGACCGGAACTGAAATTTGGATTGTGCATTATCAACCTCTCACCAGGACTCTAAATCAGCTCTGGCAATTTATATATCAGCCTCGCCCCCTTTTCTCAAGGCATTTAGAAATGCTTTTTTGTAAGCGAGGTCTTTGACGAGGACGGCAAACAATTCCGAAAGTGGCAGTTTTACGGAGCGTCCCCCTTGGCAAGAGGCAAGACCTGTCGCCGCCTACAAGAGGCGGCGCTACCTTTTTATCGCCCTTATTTTAGCCGAAGCCACTTAAAGCTGAGTCGTTAACTGCGCCTAAAATATTATATTGCAAAAAGACAAAAATCGGTTATGTAGTCACAAGTTCTTTGGTCTATTGTTAACTTGTTGGCCAGGGGTCAATGTATTGAATGAAGGCGTTCCTACCGGCGCTGGGGCAGGCTTAAGGCGGGACGGATTATCTTGTTGGCAGTTGATTATCTGAAGGGGGATGAAGATGTTTTTTGAATTGTCGGAAGAATTGTTGATGCTCAGGGACACGGTGCGGGATTTTGCGGTGGAGAAGATTGCGCCTTATGCGGATGAATGGGATGAGAAACATTATTTTCCCTATGAGGAGGTCGTCAAACCAATGGGAGAACTGGGTTTTTTTGGCACGGTAATCCCGGAGGAATACGGCGGCAATGAGATGGGTTGGCTTGCGGCGATGATCATCACTGAAGAGATTGCCCGGGCTTCGAGTTCGCTGCGGGTTCAGGTTAACATGCAGGAGATTGGCTGTGCCTATACGATTTGCCGCTACGGCTCGGAGGAGTTGAAGAAGAAATATGTTCCCCGATTGGTGAATGCTGATTTATTGGGCGCTTTTGCCATTACCGAGCCGGAGGCGGGTTCTGATCTCATGGCCATGAAGTCTGCTGCTGTTGACAAGGGCGACCATTGGCTCCTCAACGGGACCAAGACCTGGATTTCCAATGCCACTGTCGGCGGCGTGAATATTTATTATGCCTATACGGATCGGGCCGCTGGAGCTCGGGGCATGTCTGCTTTTGTGGTGGATCTCGAGAATTTCAACGGGATTACCGTGACGAATCTGGACAAGATGGGGTCGCGTTCTTCGCCCACCGGGGAGATCATCCTGGAGGATACACGGGTTCCCAAGGACAACATTCTGGGCAAGCCCGGCGACGGGGCGAAGATTGTGTTTGGATCTCTCGCCCAGACGCGGTTATCGGCTGCCGCCGGTGGCATTGGTCTTGCCCAGGCCTGCCTGGATGCAGTAACCAAGTACGCCATGGAGCGTTGCCAGTTTGGGCAGGCTATCGGTCATTTTCAGATGAACCAGGACATGATCGGCCAGATGGTGGCGGAGATTGAGGCGGCGCGGCTGATGGTTTACAAGGCGGCCTGGCAGAAGGATCAGGGTAACCTGAGCAACAACCTGGAGGTAGCCCAGGCGAAATATCTGGCGGGTGAGCTTGCCTATAAGTGTTCTCAGTACGCCATGCGCATTCTGGGCGCTTATGGCTATTCCACGGAGTATCCGGTGGCCCGTTACTTCCGGGATGCCCCCACCTATGCCATGGTGGAGGGTTCAGCCAATGTCTGCAAGTTCATAATGGCCCAGGATCAGTTGGGGATACGCAAGGCCAACCGGTGAAAGATAAAGAACAATGATTGCCAATCGCTGATATGAGGAGAGAGTTGGATGAGACCATATTTTGAGAAGATGGATGACCTGGGGAAGCCCTTGAGACCGGCCCAGTTAAAGCGGATGGAAGAGAATGTTGCCCAGGCGGAAGAGGTGATGAAGGGCATTGACGCGGAGGTGGCCAGGATTCGCGCTTATGGTATTTCTGATGAGCAGATTCACAAGCGGGGCGAGATGAATGTTTGGGATCGGATCGAATATCTGGTTGATCCGGGGACATTCTGTCCCCTGCACACCATTTTTGATCCGGAGAATGAGGAATCGGGCAGCACCGGCGTAGTTGATGGCCTGGCCCGGATTAACGGAAAATGGTGCGTCTTGATTGGTTTTAATAACAAGTGGATGGCCGGGGCCTGGATTGCCGGTCAGGCGGAGAACAATTTGCGGGTGACGGATCTGGCGAAGATTCTCAATCTGCCGCTGGTCTGGCTGGTTAACTGTTCGGGTGTCAAGCTGCCGGAGCAGGAGAAGGTTTACGCCAACCGAAGAGGGCAGGGAACCTGCTTTTTCCGTCATGCCGAACTGGAGCAGATGGGCATTCCAGTCCTCGCCGGCATCTACGGGACCAACCCGGCGGGCGGCGGTTATCAGGGGATCAGCCCCACGATTCTTTTTGCCCATAAGAACTGCAATATTGCGGTGGGTGGCGGCGGCATTGTCAGCGGCATGAGCCCCAAGGGTTTTTTCGATGCCGAGAGCGCCGAGGAGCTGATTGAAGCAACCAGGCATTTTAAGTCCGTTCCCCCGGGGAGCGTGAAGGTTCACTATGATCAAACAGGGTTTTTTCAGGCGGTATTTGAGGAGGAGAAGCAGGTTCTTGATGCCCTCAAAGAATACATGGCCGAAATGCCGGCCTACAATCCCCGATTTTTCCGGGTGGCGGCGCCGGCGGAGCCCCGCTATTCCCCCGGTGAGATTTCCTCGATAGTTTCCATGAATCAGAAGGCCGGTTATGATTTTGATAATGTTCTGGCCCGGCTGGTGGACAACTCAGAGCATCTGGAGTTTTGCCCCGAATTTGGCCCGGAGGTATATACGGGACTGGTCAAGGTGGATGGTTTTCTGATGGGGGCGATTGGCAACCGCCAGGGTCTGCTTCCCGGCTATCCCGAATACACCAACGAGTACATGGGAATTGGCGGGAAACTCTACCGTCAGGGCCTGATCAAGATGAATGAGTTCGTGACCCTGTGCGGCCGGGACCGGGTGCCGATCATCTGGTTCCAGGATACTTCCGGGATCGACGTGGGGGACATTGCGGAGAAGGCGGAATTGCTGGGCCTGGGCCAGTCTCTTATCTATTCGATTGAGCAGTCGAATCTGCCCATGATGCTCACGATTCTCCGCAAGGGCACGGCGGCGGCTCATTACATCATGGGAGGACCGACCGCGAACAACAACAACGCCTTTACCCTGGGAACTCCCGCGACGGAGATCTACGTGATGCATGGTGAGACGGCCGCGGCGGCCAGCTATGCCAGGCGCCTGGTAAAGGAGAAGGACTCCGGTAAATCCCTGGACCCGGTGATCGAGAAGATGAACGAGATGGTGAGTCACTACTACAATACTTCCCGGCCTATGTACTGCGCCAAGAAGGGCTTTGTGGATGAGGTTGTACGCTTTGAGGAACTCAGACGGTACATGGTGGCCTTCAGTAACTGCGTTTATCAGAACCCGCGGTCCATCTGCCCCCGGCACCACATGCTCCTGCCCCGGATGATACGCTCCCAGGTGGTCAAAGGACTGGACAGACCGGAATAACTCCGTAACCTCTTGTGAAGGGGTCACCCGGGTGACCCCTTCACGTTTTACATAGCCTTTCTGAAATTTATGTTTTTTTGAGGCTTTTTACGAGGTCGTTACTTTTCCCGGTGCGCCGGGCAAGCTGCCCCAGCCAAGCTTGGAGCGGAGGATCTCCAAATAATCACGATGAGGGGAAACCACGAGGTTGGTAGTGAAAGAGGATTTGCTGACCTCCAGTTGGTCACCTGATTCCAGGGTAAATGATTCCTGGCCGTCGAGGGTGACCGTCGCCCCCCTTTCCTTGGTCCAGATGGTAACGGAAATCCGGGCTGATGAGGGCAGAATTATGGGACGGTTCGTTAGGGTATGGGGGCAGATGGGATTGAGGATGATCAACTCCTGAGTCGGCAATACAATAGGCCCGCCCGCGGAAAGGGAATAGGCGGTGGACCCGGTAGGGGTGGATACAATCAGACCATCAGCCCGGTAGGTAGTAAGAAATTGTCCATTGACGGATGTTTCCAGTGATACCATGCGGGATAGATTGCCCCGATTGATAACCACATCATTGAGCACCGAATGGACTGATGGGTCCTGCTTCTGCCGGTAGATCACCACATCGAGCATCATTCTGTTTTCGGCCCTGAATTCCCCTCGGATGACCAGTTCCATGGTGCCGGTCATTTCACTGAGATTCACCTCGGTAAGATACCCGAATACACCCAGGTTAATACCCATAATGGGGATTGGAACCTCCTTGACCAGACGGGCAGTTCTCAGCAGCGTGCCGTCACCGCCGATTACCACCAGCAGATCCGCCTGGGTCTTGAGCTGGTCAATGTTGTAACCCTGTCCGGCCCCCATCTTCCGGGCCAATTCTTTTTCCAATAGCGTCGTTACACCCTGTTGGGCAGCCCATTGCAACAAACTGTCTGCGTATAAGGTGGACCGTTTTTTGTCTATATTGGCGATTACACCTATTTTTTTTATCTTCATGGCTCCCTCGCAGCAATGTACCCTCCTAGCATAAATTTTGACGTGATGTCCAATTTTATTGGCATCCCCAAAAACTGCATAAAACTTGACAACTTTCTAATCTCTGAGTTACATAGCATACACGAAAGGAAGATAATAAGATGGGTCTGTCAAAAGGCGCCTTTACTTTTTCCCGTTTTCTGGTTGTCGATCCTCCATCGACCAACGCCGCGGGAATCGATGAACAATTAAAAAAAAACGCTTTCATTAATCTGCCGGATATATACGCCGAAAAGTCTGCTGGCTGGTCCGTACTGGACAACCCGTTGGAGGATGATATTTGCGCCGCGGGTATCACCTTTGGCGATTACCTGGCTTTTTGCATCCGGATTGACCGCAGGCAGGTATCTCCCGCTCTGGTGAGGATAAAAACCATGGAGGCGGAAAAGAAATTCCTTAATGAGAAGGGCCTTAAAAAGCTGCCCAAGGCTCTGCGGCTGGAAATAAGAGATGGGATGCGGGAAAGGTTAATGCGCCAGGCCCAGCCGGTGCCTGCCTTTTTCGATCTGTGCTGGGATCCGCGGAAAAAAACGATCTGGTTCGGTTCGGTGACTGATAAAGTAATTGAGGAGTTTGAAAACCTTTTCAAAGAATCATTCGGCGCAAGGCTGGCCTGCTATCGGCCGGCTGTTCACTTTGGAGAGGTGCTGCCAGTCTCTGGCGGCCAGGCCCAGCCGGCAAACGAAAACTACTCCATAAAAAATGAAAACATAGCGGATGACGTTGCCCTTCACAGAGAGTTCCTCACCTGGCTGTGGTTTAAGGCGGAGGAAAGGGGGGGTAGCGTTGCCATCCCGGGAGGCCAGGAAATCGAAATTGCGTTGGGGAAAAGGTTCGTACTCACGTCTGGTGACGGCGAATACGCCGAGACGGTAGTATGTCAAGGCCGCCATTCCGACCATAAGGAAGCAAGAGTGGGCTTGAGGAAGGGTAAGATGATCCGGGAAGCGCGGCTACAGATCGCTCACGATTCCTTAGTCTGGGAGTTTACGCTCAAGGCGGACCGCCTGCAATTTCAATCGGTCCAACTGCCGGCGATGTCCGAAGATGAAGAGGAATTGCCCCAAGGCCGACTCCTGGACAGGATATATATGATCGAACAACTTACCGATTACGTTGACAATTTGTATCGGCTGTTTTTCCAGGTCAGGAATTCTCCGGCCTGGGTCAGCGAGGAATTGCCCCGCTTGGAGAGGGTGCTTGTGGGTACGTCTTGAGTGACGGTGGATACTGCTTTATGCTGAATCCTTCGTTACAGGAAGGTGCAGATGAATTTGCGGGCCTTATACCCGGGAGTGGCTAGCGCCAGGCAACGCTAGAGCCGCCAACGAAGGGCGGGACTACAAAAGCTTTTTCTCCCTCGAGGGGAGAGGAAATTGGACTTTCTACGAAGTCGTCAAATTTGATTAACCATGAAACAGAGGATGGCAACTCAAAATTATGATGCATTCTCCTAACATGAGCCAAGAGAGTGAACTGATAAAACTAGAAGAAGATCTTCTGCTGCGTAAATCTCTGCTCGATATAACCAATCGCATTCATGACGCCCAGAATCTCAAGCAGATAATGATTGATCTGAAAAACAGCTTTCTTGATCTCTTCGGTGCCCAGTCGCTGACGATTTATGTCCGGGACGTACGTTCCAATGAGATCTTTTCTCTCTTCCTGGCCGGCACTCAAGTCAAGGAAATCAGGCTACCCATAAATAAAAACAGCATCGCCGGGTATGTTGCCTCTACGGGAGAAACGCTTAATATCAAAAATGCTTATGATGACGATGAACTCAAGGCCATCGATCCGGGCCTCTTTTTCGACAAGTCCTGGGATAGAAGGACTGGCTTCAAAACAAACCAGATATTGACAGCTCCCATCAACCACAAGAATGACCTGATGGGCGTTATCCAGGTACTAAACAAAAAAACTGGCGACGGCGTTTTTTCGCCAAAAAGCGAGTCTTTTCTGGCGGAAATTGCGGCCGTACTGGGAATCGCCATCTTCAACCAGCAGCGGTATGAGCGACGACGAAAGACCCGCTTCGATTTTTTGGTCAGCCGCGGTCAGATCAAAGAGAGCGATCTGGAAAACTCCTGGGTCGAAGCGAGAGAAAAAAACGAACCGATCGATGTTTTACTGCGCAGGAAATATAAAATATCCAAGGAGGATATCGGCAGGTCTTTCGAGGATTTTTACCGCTGTAAGTTCATCCAGTTCAACGATAAATTTCCCATCCCCGGCGAATTGGTAAGGAATTTGAAAAAGGACTACCTCTTGCGGGAACTCTGGGTTCCCCTGGAGAAGTCAGGCGATAACATCCGGGTACTGGTGGATGATCCCTTCAACATCTTAAAAACAGATAGCATACAAAACATCCTCAAAAGTAAAGCGGTTACCTATTGCGTGGCCCTGCCGGAAGATATAGTGAAGTTTATTAACCACTTCCTGGGCGCCGCCTCTGAGGAATCAAGCTTCAAGGACCTGCTGGGAAAGCTGGAAGTGGACGAAGAGGCAGCAGATGATGATGCCGATGCGGTCACCGAATCGGACAGCGTAATCATGCAACTGGTTAACAAGGTGATCAACGATGCCTATTTGCGACGGGCATCTGATATCCATATTGAACCCAATATCGGGAAAAAAAATGTAGAGATACGCTTCCGGATCGATGGCGACTGCGGGATATATCAGACCGTTCCGTTTAGTTACCGATCGGCCATTATCTCCCGACTCAAGATCATGTGTAATCTGGATATCACCGTAAAAAGACTTCCCCAGGACGGCAAGATTAAATTCAAGCGGACGGGCGGAGATGAGATTGAGCTCCGGGTTGCCACGATCCCCACCCAGGGCGGCGTCGAGGATGTGGTTATGCGGATACTGGCCAAGGGGGAAGCTATGCCCCTCGAGGCCATGGGCTTGAGCCAGCGAAACATCGATGAGTTTTTAAGAATAATGAGTAAGCCTTACGGCATGGTGCTGGTGGTGGGTCCAACAGGGTCGGGCAAGACCACGACGCTTCATGCCGCCCTGCATCACATCAATACCCCGGACCGAAAAATCTGGACCGCCGAAGACCCGGTGGAAATAACCCAATATGGTCTCAGGCAGGTACAGGTTCATCCCAAAATAGGCTTTGACTTTGCCTCGGCGATGCGCGCCTTTCTTAGGGCCGATCCGGACGTGATAATGGTGGGTGAAATGAGAGATTTTGAAACCGCGAAAACCGGTGTGGAGGCATCGCTGACCGGGCATCTGGTTTTGAGCACCCTCCATACCAACAGCGCCCCCGAGACCATCGTCCGGCTTTTGGATATGGGCATCGACCCACTGAACTTTGCCGACGCTCTCCTGGGCATCCTTGCCCAGCGATTGGTAAGAACATTGTGCAAAAACTGCAAGGAATCGTATCACCCCTCCCAAGAGGAGTTCGACGAGATTGTCACCAGTTACGGGACGAATGATTTCCCCGGTCTCGGCATCCGCTACAATGACGATCTGCTTCTCTTTCGGCCCAAAGGTTGTGACGCCTGCGATAAATCGGGCTATCGCGGCCGAATGGGGATTCATGAGCTCCTGGTGGCTTCCAATGATATAAAAAAATTGATTCAGAAGCATGCCCCGGTGGAAGAACTCCGCGCCCTGTCAATGTCCCAGGGGATGACAACGCTGATGCAGGACGGGATATTCAAGACATTCAAAGGGCTCACCGATTTTAAACAGGTGCAGCGGGTCTGCATAAAATAATAGGCTGAAGGGGCCAATAATGATTGGCCCTGCTGCTAGACCTCGTCAAAGATGCTTAGCTGCCCTTCTTTTTTTATCTTCTTCCGGCGGGCAATTGCCGGCTGGCCGGCCTCGTCCAGCTCTCTCTTCTCCATGTTTTCGAGTATTTCTCTGGCCCGGTTGATGGCATCTTCGGGAAGGCCGGCCAGGCGGGCCACATGGATCCCGTAGCTGCGATTGGTCCCGCCGGGCAGTATCTTCCGTAAAAAAATAATCCCTTCGCCTGTTTCCCGAACGGCGATGTTGTAATTCCTGACCCCTCTTTTGGTAATGGCCAGCTCGATCAACTGGTGGTAGTGGGTCGCAAAGAGGGTTCTTGACTGCAAGTGCCTCGCATCATGAATATATTCTGCAACTGCCCACGCAATGGCTATCCCGTCAAAGGTGCCAGTTCCCCGTCCCACCTCATCCAGTATTATCAGGCTTTTACTGGTGGCGTTTTTGAGGATGCTTGCCACTTCGATCATTTCCACCATAAAGGTGCTCTGGCCGCGGCTGAGGTTATCGGCCGCTCCCAGGCGCGTGAAGATGCGATCCACCACCCCGATTCGGGCTCCTCTGGCCGGAACGAAGCCGCCCATCTGGGCCATTATAACAGCAAGGGCCACCTGTCTGATATAGGTTGACTTTCCCGCCATATTGGGACCGGTGATCACCAGAAACCGCTCATTGTCGCCGTCCATGTTCAAACCGTTGGGGACAAATCCCTCTGCCAGGGGCATCCTTTCGACCACCGGATGGCGGCCCTCCTCAATCTCCAGCGCCAGGCTGTTGTCAACCAGTGGGCGGCAATAGTTATGCTTCCATGCAACCTCGGCCAGGGAGGCCAAAACATCTAAAAGGGCGATGCTTTGCGCCGTGCCTTGTATCCGCGGGATTTGCCCGGCCACATCAGCTCTTAGTTTGAAGAATACTTCCTGCTCCCGTTCCTTGATCCGTTCCCGGGCATTGAGAACCTTTTCTTCATATTCCTTGAGTTCCTGGTTTATGTATCGCTCGGCATTAACCAGGGTCTGTTTGCGGACATAATCGGGCGGCAGGGTAAATGGACGGGCCTTGCTGATCTCGATATAGTAACCAAATACATTGTTGAAACCTACCTTAAGGGAGCTAATGCCGGTCCGGCGCCGTTCTCTGTCTTCCAGAGCGGCGATTCCGCTGAAGCCATCCTTAACCAGAGCTAAAAGCAAATCCAGTTCGGCATCGAAACCTTCTTTAATTGTGGCGCCTTCGCCGATGGTCGGCGGCGGCGCAGCGGTGATTGCCTGGGCGAGCAAATCAGCCGTATCTTCCATGACGTCGATTTGGCTTAAGGCGTAAACAATAAGGGGGGGGGAAAGGCCGGCCAGGAGCGATTTTATCTCCGGTAGCTGCCCCAAAGAATCCCGCAAGGCGACCAGATCACGCCCGGATGCCGACTGCATGGCAATCCGGGCGGCCAGTCTTTCCAGGTCATAGATTCCCTTGAGGATTTGCCTCAGGTTGCCCCGCAGGATGTGGTTTTCCTTTAGGTCGGTAACCGCTTGCAGGCGTTCATTGATCCGGATGGCGTCCCGGAGGGGATGATTCAGCCAGCGGCGCAGCATCCTTTTGCCCATAGCGGTGACGGTTTCATCAAGCAGATGCAGCAGCGACCCTTCCGGCGTCCCGCCTATGATAGAGGAAAAGAGTTCCAGGTTCCGCTTGGCCGTGTCATCCAGAATCAGATAGCCATCCCGCTCGTACCAGCGGAACCGGTTGATGTGACTCAAACTGGTTTTTTGTGTTTCCTGGACATATCTTATAAGAGCCCCCGCGGCCCGAGCGGCAGCCGGATAACGGGCCAGATCGAGCGCTTTTATTTCTTCCACCGGGGAAAAATCACCCAGACGGTCTATTGCGGCCGTAAAAGAAAAATATTCCGCCGGCAGGTAATTGGCCAATATGAACTCGGCTGCGGGAAGAAGACTGTTAATATGTTCGGCGCCGGTGACTTCTTCCCGCAGGAGCAGTTCCCGAAAGTTTAGACCAGCAAGCTGGGCCAAGAGGGATTCCAGATCTAAAGCCGCGGCAAGATAAAATTCGCCGGTGGACAAATCCAGGAAGGCCGCGCCGCAGGAAGCGGATTTCTCGCCCGGGTCAATCGCCGCTAAAAAGACATTATCCGCCGTCAAAATGTTTTCCGCCCCCACCGGCAGGCCCGGGGTAATAATCCGCACCACCTCTCTCTTGACCACTCCCTTGGCGGTCTTCGGATCTTCCATCTGTTCGCAGATGGCCACTTTATAGCCCTTGGCGATCAGTTTTCCCACATAGGACGAGGCCGCATGGTAGGGGAAACCGGCCAGGGGAACTGCATCTTCTCTGTTTTTATTTCTAGTGGTGAGGGTAATATTGAGTTCCCGCGCCGCAATCGCCGCATCTTCAAAAAAGGTCTCATAAAAATCGCCCATCCGGCACAAAAGGATGCAGTCCCGGTGCTGATTTTTGATTTCTAGATATTGCCTCATCGCCGGGGTAAGGTCTATTCCCATCGGTCACCATCCCGTCGCTTTAAGTCGATCACATCGCTGTCCCGCTGTTTATTAGCCCTGCCCAAATCTTCCCTCCGGGTTAACCTGTTAACAACCCAGTTAGTCATCGTTATTATCAGTGCCCCGAGGAAAGCCGCTGCGAACCCTCTCACCTCAAACCCCGGCACAATAACCGAAACTAAAGAGAGCATAACTGCATTAATCACGAAGGTAAACAGGCCCAGCGTCATAATGTTTATGGGCAGGGTCAAAAGTAACACCAAAGGCCTAAGCAGGGTATTGATCGTCCCGAGGATGGCCGCGGCAAGGACGGCAGACCAAAAACCCGCGACCTCTATCCCATCGAGCAGGTAAGAAGCCAGGGTTATCGAACCTGTCAGGATCAGCCAGCGAAAAACGATAATCATAAGTAAACCTCCTGATCATTAATTCAGTCTTCCAGTTCCCATCGTTCGTAGAGAGATGGCCTGGAATGGGGAAATAATCCGGTCAGTTCGCTGATGAACCGGGATGGGTTGTTGACCAGGTATCCGGCTTGCCTGCCATAATTCATCACCGGGTAGATCAGGTAAAGATGATCTTTCGCCCTGGTTACGGCCACGTAAAAGAGTCTCCTTTCTTCCTCCTCGCCGCCTTGTTCTTTCAACGAGCGGCTGTAGGGCAGCATTCCATCGGCGCACCAGATTATCATGACACAAGACCATTCCAGGCCCTTGGCCTGATGAATGCTGCTTAAAACAACCTTGTCGTCGGCCTGGTATTTCCATCCTTCGGCCTTCTCGTTTTCATCCGCGTTGGTGAGAAGCGCAAGTTCGCTTAAAAAATCAGTCAGTCCCGAATAGCGCCGGGAGAATTCAGCCAGCTGTCTAAGATCATCTTCCCGGGTTTCCGGATCGGTAAATCTCTCCTGCAGGAGGACGCGATAGCCTCTGCTGATTACCCTGTCCACCAGCTCCGCCGGCGCCGGGATATCGGGCCCTTCCAGAACAGCAAGAAGCGTCCCCTGGCATCTGGCCAGTCCCTCGCGCGCGCCCCTGGTGCCGCTCATGATGAATCCTTCGGTAAGAGAAAAATCAAGCGGCGAACTCTGGGCCGCCAGCGCCTGCCAGACCTTCTCCGCCGTTTTTGGTCCGATCTGGGCGTACATCCCCAGGATTCGCTTCCAGGCGGTTTCATCACGGGGATTGGCGATAATCCGCAAAAACGCCACCACGTCTTTCACGTGACCCTGTTCAAAAAAACGGATGCCGGAACGGATGCTGAAAGGTATGCCCCGGCGGGTCAACTCCATTTGGAGTTCCATGGAATGATAATGGGCGCGGTAGAGCACGGCGATATTGCTCAGCGGCAAACCGTTTTCGGCAAACTCGATTATCCGCTGGGCGACAAAGTCCGCCTGTTGGGAGACATCACGGGCGGCTGCCACCACCGGCAGGAGGCCATCTCCCCGGACCGCCCATAAATTTTTTTTCAACTGATTCTCATTCTTCTCGATACAGATATTGGCCAGGTTCAAGATTTCCTGGGTGCTGCGGTAATTCGTTTCCAGTTTGAATATCCGGCAATCAGGATAACGCCGGGGGAATTCGATGATGTTGGCGTAATTGGCCCCCCGGAAGGCATAGATGCTCTGGGCGTCGTCGCCGACCACCATCAGGTTTCGGTGCCGGGCGGCCAGGATATCCACAATTTGCGACTGGATGAGATCCGTGTCTTGATACTCGTCCACCAGAACGTGGGTAAATCTCTCCCGGTAGCACTCGGCCAAAAGCGGGGAATCGACCAGCATCTGTCTGGTTAAGTCAATCAGGTCGTCAAAGTCAACAAGATTGCGGTCCCGCTTTTTTTGCTCGTACAGTAAGGCGATCTGACGAATATAATTCGTCATTTCAATAAAGTACCGGTATTTGGTTTCGATGAGCCGCTCCATCTCCAGATCACACTTTCTCGCCAGGCTGATCATGCTTAAGATTACTGGAATACGGGGCATTCTGTCGCCAGTTAGAGAAATCTTTAAATCGGCGAGACAGGTATTGAGGAGCGCCCGCGCATCTTCATTATCGATGATGGAAAAATTGGGATTAAGACCGGCCGCGCGCGCATTGGCGCGCAGGATCAGATGGCAGATATGATGAAAGGTGCCCCCCCAAAGCTGTTCCAGGTTAGTATTGAGCAATTGATGCACCCGAGAAAGCATTGACTGGGCGGCCTTGTTGGTGAAGGTGGCAAGCAGGATATTTTTCGGCGGCACCCCTGACTCAATCAGGCGGACGACCCGATAGGTCAGCGCCCTGGTTTTACCGCTGCCGGCGCCCGCGATAACCAGCATCGGCCCGCCTGTTTCCATAACTACCGCTAGCTGCTCAGCATTTAAGTGCTTTTCGTACCGTATCATTTCCGTTCGATCCGTCCGTAAATTTTTTTTTGCGCCCATGCGGTAACTTAGTACATGTGGCTTTATGAATCAATACGAAATTCCCGGAAGCCGTAAAGAATTAGCTGCAAGTACCTGAATCCGTGGGATATCTTGGGCTCCCGGCATCGAGACAACGAGACGGCGTCTCCCGCGGCCAGCTCCGACCTGTTTAGCTGCGCCCCGATCAAGCTCAGCCCGGAATGGCTGGTCAAATGTTCATCGCCCTGTTAATTGATAAATTCCCTGGGTCGCATCTTCACCTTCCTGACGTTAATTCCTGGAGAATAAAGAGAGCAGTTATCCAATAATGTCGAGTAATTATATGAATACTTACAGATTCTATATTTTCTTCACTTCGCGGGAGAAGATAAAGGGGAGGGGGAGCTAAATGTTATAAATAGCGACTATTATCACCATCATTGTAAGCCCTCTTGCCTCAAGGGAGAGGCGTTTTATTGTTTTTATTAAGCCGTCAATCTTGACCGGAAGCCTACAGGTCAGCAAGAGACGGTAAATGTAGTGAGGCTGTAGGAGCAATTAATGGGATTTTTTCGCTGTTGGTTTTAGGCAAGAAAAAATGTTGACAAGGGAAAGGTAAATGTATATTGATAATCAAAATCAATAATGATGACCTCGTAACAAACCCGGATTTTCCTCACTTTGCGGGAGGGGATAAAGGGGAGGGGGAACCAAATCTTAGAAATAGGGACTATTATCATCATCGCGGCAACCCCTCTTACCTCAAAAGAGAAGAGTTTAATGACTTTTTACGAAGGCACCAATAATGACAGGAAATATAATGACCACAAGGCAGGTATCGACAACTACTCAGCCAGAGACAAAAATTAGAAAAATCGTCCTGGTCGGCAATCCGAATGTTGGTAAAAGTCTGATTTTCAACGCCCTGACCGGAGCCTATGTGACTGTTTCCAATTATCCCGGGACATCGGTTGAGGTCAGCCGCGGGACGGCTAAGATTGAAAATAAGGCATGGGAGATCGTTGATACGCCGGGCATGTATTCCATTATCCCAATTACGGAGGAGGAGCGGGTGACCCGCCGGATCCTGCTAGGCGGCGAGGCCGATGCAGTGATTCATGTGGTGGATGCCCGCAGTCTGGAAAGGACGCTAAGTCTGACCCTGCAACTCATGGAAACCGGTTTGCCCGTGATTCTAGTGGTTAATATCCTGGATGAGGCAAAAAGACTGGGGATCACAATCGACCTGTCACTGCTGGGCGAAAGATTGGGAATCCCGGTGGTGGGCGCCGTCATGAAGAGGAAAACGGGTTTAAATGGAATTAGACAGGCAATCGCGCAGATCTACCCCGCCCGGAAGCACTTTGACTACGGCGCCCAAATGGAAGACGACATCAGCGGCGTCACGGCAAAAATTCATGGCGCCTATAGTCTTTCCCGCCGGTCGATTGCGCTGCTTTTATTACAAAGGGACGATGAAATCATCCAGTTGGTCAAGGAGACTGAAGGCGAAAAGTTTCCGGAGTTGGAAGCTCATTTGAAGGAAAAGATTTTTCAGCGCCGCGGGTCTCTGCAAATGGACCTTTCCGTGGAGCGTAAAAACATTATTGCCATGTTACTCGCCGGAGTGCTGCAAGTAACACTTGCCGGAGGTGAGAGTTTGATCCAGCGTTTCGGACGCTTAACGCTGAATCCCTGGGCCGGGCTGCCCATTCTTTTGGTCGTGCTTTATTTTGGCCTGTATCAATTTGTCGGGGTCTTTGGGGCAGGGGAAATGGTGGATTTTTTCGAGGGGGTGCTCTTCGAGGAACATTTCAACCCCTGGAGTGAAAGGCTGATCAGAGAATTTATCCCCTGGCCCCTGTTGCAGGAGCTCTTTGTGGGGCAATACGGGATTCTTACCCTGGGCTTGCGTTATGCCATCGGTATTATACTTCCCATTGTTCTGACTTTCTTTCTGTTTTTTTCCATTCTGGAAGATACGGGCTATTTCCCCCGGCTGGCCATGCTTTTGGACCGGCTCTTCAAACTGATCGGCCTTTCCGGGCGGGCGGTGATTCCGATGGTTTTAGGTTTCGGGTGCGATACAATGGCCACCATGGTAACCAGAACATTGGAGACCACCAGAGAGCGGATCATTGCCACCCTCCTCATTGCGCTGGCGATTCCCTGTTCGGCCCAGCTTGGGGTCATCATGGCCCTCCTCACACCGGTACCCGGGGCGCTTCTCATTTGGGTTTTATCGCTGGGCATGATATTTATCCTGATCGGTTATTTATCCTCACTGCTCCTGCCCGGTCAGCCTCCGGCCTTCTATATGGAAATACCGCCGCTTAGACTGCCTCAGTTAAGTAACGTAATGATCAAGACCTACAGCCGCATGCAGTGGTATCTGCTGGAAATTCTGCCGCTGTTCATCCTGGCCTCGATCATTTTATGGCTGGGGCAGATTTCCGGGGTTTTTGATCTCGTTATCAGGGGACTGTCGGTAGCCATGAGGGGATTAGGACTGCCCGCGGAGGCGTCCGTGGCGTTTGTCCTGGGGTTCTTTCGTCGCGACTATGGAGCGGCGGGGCTCTATGATCTTCAGACTCAGGGGCTGCTGGATCCCCGCCAGCTGGTTGTCGCGGCGGTTGTGCTGACCATCTTTGTGCCTTGTGTGGCCCAATTTATCATCATGGTAAAAGAGCGGGGAACCAAAGTTGCCATTGCCATTTTACTGTTTGTAAGCGTCACCGCTTTTGTCAGCGGCTATTTGCTGAATCAATTAATTCTTGCCACGGGGCTCATCTGATGAAATGTGGTTTTTGCGGTTACCTGTTTGAGGAGCGGGAAGGGATCAGCGGTTGCGCTCATTGTCCGGCAAAATGCGGGCGCGGCATGCTGAAATGCCCCCGCTGCAACTATGAAAATCCTCCGGAGCCCGCCTGGCTTATGCAACTGGTGTCATTTTGGGAAAAGAAAACGGCTAAACTCGTAAATAACAGCTAAGCGTAGGGAGATGTTCACTTCCGGCTTTGCTGCGAATTATTTGAGGAAAGTTCCGATCGCCGACTTGGTCTGATATAACCCTTCTTCCGTTTCGGAAAAGTCCGCTGCGGCGAGAATTTTCGAATCGATAAGACGAATAGGTAAGCGGTCAATACGGGAATAATTAGTGGCTGTTCATATCCTATCACTTTGTTGTGGAATCGATGATTAAATAGTATGGAACAACTAACCTACTATAAGATTACAGGTACAGGATTAAACTTTACGGCCCTTGCAGACCAACAAAAAACACAGACGCTGCGGGGGACGCTGTTAACTTATTAACTTGTTCCTTACTAAAGAAAAGGGCTAAACTAAGTTTGCATTGGAAAGGAGCTGCTATGGCGCTTTCAGAAAAAGCGGAAGAGATAATGGAGGCCTTGTGGGTTGCAGTTGAGGAGGGTCGCAGCTATAGCACGGTTGACGAGATTAAGATCGCCGCAGATGATCCGGCGTATCAGGAGCTCAAGGGGCAGGCCTTAATTGAGATCAAAGATGGGCGCGTTTATCTACGGCCGGAAGGGCGGGAAGAGGGGAAAAAAATTATCCGCCGGCATCGTCTGGCGGAGAGACTCATTATGGATGTTCTCAGCATTCCCGGGAAAACAGGTGATGACAAGGCCTGCCAATTTGAACATCTTCTTCAGGAGGGGGTGGAGAGTAAGGTCTGCGCCACCTTGAACCACCCGGTGACCTGCCCGCACGGCAAGGCCATACCGCCGGGCGACTGCTGCCTTGAGGCGCGGAGTCGAGGGGATCTGGGCGTAGTTTCGCTTACCGAACTCAAGGCTAACGAAAAGGGTGAGATTGCCTATCTGCAAGCCACCGACAGCGGCAAACTGCAGAAACTGATGGCCTTGGGCGTACTGCCGGGCAACAACGTCCAGTTGATCCAATCGTATCCTACGTATGTTTTCCGGGTGGGTTTCTCCGAATTTGCGATCGATGAGGCTATGGCGCGCGACATATTCGTCCGGAGGCCGGGATGACATAGTCGGCCTTTCCCCTCTGCCGACTCATCGCTAAATAAATAAATAATATCATTAGCAAAGTTCGGTTGTGACAAGGATAAGAAATTACCTTTTCTAAAAAACCTTGATCCTTTTTACGCGTCTCGTTATCAGCCGTACGAACCTTCCCGCTTGCGTGCTTAGCGTTGACTATTGCCGGACGGGGGAGCCTGCAGACCCGGATGTCCCGAATTGAAGGCTGGCTGCTTCGCTTTCCCCTTTGGGACTTTGCAGGTGGTCGGGCCTAAGCGAACGCGGGGCTTTAGCTTGCGGCGTTATCGCAGCGCGCCCGCGAGCCGCTTAACTGTCCGCAGGCGGCCATGATGTCCTCGCCATGGCTCTTGCGAATGATCGTGGTGAAGTGATTGTCGATCAGCGCCTGCTGAAAGGACAATACCTCTTTTTCGGCGGGTTTCCGGTAGGGGCTGCCAGGAAACTCGTTGAAGGGGATGAGGTTCAATTTACACCTTATCCCCTTGAGGAGCCGGCATAGTTTGAGGGCCATCGCACGCGAGCTGTTGACGCCCCCAATCAGGATGTACTCGAAGGTGAGCATCCGTCGGCCCGGCAGGGGGTAGCGGAGGCAGGCGTCAAGCAACTCTTCGAGCGGGTATTTTTGGTTTATCGGCATCAGCTTGCTCCGGGTCTGATTATCGGCGGCGTTGAGCGAAATGGCGAGGTTCACACAAATATCACCGCCCAGCCTTATTATTCCGGGAATAAGCCCGCAGGTGGAGACGGTGATTCGCCTTTGGGAGAAGTTCAGACCCGCGTCAGAGGTAATAATCTTGAGCGCCTGGAGCGTATTTTCGTAGTTTGCCAGAGGCTCGCCCATGCCCATCAGCACGCAGTTGCGCAAGAGCTGCCCTTCCGGCAGGTTGAAGCGGGCCATAGTGATTTGATCGGTAATTTCCGCGGGTCTGAGGTTCCTTTGGAAATCACCCTGGCCGGTAAGACAGAAGCTGCACCCCATTTGACAACCCACCTGGGTGGATATGCAGATGGTCCAGTGGTTTTTCCCCGGGATCAGAACCGATTCCACGGTATAGCCATCCTCCAGGCGGTAGAGGATTTTCTTCGTTCCATCTTTTGCCGTTTGAATCCCGGCAATCTTCAGTTGGCCGATGCGGACCTGGTCGGCCAGATAGCAGCGTAAGTTGCGGGCCAGGGTGGTCATGGCCTGCAAGTCATTGACTCCGGAACCATAGAGCCACTTCATGATCTGGCGCGCCCGGAACTTCTCCTTGCCTAAAGAGGCGATAAACTGCTCCAATTCGGCGCCGGTGAGGTCCTTGAGGTCGGGCTTAGCAGCAGAGCTTGACTTTGAGTCTGGCGGCGACAGCATCTAAAAACTCCTCGGTATTGACCTTGCGGTTGGCCGGGCTGGGAATGGCCAGCGGCAGGAGATCACCCGTCATGATTCCGGCCTCGACCGTCTCACGGGCGGCAGCTTCCATTTTTTCCGCAAAAGCGATAACCGCTGGTGTGCCGTCCAGTTCGCCCCGTTTTCGTAAACCGCCCGTCCAGGTAAAAATCAGCGCCATTGAATTTGATGATGTTTCTTCGCCTCGCAGGTGCTTGTAGTAATGTCTCTGGACCGTGCCGTGTGCTGCTTCGTATTCAAATTTACCGGTGGGAGAAACCAGCACCGAGGTCATCATGGCCAGGCTGCCGAAGCCCGAGGCGACCAGGTCGGAAAAGGTGTCGCCGTCGTAATTTTTCAATGCCCAGATGATACCGCCTTCGGTTCTCAAGATACGGGAGGCGGCGTCATCGATTAAAGTGTAGAAATATTCGATCCCCGCCGCGCTGAATTTATCACGCCAGTATCGCTCGAATTCGGCGGCGAAGATATCCCGGAAACGGCCGTCGTAGGTTTTGGAAATGGTGTCTTTCACGCTCAACCACAGATCAATCCGCTGATCGTACGCAAATGAGAAACAGGCCCGGGCAAAACTGGCGATGGAGGCATCAGTGTTATGGATGCCCTGAATGATACCGGGCCCATCGAAGGGGTGGATCAGCTTTCGGTCCTCTGCCCCGTCACTTGCGGTATAGACAAGCTCAACCTTTCCTGGTTCCTGGACATACATTTCAACATTGCCATACACGTCCCCATAGGCATGGCGGCCGATAATGATCGGTTTTTTCCAGGAAGAAACAATGGGAACGATGTTCTTGACCATGATGGGGCTGCGGAAAACTGTCCCGTCAAGAATGCCCCTGATAATGGCGTTGGGACTTTTGGACTGCCTTTTGAGGTTATATTCCCGGACGCGGTCCGGGGTAGCGGTGATGGTCGCACATTTCACGCCGACGCCATATTTGTTAATGGCCGCCGCCGCCGCCGCCGTTACCTCGTCGTTGGTTTCGTCCCGATGCTTCAAATGTAGATCGTAATATTCGACGTTCAGGTCCAGATGAGGCAGCAGCAGCTTTTCCTTTACCAGTTGCCACATGACCCGGGTCATCTCGTCTCCGTCCATTTCGACAATGGTCGTTTTTATCTTGATTTTATTGTTTTTCTCCATGCAAGTCTGAAATCTCCCGTATCAGTGATTAATAAGGCAGCGTGGTTTTGCGTTCCGTGGTTGACGGGCTTAAATGACCTCAAGAAGTAAGGCCATGGTGCGAGTTGAAATACCTAGCTGATTGGTCGTAGGAAGTCAATTGGAAAAAAAGAAATTGGTAACGCTTCAGTTACACGTGATCCAGCAAGAGGGTGGGCGACAAATTTGCCGGCCTAAGCCCGGGCTGCTCAATCCCTTTAGCCTGGGGGCCTTGTGACCTGTGTCCGCCTTGGCGATAGGCAAAATCATTGCCGCCCGCAGGGGGCGGCATTACGCTTTTATAACTTCTTGCGATGCCATAAAAAAATGACTTCGTAAAAATTCAAAAGCCCCTTTGTCTTGAGCAAAGATGGTTGAGGGTGATGATAGTGGTTATATCCTATTGTTAACTTCCCCTCCCCTTTATCGTTTGCCGTGAGGGGAGGGGAAATCAAACTTATTACGTAGCCGTTAACTAAGGTTCATGACCTTGTTCCAGACCGCAACAAAATCCTGCAGGAACTTTTCCTGGGAGTCCGCGCACGCGTAGACTTCCGCCAGGGCCCGAAGCTGCGAGTTCGAACCAAAGATAAGATCGACTCGGGTGGCGGTCCACTTCAGTTCGCCCGTTTTGCGATCACGACCCTCGAAAAGGTCTTTGTCTTCAGAGGTTGCATGCCACGTCGTATCCATGCTGAGCAGGTTCACGAAGAAGTCGTTGGTGAGTGTTCCGGGCCGCTTGGTAAAGACGCCGTGCTTGGAGCCGCCGAAATTTGCGCCCAGCACGCGCATGCCGCCGATGAGCGCGGTCATCTCCGGCGCCGTCAGCTTGAGCAATTGAGCCCTGTCCAGCAGCAACTCCTCGGCCGATACGGCGTATTTGGCCTTCTGATAATTGCGGAAGCCGTCGGCCTTCGGCTCGAGGACGGCGAATGACGGCACATCGGTTTGCTCCTGCGAGGCATCCGTGCGTCCCGGTGTGAAGGGAACATTTATGGCGTGCCCCGCATTCTTTACGGCCTGCTCAACGCCCGCGCAGCCGCCCAGGACAATCAAGTCGGCGAGGGACACCTTCTTGCCGCCTAACGCAGCAACGTTGAACGCGCTCTGGATGCCTTCCAGGGCCTTGAGCACCTTTGCCAGTTGGGCTGGCTGGTTGACTTCCCAATCTTTCTGCGGCGCGAGACGGATACGCGCCCCGTTTGCCCCGCCGCGCATGTCAGAACCGCGGAACGTGGACGCCGACGCCCAGGCGGTGGAAACCAGCTCCGGCACGGATAGGCCGGAAGCCAGTATCTGGGCCGTGAGGGCGGCAATGTCCGGTGAGTCGATCAGCGCATGATTGACGGCGGGCACCGGGTCTTGCCAGATCAGTTCCTCGGCCGGGACTTCCGGGCCAAGGTAGCGCGAACGGGGGCCCATGTCGCGGTGGGTCAGCTTGAACCACGCCCGGGCGAAGGCGTTGGCGAATTCGTCAGGATTTGCCAGATAGCGTCGCGCAATTTTTTCGTAAACAGGATCAAACTTCAGGGAAAGGTCGGCAGTGGTCATCATGGGGCGATGCTTTTTAGATGGATCATGGGCATCAACAACCATATCCTCCTCTTCCACATTTTTTGCCAGCCATATATAGGCCCCGGCAGGACTTTTGAGAAGTTCCCACTCGTATTTGAACATCACCTTCAGATAGCCCATGTCCCACCGGGTCGGGTTCGGCTTCCAGGCGCCCTCGAGGCCGCTCGAGATCGTGTCGCCCCCCTTGCCGCTGCCGAAGCTGCTCTTCCAGCCGAGGCCCTGTTCTTCGATGGGGGCGCCTTCGGGCTCGGGTCCCACATGGGTCGCCGGGCCGGCGCCGTGGCACTTGCCGAAGGTGTGGCCGCCGGCGACGAGGGCGACGGTTTCTTCATCGTTCATAGCCATGCGGGCAAAGGTCTGACGGACGTCATGCGCGGAAGCAGAAGGGATAGGTTCCCCGTTCGGCCCTTCCGGGTTCACATAGATAAGCCCCATCTGCACGGCGGCGAGCGGGTTTTCGAGATCCCGGTCACCCGAATAGCGGTTGTCGCCAAGCCATTTGTCCTCGCTGCCCCAGTAGATATCCTCTTCCGGTTCCCAGACGTCTTCGCGCCCGCCGGCGAAGCCGAAAGTCTTGAAGCCCATCGATTCCAAAGCGCAGTTACCGGCGAGAATCATCAGATCCGCCCAGGAGATTTTCCGGCCGTACTTCTGCTTGATCGGCCAGAGCAGGCGGCGCGCCTTGTCGAGATTTACGTTGTCCGGCCAGCTGTTCAGAGGCGCCAGGCGTTGGGAGCCGGACCTCGCGCCACCGCGGCCGTCACCCATGCGGTAGGTGCCGGCGCTGTGCCAGGCCATCCGGATGAAAAGCCCCCCGTAGTGACCATAGTCGGCAGGCCACCAGTCCTGTGAGGCGGTCATCAGCGCATAGAGGTCCTTCTTTACGGCCGCAAGGTCGAGCTTCTTGAATTCCTCAGCGTAGTTAAATGCCTCGCCCAACGGGTTGCTCTTGTTGGAGTGCTGATGGAGAATCTTGAGGTTCAACTGTTTTGGCCACCAGTCCCGATTCGATGTTCCTCTGCCAATAGCGGGTATGCTCGTTTTGCCCGTTACCGGGCACTTGCTGTCTTCATTCATTTCTCCTCTCCCTTCATTAAAGGTTTAGACTTGTACAATTGACCTCCAGGCTAGAAGATTATCCACAACTTTAAAAAAAGTGGCTGCCCGCTGGCAATGCCTTCTATCGGCCCGTCCGAACCCAGAGCAAAATATTAAGGGCCAAATTCAATGCCTAAATAACAAGGTGGGGACCGCTCCACAAAATTGTCCCGGCAGGCTGTCAAATCGCCTGGAATGCCCTGAAAATGCCTCTGTGCCCAACAGACTATCAGTATTCCCCTGTTACGGCAAGCCTTTTTGCATCGCCGTTGGCAAAGATTTTGTGAAAAGGGGGTGTTAGTTATAATACTTACGGTAATAACTGTCGCAACGGGTAATCCGAAGGAAAAAACGAAAAGGGTGGATATGGGAAACGGAAGGGATGCTTCGTAGCCGCGCGCGGTTTTTTTTACCTAAGACCGTTTTCCTCAAGGGAGATGGTGGCGTTGGCGCCCTTTCAAAAACTGTTTTCATCTCCATGGCCCTGTGCTAATGAGTCACGGTAGAAACTATTCAGGCAGGGTCAGCCGCGGCGCTTGACTAATGAGAAGATATGCCGGTATCAACAACCGGTTTTTTTCGGATGGCGGATATGTTTAATTACATTTTGAAGAAAATAGTCGGCAGCAAAAATGAGCGGGAATTAAAACGACTTAATATTTTGCTCAGGGAAGTTAATGAACTGGAATCCCGGATGAAGTCCCTGAGCGACTCGGAATTATATGCAAAGACCGCGTATTTCAAAGAAAAGATTGCCAGGGGGATGGCTCTGGATGACATTATGGCGGAAGCCTTTGCGGCAGTAAGAGAGGCTGCGCGCCGGACGGTATCCATGAGGCCCTTTGATGTTCAGATCATCGGCGGTATGATCCTCCACGAGGGGAAGATCGCCGAAATGAAAACCGGCGAAGGTAAAACGCTGGCGGCCACCTTGCCGCTTTATCTAAACGCGCTGTCCGGGAAGGGCGCCCATCTTGTTACAGTCAACGATTACCTGGCAAAAAGGGATTCCAGTTGGATGGGCCCAATATATAATTTTCTGGGTCTTTCCGTTGGCGTCATCGTTCCCGGCCTGGATGATAAACAGCGCCGAGCGGCCTATCAGGCGGATATCACCTATGGGACGAATAACGAGTTCGGCTTTGATTATCTCCGGGACAACATGAAGTTTGAGCTGGGAGATTATGTCCAGCGGGAATTTAACTTTGCCATTGTTGATGAGGTGGACAGCATCTTGATCGATGAGGCCCGGACCCCTCTTATCATTTCCGGGCCGTCGGATGAATCCACGGATAAATATTATCGGATAAATCAGGTCATTCCCCGCCTGAAAAAGGAAACTGACTATAATGTCGATGAAAAAAGCAGGACCGTCGTCCTAACCGAGGAGGGCGTTGCCAGGGTGGAGAACCTCCTTAAAGTTCAAAATCTTTTTGAACCGCGGAATATTGAAACGCTCCACCATGTTAATCAGGCCCTCAAGGCCCACACCCTGTTCCGGCGCGATGTGGATTATCTCGTCAACGAAGGGCAGGTTGTTATTGTAGATGAATTCACCGGCCGGGTCATGCCCGGCAGACGTTACAGCGACGGATTGCATCAGGCCCTGGAAGCAAAGGAAAACGTCAAGATCGAAAGAGAAAATCAGACACTGGCCTCGATTACTTTTCAGAACTATTTTCGCATGTATAACAAACTGGCCGGCATGACCGGAACGGCCGATACGGAAGCGGTCGAATTTAAAAAAATATATAATCTCGACGTAATCGTGGTTCCGCCCAACATGCCCATGATTCGTGAAGATTACACGGACGTAATATACAAGACCGAAGCAGAAAAATTCCAGGCCGTAGTCGAAGAGATAAAAGAGCTCAACAAACAGGGCCGGCCGGTTCTGGTTGGGACTATTTCGATCGAAAAATCGGAAATTTTAAGCAAGTATCTTACGCGCGCCGGGATCAAACATCATATTCTCAATGCCAAGCATCACGAGAAGGAGGCCCAGATCATCGCCCAGGCCGGACAGTCCCGGATGGTGACCATCTCCACCAATATGGCCGGCCGCGGAACGGACATTAAACTGGGAGAGGGGGTTGCCGCGCTGGGCGGGCTTCATATCCTGGGGACGGAAAGGCACGAGAGCCGCCGGATAGACAACCAGCTGCGCGGTCGCTCCGGCCGGCAGGGGGATATGGGGTCATCCCGTTTTTATCTTTCACTGGAAGATGATTTGCTGAGGATATTCGGCGGGGAGCGAATCTCATCGATCATGGACAAGATCGGCATTGAAGAGGGGCAGCCTATTGAGCATAGACTGATTTCCCGGGCCATAGAAAATGCGCAGCGACGGGTTGAAGGTCATAATTTCGACATCCGCAAGCACATTCTCGAATACGACGACGTGATGAACCGTCAGCGCCAGGTAATCTACGAACAGAGGAAGAGGGTGCTTCGCGGCGGCGAGGAAAGCCGCTTAGACCTGGAGGATATGCTCGATGAGGTAGCGGAGGAGCTGGTTTTTCAGTTCATCGACGAGAAATCCCGTCCCGAGGAATTGAATCTCAAGGGCCTGGAAGATGCGGTTTTTAAACAATTCTCCCTGCGGATTAACTTTGCCGGCAAAGGGATGAGTCTGATCCCCAAGGATGTCAAAGATACGATCATAAAAGAGGTTTTGCGGCTTCTCAAGTTGAAGGAAGAAGAGTTTGGCAAGCCGGTCATGGATTACCTGGTAAAGGTATTGATGCTTCAGTCTATCGACAGCCGCTGGAAAGACCATCTCCTGGCTATGGATCATCTCAAGGAGGGAATAGGCCTGCGTGGTTACGCTCAGAAGGACCCCGTAAGGGAATACCAGAAGGAAGGCTATGAGATGTTCATGAACACCCTCTCCCGGATAAAAAATGATGTCCTGGAGAAGCTCTGCGCCGTACAGATTCGCAGGGAAGAAGAGATCGAGGAGATAAGAAGAAAAGAAAAGCAGGACTACATCATGTCCCGGGGCGAGAGCATGGCGGGCGCGGTGACGATAAAGAGGGAGGGCAGGAAGGTTGGCAGAAACGACCCCTGTCCATGCGGCAGCGGCAAGAAATATAAAAAATGCTGTGACCCTTCATCATCTGGAGGTGGATGATAATGGTTTTTGATCCGGTGGATTTTGGGGATTTTATTGTGCCGGGCATTCTGGCCAACGGCATCGCAACCGGGATAAAAAAGGACGGCGGCCGGGACCTGGCGTTGATATATTCCGAACGTCCGGCCGTTGCCGATGCGGTATTCACCACGAACGCATTTAAGGCGGCGCCGGTTTTACTGGGAATGGAGCGGATCCAGATAGGTCTGACCCAGGCCATCCTGGTCAACAGCGGCAATGCCAATGCCGCAACCGGTCAGGAAGGCTACGCCCATGCACTGAGTATGTCCCGGGCCGCTGCGCGGGAACTGGGCATTGATGAAGGGCTGGTCATGGTAAGCTCAACCGGCGTAATCGGGGTTCCGCTTCCGGTCGCCAATATTCTCAGTGGCATGAAGCGTCTGGTGGAGGGGCTTGCTCCCAATGGTCTGGCGAGAGCGCAAGAGTCGATTATGACTACCGATCGTTTCCCCAAGACGGCTATAACCAAAGTCAGGCTGGGGGGAAAAGAGATTACCATCTGTGGATTGGCCAAGGGCGCCGGCATGATCGAGCCGAACATGGCCACCATGTTGTCTTTTATCCTGACTGACGCGTCCATCGAGCATGGTCTGCTCAAGCGGATATTTCGGCAGGAGGTGGAAAAAACATTCAATGCCATCAGTGTTGACGGTTGTATGAGCACCAACGACACGGCGCTGATCATGGCCAACGGTTGCGCGGGCAACAGAACCATAGCCGCCAGGGGCAAGGACGCCCGCGCATTTAGGGACAAGCTCTATGAGGTATTGTCTCAACTCTCCAAGTCAATCGTCCGCGATGGCGAGGGGGCTACTAAGGTTATTAATATTACAATAAAACAGGCCCGTACGACGAGGGAAGCCAAAAGTCTGGCCCGGGCCGTCGCCAATTCCAACCTGGTAAAAACCGCCTTTTATGGCGGCGATCCCAACTGGGGCAGGATCATATCGGCTGCCGGTTCCATTGGCATCTCTTTGCCGGCGGATAGGGTGGAGGTGGCGCTGGAGGGAGTGCCGATATTCCGGGAGGGGCGGGGGATTGCGGAAAATGAACAGCAGATTGCCCGGATTATGGGTCAGCCGGAAATAACCGTGGAGTTGAAACTGGCGATGGGCAGCAGGGAGTTCTCGATGTTCACTTCAGATCTTTCCTTTGAGTACGTAAAGATAAATTCCCACTACCGGACATGATGCCCACCCTTGGCTATCTGCCTGATATCTTTTTGTGTTGCTAAAAAAATATATCTATGTTAACAGGCGGCGCAATTCACACATCCCTATAGGCTGCGGCGTGTTGCTTATTCGTAAGTTTGGCCGCGATTAGTCCAGGGATGGAGGAAAAAACACAAAAAAGGAGTAGTATTATGGCAAATGTTTCAATGAAGTCACTATTGGAAGCGGGGGTTCATTTTGGTCACCAGACCAACAAATGGAACCCAAAGATGAAACCCTACATTTTCGGCGCCCGGAACAATATTTACATTATTGACCTGCAACAGACGGTGGGCCTCTTTCAGACGGCATATAACTTCGTGGTCAATTCAGTAGCACAGGGCGGCAAGCTCCTCTTTGTGGGCACGAAAAAGCAGGCTCAGGAGGCAATATTCGAAGAGGCCTCCCGTTGCCAGATGCCTTATATCAACCAGCGCTGGCTGGGCGGTATGCTTACCAACTTCGTTACCATCAAAAAGAGAATAGATCGTCTAAACATGCTGGACCGCATGTTTGCTGATGAAAGTGTCCGGTCTTTCCCCAAAAAGGAAATACTATCGCTGCAGAAAGAAAGGGATAATCTGCAGAAGCTTCTAGGCGGGATCAGGAATATGGATTCTCTTCCCGTGGCCGTCTTTATAATTGATCCCAAAAAAGAAGACATCGCCGTAAAGGAGGCGCGCAAGCTGAAGATTCCCATTGTTGCCGTGGTGGATACCAATTGTGACCCGGACGAAATCGATTATATCATTCCGGGAAATGACGACGCTATCCGGGCCATCAAGCTTTTTTGCTCTAAATTTTCTGATGCCGCAATCGAAGGGAAGAAGAAGCTGGAGGAAAACATTCAGGCCATGACCGATAAAGAAATCAGGCAGGAATCAGGAGCAGAACCGAATCGACAGGATGAATATGACGTCCCGGACAGCTTCGAGCAAAATAAGGACTGAAGCAATAACGCCGATTGGGTGTACGCACGTCATATAATCTGATACTTATAAGAATCTGGGAGGTATTTAATTGGAAATAACATCGAAAATAGTCAAGGAACTCCGGGATAAGACCGGGACAGGCATGATGGATTGCAAGGAGGCGCTGATCGCGGCCGATGGCGACATGGAAAAAGCCGTTGATTACCTGAGGAAAAAAGGCATGTCGGCGGCAACCAAGCGATCCTCCAAGGCGGCCAAAGAAGGGGTCATCGCCTCTTATATCCATATGGGCGGCAAAATCGGCGTAATGGTGGAACTCAATTGCGAGACGGATTTTGTTGCCAAAACAGAGGATTTTCAGGCTTTGGCCAAAGACCTGGCAATGCATGTGGCGGCTTTCAACCCCACTTACGTAAGATCCGACGATATTCCGGAAGAAGTCCTGGAGCGTGAGAGGAACATCTACCGCGACCAGTCCAAAGCAGAGGGCAAGCCCGAGAAGATCTGGGATAAGATTATCGAGGGCAAGCTCAAGAAGTATTACGAAGATGTCTGCCTGATGGATCAGAAGTTCATCAAGGATAACAACGTCACGGTTACTGACCGGCTAAACGCGGTGATTGCCAAAACCGGCGAGAACGTGGTCATACGGCGTTTTGTTCGTTTTCTGCTGGGTGAAGATAACAAGTGATTTGCCGGCCGATTAAAGAAATTGTGCCGCTGTCAAAAAGCTATGGATAACATCAAATACAAAAGGGTATTGCTCAAGCTCAGTGGCGAAGCCCTCATGGGCAGTCGTTCATATGGGATCGACCCGGAAATGGTCAGAAGAATTTCCGCGGAGATCATCGAAGTGGCGGCCAGGGGTGTAGAGTTTGGCATCGTTATCGGTGGCGGCAATATCTTTCGCGGACTTCAGGCCAGCGAGCAGGGGATGGATCGCGCCCAGGCGGACTATATGGGCATGCTCGCCACAATGATTAACTGTCTTGCCTTGCAGAGCGCTATGGAGAAGATGGGCGCCGCGGTAAGGGTACTGTCGGCCCTGGATATCAAAGAGGTAGCCGAGACCTATATTCATCGTCGGGCGATGCGTCACCTGGAAAAGGGAAGAATGCTGATTTTTGCCTGCGGAACCGGGCATCCTTACTTTACAACTGATACTGCGGCAGCCTTAAGGGCGGTCGAAATCAAGGCGGACGTCATCATCAAGGCCACCAAGGTGGACGGTGTGTATGACAAGGATCCGGTCAAGCACCCTGACGCCATAAGATATGATAAGATAAGTTATACCGATGCCCTGGCCAGTAACCTGAAGGTGATGGACGCCACCGCCATTTCCATATGCCGGGACAACTCTCTTCCCCTGGTAGTCTTCAATCTGCTCAAGAGGGGCAATATTAATAGAGTAATAACCGGCCATCCCGAGGGGACAATTATCGAGGTTTGAAAAATGAAGGAACTTGTTATTGAACAAATGACCGAAAATATGGATAAGATTGTCAAGGTCATGGAGAAGGCCTTAAGTAAAGTGCGGACGGGCCGGGCATCGCTGGCGCTTCTCGACGGGATCAAGGTCGATTATTACGGACAGCCGACGCCGCTTAATCAGGTGGCGAACCTGTCCGTTCCCGAGAGTCGTCAAATCCTGATCTCTCCCTGGGACACGGCGGTTTTGGGCGCCGTAGAAAAGGCCATCCAGAAGTCCGATTTAGGAATAACACCGACAAACGACGGCAAGGTAGTACGCATTACCATTCCCACTTTAACCGAGGCAAGGCGACTGGAGCTGGTCAAGGTTGTCAAGAAGATGGCTGAGGAATTCCGGGTAAATCTGCGGAACTGCCGCCGGGATGCCAATGAAGAGCTCAAGTCCTTCAAGAAGTCCGGCGACCTCTCCGAGGATCAACTGCACGATGCCCAGCAGGAAGTTCAAAAAACGACCGACAGGTATATTGAAAAGGTTGACGTTATTCTGCGGGCCAAAGAAAAGGAGATTATGGAGATATAGCAGGATAAAACTGACGGCTGAAATGGGGAGTCCTTGGGCTCCCCATTGTTTTTTCCGCATCCTTTTATAGGCATGACGCCGTGGGCGCTTTTTTAAGAAGCCCCCGAAACTGAACCTTGCCCCAAAAGAGGACTTGCAATAAACCCGTTTAGTGTTAAAAAGTTATTCTATTAAGAATCGTAAACATCCGGAAGGATTATCAACACCCAGGAAATAATAAGTATGAACAAAATCGATCCCCATAATCGTCCCCGCCATATCGCGATTATCATGGATGGTAACGGCCGCTGGGCGGAAAAGCATGCCTTAGGCCGGATATCAGGTCACCGCAGGGGTGCTGATGCGGTCCGGGAGACCGTCAGGAGCTGTCGGGAGCTGGGCGTTGAATATCTCACCCTGTATGCCTTCTCCTCGGAAAACTGGCAGCGCCCCCGGGAAGAGGTGTCGGCCTTGATGGATCTCCTTAGCACCTATCTGGATAGAGAGCTGGCGGAAATGATGGAGAAGGATATTCGATTGACGACCATCGGCGAAATTAAACGTCTTCATCCTGCCCTGCAGCAAAAACTAATGGAAGCGCAGCGCCTTACCGCCGGCAACAGGTCGATGACTTTAATCATTGCGTTGAGCTATGGCAGCCGTGACGAAATATTAAAAGCGGTGCGGCAGATTGCCCGGGAAGTGAAAGAGGGGCAACTCAACCCGCAGGATATTACCCGGGAGGTATTCAGCTCATATTTGGATACCGCCGCCATTCCCGATCCCGACCTGCTGATCCGCACCAGCGGAGAATACCGGCTGAGCAATTTTCTCCTGTGGCAGTTGGCCTACACCGAATTCTGCTTCATCGATGTTCTCTGGCCGGATTTTACCGGCGACGACCTGCTTGGGGCAATTGTCGACTATCAAAAAAGGCAGAGAAGATTCGGTCTTGTAGGCAGCCAGGTTTGCAAGGATTGAAGATGACTTCTCACGGGAAACGATGGATCACCGCACTTGTAGCACTGCCGGTATTGGCGGCGATTATTGGCTATGGCAATCAGGCCTCTTTTTCACTGCTCATTTATCTCGTTTTGATTCTTGCCCTACGCGAATATTTTTCAATTGTTTTGGGTCCGAATAACTTTTGGGCCCGCCTGATCGGTTTCGGCCTGGCCACCTTCATCTACCTCGCCGCAGCTCTGGAAAATTTCCAGTTAATCGCCGCATCTTTAAGCCTTTCGATAATCCTTGGTTTTCTTGGATTTATTTTGGTTGCGGTACGGCAATCATTTGATTTTAATGTCTTGGCGAAGGTGATTTTCGGGGTCTTTTATCTGGCTTTTGGTTTATCCCACTTGACCATGATCCGCCAACTGCCGGAGGGAGTGGCCTGGGTATTTTTAATCCTCGTTCTTGGCTTCGCGGGAGACACTTTGGCCTTTTATGTGGGCAGGACATGGGGTAAAAGAAAACTTCTACCCGCCATAAGCCCGGGAAAGACGGTCGAGGGGTTCCTGGGGCTCATTGCGGGGAGCGTTCTTGCGGTATTAATCTACCGGATCATCTTTTTGCCGGCGTTACCGTTGATCCATGCAGTGATAATCGGTTTTCTCGGCAGTATCACCGGTCAACTGGGAGACCTGTGCGAATCGGCAATTAAACGCGACGCCGGGGTTAAGGATTCCGGCGGCAGCCTGCCTGGCCATGGCGGCATTCTGGACCGGATAGATTGCTTTCTTTTTATAGCGCCCCTTGTTTATTACTACCGCCTTTTTGTGTTGCCATGAAGAAGCTGACCCTACTTGGTTCCACCGGTTCCATCGGCGTAAACGTTTTGGCCCTGGTAAGCCGCTTTCCGGAACAATTTCGGATTGTGGCCCTGGCGGCGGGCTCTAACGTTGCCTTATTGAAAACACAGATTGAAACCTATCAGCCGGCGGTAGTTGCCGTGATCGACGAGAAGGCCGCTATAAACCTTAAATCTCTCCTGGCGCCGATGCCCCGAACGGAAATTCTCTACGGGCCGGAAGGTTACGAAACTCTGGCCGCCCACGCCGATTCTGATCTGGTGGTATCGGCGATTGTCGGAGCGGCGGGTCTTAAGCCTACTGTCGCAGCGATAGCGGCGGGGAAGGATATTGCCCTGGCCAATAAGGAGACCCTGGTCATGGGCGGAGCGCTGGTAATGAAACTGGCCCGGGACCGGGGAGTTCGGATAATGCCTGTGGACAGCGAGCATAGCGCCATTTTTCAGTGCCTGGCCGGCAATGATTCCGACCATGTCCGCAAGATCATATTAACCGCGTCCGGCGGCCCCTTCCTGCGTCTTAAGCAGTCCGGCCTCAAGAAGGTAACCGCTGTTGAAGCCATGAAGCATCCCAACTGGAGCATGGGAAAAAAAATAACGATCGATTCGGCCTCGCTGATGAACAAGGGCCTTGAGGTGATCGAGGCCCGCTGGCTCTTCGATATCGAAATTGATCGCATCGAAGTGCTCATCCATCCTCAAAGCATCGTCCATTCCCTGGTTGAATTTAACGATGGGGCGATAATGGCGCAGCTTGGCGTGCCGGATATGAAGATTCCAATTGCCTACGCCCTGTCCTACCCGAAACGACTTAGAGAGGCCGGAGCGGCGCTTAATGCTGCCGATTTGGCGCGGCTGGATTTTTCCCAACCCGATCTTAAGCGGTTTCCCAATCTGGCCTTGGCCTATCACGCCGGGAGGGCCGGCGGCACCATGCCGGCTGTTTTAAATGCGGTAAACGAGGTTGCCGTGCAGGAATTTCTGGCCGGCCGGATCGGCTTTATGGATATTCCCGCGATCATTGAATCGGCGCTTGCCAGCCATAATTCCTTTGCCCCAACGACAATTCATGAGATAATCGCGGCTGACAACTGGGGTCGCGTGAAGGCGGCAGAACTGGTGGAGAAGTATAAAAAAGGAGGTAACATCATTTGATTGGCTTGAGCATTGTCTCATTGATAATTTTGCTCGGGATATTGATCTTTATCCACGAATTGGGACATTTTTTGGCCGCTAAAAGGGCGGGAGTTGGGGTGTTGAAATTTTCCCTGGGTTTCGGGCCTAAGTTGATCGGCAAAAAAGTAGGCGAGACCGAATATCAGCTTTCCCTTATCCCCTTAGGCGGCTATGTAAAACTCCTCGGTGAATCGGAAGATGGGGAACTGTCGGCGGCCGACGAGAAAAGGTCCTTTCAGAATCAGTCGGTTTACCGCCGGTTCGGCATCGTGGCGGCCGGACCGGTTTTCAATCTGCTCTTGGCGATTTTCATTTTCGCGCTGGTCAACATGATCGGCATCCCCCAGCTTACCTCCCGGATAGGCGGCCTTTCCGAAGGCGCTCCCGCCCAGTTGGCCGGCCTTAAGGAGAATGATCTGGTTGAGGCAATCGATGGAGCGCGTCTATCCCGCTGGGACAAATTGGCGGAGAAGATCAGCAAAAGCGATGGGAGAGCATTGCGGCTGACCGTCAGGAGGGGAGATGAAATCAAAGAGATTACGGTTACCCCGCAGGCGGAAAAGGCCAAAAGCCTCTTCGGCGAGGAGATAACTGTTTACCGGATCGGGATCAAACCCTCTCGCCAGACCGTTACGGAACGGATGAACCCCTTGGCGGCGACCATGCAGGCGACTATTCAGACCTGGAATATTGCCAAACTGACCGTCCTTAGCGTGGTAAAAATGGTTCAGGGCGTTTTATCGCCGAAAAATCTGGGAGGTCCCATCCTCATCGCCCAGATGGCTGGCAGTCAGGTGAAGGAGGGGATCATTCCCTTCATTCTTTTTATGGCCCTGCTCAGTATTAATCTGGCCATTCTCAACCTCTTGCCGATACCTGTCCTGGACGGCGGCCATTTGCTGTTTTTCCTGATCGAGATGATCCGGGGGAAAGAGGTAAGCGTGAAGTGGCGGGAGCGGGCGCAACAGGTGGGGCTCGCGCTGATTATCATGCTGATGGCTTTTGTTCTCTTTCTCGACATTGAACGGCTTGGTCTGGACTTTTTTTAAGTGAGAAGCCGGCGGTAAAATGCTTATTTTGGCCTTTGATACTTCAACCCGCACAATTTCCGTTGCTCTTCTGGAAGATGAGAGCCCCCTGGCGGAGTTGACGCTGTCCGTTGACCGCCATCACAGCGAGACGCTGTTGACCGCCATCAACAGTCTTCTGAGCATGTCTAACAAAAAAATTAGCCAACTGGAATTACTTTCCTGCACCATTGGCCCGGGTTCCTTCACCGGGCTTCGCATCGGTGTCGCTACGGCTAAAGGTTTTGCCTTTGCCCGCGATATTCCCGTCGCCGGGGTGTCAACTCTGGAGGCCCTGGCCTGCAATCAGCTCTCAAGCGGCATGTTCGTCTGCCCGCTGCTGGATGCCAAAAAGAACCAGGTCTATTGCGCTCTCTACAATGTTTCCGCCGCAAGCTCGCCCGAAGTTGTCATTTCAGACCGATTGCTGGATATTGCCGAAATTATGGCTGAAATAAATGCTCCAACTACATTCATCGGCGAGGGCGCCGTCAAATACCGGGCGCTTTTAAAGCAAACACTGGCCGGGAAAGCCATGTTCCCGGCGCCGCATAGCAATCGGCTAATGGCAGCGGCGGTTGGCATTCTGGGTTTCAGAAGGTATCAGGAAGGAAAAGCATGTAACGCCGGCACATTAAAGCCGATCTATATCCGGCCTTAATGTATCGACGTAGTGGGACCGTAAACCGCGGTCAGGTCGGCCGCCGATGGTCTTTTTAAACTCCTCGATGGAGGCGACATCGTGGCGATACTGGAAGGGCCACATGCTCTTGAGATGGAAAAGAGCAACCCGGTCACCTTCGTTAAGGGTATGGTCCAGGTCGGGCTGTATTCCGGGCATGGCGCTTAAGTTACCGTTGATAAAGGTTATTCCCCGTTCCTCCGTGGGCAGCCTGAGCCGGGCGAGGAGATCGCGCAGGGCGCTTCCCGCAGGCATTTCTAGTTGCGGATTGGCAAAAATATTGTCGTTGCTCCCGCCGTAACGGGCCAGTGGACCATAAAGCCAGACGTCAATCAGCATAATGCTTGCTCCCAATCATAACCTGTCCCAGAAGCCAAAAGCCATACTGGGAAGCAGGCCCACCTTAAGGATTTTTGAGGCTCAATGGCATGGCAAAAGGCAGGAGCAGTTTGTTTTACCGGGCGATAACTGACGCTATTTTAAATTCTTGCTCCGGTCTTCTAAACAGCCAAGATAATTGGCGACTAACCGCCTCCGACCGGGGGGAAAACACCCACCTCATCGTTTTCGCTTAGTGCAAACGACAGTTCTCGTGAACGACCGTTGACGAACACCACCTTGGCCCTGGGCGCTGGGATTCCTAATCTGACAAGAAGGTCATTAATCGTACTGGCCGGGGCGATTTCAATTTCCTGGTTCTTGCCGGCGGTCTTATCCCCCGGCGCGAATTCCCTTAGATCAGCGAATAGCTTGACCGTAATTTTCATCGTGACATTTATCCCCGCAAAAGCGGGCGGCGAAACCGATGCCGCCCATCCGGAGTGGCTTCTGGGTGGCATCGGTTTCTAATTGTTTTTATCACCTCGACGGGAGGCTAAAACCGCTAAAATACGCTCAGAGGGCTCCATAAACCGAGTCAAAAACCTCGTCCGGCAAGTCGCTTACAACATTGTGGGGCGGAAGTTTTTCGTATTTCATAAACTCCGGCAGGCGGTCATCCGCCTTGGTAAGGCCGGCCGCCTCATTGAAAGCCCGTTCCCGGCGTAAAACGGCCGCGCCCGTGCCCACGGCTTCGTCGGCAGACATGGCCGTTCCCAAAAGACCATTCAGCTCGTCGAGCAGGCCCTCAAATCCGCTGGGAATATCCAAAATGGCAAAGGCTATGAAGAGGCAATGACCGGAAGAATCGATCAGGGCAGTGGTGCTCTGGAAAGCCCGGCTCAAGTCGGCCTTGCCTTTTTCGGCCATCAGCGGGTCTGATGTGCCGCCAACACTCAATATTTCCGGTGCAATAGTATAGCCCGCGGTGTGATCGGCGCCCATCGTAGAGGTGGCATAGGTTACGCCGATACCCTTTACTGCTCGCGGCTCATATGCCGGCATGGCCTGGCCCTTCACGGTCGGTGTTCGGGGATTGCCATAAAGTTTAGCGGTCATCGCCGCGCCACCGCCCAGGATGCGGCCGATGGGGCTGCCTTTTCCCATCTCGTTGAGCAGCTTTATCGCGCCCTTTTTATCGCCGAAGGGGAGAACCCCGGAGTCCATTGCCACTCCAATGGTCACGCCCGCTTCGATGGTATCCAGGCCATAGGCGTTGCAAAGCTTAACCATTTTAGCGATAGCGTCCAGGTCGTCGATGCCGCAGTCGGCTCCAAAGGCCCAGCCGGACTCATACTCAACGCAGGAGGCGATTTCATTGCCGTCCTTGCCGTAGAGGGTGTTGGAGCACTGGATAACACAGCCGGGGCTGCAGGCGTGGTTGTATATTTCCTTGCCCATCCTTTTTTTGTTGGTTTCGAAAATTGCCTCGCCGGAAATCCTGGCGGCGCCTTCGAAGCGTCCGCTGCGGAAGTTGCGGGTGGGGAATCCGCCTGCCTCATTCAAGATATTAACCAAAATCGCCGTGCCGTAACTGTTGAGCCCCCCCTGGGGTTTGGTGATAGCGTGCTCTTTTAACGCATCACGCATCTTCTTGGCGCCCGCCTTGAAGAGTTCTTCATTTGCAATTGTAACGCCGGGGCTCCCTGTGGCGTCCACCAGCAAAAATTTCAGTCTCTTGCTGCCCATCACAGCACCCAGACCACCTCGACCGGCGTAGCGGGTGGGCTGTTTTTTCATGTCGTTGAAGGCAATGCCGGAATCGGCGTATCCGAACTCCCCGGCTGTGCCAATACCGGCGACCTGGACTTTCTTGCCGAAGCGGCTGAAAACTTTAGGATATACCGAATAGAGATCCTCTCCGGTGTATTCATCGGCGGCATGGAATTTAACCTTGGGTTTGTCGCCGTCCCAGGTGACGAGGGCGAGCCAGTATTTGTCCTTTTCCGCCGGCATCCCCTCGACCACCAGCGCCTTAATCCGCATCTTTGCCAGGTCCGGAGCCATCCCGGTGCCCGCGTTCGCCTCTTTGATCCCTCCCGTCAGCGGTGATTTTCCTCCCACGGACAGACGAGCTGAAGAGGGAGCGCTGGTTCCGGTCAGGATGCCGGGGGCAAAAACCAGTTTATTGCTTGGTCCCAGAGGGTGGCACTGGGGATCAACCTCGTCGGAAACGAGACTAGAGGTCAAGCCGCGGCCGCCTAGTTGCTTGTAGCGCTTCGGAACCTCTTCCAGCCGGTAGGTTCGATCAGTCATATTCAATCGCACAATCCACATATTAACCTCCTTAAAATAAAGATTTTGTGGGCCCGGGCACGTCAGCCGGTACCTGGGAGGGCGGACCCTAACCTTAGCTGAACGGGTCTTGACAGTGGGTTTGAATGTTGGAGCATGACCGGCTTAAATTTGAACAGATGTTAACACTAGTATCAAACGCTTAGCCTGTCAACAAGAAAAGGAATGATCAAAAACCTGCCGCAGGTGATTCGCTCTTGGAAATATCACGGTGACTTACCTGAAAGGAGTAGTCAGACGAAGACAGCTTGGCACCCAGAGCGTTTGCCATGACAACCGATCGGTGCTTGCCGCCCGTGCAGCCGAATGCGATGCTGAGCCTTGTTTTGCCTTCACGTTCATAGAGGGGCAACAGAAAGTCCAATAACTCTGATATTTTTTCCCGGAATTGTTCCGCGTCAGTTGTGGTCAGGACATAGTCTCTTACCCGGGGGTCGTTGCCGTCTAGTAACTTAAGCTTTTCCACAAAGTAGGGATTGGACAAAAAACGGACATCGAGAATAATATCCGCATCTACCGGGACGCCATAGCGAAACCCGAAGGACAGCAGATGGACAAAAAGCAGTTTGGTTTTTATCTGATTGGCAAGGAATATCCGCTGAATTGTTGCCTTTGTTTGATGAACGTTAAAGGAAGTGGTATCGATGATCTTGGTTGCCATCGCCTTAAGGGGGGCCATCTTCGCCCGCTCCAAGGCGATGCTCTCCAAGATAGAACCGTGAAACGAAAGTGGATGGGCCCGTCTGGTTTCGCTGTAACGTTGCAGCAGCACGTAATCGCCGGAATCCATGTAAATTATTTCAATGTTGTATCCCTTCTTTTTCAGATACCGAAAAACTCTTTCGTATTTTTCGAGAAATTCCTCCTCGCGGATGTCCATGACCAGGGCCACCCTGGTTGGCTGGACTTGTCCCCCAGCCTTAATCTTAAGAACCTGCGGCAAGAGAGCCACCGGCAGATTATCAATACAGAAAAAACCGATGTCTTCCAGCGCCCTTAAGGCCGATGTCTTTCCCGAGCCGGACATTCCGGTTATGATCACTACCTGGTTTATCTTATCTCTATTGATGTCCGGCATAGCAGTCTGCGCTGCAAATCATCGTTCGAGGAGTGAAAATCATCATAATTCTTCATCTTTTTTAGCGATGATTGAAAATATCTCATCAATGCTCGCTGCCGCCAAGAGCCGTCCGCGGAAAGAGACGTCCTTGAGCATCCGCGATATCTTGGCCAGCGCCTTTAAATGCAGTCCCGCCGAATTTTCCGGGGCCATAAGCAGAAAGAAGAGATTTACCGGTTTTCCATCCATGGCATTGAAATCAATACCCGAGATGGACCGGCCAAATGACAGGATCAAATTGTTCAAACCAACGATTTTCCCGTGTGGTATGGCAATCCCATCGCCAATACCGGTACTGCCCAGTTTTTCTCTCTCCAGAAGCACATTCACAACATCGTCATAATCACGAGAGAAATAATCAGCCGGAAAGACCCGGGCGAGCTCCATCAGGACTTCCCGTTTCGTGTTGGATGTCAATTCCGGCACAATGAAGTTCCTGTCAATCAGATCAGCTATTTTCATTGCCCCTCCCCCTCACCGGTTTTAGCCATTTGTTTCCAAGAGGGCGTAGTTGCCGTCATTGAGCCGATAGAGCACACATATCCGGCCATTTGAGGCGTCGCGATAGACCACGAAGCCGCTGTCTTGAGTCTCCATCTCGAGGACCGCATCTTCCGGAGATAGGTGCCTGAGAACTACCTTCCGGAACTCCGCAATTCTGGCCGTAGTTGAAACCTCTGTCTGATTGAGCGCGGCATCTGGGGCCGGCGGCTCCCCTGAGGCTCTATTTACCGTCTTGTGTTCCCGGATCTTTTCCCGATGTTTCTTGAGTTGCCTTTCAACTTTTTCAATGGCGTTATCAATGGCCAGGCTCATCTCCTTGGCCTCTTCCTTGCTGTTGATATTAAGACCGTTCGCCAGAAAGTTTATCTCCGCCACCTGCCGGAACTTTTCCACGGCAAGGACCACATGGGCTTCGCAGGGACCATCAATATATTTCCTAAGTTTTGTAATCTTGTCTTCAATAAATTCTCTTTGCCATTTATCCACCTCAGAATTTCTGAACGTAATGGATATATTCACTAAAATGTCCTCCTTTCGATCCCCGGAACCGCGAAAATCGTCTCTGGTCCGGGTGGTGTTTTAAATAAACTGCGGGCTACCTATTTTAATGGCAGCGGGAAGTCAATCCTTTTATGCGCTAACCCAAGTCCGTCAATTAAGGGAGTCAGACAAACCCCTTTCTTTTGGAAGCGGGTAGAATTTTCATCATCTCTCGATATTTAGCGACTGTTCTTCTTGCTATTGTTATATTCGAAGCTTTCAAAATTTCGACGATTTCGTCATCGCGATGGGGTCTTTTCGGGTCTTCGGCGGCGATGATATTCCTGATATTTTCCTTGACGCTACGAGAAGAGACGGAATCGCCTTTAGTGGTTTTAATGCTGCTGCCGAAGAAAAACTTCAGTTCAAATATCCCTTCCGGCGTCTGCATATACTTATTGGTTACCACTCTGCTGATAGTAGATTCGTGCATCTCTACGTCATCGGCCACCTCCCTGAGGACCAGCGGCTTGAGATAATTGATTCCCCGTTCAAAAAAGTCCCTTTGCAGCCGGACAATGCTCTCCGCTACCCGGCAAATTGTCCGCTGCCTCTGCAGCAGGCTCTTGAGGAACCAGGATGCCGCCTGCAAGTTTTCCCTGATGAAATTCTTGTCTCTGTCGGAGCCGACCGTCCTGCGGCGTACATCGATGATGTTCCGGTAATGATTGTTGATCCGGAGATGGGGCAGATTATCATCATTTAAAAGCACCCGGTACTCGCTTCCGACTTTTACAACATACACATCAGGCACAATCGTTTCCAGTCGCTCTTCAGTGTAGATACTCCCGGGTTTGGGATCCATGTTCTTGATCAACGCAATTGCCTGCAGCGTATCATCCAGGGTAAGAGAAAGCTTTCGGGCAATAAGCGAGTAGTTTTTCAATTCCAGATTTTTCAGGTGTTCTTTAATAATCGTCTGCACAATAGGCGTTGATGCTCCCAATGCTTCCGCCTGAATCAAAAGGCATTCCTGCAGGCTTCGTGCGGCGACGCCGGGCGGGTCGAAATGCTGGACCTTCTTAAGCACCTCTTCCACAAGGACCGTATCCTGCCCAAGAAGGTCGGCAATTGTTTCCAGACTCTCTCTTAAATAACCATCGCTGTCGAGATTTCCAATTATCAACTCGGCGATTTGTATCTCTGCCACGGTAAAACGTGACAACCGTAACTGCCAGAGAAGGTGATCCGTGAGCGATGGCCTCAGGGATATCATGCTATCCCAGGCCGGAGTTTCCCCGGTATCACGTCTTTCATAGGAGCCGCCGCCGGCTATCCGGTCCTCGAAATAATTCTGCCAGTCAAAATCCTCCCGGCCATCGCCCTCACCAGTGATTTCCTGCGTCCGCTGTAGGGCGGCCTCAGTCTCCCGGGAACTCTCTTCACCATCCCGAAGCTCATCCGCTGTGCGTTCCTCCTCATTGGGCGGTACTTCCTCGAGCAGGGGGTTTGATTCTATAACCTGGTTGATGGAATCCACCAGCTCCAGACGGGATAGCTGCAGGAGCTTGATCGCCTGCTGAAGTTGGGGCGTCATTATCAGTTGCTGGGTAAGTTTTAAGTTTTGTCTTAATTCAAAGGCCATATTAAATAATCTGCCAAGCGGCCGAAGCAGTCAGTTTTGATCAAGTTATATTCCTTTGCAACACCGTCAAAAAATGAAGTCATCTCCGAAATAAAATTTCCTTGCGAGATCACAGTTAATGATCCGTTCCCTGTCCCCCTCAACCAGAATGGCGCCTTTATTTAGTATATATGCCCGGTTACAGGTGGACAGGGTCTCTCTGACATTATGATCGGAGATAATAACCCCGATCCCTTTGGATTGCAATTTTTCAATTATTCTCCTGATATCAGCCACCGCCAGGGGATCAATTCCGGCAAAAGGCTCATCGAGAAGAATGAACCGGGGCTCGGTAACCAGGGCTCGAGTAATTTCCAGCCGCCTTCTTTCGCCGCCGGAGAGAGAGTAGGCGTAATTAGATCTGAGATTTGTCAGATCAAGCTCGCCCAAAAGTTCAGCCAGTCTCTCCTGCCGCCTTTCCTCTGCCGACTCAACCATCTCCAAAATGGCCATGATATTGTCTTCCACTGTAAGTTTGCGGAAAACAGACGGCTCCTGCGGCAGGTAATTCATGCCCCTCCTGGCTCGCAGGTACATGGGCAGACGGCTGATATCCTCCTGATCGAGGATTATTTTCCCGCTGTCCGGTTTCACCAGTCCCACGATGAGATAAAAAGTAGTGGTCTTTCCCGCCCCGTTGGGGCCCAGAAGGCCTACCACCTCGCCGGGATTTATTTCGAGATCGACTGAGTCAACTACCTTCCGGCCAGAGTAGGTCTTGGTCAATCCTTCCGCCCTGAGTGTGCCCATGGGGCTTACTGCTCCCACTATTTCTTTTTCTCTCGCACTTCGGTGGTGTAAATGGTGGCGCTTACCCGGACCTTATCGCTACCCTCGACCATGCCCCTGTTTTCCTCCAGGAAAACAGTCACCTTTTCCCCCTTGACGAGATTAGGCCCCTCGCGCAAGGTAGCATTTCCGGTCAGGATTATCTGCTGGGTATCCTGGATGAAAACCGCATCATCCCCGGTGGCCGTCCGTTCCTCCATTTGGATATTTACCCGCCCCCTGGCCTCTATGCGGTCAAGTTCACCGCCCCTCATGGGATCCCTGGCCGCAACAGGTCCGGCCTGGGTTTCTTTCTTGAAGTGTAGGATCAAACGGTCCGCCTTGATGGTCTTGTCTTCCTGTACGGCCACGACATTTCCCGTAAAGGTGACCATCCTCTTTTCATTGTTAGCATCCAGTCTGTCTGCATCAATCTTGATGGGCTTTGGTTTATCCCGCTCCAGCCGGGGCTCCTTTCTTGCCTCCGCCGGCTGCGCCCCGGCGCTGCCGAAGGGCATCACCAGTAAAAAACAAGAAATAAAAATAAGCAATTTTTTTTTCATTTGTTCACCTCGCCGGTTGAATCCGCGCCTTTACGGACGAGCTTAGGGTCAGGTGCTCATCTTTGAGCGAAAGGGTCATCCCCTTCGCCTGGACAGTGATAAAGTCATTTTCCATAATGACCGGCTCTTTCGTAAATATCTGCTCTTCCTTTTTCGAAAATCGCAGTAGCTGCGTTTTGAACCGGTCCCCCTTGTCCGAAATTATAACAATATTTCCCGAAAGTTCCATATCATTGCTTGCCGTGTCGATCTTCCCCCGGTCAGCGCTTAGATTATAAATGCTCCCGTCCTTCATGATAAATTTAATCTTGACCCGATCAAACAGTGCCGTATTTTCTTTTTTCAGGTAGCGGGCGGTATCCGCAATTATCTCCCATTTTACACCAGCAGTACCCAGTTCCTCGTATTTTACCTCTTTAACCTGAAGGTCAATATCAGCGGGGAGAATCTTCAGGAGGTCTGTTGGCTTCGGCTTGCCGGCAGTCCAAAAGTATCCTGCTAAAGCCACCAGCATAAGCGATGAAATGGCTAAGGCGATAAGAATCTTTTTCTTTTTCATTTCCGCGGGCCGGTCATCAAGCTACCATCCTCCGCCTGGTTAAAAGCGCTGTTGATAATTGATATAGCACTGGCATTGGGGTATGTAAAGGCGGAAATGAGGGGATGATGCTGCCGTCAAAGCTCGTAGCGGGCCGCGATGGCCGGCCATTTATCCTGGGCGCGGATCAGCAGTTCGCAGATCTCCCTGACAGCCCCCTTGCCGCCGTCGGCATTGGCTATGTAATGGACGTAACTCTTAACCACCTCGCAGGCATCGGCAACCGTGGCGGCGAAACCCACCCGCTTCAAGAGGGGGATATCCACCACATCATCACCGACGAAAGCCACCTGGTGGGGCAGCAGCCCTTTGCGCGCAATTATCTCCTCATAAATCTTAACCTTATCTCTGGCGCCCTGATGAATTTCTTCTATTCCCAGCTCCCGGGCCCGATACTCCAGAGCCTTGGAAACACGGCCAGTGGCCAGTATTACCTCAATACCTCCCCCCATCAGGAGCCTCAGCCAATGACCATCCTTAACGTTGAAGTTTTTTGCTTCCACTCCCCGGTCATCGATAATGATTGCCCCATCGGTTAGGACGCCGTCGACATCGAGCAGTAGAAGCCGAATCGGCTTGAGCCTCTCCTGGAGTGTTTCGTTCAGATAATTCAGCATCGATCATCTCCTTTTGCGGGGACATCACCCTGTTTAACTAGCAGGTCAATCCCTTTCAGGGTTGCCAATAGACCAGGCAGTTGGTCGAGGTACAGAGAGTTTGGGCCATCGCACAACGCTTCCGGCGGATTGGGATGGACTTCGAAAAAAAAGCCGTCCACTCCCACCGCCGCCGCCGCCCGGGCCAAGGCCGGCACCATCTCTCGCTGTCCCGCCGAGGACGTACCAGCGCCGCCGGGCAGCTGGACGCTATGGGTGGCGTCATAGATCACAGGGTATCCCATCTTTCTCATAATTGTAAGTCCTCGAAAGTCTGAAACAAGATTGTTATAGCCGAAAGATACACCCCGCTCGGTAATCAGGATCTGTTCATTACCTGTGGACAAGACCTTGTCTATTACGTTAGCCATGTCCCAGGGGGCCAAAAACTGCCCCTTTTTGATATTGACAATCCGGCCGGTGCGGGCAACTTCGCAGATGAAATCTGTCTGACGGGAAAGAAATGCCGGAATCTGCATGATATCAAGAACTTGAGCGGCAGGTTCGATTTCCTCAAAGCGATGTACGTCCGAAAGCAAGGGGAGGTTGTAATCCTGCTTGATTCTGGCCAGAATTGCGAGCCCCCGGGAAAGACCGGGGCCACGGTAGGAGTGGATCGACGTCCGGTTGGCCTTGTCATAGGAGGCCTTGAAAATAAATGGCATTTCCAGGGTTTCCGCAACTTTTTTCACTGCCAGGGCAATTGCCCGCGTTTTTTCCTCGCTCTCCACCACGCAGGGGCCTGCAATGAGCGCCAGCGGAAGACCGGCGCCGATAGTGAAATTTTTTAGACTCACTTTCCTCATAATCTGCTCCTATTTGAATTTTTCCTGCATTAGCCGAACTCCCAGAGCGCGGATCTTCTCTTTTGCTCTGGTTGAGGCGTGATTAAGTTCCAAAGATTTGTGATAGGCCTGTCTGGCCTCCTGGTCCATTTTCTTTTTTTCGTAGGCCTCTCCCAGGCTCAAATAGACCTCATCGTCGTTGGGGTCAAATTTAAGGGACATCAGATAATATTCGATTTCCTTATCCGTATTTCCCAACTGGCCACTCGCATAGCCAAGGCTGGAATAGATTGAGGCCTTGGCCTGGCGACCAGTCACCATTTTCTCCAAGCGCAGGTAGGTTTTGACGGCCTTGTCAAACTGCTTGCCGTCCATGTAGCTTGTTGCCAGAATATCCAACACCTCCTTGGTCGGCTGCTGGGCGGCATATTTTTCATAAGCCTCTATCGCCTTTTTTTCATTTTTCATCTGTCCATAGGTAACAGCCAGATTGTAGTGGATGATGGGATCATTCATACCCTGTTTTATGGCTGCTTCGTAGCGTTCAGCCGATTGAGCGTATTGCTTCAACTCCCCGTACGCGTAAGCCATATTTAGGTAAACCGGACCCATCTTGGTAGATTTTTTACCCAGTTTGTCCAGTTTTTCGAAATGAGAGATGGCGCCGGAATAGTCCCTAAGCCTAAAAAGGCAGTTGGCCAGTCTCTCCAGGACATCCCCGTCGGTCGGCTTTACCTTCAGTATGGCCCGATAAGCGTCCGCCGCTTCCCGATCCATTTTATTTTTCTCGTAGGCCGCAGCCAGATTGAAACGAACCGTCTGGTCATCGGTCTTGATTTTAAGTGAACGCTGATAACTGTCGATCTCATCCTTGACCATACCCTTGTTTGAGTAGGCTATTCCGAGGATGGCATAAAAATTGGCATTCTTGGGCTGGAGTTTAATCAGTTCCTGGAGCCATTTGATTGCCTCATCATAGTTGCCGCCCTTCATCGATGCTTCCGCCAGGGCGACCATAATATTCTGATCTTTCGGCTGTTTGGCTTGGGCGACTTGATAATGCTCAATGGTTTTTTTCAGATTCCCGGTCCTCTCGTACAGTTCGCCAAGTCTGTAATGCACCAGGGGGTTTTGCGAGTCCGTTTTAAGTATTTCTTGATAAACTACAATCGCCCGGTCCGGTTTGCCCAGGTTTGTAAAGGCCGCGGCCATTTCATGACGGGCATTATTATCATGGGGGTCTATTTTGATTATTTCCTGCGCGGCTTGAATGACCTCGTTATAATCCTTCGACTTTAAATGTATTTTCAGTAATTCCCGCCAGGCGGCAAGATCTTGGGGAGCAAGTCTTAAAACCTGCCTGTATTGTGCAACCGCCTCTGGGGTCTGACCCTGGCTTTCGTACAGGGCCGCCAGCCTCTTCCTTGCTGAGGTATCGGAGGGAGTCATGGCCAGGGCATTCATAAGGAAATTAATCTGCTGTGCCTTGTTATCCGTGCTCCGTGCATGTCGCAGCCAGTCCTGCGGGGTTACTTCCACTGTAATCGGCAGTCTGGCGATCGTCTCGCCGTGGTATTTGATCAGGATGTTAAAGGCGGGCGCGTCTTTTACGCCCCCTGGCTTCACCTGTTGGCTGATGGTGGCATCCACCAGATTGGTTTCCACAAGTCGCTTGCGGTAGTCATTGTCATCGCCTAGTCCCTCTACGTCAAGGCTTATCCCCTTACCGGTCAGAGCATCGGTGGTCAATTCTTTGATTACAAATTCATCTTTATAGCGGATTCTCAGACTCTCCCCTTCCTTAAGGGTTTCGTCAATTCCATTTTTTTCCAGGACGAGATGGTAGAATTTAGGTGTTTCATTTAAAATCAAATGCCGGAAAGCGTTTTCCCCCCTCAGCGCGAGATAATCCATTGCTTTTGCTCGGCTGGGGCTGAATACTAAAAAAAAGCCGTAGAGGAGGCCGGCTATCAAAATTATCAGTAATATAAAGCCAAAGAAATATAATCCTATCCGTGAAATACCGTGATTCATTTTTCCCATTGTCTTTTCCTGTGGGTCGTACAAAAATAAGGCTTACAGTCTCAATCGCTTAAGGCATATTCAACAATGTTCCCACGCTGCTTATAACCGCGAACCTCACCGGCTTTCAACCTCGGGGATGGTAGCGCTGGTGGATCTCTCGGAGCCTTTCCCGAGTGACATGGGTGTATATTTCGGTCGTGGATATATCGGAATGACCGAGCATGGCCTGAACCGCTCTAAGGTCGGCTCCGCCCTCCAAAAGATGGGTGGCGAAGGAATGTCGAAAGGTGTGGGGGTAAACCTTTTTGGCGATTCCGGCCATAGCCGCATAATATTTAATTATTTTCCATAATCCCTGCCTGGTGAATCCGCCGCCCAGACGGGTCAGAAATATTTCATTACATTTTTTATCCTGGAGAAAGATCGGCCTGGCCTGTTCCAGGTAATCCCGCAGGAGGCGATAGGCGGTCTGCCCGATCGGAACAATTCTGCCCTTGCCGCCCTTGCCGACGGTGTGGAGGCAACCAACCTGCCAATTGATACTGTTCAAATTCAGGCCAACCAACTCGGAGACCCGCAAACCCGTGGCATAAAGGAGTTCCATAATAGCCGCATCCCTCAAGCCCCGGGTGGTGTTTTTTGCCGGCTGGGCCAAAAGGAGTTCCATTTCCAGCCTGCTGATCGTTCCCGGCAGCCGCGCCCAAACCTTGGCCTGCTGCAAATCGGTCAAGGGCGAAGAATATAATATTTTTTCCCTCAGGAGATAGCGGTAAAATCCCCTGATGGCCGCCAATGCCCGATTTACCGAATTGGGCGAAAGTCCGTCATTTCTCCAGCGTGCCATGAAGGAGATTACATCAGCCTCCGTTACACTGTCGAGACTGCCGGAGCCATCCCCCTTCACACCGGCCAGATAGCGTATAAGATCCCGCCGGTAGGCTTCGAGGGTGTTCAAGGCGACCCCCTTCTCCACCAGCAGGTAATTCAAGTAATCTTCAAGTATCCGGTCAATTTCCTTCGGCGGCAAAGCCTGACACGCTCCTTGTTTATGATTGACCCCGGGCTTCATACGGCTTGCAACAGCGCGCCGTTATGCTATGAGACTAACCTGAAACGGATTTACATTCAAGAGTTTAATCTAAACCGGGTCTTCAAAATTTACCATAACTTTTAGCTCGACAGGCAGCCTTTAGCTCATGATTCATTATCCTGACAACCTCCCGATAGTTGCAAAAAAAGAAGAGATCATCACGGCAATAGATGATAACCAGGTAACAATCGTAATCGGTGAAGCCGGCTCAGGTAAAACCACCCAGTTGCCCAAAATGTGCCTGGAATTGGCGGGACAGAGGCCTTCCTTGATCGGCTGCACCCAGCCTCGACGTATGGCCGCGGTTATGGCCGCCCGCCGGATTTCCCTGGAATTGGGTGAAGAAATGGGGCAACAGGTGGGCTACAGGATACGTTTTGATGAGAAAAGCGGCCCCCGGCAACGGATCAAGATCATGACCGATGGCATCCTGTTGATGGAAGCCCAGACAGACCCCCTCCTGCGCCGTTATGACACGATCATCCTCGATGAAGCCCACGAACGCAGCCTCAACATCGATTTTCTATTGGGAATCATAAAAAAGATTACCGCGTTTAGGCCGCGTCTTAAGGTAATCATCACTTCCGCAACGATTGACGCCTTGAAATTTTCCCAGTTTTTCGATCGGGCGCCCATTATTGAGGTTTCCGGCCGGCTCTATCCGGTGGAGACAATCTACCGACCTCCTGATGCGACCGCCGGGGAAGAGCAAACACATATAGAAATGGCAGTTCAGGCGGCCGACGAGATATTATCCTGTTATCCGCCGGGCGATATTCTCATTTTTATGCCTACAGAAGCCGATATCCGTGAAATGATGGCCCTGTTAGAGGGCCGGTATGGACGCGATACTTTGGTTCTGCCTTTTTTCGCCCGCTTAAGCCGTGTGGAGCAGGAGCGAGTATTTAAGACCAGTGAAGAAAGAAAGATCATCATCGCCACCAATATTGCCGAAACCTCCCTCACCATTCCTGGAACCAAGTATGTAATCGACTCCGGCCTCTGCCGGATCAGTGAATACAACGCCCGAACCAAAACCACGAGTCTGCCTATCCGCGGCATATCCGCCAGCAGCGCTGACCAGAGGAAGGGAAGGTGCGGCCGTCTGCAAAACGGGATATGCTTCCGCCTTTATTCGGAAGAAGACTATCACCGGCTGCCCCTGTTCACGCCCCCGGAGCTGCAGCGCTCCAACCTGGCCGAGGTTATCTTGAGAATGCTTTACCTGGATTTGGGCGAGCCAGCGGCATTTCCCTTTCTCGATCCGCCGCCGTGGAAAAACATCCAGGACGGCCTGGATACCCTGCTGGAACTGGAGGCTATTGTTTATGCCGATCCCCCCCTCCCGCAGGCAAACCGGCAGGAGGCGGAGCAGGAAAAGCAACGGCGTCAGTTTAAGATTACTCCCCAGGGCCGCATGATGGCCCGGCTGCCCCTGGATCCCCGGCTATCTCGAATGATCATTGAAGCCAGGCGGGAACAATGCCTCACGGAGGTATTAATTATCGCCGCCGCCCTGACGATTCAGCATCCCCGTGAAGTACCCCTTGAGGATGCCAGGAAGGCGGCGGAGATCCACCTGCAATTCCAGAATAAGGATTCCGACTTTCTGGGCTTGCTGAAAATATACCAGGAATTTGAACGGATTACGGATGCCGGATCCTCACGGGGAGCGGCCAGAAAATTCTGCCGGGATCGTTTTCTCTCCTTCCGGCGAATGCAGGAATGGCGGGATATTGTGGAACAACTGAAAGCAATATTGGCGGAGCATGGCATAAAGATAGAACCTGCCTTGGCAAATGATGACCTGTCATACGAAAAGATACATAAATCAATCATCAGTGGCTACCTGTCGCAAATAGCGTACAAGAAAAAAAAGAATCTCTATCAAGCCGCCCGCGGCAGGGAGGTACATGTTTTCCCCGGCTCCGATCTTTACAACAGCAAGGGCGCCAAGTGGATTGTGGCAACGGAGATGATTGAAACCTCCCGGCTCTACGCCCGGCGCCTGGCGCGGATCGAAAGCCGCTGGATAGAGGCGCTGGGTAAAAACCTTTGCCGCTATGCCTACCATAATCCCCGCTGGGACAGCGGGCGAAGAGAGGTCGTTGCGGATGAGCAGGTGAGTCTCTATGGCCTGATAATTGTGCCGCGAAGACAGGTGTCTTATGGGCCGGTTGACCCGCGGGAAGCCGCGGACATCTTTATCCGCGAGGCCCTAATGGCGCCGGACGAGCAGCTTGACCTTGCATTTTTACGCCATAATATCGAACTGATAGAGAGGGTCAGATCCTGGGAAGATAAACTTAGGCGTCGGGATATCCTGGTCGGAGAGGAGGTCATCTTTGAGTTCTATCGCCGCCGGCTTCCTGAGATACACAGTCTCAAGAGCCTACAGAAATTAATCCGCTTGCAAGACGGAGATGCCTTTCTTAAGATGACGGAGTCTGACCTGCTGCGTAACCCTCCCCAGGTCGATCCCGGCAGCTATCCCGAGCAGGTATTAATAGATCAAAAGCCCGTTAATGTTTCCTATCTTTTTGCTCACGGAAACCCGGCCGACGGAGTTACCCTTAAACTGCCCCTGGAAATGCTGGCCCACCTTCCCGATACCCTGCCGGAATCTCTTGTTCCCAGCCTTTGGCGGGAAAAGGTTTGGCAACTCCTCAAGGGGCTGCCCAAGGAGTGGCGAAAACGGCTCCATCCCCTCAAGGAGAAACATGAGTTCATCATCCGGGAATTTAATCCTTCCCGCGGGCCGCTGGTCAGCGAACTCTCCCGCTTTCTAAGGGAGCAACTGGGGCTGGAAATTCCCGCTTCCGTCTGGCCGGTTGGCAAGATTGAAGAATATCTGCAGATGAGAATCGCTCTTATGGGAGATGATGGAACAGAACATTTCGCGTCGCGGGATCTGGCGGCTGTCCGGGCGCAACATTGTAACCTGAATCAGCACCCGGCTTTCATCGCCGCCAGAGACATTTGGGGAAGGGAAGGGATGCTAAGCTGGGATTTTCCGGATTTGCCGGATCAGATACCTCTCGAACACAATGGCAGGATTTTCGGTCAGGCGTTTCCTGGGCTTATGGCCACCGGGCAGGGGGTTGCGCTCAAGCTTTTCCTTAATTCCCGAGAGGCGGCGCTTGCTCATCGCGAGGGGACACTTGCGCTCTATCAAACCCATCTGGCGGACCATTTTGTCCGGATGCGAAAGCACTTGGCCCTCAAACCAGATACTAAACTCTGGGCCGCCGCCTGGCAGGATATTAAAACCCTGACGACCCAGCTGCAAAGACAGGTAGTAAGAGAACTTGCGGCCTCCGATATTAGAAAAGCCGCGGACTTCATCCGCCAGGCGGATGAGATGAAAAGTCTGATCCCGCTAAAAGCTCAAGAGATAGTGAGGCGGATTGAACCCCTGCTCAAAGCCTTTTATGAAACGTCAATCCGCCTGGAAAAATTGAGATCTCAAAATCGCGAAAGCAAGCCTGGATTGGCATACCTGCTTAAATTAGAGGGAGAACTGCAAGGGCTTCTACCGCCTGATTTCATGGATCGTTTTGACCAGAATCGCCATGAGTGCCTGATTCGTTTCATGAGGGGCCTGGCGATCAGGGCCGAAAGGGGGCTTATTCACCTGGAAAAGGCATGGGAGAAAACCAGAGAGGTTGAAAAATACGTGCAAATTCAAGTTCAGGCAGAGTCTGAATTAACACCCGGCGACAATCCGGAAAGAAAGCAGGCTCTGGATGAGTTATTTTGGATGATTCAGGAGTATAAGGTATCCCTCTTTGCCCAGGAGCTGAAAACTCGTTTCCCCATTTCCAAAAAGAGGCTGGACGAAAAAATTGCACTACTCCAACGTAACGATCTTTAACGTATACGTTCCACAGATATTACTCCGGACAGCCTCATTATCGCGGCGACAATCCTATGATACTGATCCAGGTCGGTTATATCTATGTTGAAGTTCAACTGTGCCTTCATATCGGCGCTGGTTGTAACCTCGGCATGGGTGATGTTGATGTCGTTGTTAGCGATGACGGACGAAACATCCGCCAGAATACCTCTTTTATCTGTCGCAAGAACACTAAGGCTAAGCGGATAGGTATTCTTCTCAATAATATCCCAGTGAACATCTACCAGCCGTTCAGTGTCCAAGACCTTGAGACTGGGGCAATCCTCGGCGTGAACAGTGACTCCGCGACCGCGGGATATATAGCCAAATATGGCCTCTCCCGGGATAGGATTGCAACATTTGGCGATCCTGATCAGCACGTCATCGATACCGGTGAGGGAGATGCCGATTGATGAAGATTTTTTTTTCTTCCGGCTGGTCTTAACTGGGATGAAATCAACAATAGGAGCGTCCTGCGGCAGCAGCGAATTGACGATCCGGCGGGCTGAAACCCGGCCGTAGGCAACCAGGGCCAGCAATTCATCTATATCGCTTACCGAATGCTCGGCATAAACTTTTTTTATCTCCGGTGATTTTACAACATCGGCTAACTTCAAGTGATTTTTTCTGAGTTCCTTATCCAACAGATCCCGGCCTAAGCTTACGCTGCGTTTCCGCTCCTCGGCTTTTACCCAGCCGCGAATTTTAGCCAGAGCCCGTGGGGTTACGGCAATTTTCAGCCAGTCTTTACTGGGATGATGTCCCGTCTGGGTGATGATTTCAACGGTATCGCCATTTTTTAACTGATATTTGAGGGGCACTATGCCCCGGTTGACTTTGGCCCCCACGCATTGATGGCCAAGATCGGTATGGATGCTGTAGGCAAAATCAATTGGGGTGGCGCCCTTGGGAAAGGCGCGGACGTCGCCCCGGGGAGTGAAAACATAAACATCATCAGGGTACAGAGCGAGCTTAAGGTTGGATAGATACTCGCGAGGGCTGCTCAGCTCCTGCTGAACATCCAGCAATTCTCTGAGCTTGCCTATCTGATCGTCGTCTTCTTTGTTGTATCCCCGTCCCTCCTTGTAACGCCAGTGGGCGGCAACGCCCGCTTCCGCCCACTCGTGCATCCCCAGAGTCCGGATCTGGATTTCCACCCGCTCGCCGTGCGGCCCGATGACGGTGGTGTGAAGAGAGCGATAATTGTTTCCTTTGGGCATGGCGATATAATCATCGAAGTAACCGGTAACCGGCTTCCAAAGGGCATGAACCATGCTCAATGCTTCATAACAGGACTTGTCCTGATCGGAATAAAGGATAATACGGAAGGCCATCAGGTCATATATCTGGTCGAAGTTTATCTGACGATCGTGTATCTTGCGATAGATGCTGTAGAGGTGCTTGGCCCGGCCTTCCACGAAGCCCTTGAGAGCGTTTTTTTCCATTTCCCGAGAGATAATCAGCTTAACTTCTTCGGTATACTGCTCTTGCTGTTCCCTGGTCTTATCGAGTTGCCCCTTAAGTTCCTGGTAACTATCCGGATGAAGATAGGAAAAGGCCAGGTCTTCCAGCTCGATCTTCATCCAGTGGATGCCGAGCCTGTTGGCCAGGGGCGCATATAATTCCATGGTCTCCCGGGCGATGAAAAGCTGTCTTTCGGGCCTCTGGAATTGCAGAGTCCGCATGTTGTGGATCCGATCAGCCAGACGAATCAGGATAACACGGATATCCGCGGACATGGCCAGGATCATTTTACGGAAATTTTCCGCTTGTCTTTCCTCCTGGTCGCTGTAGATTATTTTGCCGATCTTGGTTAAGGCCTCAACCAAAAAAGCAACATCTTTCCCAAAGCCGGCCTCAATATCTTTTAGAGTGGCCAGAGTGTCCTCTACCGTGTCATGGAGAAATCCGGTTGAAATAGCGGCGGCATCCATCTTCATATCTGCCAGGATGCCGGCGACTTCCAAAGGATGGCTCAGGTAAGGCTCGCCCGAAAGACGTAATTGCCCCTGGTGGACGTTGGCGGAGAAGACATAAGCCTTCGTAATCAAATCCTGATCTTCCTGGGAGAGATAAGACTGAACCTTCTCGAGTATATCGGTAAAGCGTATCATTGATGAGAAGCTACCTGTAAATTTGTAATGTAACTTTTTCGGGCTCCTGTCTCCTATGCAGTTATTTTCCCCTTACAAAATCAACTACCCGTTGAACAATCGCGTTTAGCTCTACTAACGAAACCTGGCCGGTTTTCCTAACCCTCAATTCCCCCCGCCCTTCCTGAAGGCCTTTGGGACCAATGGTAACCCGCAAGGGGATTCCGATCAGGTCGGCGTCCTTGAACTTGACCCCCGCCCGCTCGTCCCGGTCGTCCAAGAGCGCCTCAATGCCTATCGCCGCGAGCTCACGGTAAATTCTTTCCGCTTCTTCACGCTGGGATGGATCATTGACATTGACCGGCAGGATAATAACGGGAAACGGCGCCAGAGAAAGCGGCCAGATTATGCCATTGGCATCATAATTCTGCTCGATCGCGGCCGCCATCGTCCGGCCGATGCCAATGCCGTAACAGCCCATAATCATGATCTGTTCCTGGCCTTCGCTGTTCAGGAAGGCGCATCTCATGGCCTGCGAATATTTGGTTCCCAGCTTGAAGACGTGTCCGACCTCGATCCCGCGGGCAATGGCGATATCTCCGCCACAGCGGGCGCACGCGTCTTGTTTTTGTACGAATCGCAAATCAGCGAAGGCGCTTACTTTAAAGTCGCGGGAGACATTTACGTTGACCAGATGGTAGTTTTCCCGGTTGGCGCCCATAACGAAGTTAGACAGACCAAGGAGGGAGTTATCGGCTAGTATCCGGGCATTGATACCCACCGCGCCGGCAAAGCCCCTGGGAGCTTTGGTTGTCGCCATTATCATTGCCTCAGAGGCCAGTTCGAGATTGGTGCAGCCCAGATAGTTCTTTAATTTTATTTCGTTGATCTCCTGATCGCCACGGATGAGAACCGCCGTCGCAACGCCGTCGGCGTCATAAATCATGGTCTTGACAATTGATGACGGCTCAACGCCCAGAAAAGAGGAAACGGCGGCAATTGAGCTTTTGTCCGGGGTAAAAACTTCACTGGCAGGCAATAGCTCTGTCGAGTCGGCGGGTGGCTGCGATAGCAGGGGGGCCTCGGCCCGTTCGATATTCGCGGCGTAATTACAACTTTGGCAGTAAACTATAGCGTCTTCGCCGGATTCAGCCAGCACCATGAATTCATGAGAGAAACTGCCGCCGATGCTGCCCGAATCCGCCTCGACCGCGCGGAAGTTCAAGCCGCACTTTTCGAAAATTTCCCGATAGGCGTTATACATTTTTCGATAACTTAGGTCCGCTCCCGCTTCATCGGCGTCAAAACTGTACGCGTCTTTCATTCCGAATTCGCGGCAGCGCATCACGCCGAACCGCGGCCGGATCTCATCCCGGAACTTGGTCTGGATCTGGTAGAGATTTTTGGGCAGTTGGCGGTAGGTTTTGATCTCGTTTCTGACCAGATCGGTGATGACTTCCTCGTGGGTGGGGCCGAGGCAGTAGTCCCGGTCGTGACGGTCCCGAAAGCGGAGCAGCTCCTTGCCGTACTGCTCCCACCGTTGTGATTCCTGCCAAAGCTCGGCAGGCTGAACCATCGGCAAGTGCACCTCCTGAGCGCCGGCCGCGTTCATCTCCCGGCGGATGATTTCCTCGATCTTCCTGATTACCCGATAGCCAAGCGGCAGATAAGAATAGATGCCGCTGGCCAACTTCCTGATCATACCTGCCCTGATCATGAGCTGATGACTTATTACTTCCGCATCCGACGGCGCCTCCCGGCCGGTGGGCAGAAATAGTGCTGAATACCTCATCCAATCTCCTTCTTGCCAACGATAATATCTTCGATTTCAGCCATAAGCGTTTTCAGAAAGTCCTCTTCTCGGACCTTTCTTATTGCCTGGCCCTTCTTAAAAAGCATCCCGGCCCCCCGTCCGCCGGCAATGCCAATATCGGCGTGCGCGGCCTCTCCCGGTCCATTGACGACGCAGCCCATCAGGGCAATTTTCAGGTACTCCTTGCGCCCGGCCATTTTTTCCTCCACCTTGGCAACCAGGCGGGGAAGGTCAATTTCGCAGCGCCCGCAGGTGGGGCAGGAAATTATATCCGGGCCAATTTTTCTTATGTCAAGGGCGCGGAGAATTCCCCAGGCAATCCCCATCTCGTCAACCGGATTTCCAGTAACGGACACCCGGATGGTATCTCCGATGCCGTCGAAAAGCAGGCTGCCAATACCGATGGCTGACTTTATGGCTGCATTTACCAGCGTACCCGCCTCGGTAACTCCCAGGTGAAGAGGGTAGTCGGTACTGGCTGCGACCTTACGGTAGGCCGCAATCATGGTCGGCACATCGGAAGATTTCAGCGAAAGCTTGATTTGCTCATGTCCCAGGTCTTCCAGTATTGACAGATTTTTCAGGGCGCTTTCGGCCAGGGCGGCGGCTGTTGGTCCGCCATGTCTCTTCAGGATATCGGTTTCGACCGACCCTGAGTTGATGCCAATCCGGATAACCACCTGACGCCCCCGAGCTTCCTTTGCTACCCTCCCGATTCCTTCGCGGCCCAGGTTTCCCGGGTTTATTCTAATGCCGTCCACGCCTGACCGGATGGCCTGGCAGGCCAGGCGCGGATCGAAGTGGATATCGGCAATCAGCGGCAGGTCTGTCCGCTTTTTTATTTCGGAAAGCGCAAGCGCCGCTTCCTGATCGGGTACGGCTAATCGTACGGCCTCGCAGCCGGCATCCTGGAGTTCCCTGATTTGGGTAAGCGTAGCCTGGACATCTCGGGTATCGGTATTGGTCATGGATTGGACAACAACGGGGGCGCCGCCGCCAATCTGCAATCCGCCTAGAAAAATTGCTTTCGTTGGTCGGCGTTTCCTATTCTGCTCCAAAGCTTGCGCCCTCGCAAAAAGTCATAAAAACGCCCGTTTCGAAGCCTGGTGGCCCTGCCAGCAGTATAGACACAGATCGTTTTCAGTCAGGCCGATGGCGGTTATCATGTCTTGAATATTCATAAATTTCAAAGAAGTAGCATTGATGTCCCGGCATATGACTTCAACCATCCGTTGATACTTGTCTGAATCATGATTTAAATAAGGCGTCAGGTCATCCGGTTGTCCCCCCTCGATCTGCCCGATGGCGCGTCTGGCAGCAAGTTCGTCGGATCCTCTGGTGGATGATGAATAGATGCAGGGGAAAAGAAGAGGCGGGCAGGCGGCTCGAATGTGTATTTCCCGGGCCCGGTTGTCCCAGAGTTTGTTGATGGTATAGTTTTTTAACTGCGTGCCCCGGACGATCGAATCCTCGCAGATGATCATGCGGTTGCCCTCTATGACCTCCTTGACGGCGCTGAGCTTCATGGTGGCAACCAGGTTCCGTATATCCTGGGAAGGGGGCGTATAGCTTCTGCCGTAACCGGGGGTGTATTTAACCAGGGGCCGCCTGTAGGGAAGCCCTGATTCAATGGCATAACCAATGGCGTGACCGACGCCGGAATCAGGAACGCCGGCTACCAGGTCGGCTTCGACCCGATCATTTTTAGCCATTAGACGGCCGCATCTCTCCCGTGCACCCTCAACCCCAATCCCTTCATAACTGGAGGATGGATAGCCGGTATAGATCCAGAGGAAGGAGCATACCTTGCGTTCTTTGCCCGGCAATCGCACTGTTTCATAACCTTCGCGATTAATAAAAACGACTTCCCCGGGTCCGAGGTATTTGGCGGGCGCATAACCAAGATTATCAAACGAGCTGGCTTCTGTGGCCACAATATAAGAGTTGTTTCCCGCCTCCATCCTTTCGCCCAGCGTCAAGGGGAAACGCCCCAGTCGGTCCCGGACCGCAAAAATGCCCTCGGCGGTCATGATCAGGGCGCAGATGGAGCCCTCAATCAGGTGCTGCATCTTGACAATTCCATCTGGCAGATCGTCACCCAGGCAAATCAGCTTGCCGACCAGCTCAGCGCTGTTGACCCCTCCGGTCGTCATCTCGTTGAAGGAATCGCCCTTATCAAGAAGCGTTGCGGTCAAATTGTCCTTGTTGGTTACCAGTCCCGTTGCAACAATGGCAAAGGAGCCGAATTTGGAACGAATTATCAGGGGCTGGGGCGAATCATCGTCAATGGCGCCAATCCCCATGAATCCGTTCATTTTCCTGTAATCATCCACAAAACGTGATTTGAACTGGGCCTGACCGATACTATGGATGCTGTTGGAAAAACCGTCCTGGCCAAAAACCGCCAGTCCGCCGTTTTCCGTTCCCAGATGGGAATGGTAGTCAGTCCCGTAAAAAAGCAGTCGCGCACAGTTTTCATTTGTCACAACACCAAAAATGCCGCCCATTTTCTCCAATCCATCAGTAATTTGCCATTCTGCGCGACTTATCGGTTGTTTAGTTGCTAAGGTCTCGCAAGGCGTTTTCCTACAGTCTAAAAGCCTACGGTCTATCCACCTGAGCAGTTATGAGTTTGTCAATTTTGCCGTTGCCCGGGCAATCCGCTTAATTCCCTCTTCAATAACGCTCATGGAAGTCGCATATGAGAGCCGAAGATTTTCATCATGGCCGAATTCTACGCCCGGCACCAGGGCGACTAAGGCCTCCTGGAGAAGATAGGCTGCAAACTGGGTGGAATTTTCAATTATGGCGCCGTCCGCTTTGGCTCCGTAAAAAGAGGATACCCGTGGGAAGACATAAAATGCCCCCTGGGGTTTCAAACAGGATATACCGGGAATGGAGTTTAAGCCCGCGACGAAATAATCTCTGCGCTTTTGGAATTCCGCCGCCATTGCCGCGACTACTGTCTGATCCCCCCGGAGCGCCCCCACGGCAGCCTTCTGGGCAATCGACGAGGGGTTAGAAGTGCTCTGGCTCTGAAGTTTGACTGTTGCCGCGACAATCTCCTCCGGGGCCGCGATATATCCGATTCGCCAGCCGGTCATGGCGTAGGATTTGGAAACTCCGTTTACCAGGATGGTTTTTTCCTTCAGCCGGGCATCGGCGCTTAAGATGTTGTGGAAAACAAGACCGTCATAGATGATCTTCTCGTAGATATCGTCGGAGATGATCAGGATATCGCGATCCAGGAGCACACTGGCGATCGCCGCAAGTTCATCTTTGGTATATGATATTCCGGAAGGGTTGGAAGGGCTGTTAATAATGAGCGCCCTGGTCCGGGGAGTGATTGCCTTTTGCAATGCCTGGGGGGACAACTTGAATCCCTCCTCTTCCCGGGTAGTGACAATTACCGGTTTGGCCCCGGTCAGAAGCACGATATCCGGATACGAGACCCAGTAGGGTGAGGGTATCAGCACCTCGTCGCCCTCTTCAAAAAGCGCCTGGGCGAGATTGTAAAGAGAATGTTTGGCGCCACAGGAAACAGCGATTTCGGAACGCTTATAGGTCAGATTGTGATCTTGCAGAAGCTTGGCCGCAATGGCATCCTTAAGTTCGTCGATTCCTCCCACGGCGGTATATTTGGTGAATCCCTGTTCAATGGCGGCGATAGCCATATTTTTCGCCGATTGTGGGGTATCGAAATCCGGCTCGCCGACACCGAAATTAAGAACGTCCAGTCCGGCCGCTTTCATGGTGTTGGCCCGTGCAGATATGGCCAGGGTTGCTGAAGGCTTGATCAGATCAAGTCGCCGTGCAAACTTCATTGTCCATTTCTCCTTCCGTATTTGGCCTCGATTATTTGATTTACAATATCGGGGATCATGCCCTTCACCGAGCCGCCGTGACCCGCGGCCTCTTTTATTATGCTGGAACTGACATAAAACCACTTGTAACCGGTCATGAGAAATACGGTTTCGATATCCCGGTTAAGGCGGCGGTTCATCAGCGCCAGCTGAAATTCATACTCAAAGTCGGAAAGCGCCCGCAAACCTCTTAAGATAATATTTGCCCCGGATTGCTTCACATAATCCACCAGCAGTCCGGGCGTGCTGTCCACCTGAATATTGCCCAGATCTTTCACCACTTCACGGATCATCTCTACCCTCTCATCAACGGTGAAGAGAAATTGTTTCTCGGGGTTGTAGGCCACCAGAACTATCAGTTGATCAAACATTTTGATTGCCCGCTTAATGATGTCTACATGACCGTTCGTGATAGGATCGAATGAGCCGGGATATACCGCTATCTTTGACATGGGTAAAAATCATTCCTCCACTGGTTGGATTTGGAAAATGGATAATTGCGATTCCCCATAATTACGAATCTTCCATAAAGTAAAAACTTCGGGCGCTTGAATTTCCTGTCTCCTGGAATGCTGTATAACCAGCCATCCTTTCCGGGAGAGGAGCGTCTTGCCGCCGCAAGACGTCATTGCCAGCGCAGTCAATATTTCAGAGATATGGCGTTCATGGTACGGCGGGTCGAGAAATACCACATCGAAAAGGTAAAGACGACTAAGAAGCAGATCAATTGACCTGTTGGCCTCCATCTGCAGAACATCGGACCTGTCTGCGTAGCCCAGTTGGAAAATGTTTTTTTTTAACTCGCTGACTACCGCCGGGTCCTTCTCAACGAACAGAACTTTCCTCGCGCCCCGGCTCAGGGCTTCCAGTCCTACAATTCCCGAGCCGGCAAAAAGATCGAGAAAAGTTGTATTTTCGACTGAGGGGAGGATGTTGAAAATCGCCTCCCTGATAATTGCCGGCGTTGGCCGTACCTTTGGCCCCCGAACGGGGGGTAAACGCCTCCCCCTGGCTGCGCCGCCGGTTAATCTCATAGGTATTTTTGGATAAGTATCTCAGCTATCTGGACGGCATTTAAGGCCGCTCCCTTTCTGATATTGTCCGAAACAATCCACATGTTGATCCCGTTTTCGATCGATTCGTCCTCCCTTATCCGGCCCACAAAGGTCTCGTCCCGGCCGGCGGCCTTGATGGCCAGAGGGTAGAGGCGTTCCGTGGGATTGTCCAGCAGCGCCACACCAGGCGCGGCGGCCAGCAGATTTCGCACCTCCCCGGGCGTTATCTTTTCTTTTGTCTCAATGTTTACCGCCTCAGAATGGCTGTAAAAAACGGGCACCCGCACCGTTGTCGCGGTGACGGCGATATCCGGGTCATTAAAGATCTTTTTCGTTTCGTTGACCATTTTCATCTCTTCCTTCGTGTAGCCATTCTCCAGGAAAACATCAATCTGGGGAAGGCAATTGAAGGCGATTTGATGGGGGTAAATTTTTACCTCCGGCTTGTCTTCGCTAAGAATTGCCCTGGTCTGATCGAGCAGCTCCGCGATCGCCTTTTTCCCCGTGCCGGAGACGGATTGGTAGGTGGAAACGACAATCCTTTTGATTTTCGCGGCGTCATGGATAGGTTTCAAGGCGACTACCATTTGAATGGTGGAGCAGTTGGGGTTGGCAATGATATTTTTTTGCTTGTATTGGGCAATGGCTTCCGGATTGACTTCCGGCACCACTAGGGGAACGCCGGGAGCCATCCTGAAGAAGCTGGTATTGTCGATAACGACGCATCCGGTCCGGGCCGCGATGGGAGCGTACCTTTCCGAGATGCTCCCTCCGGCCGAGAAGAGGGCGATATCAATGCCCGCGAAGGAATTTTCCGTCAGAATGCTAACCGGTATTTTTCTTCCCTTATAGGCCATTTCGATGCCCACCGATCTTTCCGAGGCGAGCAGGAGAAGATTGTTTACCGGAAAATCCCGTTCTTCCAAAATTTTGACCATTTCGTTGCCGACCGCGCCGGTTGCTCCGACAACCGCAACATTGAATCTACGCATAATCATTTTCCTTTTCAAAAATATTAATTTGTACAAATTCTAACTTGCGGTGCCCAGGCCTTCTTCTCTTTCTTTTTGATGGATGTGCCGTTTGTTGAGAAGCCTAGCCAGCCACCAGATCGGTCCGGAGAAGCTATATCCAAAAGCAAAGGTAAAGAGCATAATATGCGGCTCCGCGACGATGACAATCATGATGCCGACTATGAGCACCAGGGACATCAAGGGCTTTTTGGCAAAGTAATTTAAATCCTTAAAACTGTAGTACCTGATTGCACTGACCATTAATAACGCTAAACTGAAGATCATAATCAGCACGAAAACGTGCCGGAATTCCCCCTCTCCCCCCAGGTAGATGTAGAGCTGGACCGCGGTCGCAATCACAGCGGCCGCTCCGGGAATCGGCAGGCCTTTAAAATATTTGCTTTCAATTAAACCAACTTGGACATTAAACCTGGCCAGTCGCAAGGCCCCGCAGGTCACATAGAGAAATGCCAGAAGCCAGCCGATCTTGCCATAGGCCGACAGGGCCCAGGTGTAGGCCAGAATTGCCGGCGCGACGCCAAAGGCAACCAGATCGGACAGCGAATCAAACTCGCTGCCAAACTTGCTCATCGTTTTGGTCAGCCGGGCAATCCTGCCATCCAGGGCATCGAGGATCATGGCGATTATAATAAATGACGCCGCTGTAGAAAAATCTCCGGCCATGGAGGCGATGATGGCATAGAAGCCACAGAATAGGCCTGCCGCGGTAATGGTGTTGGGAACGATGAATATTCCTTTTTTGAGGCCGCCATTTTTAAAATAATGTTTTTTTCTCATTTTCGCACCCCTAGTATTGTTTCTCCAGCCCTGACCTTCTGCCCTAGCTGGACCTGGATATCCGCCGCTGCCGCAGGAAGATAGACGTCCAGGCGAGAGCCAAACCTGATCAGTCCGAAACGCTCACCCTTCCGGACATCACTTCCGGTTGTGACCCAGCAGACGATTCGCCGGGCGATCAGGCCGGCAATCTGGACAATCATAATATCTTCACCCTGGGTTGGCCTGATCACCAGGTGATTACGCTCGTTAAGGGCGGACGCCTTATCTAAATCCGCGGAAAAAAATTTACCTTCCCGATAATCAATAGCCGATATCCGTCCCGAGCAGGGAATTCGATTAACGTGAACATTAAAGACGTTCATGAAAATGCTGATCATCCTGTAGTTGCCGCGGATAAGTCCGTCCTCGACAACATCAACGATCTTGATTACCTTGCCATCAGCGGGCGCAACAATGGCAGACTCATCCGGGGGAATTTTCCGTTCCGGGTTGCGGAAAAAACAGATCACAAAAATGGTAATCAGGAGACAAAAAATGGTCAACAAGAAAAAACCAAATAGCCACGACAGGAAAGTTATGGCCGCGGAGATCACGATAAAGGGAATGCCTTCTTTGACTATGTAGGTATCATGATGCATAATTTCGTCTCTGGGGTTAGTGCATTTCTTTTTGGTTGCGGCTCTTGTTCGATATTTATAGTAATACTGCCGGCAAGTCAATTATGTTCTGAGTTGCCTATGATCGTCAGAATACACCAGAAGACTAAATATCTGATTCCATCTCCAAATCCTCGGGGGTAAAGGTGACAACATCGTCGATGGTCTCGGCCTGGGTGAAAACCATGGCCAGGCGGTCAATGCCCAGGGCGATGCCGGCGGCGGATTTTATCCGGCCCAGGGATCGAAGAAAGGGTTCCACCGGGCCATATGCTGTTTTGCCGCAAGATAAGCGGTGAGAGTTTTCTTTGGCGAATCGCCGCCGCTGCTCCTTTTCATCGGTCAGCTCCGAAAAGGCATTAGCTATTTCCATGCCGCCCAGGTAGAGTTCGAACCGCTCGGCCACCGCCGGCTCTTCTTTTTTGGCTCGGGCCAGACTGCCCAGGGAGATGGGATAATCATAGAGGATAGTCGGCCGGTTCCGTCCCAGGCGGGGTTCTATGGCCGAGACCAGGATTTCATCAAAAATTTCCCGCTTAAGCGCTTCTTCCAGGGGAGTGTCACTAAAGCGCGCAAAAGCCTCGCGAACGGTGATTCTTGGCCAGGGTCTTTTCAATAGAATCATGTCGCCACGGAAGGCAAGGGCATTCCCCAAACTCAGTTCGCCCGCAACAAAGGTCAGCAAATCCTCTGTTTCCTCCATCATCTGGGTATAGTCTGCATCTTGCCGGTACCACTCCAGCATGGTGAATTCCGGCAGGTGGAGGTTTCCCCGCTCCCCGCCGCGGAAGCATTTGGCTATCTGAAATATACGCTCGTAGCCCATTGCCAGGAGCCTCTTCATGCAAATTTCAGGAGAGGTCTGCAAAAACCATTCGCCCGAGGGAATTGCGTCGATGTGGGCCTCCGGCAGGGGGGAAGGTATGCGGAGGGGTGTTTCCACCTCCAGGTACCCTTGGGAGAAAAAGAAGGCTCTTATGGCCTGGAGCATCCGGGCCCGGAGCCAGAGGGCGGTTTTTTTTCCCGCCGGCCGGGACAACCGGGTCATGTCATTTCACCCGGGTGATGTATTCATCGGTGCGGGTATCCACTTTAATCTTATCTCCGACCGCGATGAAGGGCGGTACCAATATCTGATGGCCCGTTGCTATTTTTATCGGCTTGGTATTGCCGGAAACGGAATCACCCTTTGCCCATGGTTCCGCCTCGGCAACAATCAGGTCGATAAAGTTGGGCAGAGTTACTCCGAGGGGCTTGTTTTCGAAAAAGAGAATGTCCACCTCCAGGTTATCGATCAGATAGTTTTTAGCATCCCCCACTTGTTCGGCGGCGAGAAAAACCTGTTCGTAAGTTTCCGTATCCATGAAACAGTATTTGCCCTCGTCAATATAGAGATATTGCATCTTTTTTTCCTGTAAATCCGCCTGCTCAAAGTTGTCCACCGAGCGGAATGTCCGTTCGAACTGACTTCCGGTAATCATGTTGCGCAGCTTTGTCCGGTATAGGGCCTGTCCCTTGCCGGGCTTGACAAAGTTGAACTCCACGACTACGTGGGGCTCGCCATCTAGTTTAAGTTTTAAACCTTTTTTTAAATCGCTGGCGCTGTACATTTGATTCTCCTTATTTTTTGATTGACGACTTCATAAGTCACGCGACCGTGGTTAAGCGCTCGAGCGGCACCTTTCCGGCCTTTCCCGGCATATCCCTGACATAACGGGGCAGGCACAGCCCACAGGTGGTCTGCCGCAGTTTTTCCATTATCTCTCTGCCACAGGCGGGATCGGCCTGAAAAGGGGAGGTTCCGGCCGCCATATCCGCCTGGAATAGGTAGTATGGCCTGATGGCTGCGCGCTGCAGTCCGTGGAGCAGGTCGCGCATAATTTCAAAACTGTCGTTTACTCCCCGGAGAAACACCGACTGGTTGGAAACGGGCACTCCCGCTTCCAGGATCATCTCGCAGGCCTTTTGCGCGTCGGGCGTTATTTCCACGGGGTGATTGAACTGGGTATTTAACCATAGGGGGCGATGTTTTTTTAGAATCGCACATAATTTCCTGGTAATCCGCATTGGCATTACCACTGGGATGCGGCTGCCGATCCGCAACACCTCCACATGGGGTATGGCGCGGAAGGCGGCCAAAAGCCAGTCGAGTTGATCGTCACTGAGAGTCAAGGGATCTCCGCCGGATATGATCACCTCGCGAATCTCCCTTTTGGCGGCGATGTATTCCAACATAGCCGATAGCCGTCCTGCGGTCATCTCGAAACTGCCATTGCGCCAGATCCGTTTGCGATTGCAATGCCGACAATAGACGGCGCAGTTCCTGGTGACCAGGGCCAGACAGCGATCCTGATAACGATGTACCAGCGCAGCAACCGGCATGTGTTTTCCCTCATCCAGCGGGTCGGGGGTCAGAGCCACGGGGTCCTCCATCTCCAGCGGGTCGGGGAGGCACTGTCGGCGGATTGGATCCATCTGGTCCAGGGGATCGGCCAGCAATGACAGGTAGTAAGGCGTTACCGCCAGGGGATAGGTTGCAACCACTCCTTCACACCCTCGAATGACCGCGGGGCCGAACAGGCTGGCAAGCTGGGGCAGAGAAGATATTCTGTTTTTCATCTGCCAGCGCCAGTTTTGCCAGTGCGGTACCTTTGGCTGCATGATTCTATTTATGTTTGTAACGGTTCCTTCCAAAGTAACCCTCGCCGTAAACCCTCTCCTCTCAAGGGAGTCCGACTTTTGACTTTTTACGAAGTCGGCAAAATTGATTAGGCAGTCGCATCTATCATATGATAATTATGATTGAAAGAATTAAATTGTCTTTGCGGTTTCGTCTCAAAAAAGAACAGCACGGACAATTAACAGCCTGGGTGGGTGATAGAAGAAAGTGGTTGCGTTGCCCTGTCAATTTTGCAAATAATTGAACCACAGGAGGTAATCAGAAGACGGATTTTCCCATTGCCCTTATGTAAAAGCGAAGTCGTGGAGTCAGCCATAAGGCCCACACAATGAGTTAACCGTAGCAAGGAGGACGAGAGTATGGAACTGTTGTCAGGCGAGCAATTGAAGGGATTGATGAGCAAGCAGGATGGACCATGTCTGTCCATGTTCATGCCAACCCACAGGACCGGTGGCGAGATCAAACAGGATCAGATTCGCTTCAAAAACCTGCTGCGCAACGCTGAGGAAAGGCTTGCTGCATTGGGGCTTAGAACTCAGGAGTCTCTGGACTTTCTGGCGCCGCTGCAGAAATTGACATCCAATGTCCTCTTCTGGCGAAAACAGATCGACGGCCTGGCTTTTTTTGTTTCCCGGGATGTGTTTCACAGTTTTTCGCTTCCCGTCTCCTTCGAGGAATTGGTCTTAATTTCCGACCGTTTCCATATCAAGCCCCTGCTTCCCCTGTTTGGGCAGTTCCCCCGTTATTATCTTTTGGCCTTAAGTCAAAATCAGGTGCGATTGTACGAAGGCGCCAGTGTGCGTCTTTGGGAGGTGGATGTTAAGGGTCTGCCGGAAAATATGCAGGTTGCGCTTCACTATGATGAGCCGGAAAAGCAGGTGCGTTTTCGCGGTGGTCAGGCGGCAGGAGGCGACCGAGGCGCCATGATGTCCGGTCATGGCGCGGAAATAGACGACACGAAAGATAATCTTTTAAAATACTTCCGCAAGATAGACCGGGGACTGCGGGAATATCTCCGGGACGAAACGGCGCCGCTGGTGGTGGCGGCGGTAGAATATCTTTTCCCAATCTACCGGGAAGTCAACAGTTATGCCAATCTGATGGAGGAGGGTATTCCCGGCAATCCCGAAGGGTTATCTTCTGAGGCGCTGCATCGGCTATCCTGGCCCATTGTCAAGCCGTTCTTTCGCCGGGCAATAGAAGCAGCAATTGCCCAATACCGGCGGTTTTCCGGAACAGGGCTGGCCTCCAACGATATTGAAGTTATCGTTGCGGCGGCAAGTCACGGGCGGATCGCCAACCTGTTTATCGCCAGGGGGGCCAGGCAATGGGGTTTTATCGATCCGGAAAAAGATTTTGTCAAGCTATTGGATGGGCAGGAGCCGGGAAGCGAAGACCTGCTGGATTTCGCAGCTGTTCATACCTATCTGTCCGGGGGGGCGGTTTACGTCCTTGCCCAGGACGAAATGCCGGATTACAACCGGGTGGCCGCGGCATTTCGTTATTGACCAGATGCGGATTAAAGGCTCTGTAAAGAGCCGGTAGGGTGCGTTACGGCACACTGCTTATGATTTCGCGGCCGACCCCTTGTATATGTAGCGGTCAAACAGCCGGTGGAAGGGCGTCCAGTTGGAATTGTCGTCTGGCGATGCCTTGATGTATTCCTGAAAGGCGTTTATCTTGGCGTCCAGGTCGTCCACCATGTGAACTATTATGGCTTCGACGGTATTGGGAAGCTTGGGCGATCCGTATTCCAGCATCCCGTGGTGGCTCAAGATGAGGTGCTTCAATTCTATGGCCAGGCTCGCCGGAAATGATGGCAACCGGGCAATCCTTTCGGTAATCATTTCAGCGCCCATAACGATGTGACCGATCAGCCTTCCTTCGTCGCTGTAATCGATCAGGCGGTCATAATTGAACTCGTAGATCTTCCCAAGATCATGCAAAATGCCGCCGGCCATGATCAGGTCCCGGTTCAATCCCTGGTAATGTCGGGTGACCTGATCCAGCAGGCGCACCACCGAAAGGGTGTGCTCCAGAAGCCCTCCCAGATAAACATGATGAAATCCTTTGGCCGCCGGCGCAAGTTGGAAACGATTCCTGATTTCTTCATCGTCGAAAAGGGATTTAAGTAGGGCCGTCAAGTGCGGATTGCCGATATCATCTACGTATTTCATCAGCTCTGCCAGCATTAGGTTCGCGTCTTGTCGGGCTGTGGGCAAATAATCGCTAAGGTCGATCTCTTCCGGCAGCGATGTTTTGATTTCGGAAATGGAAAGCTGAAGGATATTTTTATAGCTCTGCGCCTGGGCTTTGATCAGGATGATGTCTCCTTTTTTGAACAGGCCGTCTAATTCGGCGGCGTTGTCCCAGACCTTGGCCTCCACCTGGCCGCTCTTGTCGCCCAGCTTCAGGTTTAGGTAGGGGGCTCCCTTTTGCGAATAGGCCAGGATTTTTTCTTTGACCAGGAAGCGCTCGCTTAGCCTGTCGCCCTTTTTGATATCGCTTACGTAAATTTGTTTCACCACGTTGATTGTTCCCTTCTACTTAGTTGATTTGAGAATGCGGTTATCTCCCGTCCGGATGGTGAACTTGATCAGGTCGAAGTACTCCATCAGGGGGATGACATATTTTCGGGAAAGACCGGTCAGCTCTTTGAAATCGGCCGGCGCCGCCTGACCCTTCTCCCGCAGGAGTTTAGCGTAGCGATTCTGCAGATCTTCAAGCGCATTACGGTGGAGATAATAATTTTCCTTGATTCTAACCAGCAGCCCATCTTTGACTAAAAGCGGGAAAATCTTTTTCGCCATTTCCCGGCGTTCGGCAAATCCGGCCAAAACATCGCTTGTCTCCGGTGGAGTGAGCCCGCAGCGGAGATAGATTTGAAGGATTTCCTGTTTTGTATCCTCCGAATCGCGGTCCAGGTCGACAGTGTGGGCGGCCGATTTGACGGTACGTTGATCAATTGCGATCCGCCGCTGCTTTTCCAGGGCCTGCAGGGCCAAGTTGAACAGCCGGATTGAGACGGAGACGCCGACGGAGTTGCGCAGCTCTTCCTTGGATATTCCTGGTTGCAGGGGAAATCTGCTATGGTAGTCAAGCAGATTGGCCAGGATTTTCCCCTGCATACCAAGAAAAGCGGCGGCGGATACCAACAGGGTGTCCTCCGGCTGGATTACAATTGCCTGCTTCCGGATCAGGATTGCTTCCACCAGGGGTCGCAGCGCCTTCTGATTAAGGCCTGTTTTGGCGGTAAGTTCTTTGATCCGCACCCCATCGTTTCCGGCGCGGTTTATCAGGACCAGCAGGCGCTCCTCGTTGCCGCCGTCTTTCAATACTTCAAGATTGTTTATGACGGACGAAAGGCGCCTTTTTAGTTTCCGAGCGGCCGGATCGATTATTATCCCTCCGCCGATGGTTGTAACCGGGGAATAGCTCCTAATTACAAACCTGTCCCGGGCCATGCAGGCGGCGGGCTGGCTTAGAAAGAGCTGGGCGTAGCAGGAGTCTCCCGGGGCGAGCTCCTCACGGTCGAACAGGTGCACGCGGGCCATGATTTCGCTGGTGCCGGTGTGAAACCTGACTAAGGCGCGATGTTTCAATCTCTGGCGCTTAAGGGGCAGATGGGTCAGGTAAATATCTAATCTTCGGGCTGCTTTTAGATATCCGGGCTGGGCTACAACATCTCCCCGGTTGATTTTTTCCTTTTCGATCCCCTGGATATTAAGCGCTGCCCGTTGCCCCAATTGGGCCTGCACCGCCGGTTGATTATAAACCTGAAGGCCCCGGATCTTTGCCGCAAGCCCGGAAGGCAATATTTCCACGGAGTCGCCGGGGCGGACTGTACCCGAAATTAGCGTTCCGGTGACCACGGTGCCGAAACCTTTCATCGTGAAGACGCGGTCCACCGGAAGTCGCATGACGCCGCAATCGTGACCCTCTTCAACTCGTGAGGCTATTTGATCGAGGGCGGCGACAAACTCGGTAAGTCCTTGACCCGTTGCCGCCGATACGGGTATTAGCGGCGCTCCATCAAGCACCGAACCCTGGAGAAAGTCGCTAACGTCAGACTTGACCATTTCCAGCCAGTCGTCATCCACCAGGTCAATCTTGGTCAGCGCCACCAGCCCTCTGTTGATCCCCAAAAGCGAACAAATATCGAGATGCTCCCTGGTTTGTGGCATTACTCCCTCGTCGGCGGCAATTACCAAAACCAGAATATCGATGCCGGTCGCGCCGGCCACCATCGTCCGCACCAGGCGCTCGTGGCCCGGAACATCGACCACACCGATTTTTTGGCCGCGAGGCAGGGTAAAGTGGGCGAATCCCAGTTCAATGGTGATTCCCCGCTCCTTCTCCTCTTTCAAGCGGTCGCAATCAATACCCGTTAAGGCCTTGATCAGGGAAGTCTTGCCGTGGTCCACGTGGCCGGCGGTGCCCAGGATGATATGTTTCATGGGAAGCTAGATAACAAAGTGGGGCTTATTTAACAACCGCAAAGATACGTTCGGGGTAACGATTCGTGGTCTTTAGGTCGGTCAAATTTTGCCGATTGAACCGGCGGATTTAGAATATCATTCATTTCCCTGGGCGCCCGAAGAGTCGGCGCTAGGTGGGGCCTGGCATCCGGGCGACCATTATTATGGATCTGATGCGTCTGATCGACGAGATTCATCTGTTCTATCCGTTTTGTGTCAGTTGTAAGATTCGCGACCTGCTCTGGTCGAGCGGCTATGATGTGGTTCGGGATAAAGTTCGCCGTTTGATGTTTCGCATGGGCACAGAGGCGCTTATGTGAAACCGAGGCTGTCGCTGGCTCATCCAGGGCATGCTATCTATCCTTATCAGTCCCGCATCTTCCCTGTTTCGGCGGCTTCCAATCCCCGTTTTTGTAGGCACCGCGGTAGAAGACGAAATCCAGCGCCTCCTGCCGGACAGCCGGCAGATCGAAACCCGCGCCGTCGTCCCGGATGGTCAGCCGCAGCCATCGGCTCTATCCGCTTGAAGAGCCGTCGTCCAAAATCGCAAAGCGAGAGATGAAAAATCAGTTTCCCCGCCGGCAAAACCGCGTATCATAAAAGCTATCGCCGCAGAAAGGCGAGCAATAATAGAGCCTATAAATTCGGTCGCCGGTTGTCTTACAAAGGGTGAAACAGGCAGTAAGACTATCTTTTGATGCTGCGGCCGGATGGCTGCTGTCTAGAAACCAAAGCGGCGCCAACTGGTCTTGACAAAGGGCAGGGCGTTTGTATTGTTGTCCAGCGCTGCGGCATTGTAGGTGATATCGGAGGTGCCCCCGCCGGAGGTGTCATAATTAGGGTTGCCCCAGGCGTCGTCGGCCGTATTGAGAATGTTATCCGGGCCGGCGATGTTGGCGGAAAAAACACTGCCGTGGATCAGGCCGTTTCCCCCGCCGTAGCGTTCGATACTGCCCTTGCCGATCGCCAGAATCAGGCCGTTGTAATCAAAGTTTCCGTGGACGCGTAGATTGCCGGTACAGATGATGATCCCGGCGCCGGATACCGGGCCGATAGTCAGATCGCCGTTGATAAAAACCACTTTGGGATTCGCGACGCTGCCCCAGGTAAACCCCGGCGCCGCGGTGGAGGTAAAGTCGGCCAGAGCGGCAAGCGATGAGGTTAGTGTTTTAAGCCCCGCCAAATCGTTCCAGGGGTAGGAGAAAGTAGCTTGGGCGACACAGGGGGTAGGGGGGACGCAATTGCCTATGTAGGCGTTCGGTTTGGGAATCCCCGCAACAACACTATTCAAAGACGCTGCCGAATTGACGGCGACCGCCGGCTTGTTCATGCCGTGGATGACCTGGGCGGAGCTGCTGCCGCCCGCAAAAGCAACATTTGGTCCCGGCAAAACGATGGCCCCCGGAAGGTCCGGGGGGATTAAGCGACGGACGGTCACCTGGACGGCGGCTACCGCATTCAGGGGGCCCAAACCGAACGCGGTTAAGGTAAGGGTGGAATTAGAATCTGCCGTGCTGGTGACGCCTTCCTCACGATCATTGTTTAAGTAGACCCGATATGTCCCCGCACCAAAATTGGTGGTCGGGGCAAAGGGAACGTCGTCTGAGACGAAGGTGCGGTTGCCGTAAAAATTATTAAAGTTGTTGCTGTTGGTCAGGTTGCCGTCCGGACCACGGGAGGCAATCAGGAGGGAAGAAAGGCTCGAACCGGCGGCCACGGTCTGACGGAGCTGCTCCCGGGCCGCCTCCGTGCCGGCTTCAGCGATATGAAACGCGACATTGTTGGCCCGGTAATTGGCACTGATTTTGAGGTCGGTGGTGCTGGTAAGCACGGCGGTGGTTCCAATCAGCATCAGCACCGAGATCAAAAGGAGCCCCACCACCAGGACCATTCCCCGGTCATCGATATGGTAGCTACTAGATCTCATTTTTCCCATAAAGCCTTCTCCTTGCATCATAAGGCAAGATTTCTGGGGGTGACGCGGGATACGAGCGTTAGTGTCCGGTAGCCGTTATTCAAAGGATATGAGGGATCCGGTTTGGCCGTTCTGCCGGTGATAGTAACGGTTATTACCCGGTTTCCCGTTCCGTATGCAAAGCTCAGAGCGGTGATGTTTTCGGCGACCGGCTGGTTAGCAGCGCCGGCGGTTGACTTTCTTCCCAGCCTTTGCGCCCCTCCCGAGGTATAGAGCGAATAGGTGATATTTTCATTAGAATCGTTCGTATCGCCGTCCGGAGGCCCGTTTCCGGTATTATCAGTAATGTCGAGGGTGAAGTTGATGGAATTGGAAGCGGCGCTGACAATTCCCGCCCCGGAAGTTCCTGTTGGATTGTACCCCGCCATGCCAATCTCACGGGTCATCATTTCCATGGCGGCTCTTAAACTCTGCTGCAATTCCACGTAATCTTCCTGTGTTGTAAAAATCTTGTGCTGCACCGTAAAAACACTATACATCGCGCCTAGAACAACCAGGCCTACGGCCATGGCGATCATCAGCTCCACCAGAGAAAAGCCGTCTCTGTTGTTCCGCAAGTTATTGTTAGTGGTTCGATTGTTTTCCGCGCGACGAATTTTCATGAGTACTCAATCATCTGGCCGTAATGCTCCTGATCGTCACATTGCGGGCTGCCCCCTGCCAATTCCAATTGACCTGCACTTCGATGTTTCTTAGGTTGGCGTTTGCGGGATTGGTGGTAATGGTCCAGACTCTCGTGTAGAAGCCGGAATCGGAAGCTACCGAGTCGCTGCCCGAAGTCAAGTTAGTGAAAGCCGTATTCTTCAACTGCTCCATCTGATCATTGGCGATGGTGGTTGCCGTGGTAACCGTCCTGCTGAAAAAGTTGCCCTTGACAACCATGGCGGTGACCGATGTAAGTCCCAGAAGCGCGATGGTAAGGATAGCCATCGCCACCACAATTTCGATCAGGGTAAAGCCCCTGCTTTCGCCGCCGCTAAAAGCCGTCGCGTTCTTTGGTGCCGCGTGATATTTCATCTAAAGATACCTCCTGAAACAGCCGCTGCGACTGGTCAAGGCCGCGCCTTCGCGCTTTGCTTCCCAAGATTTCCGGGGATGATTCGGACCTTTTCACCTGCCATATTCATTGCACCATCGGGGCGTCAGGGATTCCTGGTAATTTCTTAATATCTCAAAACGCTGCCCGGCAACGTAAGTTATTCAATCCTGGCCCGTCCCGTAACGGCTAAAACGACATTTCTTGAGCCGCTCAAATTAGAAAGGGTGATCGTTGCTAGGTTTGCGGCCGTTCCCTTTGGCAAGAAAACCGGGTTGTTGTTGGCGACCATCGTGACGTCAGAGTAGGTTGATTGAATGTCTTTTATCTGTGTCGCCTCTCCAGAGTCGGCCACGCCGTTGTTGTTGTCATCGTCTAAAATCTGATAACGCTTGGAATCGAGGAAAAAAACACGGAAATTGTTGTTATGCGTGACCGCCTGCATCCTGGCCGCCATCAAATCCGACATGATCATTCGGGCCGCCCCGTTCAACCTGCGTTGCTGCATAAAGGTAAGATAACTGGGGACGGCGATGGCCATCATAAACCCTATGATTGTAATGACCATCAGGGTCTCTAACAGGGTGAACCCTTTTTTTTCAGAAATAACCACGAGAATCACCGGGCAGCGAAATGTGTGATAACCTGAATCAGCAAGTACTGTGCCAAGCTTTCCCGGTTGTTCCGGCCGGGAATGCTGGCGGCAGGAGGCTGATTATATTATGATTTCTCCCAAATATTTTATTGCGGCAGTTTAGCGGCAATAATTTTTTAAGTGATAATTCCATAATCCCGGTGATATTTACCCAAAAGGGTTTAATTGCCGAACGGGGCCGAATGTCCGCCCTTAAGGCTGGTCTATATCTTTTCTAACATGCTATTTTCGGTGTCCTCTACAACAACGGGATGCTGGAAAAAAGACTGGTTAGCTCATTCTAAACATAATATGCAATACGCTGTCAAACAAAGAAATAACAATTTATTCTTGACAGGGATATATTGAACTTGTATAGCATGTTCCCAACATTTCGCAGACAGGAGGGTAATTTTTGGCAACCAATAAATCAGCAATGAAAAGAAGTAGACAAGCTGACAATAGCAAACGGCGTAACGCGTCAGCAAAGTCCCAGGTAAAAACAGCAACCAAGGATGTTTTAAACGTTTTGGAAAGTGGCGACAAGGGAGCATCCCTCCAGGCGCTGGCTAAGGCCATTCCTACGTTGAATAAGGCCGCGGCCAAAGGTGTTTTTCACAAGAAGACCATCTCACGGAAAATCTCACGGCTTACCAGGAAGTTAAACTCGCTTCAATAGGAACGGCACGCCTGCTTTCATCGTTTCAGCAATAATGACGACTTCGTAAAAAGTCCTCACGGGCATGACAAAAAGTGAGGTTTCCCGATTTTTTACGAGTTCGTTACTAATGACGACGCGGTCAAAAGTCAAAAAGTTCCCGCTCCCTTGAGGAAATAGGGTTTGCGGTGATGGTGCTTGTCGTGGCCATATCAGGTATTTATTTCACCCTCTCCCTTATCACCTCGCACCAGCGGGGGGGGAAGCGGAATTTCGTAGCATTCTGTTATCAAAACCCGGACATCATCAACTGGTATGCCCGTTCGCTTAAATCCCTATTTAACCTAAGCAATGCGTCTTTCCTGTTCTTGCTGGTAATTTCGCTGTTGCGGTCGATCAGATATTCCGTTGTCCCGGCGATGTTTCTTGCGCTCCAGAGAACCTGCTTGCCATCCTGCCGGATGAAGGCCAGGTCGAGCGCCATGGTTATCCTTTCCTCCAATGCCTGACTGTCCTTGCCGGCAGTCAGGTGAGTGGTGGCGATACTCAAGATGGAACCGGTCAGGATGGCGTGGGCGTTAGCCTTGTCGGCGGCCAGCCGGAATCTCTGGCTTCTGGTAAAGAGATCGCCGAATGAGGCGCGGAATTGGTCCTCAATATTGGCCTCGCTGGTCTGGTTGGCAAAGTTTTCAATGAAAACAGTCTTGATTTGGGCGTCAATGTTCTGGCCGGAAGGCTGGAAGCGATACCCGCAGCCCGTAAACATTAAGATCACGAGACAAAGAGCCAAGTATGGAGCAGGCTTAAGACAGCAATTATTTCTGGTCATGGAAACATATCCCTGATGCTTCTTGGCTATTGTTCGGGTATAACTTGCATAGCCGGGATCCCGTGCTCCAGACGCTGGAAATTTCATTCCCGCACTACCAGATTGAGCAGTTTCCCCGGTACGTAAATCTGTTTCTGGACCTGTTTTTCGGCCAGATATTTGTTCAGGCGGTCATCCTGAGCAGCCCTTCTTTTAATTCCTTCCTCATCCTCGTCAGCCGGCACGGTAAGCTTGCTCCGCACCTTGCCGTTTATCTGCACCACAATTGTAATTTCATTTTCGGCGGCAATACCAGGGTCAAAAGTGGGCCAGGGAAAATCCGTCAGCGGCTTGCCGCTGTTGAAGCTTTCCCACAGTTCCTCGGAGATATGGGGCACGAACGGCGCCATCATGACAATTACGGCCTCCAGGGCTTCCCGCACAGCCGCAAGGGCAACCTCGTCATTTTTTTTCGGCCGTGGCAGGGTGTAAAGGGCGTTAACCAGCTCCATCACCGCGCTGATGGCGGTATTGAAATGGAACCGGTCTTCGATATCGCTCGTCACCTTACGGATGGTCTGGTGGGTTTTACGCCGGAGAGCCTTGATATCTCCTTCCAAAGTCATACCTTCCCGTATCGGCTCAACAGCAAGAACATCCTCCAGGTAGTCCATCGTTATCCGCCAGAGCCGGTTTAAGAAACGGAACGATCCCTCGACCCCCTGATCGCTCCATTCCAGGTCCTTTTCCGGCGGGGCGGTGAACAGGCAGAAAAGCCTTGCCGTATCAGCTCCGTAGCGGTTGACCAGGTAATCAGGATCAACCACGTTTTTGAGCGATTTGGACATCTTCTCATTCTTGCCGATGATGACCGCCTCCTGGCAATGACAGCAGGCATCTCCCGCCGCCTCCTCGGGGAAGAGGTAGCCATGGTTGGGGCAGCTCATGGTTTCCTTACAGACCATACCCTGCGTCAGCAGGTTGGCAAATGGCTCATCAACAGCGATGATCCCAAAATCACGGAGCATCTTGGTATAAAAGCGGGCGTAGAGCAGGTGAAGAATGGCGTGTTCGATCCCGCCTATGTACTGATCTACCGGCATCCAGTAATCGGTTTTCCTTTTATCCAAACCAGGTTTCTCGTGAAAATCCGGCGAGCAGAAGCGGGCGAAATACCAGGATGATTCCACGAAGGTGTCCATCGTATCAGTTTCCCGTTTGGCCGGTTTTTGACACTGGGGACAGGCTACTTCCAGGAAGTCCCGGTGCCTTACCAATGGCGAACCACCCTCGCCGGTAATTTCCACGTTAAGCGGCAAAACCACCGGTAAATCCTCTTCCGGTACCGGCACCACCCCGCAAATGTCACAATAGATGATGGGAATTGGAGTTCCCCAGTAACGCTGGCGGGAGATACCCCAGTCGCGCAGACGAAACTGGATAGTTTTCTTGCCCGAGCCCTTCTGTTCGAGGTAATCGGCGATTTTTTCCAGGGCTTCGGTACTGGGAATTCCGTTGAACGGCCCGGAGTTGACCAGCACTCCCTCTTCGGTGTAGGCTTCTTTAAGACAATCCCCGTCTAGGGGATCCTCCGGGCGATCGATGACTACGATCACTGGCAGGTTGTATTTTTTGGCGAAATCAAAATCCCGCTGGTCATGGGCCGGTACGGCCATGACGCAGCCGGTGCCATAGTCGGCCAGGACGAAGTTGGCGGCAAAAATTGGCATCTGAGCGCCCGTCAGCGGGTTTAGACAATATGATTCGAGGAAGACCCCTTCTTTCTCGTAGGATTCCGAGGTGCGCAGCAGCCGATCCTGCTTTTTTACTCTTTCGACAAACATCCTGGTGTCAAGCTCACAGGACTTGCCTTCTGCTAATTCCGTCACTAAAGGGTGCTCGGCGGCGACCAGCATAAAGGTGGCCCCATAAATTGTGTCCTGGCGGGTGGTAAAGACTTTGATTTCCCCCTGCCGGTCATGAAAGGGGAATGAGACTTCACACCCCGCACTCTTGCCGATCCAGTTTTTCTGCATGGTTATGACGCGCTCCGGCCAGCCCGGCAGCCGGTCGCACCATTCCAAGAGCTCTTCAACGTAATCGCTGATCCGGTAGAACCACTGGTTAAGATATTTTTGCCCCACTTCAGTGCCGCAGCGCCAGCACTGCCCCGCTTCCACCTGCTCGTTGGCTAAAACGGTGGTACATTGGTTGCACCAGTTAACCAGCGATGCCTTCTTGTAGGCCAGTCCCTTTTGGTACATCCAAAGGAAAAACAGTTGTTCCCAGCGATAATATTCTGGATCACAGGTGGCCAGTTCCCGGTCCCAGTCGTAGCTGAAGCCCATCCGTTTGAGCTGGGTCCTCATATGGGAAATGTTGTCTTTTGTCCAGGTGGCGGGGTGGATACCCCGGTCGATGGCGGCATTTTCGGCGGGCATGCCGAAGGCGTCCCAACCCATTGGGTGTAGCACATTAAAACCCTTCATCCGCTTGTAGCGCGCGACAACATCCCCGATAGTATAGTTTCGGACGTGTCCAATATGTATCTTGCCCGATGGATAGGGAAACATTTCTAAAAGATAGTACTTTTCTCCGGTTGCATCCTCTCGCGATTGAAAAGTCTTCCGCTCTTCCCAGCGGCGTTGCCATTTTTCTTCTATTTCATGAGGGTTGTATTTAGCGGCCACTAATTGTTCTCCTTAGCAAATCCCTGTATTCGAAGGGCCCTGTCTTCAACAGGCGGCCTCTTATGCCACAGGTAACCATTCCTTTCAATCCTATTTTTTCCAGAATTCCGGCACCATCAGAATCAAAACGGTAAATATCTCCAGTCGTCCGATAAGCATGCAAAAAGACAGAATCCATTTGCCCGCATAGGGTATCTCGGTGTACGTGGACATTGGATTTACCATCCCCAGGCCGGGGCCGGTATTGCTGATTGTGGCGGCAACGGAACTTACCGAGGTGATCATATCGAGACCCATTAGCGACATGGCGAGAATTGCCGCCAGGGTAAGGGCGATATATAAGACGAAAAACCCCCAGACGCTGGCCATAATGTCTTGCGAGACGATGCTTTCACCAAGCTTGACCCGGATTACCGCATGGGGGTGGACCAGTCGATAAAGCTCCTTGTAGCTGTGCTTTATTACCAAAAGAAAGCGCACGCATTTGATCCCGCCACTGGTCGAACCGGCCGAGCCGCCAATGAACATTAGCGTAAGCAGAATGATCTGGGAAAGCACCGGCCAGCTGGAAAAGTCATGGGTGACAAAGCCGGTGGTGGTCATGATGGATACCACCTGAAAGGAGGCATAGCGGAGAGCCTCGCCCGCTCCGGTAAAAACATGTCTCCACAGGTCAATTGTAACCGCCAGAATGGCGACGAATATTACCCCCGCGAAGAAGAGAAATTCCCCATCTTTAAGCAGGGTTCTGAAACGACCCGACAAAACGAGGGCATGGAGGGTAAAATTCATGCCGGCCGCCACCATAAAGACGGTAATCACCACATCGATGTACAGGCTGCGGTAATGGCCGATACTCGCATCCTTGGGGGAAAACCCGCCGGTGGCCATGGTGGAGAAGGTGTGACAAATCGAATCGAATACGCTCATGCCGCCCAAAAGAAGGAGGATAAATTCAGTCAGCGAAATAATGATATAGATAATCCAAAGCGAGCGAGCGGCCTCAACGATCCGGGGCCGCAATTTATCTTTCACCGGACCGGGCAGTTCGGCCCGAAAAAGCTGCCGTCCTCCTACTCCGAGAAAGGGGAGAATGGCGATGGACAAGACAATAATGCCCATACCGCCCAGCCATTGGGTAAGGGAACGCCAGAGGATAATCCCGTGGGAAAGGCCTTCAATCTTCTTGATTACGGTGGCGCCGGTGGTGGTGAATCCCGACATGGTTTCGAAGAAGGAATCCGCATAGGTGGGGAAAATTTCCTCAAGCACATAGGGAAGCGATCCGAAAACGGCCGCCAATAGCCAGGCGGCTGTGACAATTACGAACCCTTCCCGGTGATTCAGTACGATCATTTCGCCTTTGGTACGAAATAACAGGTACATGAGAGCGCCCGTGAAGCAGGTAACCAGCAGGGAGATTAAAAAGGAAAGCGCTGCCTTTTCTCCGTAGTAAAGCGAGCAGACCAGGGGAATAAGCATTGTCAATCCCAGGGCGAACATGAAACCGCCCAGAGTATAGAGGATGTATTTTGGCTTCATGCGAAGTATTCTAGCTTGACCATCAGCAGCTTTTCCACCTGTGCCAAGGCAGAGCGCGGCGTGAAGACTATGACGTGATCTCCTGGAATGATCACCGAATTGCCATCAGGTATGATAACTTCGTCTCCGCGCGCAATGGCGCCCACGATTGCGCCTTTGGGGAAATGGATATCCTTGAACGGTTGATTGATGATATCCGAGGTTTCCATGGCGATGAATTCAAACGCCTCCATCTTTTCATCACGAAGCTGGGTGGCGGAAATGATTTTCCCCCGGCGGAAAAAATGTAAAATCTTGCTGATGGCCGCTCCCCGTGGGTTTATAACCCCATCGATTCCTGCCGCGGTAACCAGAGGAATATAATCCATCCTGCTGATAAGAGAGATTACCTTTTTTGCTCCCAGCTGTTTGGCCAGAAGCGCCCCCAAAATGTTTGCCTCTTCATCATTGGTGACGGCCATGAAGAAGTCGGTCCCCTGGATGTTTTCCTGTTTGAGGAGCTCTTGACTGGTGCCATCACCGTGAAGGATGATCGCTTTATCAAGCCGAGAGGCCAAAAACTCGCAGCGTTCCTTGCTTTTTTCAATCACGCGGGTGGTAATTTCTTTTTTCTCAATCAGTTCAGCCAGCATCAATCCCATGGCGCCGCCACCGGAAATGATAACCCGCCGGGGAGTTCCCGTGTCTTTACCGAAAATACCGAGGACCTTCCTGACGGCGCTGGTTTCTGTGGCAATAAATATGTAATCATGGGGAAAAATCAGCGATTCACCGGAGGGGACTATCAGTTCATTATTGCGAATGATCGAGGAGATGAGAACCTTAACATCCCGGTATTCCTGCCTTAACTCCCAGATCTTTTTTCCTGAATGAGCGTACTTTTCGTCGATCGAAAACCCCAGCAATTTGATCTTGTCCTCGGCAAAAGAGAATATTTCGGACGCCCCCGGATATTCGATGAGGCCCATCACATTTTTGGCGGCCTCCAGTTCGGGGTTGATGCACAGATCGATATTGAGGTGATTTTTATCTAACAGCAGGGCATTGCTGGACAGCTCAGGGTTGCGGATTCGGGCGATTCGTAGTGGAATCTGGGACTGGGTCGAGGCTAAAAGACAGGCAATCATGTTGGTTTCATCGCTGTCGGTGAGCGCAACGACCATGTCGGCGCGATTCAGCCTGGCCTTACGCAATATTTCCGTGCTGCTTCCGCTGCCGTGGATGGTCTGTACGTCCAGGCTGTCAGAGATGTTGCTGAGCCGCTGCTCATCTCTATCGATGACCACCACATCCTTGCCTTCCAGGGAAAGCGTCTGGGCGATATGAAATCCTATTTCTCCGGCGCCGATAATTATAATTCTCATGCCTACGTATGCTCCGTGACGTTATTGAGATCCAGTGCCTTGCACAAGACTAACATGGAGTTCTTCCCCAATGTTATGGTTTTGCTGGAAGCGATGCACCCCCAAAACGGCCTCATCCAGAAAGGCCTGATTGATAACAAGGGAAGGAATATCCCCGCGGGAGGCCTCCGGGGCGGACATTGTTTCAAAACAGCCCGTCAAAAGGGCTTCCGTTATCGCCGCCACATCCAGGCGGGCGCGCGCGGAGGCGGGAATATCAAGGGTAAAATCAGTTCGGAACATTTTCAACATGATGCGGGCCATCTCTCGTCCTGCCTCATAAAAGCGTTCCTGGGTAGCGGCTCCGCCATCCCCCAACCCATAAATAAGAATAGCCTCCGCGGTTATCCGCTCGGGCTTAAACAAAATACAGGCCTCCCGAAATCCACCGCTGATCCGCCCGCTGATAATTTCCCGGGAAATCAGACCGTTAAGCCGCCAGTCAATCAAGCCGGCGGCGCCCCGCGGCGGCCTTTCATCGGAAAAAAGGCCCAGCGCCAAATTGCGGGCCGCAACCCTATCTACTGGAATTGTTGAGATTGTTATCTTCATGATCCGAGCGCAGCCGCAAATATACGGCATCCAGAATCCCGTTTATAAATGAACTGGAATTTTCTGAGCCATAAAGTTTTCCCAGGTCAATCGCCTCATTTATGGCGACTTTGGGAGGAATATCCGGACAGAAATAGAGTTCGTAAACGGCCATACGCAGGATAGTCCGGTCCACTCGTGGCATTCGATGGAGCGCCCAGTTCTCCGAGCAGCCGGCAATAGTGGCGTCAATCCGGTTCTGTTGCTCCCAGGCGCCGATGATCAACTGCGAGGAAAACTCCCGTGATTTCGTGGAGGCCTCAAAGTTATTCCAGAACAATTCTATCGCGCCTGTCGGATCGCTTTTCAGCACGTCCAACGCATAGAGCACCTGCAATGCGACCTCTCTGGCCTGTCTTCGTTGCTGCATCAAAAGCTGCCCGTCATCATTAACGACTTCGTAAAAAGTCCGGATGCTTACGTTGCGCTAAATCCATCGTCACTGCTGCGTAGGTAAAGTACGCCTCATTCATTACGGATTTGAGCGCCCCGTCTCAAGACCTTTTTGCAAAGCCGTCCTAAATTCATAGTTTTTACGACATTTTACGAGGTCGCCATTATCCCGCATAAAAAATTACTAAGCACCCCGTCGCCGCTCAGGCAATCTTCCGGAATAGATCAACCATTTCGATCGCCGACATTGCGGCATCCCAGCCCTTGTTGCCGGCCTTGGTGCCGGCCCGCTCGATGGCCTGTTCGATATTGTCAGTGGTCAGGACTCCAAAGGCAATCGGAACGCCCGTATCCATTGCCGCCGCGGCTATCCCCTTGGTGACTTCGGCGCTGATATAGTCGAAATGCGGCGTGGCTCCCCGGATCAATGCGCCGACACAAATTATTGCGTCGAAGCGTCCGCCCTTGGCCAACTTTTGAGCTACCAGCGGCAGCTCGAAGGCGCCGGGAGTTTTAAATATCTGAATGTCTTTTTCGTCCGCGCCGGCCCGCAAGAGGGCATCCAATGCCCCTTCGGTTAGCCTTGCGGTAATAAAATCGTTGAAGCGACTGGCCACAACGGCAAATCGCATCCCCTGGGCATTAATGTTACCTTCCTTAATTTGCGGCATATGACTACTCCCTGGGTTAAGAGGGGATGAACCCCCTCGGACTCAAATCTGCAAAAGATGACCCATCTTGGTCTTTTTTGTCCTCAGGTAATCTATGTTGTTTCCCCCCGGGGTTATCTCGATGGGGACCCTCTCCACAATGCTTATCCCGTATCCCTCCAGCGCCACCAGCTTTTTGGGATTGTTTGTCAAGAGCCGCATTTTTTTTACCCCTAGATCGACCAGTATCTGCGCCCCTATTCCATAATCCCGCAAATCGGCCTTTAATCCCAGCATCAAATTGGCCTCGACGGTGTCTTTACCCTGCTCCTGCAGGGCGTAAGCGCGGATCTTGTTGATCAGGCCTATCCCTCTTCCCTCCTGATGCATGTAAACGATGACCCCCTTCCCTTCCTGGCCCACCATCTCCATGGCTTTTTTAATCTGGTCGCCGCAGTCGCACCGCTCCGAACCAAAAACGTCACCGGTGAGGCATTCGGAATGGACCCGCACCAGCACTTCATCATCCGGCCCGATATCCCCCTTGACCAGGGCCACATGCTTCATGTCGTCCACTTCATTTTCGTAAACCATAATATTGAATTCACCGCCGAAACGGCTGGGGATAACCGCCTGGGCCGCCCGTTTTATCAGTGATTCATGCTGCAAACGGAAATCAACCAGATCGGCAATGGTGGCGATTTTCAACTGATGCTCCCGGGCGAATATCTCCAGATCCGGCATCCGGGCCATGGTGCCGTCATCTTTCATGATTTCGCAGATGACCCCGGCCGGTTCCAGTCCCGCCAGCCGCGCCAGATCTACAGAGCCTTCGGTCTGGCCGGTCCTGACCAAGACCCCCCCCTTGCGGGCGCGAATGGGAAATACATGGCCGGGGCTGACCAGGTCTTCCGGTTTCGCTCCGGGGGCAACGGCTGCTTTGATGGTCGTGGCCCGGTCTGCTGATGAGATGCCGGTGGTTACCCCTCTTTTGGCCTCAATGGAGACCGTGAACGCCGTTCCGAAAGGAGAGCGATTATCCTGAACCATGGGCCGCAGACCCAGCCTGTCCGCCGCTTCCTCGTTTAACGTAAGACAGATTAAACCCCGGCCATAGCGAGCCATGAAGTTGACCGCCTCCGGGGTAACGAATTGAGCGGCCATACAAAGGTCGCCCTCGTTTTCCCGATCCTCATCATCAACCAGGATAATCATTTTCCCCTGTTTTATATCATCTATAACTTCCTTGATGGGGCTTGAGCCCATATTGCTACTCCTCTGTCCTTCGATTCCCCGGAAATAATTCTTCCAGTTGCTTATGGCTGGGCAGGCTGTTGCCCAGCAGTTTCTCAACGTATTTTCCTATTATATCCATCTCCAGATTTACCAGGGCGCCGACATTTTTTGTCCCCAGCGTGGTAGTCCGGGCGGTGTGCGGGATGATGTTAACATAAAAGCTGCTACCACGGCATTCATTAATCGTAAGACTCGCGCCGTCGATGGTTATCGAGCCCTTGTCCACTATAAGGCGGCCCAGATTTGCGGGGACTTCACAGCCTAAAATTATGCCGCCGCTTCTCTCTTTCCGCTCTCTGATCTTACCTAGGCCGTCCACATGACCCAAAACCAGATGGCCGCCGAGAAAATCGCCCACCCGCAGGGCCTTCTCCAGATTTACCCGGTCGCCGGGCGAAAGGAGCTTCAGGTTTGTCCGGGAGATGGTTTCGGCGGATACATCCGCCGTGAAAACCTGGTTTCCCTTTCCGGTGACCGTAAGGCAGGCGCCGTTAACCGCCAGGCTGTCGCCGATTGCAACATCGCTTAAGTCCAGTGCGGTCTTAACCTCCAGGCGGGAGTCCGCACCCCGGCGGTTAACTGCTTTAATCGTTCCCTGATCCCTGACTATGCCCGTAAACATTATAACTCCTCAGGGAATTTACTTCTCCTGAATCAGCGCCTTGATTTCATCGAGAAATTCATTTACGTCCCTGAAATCGCGATATACCGAGGCAAACCGAACATAGGCGACGGCGTCTAGTTTGCGCAGCTCATCCATAACCTTTTCCCCGATTACGGTTGAGGGAACCTCCCGGGCCGGATATTCCTGGCAAGCCTTCTCCACGTTGTCGGTGCAATTCTCGATCGCCTCAATCCCGATAGGTCTCTTTTCGCAGGCCTTTTTCACGCCCGTTATGAGTTTGGTGCGATCGAATGACTCCCGGCGGCCATCCTTCTTGATCACCATCGGCAGGATTTCTTCGACAAATTCGTGGGTGGTGAAACGTTTCCCGCAGGCCAGGCATTCCCTTCTCCGCCTAATGGCGCTATTGTCCTTATTCAGCCGGGAATCTATAACCCGGTTATCGCCATGGGCGCAGAAGGGACATTTCATAGTTGCGACACCTCGATGGCGCCTTCGGCCAGAATGTCTTTGGCCAGACTGTCCATGTAGCCCTCATTGAATATGATTTCGACAATGCCGGCGTTGATCAGCATTTTGGCGCAGATGATACAAGGATGATTGGTGCAGAAAAGGATGGCCCCCTTGACGCTAACCCCATGCAATGCCGCTTGAATAATGGCGTTTTGTTCGGCGTGGAGTCCCCAGCATAGCTCATGCCTTTCGCCGGAAGGAATATTCATCTCATCTCTCAGGCAACCCCGATCGAGACAGTGCTGCAAGCCGGTGGGGGCACCGTTGTAACCGGTGGCCAGGATGCGCTTTTCCCGGACCAGCACTGCACCCACCGCCCGGCGCCGACAGGTGCTGCGCCTGGCCACCAGTTGGGCGATATCCATAAAGTACTCCGCCCAGTGAGGGCGAGGATTCGCTTTTGCTGAAGCAGATCCGAATATTTCTATTTCTTTGCTCATTTTTATTCTATCGGCCGAAATTATCCGCCCGCGCTTGCCGCCAGTTCCGCGGTTTCTTTAGCGCCGGCCGGTGACAATCCTGTGCGACCGGACAGGCGTTGCGGGTAGAGGGGAAACCGCTCGCAAAGCCTAGAAACCTCTTGTCTGACCTCTTTAATCTTTTCGAGATTGGCCGCGTTTTTCAGTATTATCGCCACCAGGTCAGCGATGATCCGCATTTCCTGTTCCCTCATTCCCCTGGTGGTAACAGCCGGGGTGCCCAGTCTGATGCCACTGGTTAGCTGGGGAGTCAGCGGGTCATAGGGGATGCTGTTTCTGTTGGCGGTTATTCCGGCCTTGTCGAGGGCCTCCTGGGCGGATCGGCCGTTAATGCCGCAAGAAGTCAAGTCGATCAGGATCAGATGATTGTCGGTTCCGCCGGATACCAGCCGGAATCCGGCGGCCGCTAACGCCTCGCCCAGCGCCCGGGCGTTTTTAAGGATCTGTGATTGGTATTGCCGAAAGGCGTCCGTGCTGGCCTCTTTGAAGGCCACCGCCTTGGCGGCGATGATATGCATTAGCGGCCCCCCCTGCATTCCCGGAAACACCCTGCTGTCCAGGAGCTTGCCGAACTTCTGCTGGCACATGACCAAGCCTCCCCGTGGACCCCGCAGAGTTTTATGGGTGGTGGAGGTGACAAACTCGCATACCCCAACCGGAGAGGGATGAAGACCCGCTGCCACCAGGCCGATAATGTGGGCGATATCGGCCATGATCATCGCTCCGTAGCGGTCGGCAATTTCCCTGAAGCAGCCAAAATCAATGATTCGCGGATAGGAACTGGCGCCGACCACGATCAGTTTCGGGCGATGGCGCCTGGCCATATCCTCGACTTCATTGAAATCAATCTGTTCCGTTTGCCGATTTACGCCATAAAAGACACTCTGGTAGAGTTTTCCCGAAAAGCTCGCCGGGCTACCGTGGGAGAGGTGACCGCCGTGGGTAAGGTTCATCCCTAAAATGGTATCCCCCTGGTTGAGCAGGGTAAAGTAAACCGCCATGTTGGCCTGTACGCCGGAATGGGGCTGAACATTTACATGTTCCGCACCAAAGATTTCCTTGCAGCGTTCAATCGCCAGCGATTCAACAATATCAACAAATTCACAACCGCCGTAGTAACGGGCTTGCGGATAACCCTCGGCATATTTATTGGTCATGACGCTTCCCTGGGCTTCCAGCACGGCTTCGCTGACGAAGTTTTCTGAGGCGATTAGCTCGAGCTTTTCCGCCTGACGCTTTGTTTCTTTTATAATTGCCCAGGCAACTTCGGGATCGCTATTCATAAGGTGGGACATTGGCGCTCCTTGCTTTCAACTCTTTGTGTTAACTGGCCGAGCTGTTTTTCTATTTGTGTAATCTTATCCAGCCGGCGGGCGTGGCGGCCGGACTCAAACGGAGTGTCCAACCAGACGCTAGTTATCTTAAGGGCTGTTTTATCAATAGTCATCTTCCCGGCCAAAACCAGGATGTTCGTATCGTTGTGTAATCGGCTCATCAGGGCGGTTTCTTCATCCCGGGCGAGCACAGCCCGGACGCCGGGGAATCTGTTGGCCACAATAGACATCCCCACCCCGGAGGCGCAGATAAGAATGCCGCGGCTGAATTCGCCCCTTGAGACAGCGGTGGCCACTGGCGCGCCAAAGTCCGGATAATCTACTGACGCATCCCCGTGGGTGCCGACATCGATCACTTCGAACCCGTTTTCTTCCAAATGCCGCTTTATTCTTTCCTTCAGAGCAAACCCGGCGTGATCCGCCCCGATGATGATCCTTGGCGCCTCCATATCTTAACCTTCAAATTTTCTGAAAACCAAAACCGCATTAGCCCCGCCAAAACCGAAACTGTTGGACATGGCGGTCCGGATTGCAGCTTTGCGGGCTAGGTGAGGCACATAATCCAGATCGCACAGCGGATCCGGATTATCAAGGTTAATAGTGGCTGGAATAAGACCCTCGTAAATTGCCTTTGCCGCAAATATCGCCTCGACTGCTCCTGTAGCTCCCAGCATATGACCGGTCATTGATTTGGTCGATGATACGGAAAGATTTCGGGCATGCTCGGCAAATATGGTCTTAATGGCCTCCGTTTCGTAGGCATCATTAATCTCGGTGGAGGTGCCGTGGGCATTGATATATTCCATCTCTTCGGGTTCCATGCCCGCATCCTTGAGCGCCAGCCTCATGCAATGGGCGGCGCCGGCATGGCCGGGGGGTGGCGCCGCCATGTGATAGGCGTCGCTGGTAGTTGCATAACCGGCAAGCTCGGCGTAAATCCTGGCCCCCCGGTCGAGGGCCCGGCTGAACTCTTCTAATATGACGATGCCGGCGCCTTCGCTGATGACAAAACCGTCCCTTTTCAAGTCAAAAGGCCGGCTGGCCTTCTCAGGCTGGTCGTTTAAAGTCGAGATTGCGCGCATGGCATTAAATCCGGCCACGCTCAAAGAGCAGATTGCCGCTTCGGCGCCGCCGGTAATCATCGCATCGGCATCGCCCCGCGAGATAACTCTTGCTGCCTCGCCGATGGCATTGGTGCCGGCTGCGCATGCCGTGACCGTGCAGTTAATGGGCCCCTTGGCGCCGTGTTTTATGGACACCTGACCGGCTGCCAGGTTACAAAGAGATCCGGGAATGGTAAAGGGGGACATCTTATCGGGGCCACCCTGACTAACGGCCAGTTTTGCCCGTTCCATCGTGGCCAGCCCCCCGATGGCCGATCCAATGATAACGCCGGTGCGCTCGGCGTTTCGGTCATTGATGATCAAACCGGCGTCTTCCACGGCCATAGCCGCCGCGGCCAGGGCGTAGATAATAAAATCGTCATAACGGCGGAGCTCTTTTCTGTGAATGAAAAGCAGGGGGTCAAAACCCTTGAGCTCGCCGGCGATTCTTGTCTCATAGGAACTGCAGTCAAACTTGGTGATGATACCAATCCCCGAGCGGCCGGCCGCAATTCCCTGCCAGGTCTCCTCCAGCGAATTTCCCAAAGGCGTCACCGCGCCCAGGCCGGTAATAACAACCCGTCTTTTCACTGTGTAACTCCTTGCCAGCGCCTCAGGCGGCTTTCTTTCTTTTGATGAAATCTGTTATGTCCTGGATGGTGCGAATTTTTTCCAGCTCTTCATCGGTTATTTTGATGCCGAAGTTTTCTTCCAGTTCCATAATCAACTCAACGAGGTCGAGCGAGTCGGCGCCCAAATCTTCGATGAAAGAGGCATCCGGGGTGCATTCCTCCCTGGTCACCTCCAGTTGTTCCATGATTACTACAATAACCTGTTCCTCTATGGTCATACCATATCCCTCCCCGTAAAATAGTGAACATCTTGCATTACATATAGAGGCCGCCGTTGACGCGGATTATCTGCCCGGTAATGTATCCGGCCTCTTCGGATGACAGAAAGGCTACCAAATTGGCCACATCCTCGGGCGTTCCCGATCGGCCCAGGGGTATCTGGCTTAAAATCTTGCTCCTTTCCCCTTCCGCCAGCCGGTTAGTCAACTCAGTCTGGATAAACCCGGGGGAAACGGCGTTGATACAAATATTCCGTCCTCCCAATTCCTTGGCAAGCGAAGTTGTAAGGCCTAAAACGGCCGACTTGGTCGCGGCATATGCCGACTGACCGGCGTTTCCCCCCTCGGCCACCACGGAGGTTATGGTTATTATCCTTCCCCAGCGCTGCCTGATCATCGGTTTAACCGCGGCCTGACAACAGTTAAACGTTCCTTTGATGTTCGTGGCTATCATTTTATCCAGGTTATCCTTTTGCATTCTGACAAGGAGGCTGTCATGGTTAACCCCGGCGTTGTTAACCAGAATATCCAAACGCCCCCGCTGCGCCAAAATGTTCTTAACCAGGGAAGTCACTCCTTCATGGTCGGCAACATCACAGTGGCACAGAGCCCCCTCGCCCCCGGCCGCCCTTACTATCTCCAGGGTTTCCCGGGCATTATCCTCTCCGCGCAGATAATTGATATATGTAAAGACGCCACGCCGGGCGAGTTTCAATACTATGGCCCGACCGATGCCCCGGGAACCTCCGGTAACCAAGGCTACCCTGTTTGTTTCGAGCGCGCATTCATCCATTGAAATAAGCCTGGGCTCGATCCAGCGATGGCCCATCTTCCACGAAAAACAGCCTGATATCAGGGGCGATCCTTTTGATCAGGTTTACCAATGTCCGCTTTGGCCCCAGTTCCACTATCGTATCTACTCCCAAAGATGCCATTTTCTCAATTGTTTCTTGCCACCGGACGGGCTGGGTAATCTGCCGCAGCAATAGCTTAGCGCCAATTTCCCGCGTGTAAAAAAGCTTGGGCGCGCAATTTGGGATTACCGGACAGCTGCCGTCGCGAAAATCTATTGACGTGATATGGGTCTCCAATGACTCGGCCGCACCCGTCAATAACTCGCAGTGGCAGGGAACGCTGATGGGCAACCGGACCACCTTCACGCCGGGCCTGGTTGCGGCCAGGGCGATAAGCCGATCGAGCCCCAAAACATCACCGGAAACCACGGTCTGCCCCGGAGCGTTGATGATGGAAACAAAAACCTTTCCGCCGTCATTGGCGGCGGCGGCGCACAGATCGGCTGCTTCAACTCCGTCCAATCCCAGAATGGCTGCCATGCCTCCCTGGCCTAGCGGCATCGCTTCCTGGTGATACCTGGCCCGGGCCTCAACCAGGGGAAATACCTGACGGGCGTCGATAATTCCCGCCGCCGTCAGGGCAGCATATTCACCGACACTGTGCCCGGCCATCACTTCCGGCGTCACGGCTACCATTTCGGCAAATAATCGATATATAGCCAGATTACACGTCAGAACCGCCAGTTGGGTATTCTCCGTAAGATCGAGCAGTTCCCGGGGGCCGTCACAACACAACCGGGCTAGATCGAGTTTCAGTATCTCTGAAGCCTCGTCAAAAACGTCCCTTACGGTCTGATAGCCCCGGTACAGCTCTCGACCCATTCCCACGTGTTGTGTCCCTTGACCGGGGAACACCAAGGCAACCCTTGCCATGTCTATTGTCTCTAGCCAGTGGCTCAGGCGAGCTTTTCTGCGGCTATTACCTCGCGTCCCTTGTAAAAACCGCAATGGGAGCAGAGCCGGTGGGGCATCTTGGGTTTGGTGCATTGCGGGCAGGCGCTGGTCTGAGCCGCAGTGATCGCATCATGGGCCCGGCGCATGTTTCTTCTGGTTCTCGAATGTCTCTTTACTGGATTTGGCATAATATTCTTCCTCGTTTTTTTCTGTTTTTTTAGGAGGTCCTTATCTTGTAATCTTTTAGTGCGGAAAAAACAGTATTTGCCGGTTCCGTCGGGCAAACACAAGCGTCGTTATTGAGATTTGCCCCGCAGCGCAGGCAGAGTCCCTGGCAGTCTTCACGGCACAGAGGCTTCATGGGCAACTGCAGGACTACCTGTTCGAAAATGATTGGTTCCATATCCAACAGATCGTCCCGGTAAAAAATTGTGTCCACATCATCGGCCGTCAGCTCTTCCCGATCATGTTCTTCCTGGGACTCCGGAATCAGGATATACCTGAAATCCGCCCTGATTGGTATTACGGCATCTTCCAGGCAGCGGCAGCAGCTCAAAGTGGCCGTGGTTTCCAGGCTGCCAGCGAGGATCTTGGTTCCCTGGGCCTGGATAAGCTCACAGTCAACCGTCAGCGCATCCAGTTGCAATCCCGGTTCGGATTCGCTCAGCAGATGGAGAAACCAGTTCTTGTCTAAATTGAACCGGAAAGATCTCCTTTCCTGTTGAATATTGAGATGGATCTTCAATTTGTCCACGGCATCAATGACGGCGGTCAGGCAAATGGTCCTGCCTTTGCAACCAATAACCATTTTGTTTTCTCGGGAAATATTGTATAGGCGCAATCAGGGTATTTCCTAATCTAATACCCGTTAGCCGGCCAACTGATTACCCGTAATTAAAGGCGCGAACCTAATTATAAAAACGTCCCATTGTCAAGGGATTATTTTTGTTTTTGCATCTGGGCCGTACTATTAGTAAAAATACCTGGACAAAGCAAGCCTTAAAATGAAATTATGCGACGATTCAATGGGTTCATGGGGGCAGATGCGATGAGTTGTAATCCGGATGTTATAAAATTGATTCTGGTCTCCCGGGAGAAATGTAATGGCTGCCGTCGTTGCGAGCTGGTCTGTTCCCTCAAGCACTTTGGCCTGTTCGCGCCGGCCTATTCCCGGATTCGGGTGCTTAAGATCAATAATTCGTATCTCCCCAGCCTTTGCGGCGCCTGCGAAGACGCGCCCTGCATCAAGGTATGCCCGGTCAACGCCAGGTTGCGGCTGGAAAACCAGGCGGTGGATACCGATGATGACCGCTGCATCGGCTGCCGGGCCTGCGGCTATGTCTGTCCCTTCATGGCCCCGGTAATATCACCGGCCACAAATAAATCGATCACCTGTGACTTGTGTTTTGACGACCCGGCGGGTCCCTGGTGCGTCGCGGCCTGCCGGGAAGCGGGGGCCTTGCAATTTGTGCCCATGAGGACGGCGGCCCGATCGCGGGCCAATTTTGGGGCTCAATTTTGGAAAAAGGTGATCAACAGGACCAGGGGCAACTGCTTACGGGGGCAATACCTATGAAGATATTGATTGCCGGAGGCGGGATCGCCGGACACGAGGTGGCGGCCAGTCTTGCCGCTAAAAATGGATTGGAGATAACGATCCTTTCGGCAGAAAAACACTTTGAGTACGATCCCTGCAGCTTGCCCTACTATATCGGAGGTGTTATCCCCCGTAAATCGGTATTTCGCAAGGATTCGTCTTTCTATCAAGCTGGAAATATAAGGATTTATTTGGACTGTCCCGTTGCGGCGATCGACAGCGCGCGCGGAGCCGCAATCTCACGCGGAGGCGAGACCTTTTCCTACGACAAGCTGATTCTGGCCCATGGGGGCAACCTGTTCATTCCCTCCATTCCCGGCATTCATCAAGAGGGGGTTTTTGATTGTAAGAGTCTAGATCAGGCGGATATGCTCGCCCGGCACCGAGGTAACCGGGCTCTGGTCATCGGCTCCGGTGCCATCGGCATTGAGGTGGCCGAAGCCCTTAAGCGCCGAAGTTACGAGGTGACTGTTGTTGAGGTTTTACCCTGGGTGCTTCCCGCCCTGTTCGATGAGCCAGCTGGCCGCCGCCTGGAGCGAGCGCTCAAAGATTGCGGTATTCAGGTGTTTACCGGTGAAAGGGTGCTGGCCGTCAATGGCGGTGGCAAGGTAACCGGGGTCACAACCGACAAGAGAGAAATTCCCTGCGACACTGTTGTTCTGGCCACTGGCGTTGTTCCCGGCAGGGCCCTTGCGGAAACGGCTGGGATTAAGGTCAACCGGGGCATTTTGGTTGATGACCGGATGGCAACGAGTGTGGCCAATATTTATGCCTGCGGCGATTGCGTTGAAACTCCCGATGCCTGTACCGGCGACCTGGGACTGTATCAGCTTAAGCACAACGCCCTCGACCAGGCCGCAGTGGTGGCTGGGAATATTATGGGACGGGATTTACGTTACGCCGGCGCCTACGTTTTCGCCAGGGCGCATTTTTTTGACACCCATGCGGTAACCTTTGGCAAGACGCTTCGGAGCCTCAAGTGCGCCCCGGAAGCCCTCAATGTTATTGAAAGGTCTAAAGGCAAAGACTACCTGCAGGTAATTCTCCAGAACGATGTTATTGTCGGCGGCCAGGCGATAGGTGGATTTGCCGATTTGATCGGCCCAATTATGGCGGCCATGTGGCGACGGGAAAAAATCATTTCCCTGCCGGAATACTCAGCGGAAAAAACCAAGGCGCTGTCCGGCTTCCCCTGGATGCGCGAGAAGGTAAACTCGCTGCTTGCCGACTTTGGCGCCAATGATCAACTAAGCTCACTATAAGCCAAGCTCGTCACTTATGTTTTGCATGGCGAGAAGTCCCAGGGCGACAAATTCTTCTAAACTCAGACCGATTGCGGCGCAGCAACCGATCTGTTGCCGGTTGGCTCCGCGGGCAAATCCCTTTTCCCGAAAGCGTGCCAAAACGAACTCGGGGGTTACCGGGGCCAATGATTTTTCCTTTCGGATCAGAGCCGCCGCGGTAATCAGGCCCGTCAAGGGATCAACCGCATAGAGCGCCTGTTCGAGCAGGCTTTCACGGGGCACGCCGTGGTAGTCATTGTGGGTTAGGACGGCCTGGACGATTTCGCTGTCAATGCCCAATTGCGCTAGGATTTGACTGCCTTCTTTAGAATGGCGGGCCGGATCATCTTTCGTAGAGTCGTAATCGATATCGTGGAGGAGACCGGCCATTCTCCATTTTGTCTCATCTTCCCCCAAATGCACCGCCAGTGCCCCCATAATGGCTTCCGTGGCTAGTGAATGTTTCAGTAGATTGGTGTTGCTTACATGTCTTGTAAGCTGGTTAAAAGCATCTTGCCTGGTCATGCTATCTTCTCCTTAAGAGCGCCCAATGGGATCATGTTGTGCCGTTAAAGATTCAGCTACAGGTGGTCAGACAACTAAGTATCCGCCATGTTCACCATCACCGTAAACCCTCTACCCTCCTCAATGGAGAGGGGGGTCATTATAGCTTTTGCCGACATGATAATGAACCGCCGCCACTCAGGACTGAACCTTCACCGCTGCCAAAACTTTTCCCTTGACTAAATGCCGGGCAGTTTTTATATGTTGGCAGCCGCTGTATACTGGGAATACCATCTTTTATCAAGGAGGAACCCGTTATGCTATTAAAACAGCTATCCGTATTCATAGAAAATTCACCGGGCAGGCTTTTTGAGGTGACCAGCGCCTTGGGAGAGGCCGGAATAAACCTGAGGGCATTGAGCCTGGTGGACAAGGGTGATTTCGGGGTTTTGCGGCTCCTGGTTCCCGATGTCGTAACCGCCCGACGGATCATGATGGAAAAACAGCTTCCCGCCCGGGTGGACGATGTGGTAGCCGTCGAGATCGAAGATAAACCGGGCTCTCTGGCGGAGATACTGAAACCATTGACCACGGCGCATGTCAATGTTCAGTACATGTACGCCTTTATTGGTTTCCGCGGTGGCAAGGCAATAATGATCTTTCACTTCAGCGACAACAAAAAGGCAATCGCGATACTTCAGAAGCAAGGTATCCGGCTGCTCGATGCCCAATCCTTCGCCACAACTTAATCCAAAGCGCCACATGCCGGAGCGGCATCCTAAATCTCAGCAATGCTTCCTGCCGGGCAACCAGGCTTGATTGAGCGATAAAAACTCCGTAAAGCCGCAATATTCTAACGGCGCGGAAAAAGTTCCCAGGCCAGGCGCGCAAATCACGAGAAATGAGGCGTACTTTACCTGCGCCTTGAGTGACGAGTGATGCAGCGCCGAAGCATTCGGACTTTATACCTTGTCGTCAGGCTTGACTGTCCAGAAGCAATTTTAGCTCCGCGGCAGCGTTAAGGACGGACTTTGCAGCAAGCTCCAGCCGTTGGTCTGAAAGCGAACCGCTAAAGCCGACCAGCCAGAGCAAGAGCGGCAGACCTCGCTTGTTTCCCAAGGCCACGGCCACTGCCCTGATACCAGGCAGGTACTCCTCATCATCTAGCGCGTATCCCAGCTGTCTCACCCTTTGAAGTTCCGCCAGATAGGCATCCGGTTCCGTAATGGATTGGGAGGTGAATTTACGCAACCCCTGCTTCCTCGCCAGTTTCATTGCCTCCTCATCACTGCGGGATGCCAGTAGAGCCTTACCCACCGCACCGGCCAAGAGAGGGATGGATGTGCCGGAAGGAGATGCTATCGTGAGGGCATTCATGGATTCCGCGGCAGCGATTATCACTACCCGGTAAGAGACCTGAAAACCAAGAAAAACCGTCTCCCCCGTCTGATCGCGCAGAGCCGCCAGGCGCGGTTCCGCCAGGTCCCGCAGCCGGAAAACATTCCAGTTGGAAAAGGCCAGCTCAAAAATAGCGGGTCCCAAATGAAAAGCCGGGCTGTCCGGGTTGTGAACCAGTATTCCCAAATCCAAGAGAGCCTTAGTTATGCCATGCGCGGAGCTTTTGCTCAAGTTGCCCTGGCGGGCCAGTTCACTGAGGCTCAGCCCTTGAGGACTGCGGGCGATGATTTCAAGCAAACCGAAGGCCCGTTGAACAGCGGGCGCCCGGTATTGTTTGTGGCAACCGTTGCTTTCCATATTGTTCTCCATACTGAACGTTACCGCTTTTATATCACGATATGGCCCGCTGTCAACCACAGATATTAAAGTAGCCAATATTTACCACGATCAAACAAAAATATCTTAAATAGCTTGCAGTTGCTTCTTTATGCGTGAGCGGAGGCAATAATAATTCTTGACAATCCGGTTTTTTTTGTTATTCTGGAGATAAGCAACAAAGTTCACCTTGATGAACATGGAGGCAATCAATGAAAATCGGAAAAATTATGGAGGGTCCCCGGGACGGTGAAGTCAGGTGCCTGTCCTGTTTTACCCGTTTTTGGCCTCAGCCGGGGGCGCAACAGGCGAGCTGTCCCAATTGCGCGATTGAGTGGCGCATTTCCTGGCCCTACCCGAAAACGGCGAAGATCCGGGGGCCGGTATGGGAGACCTACCCGCGAGATTTGAAAGACAACGCTCGGAATGACGCCAAGCCGCCCAAGGAAAGCTAAGAAAGGAGTCTGTATGGCTTTAAATAGAAAAATTGCCTATATTGATCTTACCTCGGGGAAGATCGAAACCGCCTCAATCCCGGTCTCATGGCGAAAGAAGTTCCTGGGCGGCCGGGGACTCGACGCCTATCTGCTCTACAAAAACGTCCCTGCCGGCTGTGACCCGCTGGGGCCGGACAATGCGTTGATCATAAGCGCCGGCCTCCTGGTGGGAACCATGGCCTCAGCCTCGGCCCGAACCCACATCATGGCCAAGTCGCCTTTGACCAATTACTTAGGCTCGGCCAACATGGGCGGTTTTTTCGCCCCGGAGATGCGCTGGGCCGGTTTTGACCACTTGGTGATCCGGGGTCGCGCCGAGCGGCCCGTCTATATCTACATTCATGATGGCGAGATTGAAATTCGCAATGCGGAGCGTCTCTGGGGTCAGGGCGTCTATGAAACCCAGAAAATTATCAGAGAACTTTTGGGCGACGAGGAGACCCAGTCGTTATGTATCGGTCAGGCAGGAGAGAGACTGGTTCGCTTTGCCAATGTCATGACGGGTCGGAAGAACGCCGCCGGCCGTACCGGCATGGGGGCAGTCATGGGATCCAAAAACCTCAAGGCGGTGGCCTGCCGGGGGACAATGGATCTGGCTATCTCGCATCCGCTGGAGGCTCTGGAGTACAATAAAAAAATCATTGACCAGGTGATCTCAACCAAAGTCTCGCAGATCATGCAACGCTGGGGCACCCCCTTCATCTATGGCGTAACCAACACCACCGGCCTAGTGCGGACGAAAAACTTTCAGGAAAATCAGCTTACCAACAGCGAAGACATCGAATGCGAAAACATTGACCGTTACTCGTTTGGAACCGAGGGTTGCTTCGGCTGCCAGGTACACTGCCGCCATCGCTACATTATCAAAGAGGGAGCATATGCCGGCATCTACGCCCAGGGACCGGAATATACCTCTCAGGGGGCATTCGGCGCCGAAGTTGGCTGCCGGAGCATGGACACGGTTTTGACCTGCAATCATCTGGTCAACGACTATGGCATAGATACCCTCGAAGTGGGCAGTATGATGGCCTGGGCGATGGAACTCTACGAAAAGGGGATCATCACCGAAAAAGATACGGACGGCCTGAGCCTGGAGTGGGGCAATGACCAGGCGGTGATCGAAATGGTCAAACGGATCGCCTTTCGCGAGGGACTGGGAGATATCCTGGCCGAAGGACCCCTGCGGGCCGCGGAGAAATTCGGGCCGGAGAGCAAAAAATATTTGATCCAGGTAAAGGGGATGAGCAACCTGCATTCCGATGAACGGGCCACCCCGGCTCTGGCGCTGAATGTCGCCGTTTCCTCTCGGGGGTCGGATCACCTGCGGGGCCGGCCGGCAATCGATCTATACAACCTTCCCCTTAAGGTATTGGAGGAGGTTTACCGCAGCCCCGACGGCTACGACGGACCGCTTACCAACAGCTATTCGGAGTATATCGGCAAGGCCCGCATGGTCATGTGGCAGGAGCTGGTTTACATGGCGGTGGATTCGTTGGGCATATGCAAGTACCATACGGTGTTCTTAAGCCCTAACCATCTGGCTTTCGGGGAATTCAGCCATCTGGTCAAGCTCAACTGCGGGCTGGAAGTGACTCCGCGAGACATCTGGGACATCGCCAACCGCTGCTATACCATTGAACGGCTATTTAATATCCGGGAGGGGTTGACCCGCCGGGATGACTGGCTGTCGGACCGGTATTTCGACGAGCCCACCAAGCTGGGGCTGCCTGTCGCGCGCGGAAAGGCCATCGACCGGGAAAAGTTCCGGGCTCTTCTAGATGAGTATTACCGGCTGCATGAGTGGGATGAAGAGGGGATGCCTCTAAATTCGTTGTCCGAACGCTTGGGGTTGGATGAATTGTTACGCTAAGCTATTGCGACTTATTACGAGTTCGTCGATATAAAAGGAGATCGTTTATGTCCGAAAAAATCTTGGTTGTTGATCCGGAGCGATGCACCGGTTGCCGACTATGCGAAATAGTGTGTTCCGTGAAACATACCGGGGTGAGCAACCCCTCCCGTTCCCGGATCAGGGTAATCAAATGGGAAAACGAAGGGTTTTACCTGCCCATGAAATGCCAGCAATGTCAGGATGCTCCCTGTATGGCGGTTTGCCCAAAGGGCGCCATTTACCAGGACCAGGAACTAAAAAGAATCCGGGTGGATCACGATATTTGTATTGGCTGCCGCAGTTGCATCTCCGCCTGTCCTTTTGGGGCCATCGGCTGGGATAGTGCGCAAAGCCGCGTTTTCAAATGTGACCTCTGTTCCGGCGATCCCCAGTGTGCCCGTTTTTGCGACATGAAAGCGGTAGATTATTTGGATGCCCGAAAAGCTCAGCTTGCGAAAATGAGGGAAGCGGCGGAGAACTATGCTGAATTGTTGCGCCGGCACGGACATCTTGCGGTAGAGGCGCGATAAAACATGAAAATCCACCTGGAAATTCTTGGGATGCCTGACCTGGCTAAAATACTGGGCAAAACGCGAGAAATAGAGTTACCCCGGGGAACCGTTGGCGGCCTGATTGAATTTCTTGTAAAAGAATACAGCCCGAAGGTGGAACGGCTGCTTTTGGACGTCAATGGCCAGTTGGACGTAACGATCCAAATAATCCTCAACGATCAATTCCTGCCTCGGGATAGTATCTCCCGGCAGGAACTTAAGGATGGGGATCACCTGAAATTAATGCTCCTGGTGGGGGGCGGATAGTGAAATGGGGCCACCCATTAAAAGGCTCCTTGTCAAGTGAGAAAAATATACCCGCCGCGGGAAAACAATTTTTCTTAGGCCATTTAAATCGTCCTGGGTTGTCATAGTTATCTTTTCTGACGCCGTAGTTTCGTTACGCTTTGGTGTCAGTCTTTATAAAATCGTAAAAACAACGCCTTTAACATTGTTGCACGCCGGCAGGGATTCCGATCCAATGGTTATGTTCTTATGCTGGGAGATGATAGACACATAACCAATCAATCCGCCTGACCCTCGTTTTCGGGCGCGGCCTAGAGCCGTTGAGCATTGAGGGCCGGTATTCCGGGGAGCGGGGAGATATTATTTGCTTCCGCGGAAACAGTTTTGTATGATTCCTTGGGCTGACCCAAAGTAAGAAAAATCGTTCCATAGTCATAGGAAAGGGGAAAGAGAGGCAAGCATGGAAAAAGCCGACCAAAGACGCATCGAAATAATCGCCCAGGACCAGGGAATCGAAGATTTCCAGTGGATCGACCCTCAAAGGGTCGTTATCGGACAGTGGGTAAGGGAAAAATGCCTTTACGGCTGCCCCCGCTACGGACTTAAGGCGTGCTGTCCACCGGAGGTACCGTCAATAGCAGACTGCCGTAATTTGTTTCAGGAGTTTCAGGCAGGGGTGTTCTTTCACCTCACCAAACAATTTGAAGACCCGGGGCTGCGATCGGGGTGGGCGCGGGAGGTAAACAAAAAGGCGCTGGCCTTCGAGCGCCAGGTTTTTCTGGCGGGATTTTACAAGGCCCTGGTCTTTCCTCCGGCCCCCTGCAGCATCTGCAATGAATGCCAGCCAAACAAAAGGGAGTGCCGCAATCCCTCTCTGGCCCGCCCGACGCTCGAGGCCTATGGCGTTGACGTTTTCACCACGGCCCGCAATACCGGATACCCGATTGATGTGCTCAATCGCTACGACCAGGAGACAAACCGCTACGGTTTGCTTCTGGTGGAGTAGGATGAAAATAATATATTGACGAGCTCGTAAAAGGTTACACTTCCCCTTCCCGTGGGGATAAAGGGGAGGGTCATGTGAACTTTTTACAAATCAGCCCTAAATGCAATTTTTTTTCGACTTTTTACGAGAGCGTCATATTGGCTGAATTTAAGCATGAGGACAGGTCATGACCGATGAGGTATTCATGAAAAGGGCGATTGCTCTGGCCAAACGGGGAATGGGGCGGGTCAGCCCGAACCCCTTAGTTGGGGCGGTGATAGTCAAGGACGGTCAAATTATCGCCGAAGGGTATCACCATTGCTGCGGGGATGCCCATGCCGAGATCGATGCCATCGGCCAGGCCAGGGAAACTATAGAGGGCGCAACTATTTACGTCAATCTGGAGCCCTGCTGCCATCAGGGCCGGACGCCGGCCTGTGTGGATACTATCATCCGCCATCGGCCCGCCAGGTTGGTAGTGGGCACCCTGGACCCCAACCCGCTCGTCTCCGGCCGCGGGTTGGAAATTCTCGCCCGACAGGGGATAAACATCACCGTGGGTATCCTTGAACGGGAATGTCGACGTTTGAACGAGGTATTTTTCAAATGGATGGAAACCGGCCTGCCCTTTGTCACCCTGAAGTACGCCCAGAGCATGGATGGCAGAATCGGCACTAGCAGCGGTCACTCCCGCTGGATAAGCTCGCCTGGGTCTCTTAAGTTTGCCCATCGCCTGCGGGCCTGTCATGACGCGATCATCGTGGGCAGCGGTACAGTGCTTAAGGATGATCCGGAATTAACCACGCGGTTGGTAAGGGGCAAAAACCCCGTGAGAATTGTCGTTGACTCCCGGTTGTCCTTGCCGCTGGAAGCCCACGTTCTGCAAAACCAAGACCAGGCCCGAACGATCATCGTCACGACTGATCAGGCCGACAGCAGCAAACTAAAGCTGCTTGCCGTCGCAGGCATCGAAGTCATCTTTTGCGGCCAGAGCTCCTCCGCCGGTAAGATCGATCTGGAGCGGCTCATTGCCATCCTGGGACAAAAAGGCCTGACCTCGCTTTTGGTCGAAGGAGGCTCAAAACTGCTTACGTCTTTTTTATCCGCTCGTCTGGCCGATCGCCTGCTGGTGATTCAGGCGCCGAAGATCATCGGGTCGGGAATTGAAGCGGTGGGCGCTTTGGGCGTTGTTGAAATGGCGGAGGCCATCCGGGTTGATGTAATCGGCATCAGGCGGCTGGGCGGAGATATTCTCATCGATGGACGGATCGATCGAGCTTCGGGTCCGCCCCGATCCCGTCAATCGCCCGGCTGATGGTTCCCACGGCATAGTCGGCCCGTTCGCATTCATCTCAAGTGAGAGGAAGATTTTAACTTTCTCCGCCGTCAGTATTTTCCGGACGGGAAATACTGACCTTGCCGTTTAATCTTGCGCCTGCCTCGACCACCAATTGGCGGCAGCGGATGTTTGCTTCCACTTCCGCGGTGGCGAGGAGGGTGAGTTTGTCGGCCACGTCAATTTCTCCTTTGAAGGTGCCGGCGACAGACAGAGACGAGACCTGGATTGTGGCTGTTACCAGGCTATCTTTTTCGATAAATACCGAATCGCCCTGGATGGCGCCGTCTGCGGTACCCTCAATGATCAGATGTCCCCTGGTATGTATGGAGCCGCTGATGCTGCAGCCGCTGTTGATGATTGTAACGTTCTTATCAGCAGATTTGAATAGTGACTTCATAATTGTGGTTTATAAGGGAGTGGTCTTATCAATCTCATGGCAGTCTAATGTGCACTACCTCGCCCGATTTCCCGATAACGCCAATATCCTTACCCTGGAATAACAGAACAAGCCCGCCCGCATTGCCGATATCGATTAAAAAATGCTGATCTGCGTAACGCTCAATTCGCTCGCCGGGGTTCATCAGCAATTGATAGGGAGGATTCCTGTCCGCTCTAATGCGCAGCCAGGTCACTTCACGGGCCTCAATGACCAGGTGATACTTTCCTGTGGATAGCGTTTCGCCTGATACCATGTTTTTCCCGGTTGTCGCAAGCGCCGTTTCTTTTTTGACCGTCTGGCCTGCCCTTGCCGGCTCATTTACTGTTGCCAAGGAGGGATGATCGACCGATTTGCCTGCGTTCCGAAATAAATTAAAACCGTAATTGGAAAAGATAAAAAAACCGGCCAGGATTGCCAAAAGGCCCGCTAAAATGGCGGCGTATATCCATCTGCGGGCGCGGACGTTTTCAAGAAAATTTGTTCCCGGCTGATTCTTATGGTTTTCCCCACCCTGAATAATAACCGGTTTAGAGATGGAACTTAGATACTTGTCATAATCAGTTAGTATGGCATTGCTGTCGCAGCCCAGCAGTTCGGTGTAATCCCGGATAAATTTTCGGGTATATACGGCAGGCGGCAGGGATGTATAATCCGCCTGCTCGATGGCAGCGAGAAACTTGACGCTTATTCTGGTCTGCCGAAAAACATCGTCTAAGGATAATCCGCGATCTTCTCGGCAGGTTTTCAGGTCGGCGTTTTCCATAGTTGTGAATTCCTGATGGTGGAGTGCCTCAGGCAATATTTAATATCTGATGACTTCCCTAAAGTAAAGAAAAGAGTTAGGGGCCGCCATGATTAACCTTGAAGTTTTATGGCATTATTGGTAACTTGAAAGCATGGTAATTGGGGCGACAGTTGCCGGAGATTAGCTATTGGAGGGAAGGTGATGTTTCGGCGGTTATCAGGCGTGTTCTGGCCGGCCTGGGCGCTTTTGTTGGTGGCGCTGCTGTTCGCTGTGACAGCTTCTGGTTCCTTGCGGGAACGAAGGACGGTCATTGTAGCATTAGGAACGACGATTGTAGACTCCGGTCTCCTGGATGAATTGCAGGTTGCTTTCGAGAAAAAGACCGGGTATTTTCTCAAGCCCTTGGCTGTAGGTTCAGGACAGGCCATGGCGATGGGTCGGCGGGGCGAGGCGGATGCCCTTCTGGTCCATGATCCGGCTTTGGAAAAAGAATTTGTCGCGGCCGGTCATGGGATCAACCGGCGTCTGGTAATGTATAATTACTACTTAATGGTAGGGCCGTCCCGTGACCCGGCGGGAATAGCCGGGGTCGGATCGGTGCAGGAAGCTTTGAGACGGATTGCAGCGACGGGCGCCCCCTTTATTTCCCGTGGGGATAGTTCTGGCAACGACCGCCTCGAAAAATCCCTCTGGCGTGAAATAGGCTTGGATCCGGCGGGCGCTCGCTGGTACCAGGAAACCGGTCTGGGAATGGGTCACACCCTTCAGGTTGCGGCGGACAAGGAGGCCTATGTCCTGGTTGATCAAGCCACCTATTTTGCTTTCCAGGGCAGGCTTGGGCTACTGATTTATGTCCGGGAAAGCAAGAAACTTGTCAACCTCTATCATGTCATTGAGGTGAATCCTGCCCGCTGGCCGAAAGTCAACAAGGCCGGGGCGGCAGCCTTTGCAGATTTTCTTTTATCTTCTCATTTTCAGCAAATACTGGCTAATTTTCATAGATCAAAAAATCAGGAACCGGTTTTTTTTACCGGTAAAAACAGAAAAGAAGAGGAGTTCAGGCAATAGGTGGACTTGATTATCGATGGGATTGTAAAAGCTTTTTACCTCCTGATTACCTTTGATCCGGAGATTATGGGGGTGATGTTCCTTTCCTTGAAGGTATCCGGTACAGCGACCATTATCAGCATGTTTCTGGGGATATTCCTGGGAACCTGGATCGCCTTGACTGGTTTTCCCGGCAAGCGTTTCGCCATTAGTATCGTCAATACCGGAATGGCCCTGCCGCCGGTGGTGGTAGGGCTTTTCGTCACCATTTTCCTCTGGCGCAGCGGTCCTTTTGGCTTTTTTGACATTCTGTATACGCCGACCGCCATGATCATTGCTCAGGCGATGATTGCCACGCCAATTGTGACCGGTATTTCGCTTGCGGCGATCCAGCATCTGCCCGGGCAGCTGCGGCTGCAGATAATAACTTTGGGCGCCACCCGGGCCCAGTTGATCTGGCTTTTACTGAAGGAGGCCCGGCTTCCCCTTCTGGCTGCGGTCATGGCCGGTTTCGGCGGTGTTATCTCTGAGGTGGGTGCATCCATGATGGTAGGCGGCAATATCAAAGGCTATTCCCGGGTGTTAACCACGGCGACCGTCATGGAGACGGGACGCGGTAATTTCGCCATCGCCATTGCCTTGAGCATCCTCCTGTTTCTTTTAGCCTTTTTCATTAACGCCGTACTCACCAATATCCAGCAGCGTGAAAAGTCCAGATGAGGACCGGTGCGAATTTACTTGAACTTGCTAACGTCATTGTGACCCGGCAAGAGAATATGATTCTCGATGTCCCTGCCTTGTCCATATATGAAGGCGAGATACTGGTTCTCCTCGGGCCCAACGGAGCAGGAAAATCCACACTGCTTTATACCCTGGCCGGCCTAATTCAGCCGACCCGGGGAGACGTTTTTTTCCGCGGGAAGAAAATCTCTCAGGCCCGTGACGCATTTAACTTGCGCCGCAAGGTTACGGTGGTCTTTCAGGATCCCCTGCTCTTTCGGGGAACGGTATTCGATAATGTTGCCGCCGGGTTGCTTTTTCGGGGCTTGTCCAGGAAAGAAGCGGCGCCCATTGTGGAAAGGGCCATCGCTATGTTTGGGATCTCGGATCTGGCGGGCCGGCAGGCAAAAAAGATTTCCGGTGGCGAAGCCCAGCGAACAAGCCTCGCCCGTGCCTTTGCGACCAGCCCCGAGGTTATATTGCTGGATGAATCATTTTCTTCCCTTGATCAACCCAGCAGGGACTCTCTGGTGGACGATTTGCAACGGATACTAAAGGAAACCAATACCACGGCAATTCTTGCCACCCATGAACGGAGCGAGGCGCTCAGGCTGGCCAATAGAATCGCCATCATGAACCAGGGCGCAATCGTCCAGATCGGCCCTCTTGCCTGGGTTTTGAATCGGCCGCAAGATGAGCTGGTGGCCTCCTTTGTGGGAATGGAAACGGTTTTTCAGGCTCAGGTGGTCAGGTGTAAAAACGCTTCATTTGTCATGGATGTTTTTGGATCGGAGATCGAGGCTGACGGGGAGGCATTGCCTGGTGAAAGGGTGGTCTGCGGTATTCGTCCGGAAGATGTTACCCTTTGGGGGGATAATCGGCCTGCACCGGGCGGCCAAAATTTTATCCGCGGCCGGATTAGCCGGATTACGTCGCTGGGAGCATATGTAAGGGTGGTTCTGGACTGCGGATTTCCCCTGACGGCCTATATAACCGAGCGCGACCGGGGGAGATTGATGTTGTCGGAGGGCAAGGAAGCCGGCGTTGCCTTTAGTTCTGCCTCGCTGCATCTGATTCGCAAAAGGTGATGCCCATTTGGGGCCCAATCGGCGCTCAGCCCGTCTGCTTTATCTTTTTTTTTGAGATTATTTGCCCCAAGGCCAGATCCGGCAAATCACTTCAAGCCAGCAAGGAGGACTGAGTCATGGTTAAGAAAAAAGGGTCAACCGAAACCTTTGGTCAGAAAATCAAGGCGCAACGGGAAAAAACCGGGATGACCATCGAAAGACTGGCCCATGAAACCGGATATGCGCTGGAGATTCTGGAGAAGGTGGAAAATGACGGGATGGTGCCGCCAGTGGCCTTAGTTATTCAGCTTAGCCGGATTCTGAAGCTCAACATGGGCGAGCTGGAAAACGGGCCTCCCGCCGCGCAAACGAAGCTTAGGGCCCGGAGCCACAAGAAAAGGGTTGATTCCTATGCCTATAACCCCTTGACCCAGCCCAGTGTCGATCAGCGCTTAAGAGTCTATCAGGTAACTATTGAGCCCCGGCAGCAGCATCGCGGGGTGGAGTATCATCACGAGGGTGAGGAATTTATCTTTGTCCTCAAGGGTGGTCTGGTGATTAAAGTTGGGGACAATGTTACAACCCTGACCAAGGGCGGCTACATTCACTTTAACTCGTCACTTCGCCACGAAATGAGCAATCCGACCGACGACAAGACGATATTGCTGGTGGCGGTTTACGTTCCTTAGGGGAGATGTGATATGTCTTTTCAACTTACTTCAGAACAGGAAATGATTCGATTGATGGCCCAGGAGTTTGCCCGCCGGGAACTCGAACCTCAGGCCCATGATCGTGACCAGAAGGGCCTCTTTCCGCTTGAGGTGATGAGAAAAATGGGTTCCCTGGGCCTCCTTGGTATGATGGTGCCGCCGGACTATGGCGGCACGGGGACGGGGGCGGTAAGTTACGTCCTGGCCGTTGAGGAAATAGCCTATGGCTGCGCTTCCGCGGCGGTGACCATGTCGGTTTGCAATCTGTCTGCTGATCCAATATTGAAGTACGGCAGCGAAGCTCAGAAGGAGAAATACCTGCCGCGCCTGGCCCGGGGGGAGGTTTTGGGAGGGTTTGCCATTACGGAGCCAGGAGCCGGCTCCGATCCGGGCGGCATGATTACCCGGGCTGAGGATAGGGGCGATTATTACCTGATCAACGGCTCGAAGACATTTATTACTAATGGGTCATACGCCGATTTCATCATCCTGGTGGTGCGAGCCGGGGCGGAGCGGGGGGGGAGATTTTTTTCCGCCTTGATCCTCGAGAAGGATACTCCGGGCTTTACAATTGGTCGCCGGGAAGACAAGATGGGCCTCCGGGCTTCCGAGACGGTGGCGCTCCTTTTTGATGATTGCCGAGTTCCAAAGGAAAATCTGCTGGGCAGGGAAGGGCAGGGATTCAAGATTGCCATGGTTGCCCTCGATGGAGGGCGGATCGGCATAGCCGCTCAGTCGGTGGGCATCGCCCGGGCCTGCCTCGATGAGGCCATCAGCTACGCCCGAAATCGTCGCCAGTTCGGCCGTAACATCGGCTCTTTCCAGGCCATACAGTGGATGATCGCCGATATGGCGACTGAGCTGGAGGCGGCAAAACTGCTGACCTTAAATGCGGCGGATCGCAAAGACAATGGCCTGCCCTTCACCAGGGAGGCTTCGATGGCCAAACTTTTTGCCTCGGAAATGGTTAATCGCACCGCCTATAAAGCGCTGCAAATCCATGGCGGGTACGGCTACATGAAAGATTACAAGATCGAGCGGCTGTATCGGGATGCCCGGGTGACAACGATTTACGAGGGAACCTCGGAAGTGCAGCGTCTGGTTATTGCAAGGGAGTATCTGCAGTGACGGAGCACAAGAGAGATGATCGATCTCGACACCAGTAGAGTCGCCATAATCGGGCCAGGCCGGCTGGGGACTGCCCTGGCCTACAAGTTTGGCCGGGAGAACCGGCGGGTGGCCATATATTGCCAAGATCCGGAGATTACAAGGGTCATCAATCGCGACCATATAAATCCGAAGCATCTGACCCAGGAGTTGGCCGGGAAACTGGGAGGTATCGACTTGGTTCCCCGGTTTTCCCGCCGGGTTCAGGCCACCTCTGACCTGGAGCAGATCGTTGCCGACTATGATATTATATTTTTGACCGTTACCATGAACCGTCTTTCGGAGCTTTTCAGCTACATAAGGCCGCTTGTTGAAAAGAAGGAAGGGCATCTGTGTTTTCTCTCTCCCATCAAGGGGCTGATTGCCGATGAAAAGACCTGTGAGCTGGTGACGCCTTCACAGCTCATCAACCATCATCTCTTTAATCTGCGTCATAAATATCAGCTGGTCTGCATCGGCGGCCCATTTTTTGATACGGATATCGCTTTGGGAAACCCGGTATGTCTGACGCTGGCGGGGAAAAAGAAAATTACGACCTATATCCGCGAGAATCTCCTGAAACTTAACCGCCGGGAGCTTTACTCTTATTATAATTTCGATGTTCCGGGGGTGGAGGCCAGTGGTGCCCTGAAGAATATCGTTGCCAACATCAAGGGCTTGGCCGATTCCCTGGAGCTGGGCAACAGTTTTCCCGGGACCCTCTTTGCGCGCTCCGGGGTAGAAATCAGGGCCATCTCCCGGATATTGGGCGGAAACTTTCAGTCTTTTCTCGGTCAGGCGGGGATCGGAGACCTGTATATTACCCTCTCCTCCGAAGCGAGCAAGAATTACCGTTACGGCAAATATTATTACCGGCTATATGATGGCAACCCCGTCGAAACCCATCGCCGGGTTTTGGCGGAAATCGATGGAATGCCGGAGGGGCCAAATACCATTCGGAATGTCCATCGCTACCTGGAGAAAAAGAACATGTACAGCCCGCTTTTTGAATGTGCCTATCGGTTGTTCAACGAGGGGATGGATCGAAATCAGATGCGGGAAAAGGTGATCCGGTCCGTTCAGTTTGACCGGCGTGATAAAGAATATATCGGTACTTTATCCAGTCTGATATACCGGATAATGCCTGATTACTGGTATCGCCGGCGGGAAAGCATTTTCGACCGCCATGAGCAATGAGCAATGGACCTTTTTGACAGCCTAGAAGATGTGGGTCATCACCCCCTGGCGGACCGCATGAGGCCGGCGAGGCTTGCGGAATACGTCGGCCAAAAACACCTGCTGGGTGAGGGGAGCCTGCTTTTGAAGGCCATCGAGTCAGGCCAATTGTTTTCCATGATCTTCTGGGGTCCCCCGGGATCCGGGAAAACAACCCTGGCCAGACTTATCGCCGCTGAGACCAAGCCATCTCCCCGGTTTCTCGGTTTTTCCGCGGTTATGTCGGGAATCAAAGAGATCAAGGCGGTAATCGAGCAGGCCAAAGACAGCCGAAGATTCCACCAGTTGAATACCCTGGTTTTTATCGACGAGATACACCGTTTTAATAAGGCCCAGCAAGACGCACTGCTGCCGCATGTGGAAAACGGCGATATAATTCTGGTGGGCGCCACAACTGAAAATCCGTCCTTTGAGGTCATCGCCCCGCTTTTGTCGCGAATGCGGGTTATGGTGCTAAACCAGCTTTCCGAAGAGGAGCTGGCGTTGATTGTTCAACGGGCCCTGGAGGACGCGCCAAGAGGGCTGGGATATAGCAAACTAAGGCTGTCCGCCGAGGCATTGGCCCATCTGCTGCGGGCCGCGGATGGAGATGCCCGGATGGCGTTAAACAACCTTGAGGCGGCGGCGACTTTGGTTGTGGATCGGGGGGGAGATGACCGGCTCATCGCTCTGGCTCAGGTGGAGGAGGCCATTCAACGGAAGGCCCTGCAGTATGACAAGG
>JBBIRO010000007.1:122613-132193 GCA_037441775.1 Syntrophobacterales bacterium
GAGAGGAACATTACAATCTGATTTCGGCCCTGCACAAGAGCATGAGGGGAAGTGACCCTGACGCGGCGCTTTACTGGCTGGCCCGGATGCTGGCGGCGGGAGAGGACCCCCTGTACATTGCCCGCCGGATGGTTCGTTTTGCCTCGGAGGATGTGGGCAATGCCGACCCGCAGGCCCTCGTCCTGGCCGTTGCGGCGATGGAGGCGTTCAGATTTGTCGGCGCGCCCGAGGGGGAACTGGCCCTGGCTCAGGTTGCGGTCTATCTGGCCTGCGCGGAAAAAAGCAACGCCCTCTACCGGGGATATAACCTGGCCCGCGAGGCGATCAGGGAAACCGGTAACCTGCCGGTTCCGCTGCCGATCCGTAACGCCCCGACAGCAATGATGGAGGAGCTGGGTTACGGGCGAAATTACAAATACGCGCACGATTATGAAGAAGCCTATGTGCAACAGGACTACTTGCCGGAAAAGCTGGTGAAAAAAGGACTTCGGTTATACCTTCCCACCAATCGCGGTCTGGAAAAGACAATTGCCTCCCGGCTGGAGAAATGGCATAACCATGGGGATGATAAAAAAAGAGGGGAGGTCTTAAGACCTCCCCTGCAGGAGGAGTGAAGGCAAATGCCTTCCGGATGTTGTTACTGTCGGCCCGCCTTGCCCAGAGGTTGAACCGATTTGACAATCTATATGCATAAGCGGTGCCAATGTTCGGGGAATCGATAAGTGCTTGATATGCTGGATTTTATCGGCGGCGTCTTAAAAATATGGAAGGGGAAGCCCGCTTAATTGAGCGGCAAAAAATGTCGTTCCGAAAGTTGTTATAATAAATACTAAATAAAGACAGGTACTTGCCGTAAGTGAAATTGTGGTTGGGCTTCGACAAAATTGTCGCGGGAAACGGATTGGCTTAGAGAGTTTGTAATTACTCGGGAGTCATGTTCTCATAGAAAAATAGAACAGTCCTCATTTACGCAAAAAAATATGGTCACCGGGCATACCGGTGAGCGAAATAACTCCTCAAAGGCTCTAAAAAATGAAGAAGAAAATTGAGTAAATAATGGAGCGGCGATACAGTAAGGCTTGCGAATATTGTCAGAAGTTCGATATTACAAGGTTAACGCCCTGGTGATAAGATGCCAGGCTGGGGGCACGAATGATTGATGTCCGGCCCCTGGCTTCACCCGGCGTTTACTATGGGTCAATGTCCGTTCTGATCGGAAGACGTCAAATGTGGGATTTTTATGAATAGCGGAAAAAAACTGGTCTGGCAGGATGATTTTGGCCCCCGCCAGAGGCGTTTTCTCCAGCCTTTGGTGGTGAGTATTGTCTCGGCGGTGATCCTCCTTTTGTTTGTTGTAATGGGGGTCATGGATATCAAGAGAAGTGAGGTGACCTTGCAGGGCTTCATGGAAAATCAGGGCCAAAACCTGATCGGCGTGCTCGAGCGGCTCACCCAGGAGAACCTCAATACTCTCATCAGAGCCCATCAGCGTCGCGATGTGGATACCTATTTACCACGGGGCGATGAGGCCTTTTTCCCTCACAAGTGGCTTACCAACGCGGTTGCGGTGCTGGGCAGGGAGATTGACAGCAAATGGATGGCGGACAACCTCAGTGAGACCTATTTGCGCAAGTATGCCGCGGAAAAAAATCTATGGCTCATTGCGGTGGTTGACAAGAGAGGCCGGACACTGTTTCAAAGTCGTTCCCTGCCCGCCATGATGCCCGACAGGGCAGGGAGGTCAGCCACAGGCGAATCGAAGCCTGATTTGATCAGTCGTTTGAGTGCGGAGAAAAAGATTAACTTTTTAGCCCTCCAGCGTAAGGATGGCAGCGGCACCGTGATTATTGCCCTCGATGAAGAGGGTATGCGCTACTGGAGCGTGAAGGTGGCCGCGGAAAAGGCGCTGGAAAAGTTCGGCGAGGCGCAGGGTAAGGGTGTTTCTTACATTGTACTGCGAGATGCCAGGGAGGCGATTTTGGGAACGTCCGGCGTGATCCCGGTGCCCTGGAAGAAGGATGAGATCGACCGCGAAGCGCTTTTATCGGGAAAGAAAAAAATATTAAGTAAAGTGGTCATGTATCGAGGCAAGGAGGTTCTCGATATAGGAGCGCCTCTGAACCTGGGCGGTAAGATTGTGGGCACCGTGCGTCTGGGGATGGAGCTTGAGGGCACCGAAGCGATCCTGAAAGAAAATAAACTTAACCTTCTGATTTTTCTGGTTCTTGTTATGGTACTGGCCCTTTTATCCTTGTGGTTTCTCTACCGCACCCAAAACAAGCATCTGTCGGGGATTGTGGAGATGGAGCGCCGGCTGGAAAAGGCGGAGCGGCTTTCCGCCCTGGGTCAGTTGGCGGCAGGGGTGGCGCATGAAATACGCAATCCCTTAAACGCAATCAGCATGGCAAGCCAAAGGATGAGCCGGGAATTTATGCCCTCCGATGAAGAAAAGAGAGATGAATTCGAAATGTTCACCGGAATCATCCGGGATGAGATCCGCCGCCTCAATGATATCATTGAGGAGTTTTTGTCTTTTTCCAAAAGCCGCCGTCTGCAGCTGCGGCGCTATTCGCTGGTCGAGGTGCTGCAGAAAATTGTGAATCTGATCAGGGAGGAGGCGGCGAGTCGTAATATCAAGATAAATACCCACTGGGCGGCTCGCTCCTGTGACATTCCCATGGATATGGACAAGCTGCAGCAGGCCTTCCTCAATTTCTTCAAAAATGCCATGGAATCAATTAATGGCGGTGGAACCATCGATATTGGGGTGATTGCCGCCCGGAAGGGTTATGTGACGGTCAGCATCAGCGATACCGGATGCGGGATGGAGCCGCCGGAGGTCAGTCAGATATTCAGCCCGGAATACACTACCAAGGAAAAGGGTTTGGGGTTGGGCCTTGCTCTGGCTCATGAGATTATCCGCGGTCACGGTGGAGAAATCAGAGTTTTCAGTGAACCAGGCGTCGGCACCCGGTTTGAAGTGATCCTTCCCGTAGAACAGACGCTTGCTGGGGAGGGGCGAACATGAAGACGCTTGAGATTCTAGTGGTCGAAGACGGCAAGTCCCAACGGGAGATGCTTAAAAATTTCCTGGAGCGGGAGGGTCATAAGGTAGCGGAGGCGGAAGACGGCGAACAGGCATTGGAAAAAATACAAAAGCATCATTACGACCTGCTGCTTTTAGATTACAAGATGCCCGGCATGGATGGAATGCAGGTGCTCCAGGAGGTACAGAAAATAAATTGCGAAATAGACGTGGTGATCATCACTGCCTACGGGACGATTGAGTCCGCGGTGGAGGCGATGAAGGCCGGCGCCATCGATTACATCACCAAGCCTATTGAATTTGATGAACTTCTTTTCCTGATGGGCCGGGTGGCGGAACGGCGTACTCTACTGAGAGAGAATGAGGTGCTGCGGGGCGAACTTAAACAACGGGGGGTAAAGCTGGACAATATCATCTATCGTAGCCGGAAGATGGAAGAGCTGGTAAATCTGGCCGGTCGGGTGGCAACCAGCCGTGCTAATGTGCTGATTCGGGGCGAAAGCGGAACCGGCAAGGAGCTTCTGGCCAGGCTGATTCATAACCTAAGCCCGCGTTCAGAAAAACCGATGCTTGCCGTTAGCTGTGCGGCCCTGCATGAAAACCTTTTGGAGAGCGAGCTCTTTGGTCACGAGAGAGGGGCCTTTACCGGCGCCCACGCCAGGAGGATCGGTCGAGTTGAAGAAGCCGACGGAGGAACTCTCTTTCTGGATGAGGTAGGAGATATTCCCCTTACGATACAGGTTAAATTGCTGCGGTTTCTTCAGGAGCGCGAGTTTCAGCGTTTGGGGGGCAATCAGAACCTCCATGCCGACGTGCGGATAATTACCGCAACCAATCGAAATTTAGAAGAATTGCTGAAAGAAGGGCTGTTCAGGGAGGATCTTTTCTATCGCCTGAATGTGATTATGCTCCACGTCCCGCCGCTTAGGGAAAGAAAGGAAGACATTCCGGAATTGATAGACCATTACATCGGCTATTTCGTCAGGGATAACCGCAAGAATATCAGTGGGATAACCAGTGAAGCCAAGGATATGCTCATGAAGTACGACTATCCGGGAAATGTCCGGGAACTGGTGAATATCATCGAACGGGCGGTGGTGATTTCCCGGGATGATGTAATCACGGTGGAAGATCTCCCCTTTTATCATGCAAACCAACGTCACGCCCCGGCCTATCCCCATAAGCAGGATGGGTACCTCAAGGATTCGGTTGAGGATCTGGAGCGGAATCTCCTCCTGGAAGCTTTGGAGAAGGCGGGCCATCATCAGACCAGGGCGGCAGAAATCCTTGGCCTCAGCGAAAGGATGCTGCGCTATAAGCTGAAGAAATACGGTATAAAGTGACGGGTTAAATTGGGGTGGAATTGGGGGAATCCACTGATTACTTCACTTGTCTAATCCTTAGTTTGATATTATAGTTACATAAGTAGTTTTTTGTTGCGCTTGGGAAGATATTCAAGATACGGCCAGGCGACGAAATCGACTCCAAAACGCGCATATCAACCGCAGGCAGGCAACCAATGGATTTTTTTCTTGGCCTTTTTGTTTTCATCTTCGGGGCTGTAGTGGGAAGTTTTCTCGGCGTTTGCATCTGGCGACTGCCCGAGGGGCTCTCCATTGTCTTTCCCTCCTCCCATTGTACGGCCTGCAATAGGCCCATCCGCCCTTACGACAACGTGCCCCTGCTAAGCTACCTGTGGCTCCGGGGCCGCTGCCGCGATTGCGGAGCAAAGTTCTCCTGGCGCTATCCGCTGGTCGAATTGATAACCGCGTTGAGCGCCATCGCCATTTTCTGGCGTTTGGGGTTCTCGTGGCCGGCGCTGGTGTATTTTGTTTTCTTTGCCTCGCTGATCGTCATCACCTTTATCGATCTGGAACATCAGATCATTCCCGACATCATTACCCTGCCGGGCATTCCCCTATTTTTTCTGGCCGGCGTTTTCATCTTAAAAATTCCCTTCCTTGATTCCATCCTCGGAATTTTAATCGGCGGCGGATTACTCTACTCCATTGCCAAGGGGTATCAGCTTTTAACAGGTCGCGACGGCATGGGCGGCGGTGATATCAAGCTTTTGGCCATGATCGGCGGCCTGCTGGGCTGGCAATCGCTAATTTTTATTGTTTTTGCCAGTTCTCTTTTGGGCGCTGTCGCTGGTTTGATTACGATACTGATCAAAGGGGGCGATATGAGATACGCCATTCCCTTCGGGCCTTTTTTGTCGCTGGCCGCCGCGTTCTATGTTTTCTTCGGTCAAAGCTTTTACCGGTTGCTTTTTTTGCTGCATAATTCTGCTTGAGAAGAATGGTTGCCGGTAGCGTCGATGCGTCGTCCAAAGAACCATACCTGAATGGAACGGGACCTAAAACAAGCCAAGGGGAGCAGTTTTTCTTCAAGCGCAAGGCCCAAGGATTGCTGCGGCCGCCAGACGGTGGATTGCATGGTTCGCCAGGCGCGGCATATTACTGATCGGTATCGCGTGAGGGGGCTTTTAGGGTATTGATCTTCAGGAACGGGACAAGCGTTCTTGGGCCGGTGATCAATTACAGAAGAGACCAGTGCTGACACAGAACTGCCGATCGGACAGCATGCCTGCCAGCCAGGGAATAAAGAGAGATATCGCCGGCACATAGGTGATGACCAGCAGTACGAACAGAAGACCGAAATAGAACGGCAGCATGGCCTTTACCACCTGTTCGATCTTCAGTCGCGCCACCGCGCTGCCCACAAAGAGCACCGAGCCTACCGGCGGGGTAATCAGTCCAATTCCCAGGTTCACGATCATCAACATGCCAAAGTGCACCGGATCGATTCCCAGGCTCCTAGTCAGCGGCAGCAGAATCGGCGTCATAATGAGGATCAGGGGCGCCATGTCCATCATCGTCCCCAGCGCCAGGAGCATGATGTTGATGATCAAGAGGATGGTGTACTTGTTGTCGGACAGACCGGTGAGGAACTGGGTCATCTTCTGTGGCAGTTGCATCAGCGTCATGATGTAGCCGAAACTGGCGGCAAAGCCGATGAGAATCATCACGATCGTTACGGTCTTGACCGTGCGGTGAATGAGCCGGGGCAGGTCTTTCCACTTGTAGTCGCGGTAGATGAACATAGTGACGAAGAAGGCCCAGACAACGGCAATCGATGCCGATTCGGTGGCGGTGAAGATGCCGGAGAGAATACCGCCCATGATAATGAAGATGGTCATCAGACCCCATAAGGCCTCCATGGCGATCTTCAGGGCCTGCCGGAGCGGGATCGCCTCGCCTTTCGGATGTCTGTGTCGGTAGGCAAAGAAGAGACAGAGCGCCGCCATGGTGCCGCCCAGAAGGAGACCTGGGATGATCCCCGCCAAAAAAAGCGTGCCGATCGATACTGTGCCGCCGGCGGCAAGCGAGTAGATCACGGCATTGTGGCTAGGTGGAATGAGCAGGGCCTGGACCGAAGTGGCGCAGGTTACCGCCGTGGCAAAATCACGGGGATAACCCTTCTTTGCCATTTCCGGAATCAGCACTGAGCCGATCGAGGCCGTGTCGGCCACGGAAGAGCCGGAAATCGCCCCGAAGAAGGTCGAAGCCAGCACGTTCACCAATGAGAGGCCTCCGCGGATGAAGCCGACTAGGATGTAGGCAAATGAAACCAGCCGGCGGGCCATGCCCCCTTCGGCCATGATTGCGCCCGCCAAAACGAAGAACGGTATGGCCAAGAGCATGAAGGAGTTTACCCCGCTGGAAATCTTGATCATCACGCTTTCCAGCGGTACGCCCAGCCACAGGGCCCCGACAATCGAGGCGATTCCGAGAGAGTAGGCCACCGGCACTCCAATCGCAAGCAGGATGGCGAGACTGCCAAGCAGTACCAATGCGTCCATCAGATGGCCCCTCCATCAATCTTGGCAGGTTCAGGATCGTTGTCAAAGGTGACGATCGGGCGGCTTTTTTGCGATCCGGCCCAGATGCGTTCAATGATGAAAAGCATAATGGCGATGCCGCCCAGGGGCAGCGGCAGATAGGTCAGGCCAACCTTCAAGATCGGCAGGGTATCCACGGATTGGTGCCAGATGACCTGGGAGAGCCGAAAACCGTAGACAATCATGAACAGGCTGATCATGATCATAAGGACATCAACCAGATAGGCCAAAACGCGCTGCATTCCCCCGGGAAGGCGGTCAACCATCATGCGCACGGCAATGTGGCTGCCGGCGCGGTAGGCCGCCGCCGCGCCGAAAAAGGTAAAGATCACCATGCAGAAAACAGCCACTGGTTCCGGCCAGGCCGCGCCCCGGCCCAATACCTTGCGGGCATAAACGCCCCAGGGAATCACCAGCGACATGGTGACAATCGCCAACCCCGAGATCCAGATACAGCCCCGGTAGAGCCAATCCATTGCTCGCAGATAGGTTTCCATCTTTATTTCTCACCCCCGAGAAAACAAAGGGGGGCGGGCCAGGCCCGCCCCTTTGATGTTGCGGCCTAATTACCTGACGGCCTCAATCCGACTGATAATGCTTTTGTAATCCGCGCCGTACTTGGCGCGCACCGGCGCGGTGAGGTCGTAGAATGCCTTCTTGTCGGCTTCCACCAGTACCACGCCATCCCTTGCCATTTGGGCGCGGCTGGCGGCGACCCTTTCATCCCAGAGCTTGCGTTGCTCCATCTGTGCCTCACGGGAGAGGGTCCTGATCAACGCCTGATCTTCCCGGGACAACTTATCCCATGCCACCTTGGAGAAGCAGAAGATTTCCGGAATGATCAAGTGGCCGGTCAGGCTATAGAACTTAGCCAGCGTATGATGGTTCTGAGTCACGTAGGTCGGTTCGTTGTTTTCGGCGCCGTCAACGACGCCGGTCTGCAGGGCGCTGAACAATTCACCGAAGCCCATGGAAATCCCGTTGCCGCCCATGGCGTTCATGGTATCCACGAAGAGCGGGTTGCCCATCATGCGGATCTTTAGCCCCTTCAGGTCCGCGGAGGTCCTTACCGGTTTCTTGGTGTAGAGGTTGCGGGTACCGGCATCCATCCAGCCCAGGCCAACCAGTTTGGCCGGGCTGGCCGTGACCTTGGCGAGAATCTCTTCGCCAATCGGGCCGTCAATGACCTTGCGCATGTGGGCTTCATCACGGAATACGAAGGGCATGTTGAACACGTTTACGTCCGGCACTACGGGACCTACAGCGCCAACGGAAATACGCACGATCTGGATCGCGCCGACCTGAGTCTGCTCGATCATTTCCTTTTCGTTGCCCAGGATGGCGCCCGGGAACATCTTCAGGGAAAGGCGACCCTTGGTGGCTGCCTCGAGCTTCTTGCCCAGATTCTGCATCGCCACAACGTTGGGATAGCCTTCCGGGTGTACGTCCGCGGCTCTGAAAACATCGGCCATGGCGTTGACGCTAAAGCCGGCGAACAAAACAACACTAAATACGCTCAGAATAGTTTTTTTTAGTAACATTTGACTTCCTCCTTATTGAAAGTATTTGTTGCTTGTTAAAAAACCTTTACCGGAATTAAGCCTGCGCGGGCAAATATTTTCCGCTAACTCGGAATAAGAGGTCAGGGTAGAATTCCGGACGACTCTGAGGGTGCTGGGGAATGAAGATGACCCCCATTACAAACCGGATCGGGAGGATCATGACAACCGACACCGCCCGGCCCTAGGTCGCGGGGATGATCCAATGGGGATAGATTGCAAAGAAGAAAAGAAATGCTGTGAGATAACCCTTTCATCAGCGTTATATCCTGTCATTTTAAGAAGGAATGACACTTATTATATCGCCTGGCAGTAGCGGGTACTCAAATATGCAAAGAATCGTTTCGCATTAAGAAACTGCTTTTCTTATACTAAAACATTCTGGTCGTGTCAATAAGTTTTTCTCCAGTTGGGGAAACGATGCAATTACATTTGGTCCGAGAATATGCTTGGGCAGGTGAGGGCCCTTCAACCCCAAAATCTCCCGCGCCTCAGCAGGGGTGCCGGTTCAATACCGAATTCGCAGCCGATCCGAACGATCTTGGCCACCTGCTCGGTTTTTCATTGAGCCAGTATCCCCTGATCCAGATAGAGGTTGTCCTCCAGCCCCACCCGTGTCTGGAGGCGATGCTATTTTGATATCCCAAATTCATCGTGAAGATGTGCTTGTTTTGTAAGAAAAAGGTGCTGCTTTTCCTTACAAAAATTCATGCAGGAACATCATGCAAAGTATCGATTCTAAAATACTAAATCGCATATGCGGCCGTGGGAAGGGTTGCATCGTTACCCCAGGAGACTTTTTGGACCGCGGGACAATATCCTTCTGCAACCGTCCGGGGCTATGTGGCCAATCTGCAAAAGCGGCTCTCCGCCAGCGACAAAAAGGTGCTGCTTCGAGATCTCCGCTACGCGCCGGCCTGGATCGCCGCCATCCTGCGGCGGGTTGCCGGACCGGAGGAGAAATGACCGAATGCAGGCCTTTTTAGGTTTCCCCGGCGGCCGCAAAATTCATGACTACAAAATTCATTGATTTTCTTCAATTAAAAAGCTATATATTATAATGGAATTCTC
>JBBIRO010000008.1:0-100539 GCA_037441775.1 Syntrophobacterales bacterium
CGTCTTCCACCCGGAAATCGACCATTACCGGTTTGTCTTCAATGCTCATTCCAGCGGCCTGCCCAAACATTTCCTCGCAGTCCTTGGCCAGTTTCTTGTGGAAGAGGTAGAGCGGAATATCAACGGGACAGGCCCGGGAACAGTTGCCACAGTCAATGCAGCGGCCGGCCAGGTGATAAAAACGGGTGAGGTGGTACATGACGCTGCCCTCGACCGTAGGCGACTTGTCCGCCCAGCGGGGGCGAGACTGATCCATGAAACAGGGATCACAGTAGCACATCGGACAGGCCTTGCGGCAGGCGAAACAGCGCACACAGCGGCTCAATTCGCTTTGCCAGAACTGCCAGCGTTCATCTTTTCCCATGGCTTCAAGGCTCTTTAAGGCCTGATAGGGCGGCTCGGTTTTAGCGTAGCTCTCCTCACCCAAAAGATAGTCGCACAAGACCGGATTGATCTGGCTACCCGTGGTCGCGGTGTCAATTATCTTCCCGGTTTTCTGATCTACCAAGCCGGAGGCGGGAACTCCCAAAAGCACCAGGTCCTCCCGGCGCACTTTAGATTCCTGAATAAGCTGGACGACCGCCCTACTGTCGGCTCCTTTTACCACCAGGGCCACTCTGGTTTGCGGGGGGCAGCGCATCAAATAGCCAGCCAGATTGAAGGTGCAAAATTCGTTAAATACCAGATTATCGGTATCGGCAACCGTTTTGGCTACATAGGGCATGGGATGTTTATCATCGTATCCCCGGCCGTAGGCAATAACCGCTGACACCTCGCCCCGCTCCAAAAGCTCTTTCGCCTGGCTTACCAGTTTCTTTTCTATTTCTTTGAAGGCCGTCATATCAACTCTCCGGACTTTTTACGACTTCATTATCTTCAACTTGTTTTGCGGCCCTAAACCCTTTACCGCCGCGGTAAACTCCTCCACTACTTCGGCAAAGCGGTTGCCCTCCGAAGCCGATATCCATTCCACCCTGAACCGGCCCGGCTCCAGACCGGCAAAATCAAGGATTTTCTTCGTAATGGCCAGCCGGCGGCGGGCATACATGTTGCCCGTTCCGTAGTGACAGTCGCCGGGATGACATCCGCCGATGAGTACCCCGTCGGCTCCCATCTGGAAGGCGCGAAAAACAAAAGAGGGATTGATGCGACTGGAACACATGACCCTCACCATGCGCAGATTCTGGGGATACTTAAGTCTCGTCGTCCCGGCCAAGTCGGCGCCGGTGTAGGTACACCAGTTGCAGGCAATACCCAGTATTTTCGGATCAAAATCCATAACTACTCCTCTTTCTCACGAAAACTCAAAACTCCATCAATCCTTCCATCTCCGCCATGATCTGATCATTGGTGAAGTGCCGGGCAATTATCGCCGAGGTGGGACAGGCGGCGGCACAGAGACCACAGCCCTTGCAGAGGGCTTCGTTGATCTCCGAGACGTTCTTTGCCGCATTATAAAACGGCGCCCCGTAGGGACAAACCTTGACGCAATTCTGACAGGCGCAGCAGGCGGCCGGATTGACAAAAGCCGTGGTGGCTTCCAATTCCATCTTCTCCTTCATCACCACGGTCAGCGCCTCCGCGGCGGCTCCGGTGGCCTGGGCGACCGTATCGGGGATGTCCTTCGGCGATTGGCAGGCCCCGGCGATAAAAACGCCGTCGGTCATGGTAGAAAGGGGCGCGAGCTTAGGGTGCCTTTCCATGAAGAAGCCATTTCTATCCGTGCTTAAATTGAGCATGCGGGCCATGTTTTTCGCATCTTTCCTTGCGGTCATGGCCGGCGAGAGCACTACCATGTCCACGGGGATCCTGGTAAACTTGCCGGTCAGGGTGTCGTCCACCTCGACGATCAGCTTTCCCTCCTCTTCCGGGTTTTTCGTCCGATCCGTCACATTGGCAGCCTTGCCCCGGATGAATTTTACATCCTCTTCCAAGAGACGATTGTAAAATTCCTCGTAGCCCTTGCCGCCGGCCCGCATATCAATATAGAGTTGATAGACATCGCCGTGGGTCTTTTCCTTGAGCAGATGGGCGAATTTCAAAGAATACATGCAGCAGACACGGCTGCAATATTCGTGGTTGTTCTTGTCACGGCTGCCGATGCAATGCAGAATAGCCACCGACGCAGGCTCGCTGCCGTCCCTCATTACGACCTTGCCCCCGGTTGGTCCCGCGGAATTGAAAAGCCGCTCCATCTCCAGGGCATGGTAAACAGCGGGATATTTGCCGTAGCCGTACTGAACCAGGGGTCTGGTATCCATCAGATCGTAACCGGTGGCCACAATAATGGCCCCGGCCTTTATCTCCCGGAACGTATCAACCTGTTCATAATCGATCGCTTCTTGTTCACAGACCTTTTCGCAGAGACGGCACTTGCCCTTGATGAAATATGTGCAGGATTCGCGGTCGATAACGGGTTTCTGAGGCACTGCCTGGGCAAAGGGGATGTAGATGGCCTTCCTCTTGTTGAGCCCCTCATCAAATTCAGAGCTGCCCTTGCCGGGGCACTTCTCCACACAGGCCTGACAGCCATTGCACTTTTTATGGTTAACGTAGGCCGCCTTTTGTTTGACCTTGAGGTCGAAATTACCAACATAGCCCTTCACTTCGTCCACTTCCGAGTAGGTGAGAAGCTCGATGTTGGGGTTCTGCAATACCGCGTCCATCTTGGGCGTCAGGATACAGGCGGAGCAGTCCAGTGTGGGGAAGGTCTTGTCGAACTGCGCCATGTGGCCGCCGATGCTGGGCGTCCTCTCAATCAGGTAAACCTTGCGGTTGACGGCGGCGATTTCCAGGGCGGCCTGAATTCCGGCGATGCCGCCGCCGATGACCACCACATCGGGATGAACATCGATGACCCGGGAGGTCAAGGGCGCCAAAAGCCGCGCGCGATAAACCGCCCCGTTGATCAAGGCCTTGGCTTTACTGGTCGCCTCATCCTCATCCTCGGTGACCCAGGAACATTGCTCCCGTATATTGACGATGGTAACCAGATACTGATTCAGACCGGCTAACTCTGACACCTTCCGGAAGGTCTTTTCGTGCATCAAGGGTGAGCAGGCGGCCACGATCACCCGATCCAGATTGTACTTCTTGATATCGTTGAAGATCAGTTCCTGGCCGGGGGTGGAGCAGACAAACCTGTATTCTTCCGCCACCACCACTTCCGGCAGGCCCCGGGCAAACTCCACCGTTTCGTTTACCCGCACGGTCTTGGCGATATTCATACCACAGTGGCAGACAAAGACGCCGATTCTACTCATATTCGCTCCTTAGTTCTCCAGACTCTCGAGCAGTATCTCCGACAAGTCTTTCAACTTGATTCGATCTTCCGCATTGGCCGTCCTGATGCTGTCGTCAAGCATGGCGATGCAATAGGGGCAGGAGGTGGTAATCACCGTAACGCCGACATCCAGGGCCTCTTCGATCCGAAAGTCGCTTAAGCGCTCGCCTTTCATCCTCTCCACCCATAACCCGCCGCCGCCGCCGCCGCAGCAGATGCTTCCCTCCCGGATACGGTCCATCTCCACCAGCTCAACGCCGGGGAGGGACCGGAGGATCTGCCGGGGAGCATCGTAGATGGCATTATGCCTCCCTAGATAGCAGGGATCGTGATAGGTCACCTTGAGGCCGCCCAAGTCTTTTTTTGGTGTCAGCCGACCGTCTCCAATCAGTTCCGCCAAAAGTTCGGTTACGTGGATTATCTGATAATCCGCGCCGTATTCATTCTTAAAGGTGTGGTAACAATGGGGAGAAACGGTGATGATTTTCTTAACTCCGAGTGCCCCCATGGCCGCGATATTGGTATCCTTAAGGCGTTCGAAAAGGTCCAGATCACCTACCTTTTTCACGCTCTCACCGCAACAGTTAATATCAACTCCGGGCAAACCCCACGAAATGCCTGATATAGTCAGTAATTCCGCCAAGGCGCGGGTAACCGCCACATTACGCTGGTCATAACAGCCGGTGCAGCAGGCAAAAAAGAGGTATTCAGTGCCTTCTTTATAAAGAGGGTACTTGCCCTGCGCCCAGTCGTTTCTCTTATCCTGGTCCCCCGACCAGGGGTTGCCGCGGGAAGATAGGCTGCCGACCAAGGTGCGCAGGGTTTGCGGCAAGAGCCCGCCACCGGCGTAAACATTCCGTATCGCCGTAACCAGATCGATAATTTCCACCCCCCGGGGACAGCGATCCACGCAAAACTTACAGGTCGAGCAGGACCACATGAGATCTTCGACGCCTTCGAGGCCGAGCTGGCTCAACCGGACGAGCTTGCGGATGTTGAACTCGGAGATGGGAGTCCACGGGCAGGTGCCGCTGCAGGTTCCGCATTGATAGCACTTTTTGAATGCCTCCCCGCCAGCTTCTGCAATCGCCTGGGACATTTCAAGATAGGGGGTTACGACTGATGACATGGGCCTACTCCTGGATTAAACGGTGGAAACCGAGACGGTTACGGCAAGGAATACTGGTCAAAAGCTGTTTAACGGGAAATTGGCGGAAAATGTTTTGGTTGATCTTGTAGGAAGAAAAGGTTTTCGTCATAATTGAAGCCGTCATCCTCAAGATAACAAAATCCTCGTCGGGCCGGGGTTGTTTATGGTCACGTGAAAAAGCCCCGCAGCAACTTCCTGAAAAACAGGTAGCTGAAGATAGAGGCTAATGCCCACGGCCATAAAGTCGAAAAAGACTTCATTTAAGCGCCGTTAAGGGCCTTTTTTTTCGGTTTGCCCGCTACCTCCGAAGCGAGAGACAACTAGCAAAAACCATTGGCGACTGTCAAGCAGTATTTTCCCCGTTTTGCGTTGTTCCTCGGTCGCCAGGACCGGGTGCGATCAGTAGAATGGCGGCAATAGCGAAAACAAATAAGGGACCGGGCGCGGAGATAAAAGACAAAAGCTGTATGGGATAAAGGGGAAACCGCCCCATTTTTTTTTGAAAAAGACCACCCCGGGGTTGATCCCCAGCCCTAGATTGACCGCCGTTTTGTTTTCCGCCCTGGCATGGCTGACGATTTCCCCAAGCAGCAGATCCGAAGCGCCAGGAACGTACGAACTTTTGGCGGTGAAGTTAAACATATACATGGCCCAGGAGTGGGCGGAAAAGTCCGCCACATCGAAGGCGATAAGCTTCCCCGCCTTATTCCTGGCCTCCAGGATGAGAGCTTTCGGCACCAAAGATAGATACCTGGGGATTTGTGCGAATATCGACCTGGTGGCCTCATCCAGCGGTTGTGATTTCAGGAATTCCTCCAGGAGCTCTCCATGTTCGCTCCCGAAGAGCTTGGTTTTCTGGATGGAAAGCTCCCGGCCGGCGCGATTTATCATGTTCCTGGTTTTTTGCGGTATCATCGGGGAGCTTAGGTCCAACTTAAAGTAGGAGTCCGACGACGGACATGAATTGCCGGCCATTGCTGGCGTGATGGCCGGCGCAATCAAGGCGATATTCTCCGGCGCAAAGCGCTCTATCGCCCGGTCGATAACCCGTTGAAGTTTATCTTCCGCAAAGGGCTCTTTTAGCGGATAACCAACGACAACCAAATCGTTTCTCCCGTGGTAAACCAGAAAATCATCAAGGAGAAAAGGCTCCGCCTCCCTAATTGCGGTCACATAAGAAACCAAATGTTCCGGTAAATAGGCGTGCTCCTTGATATAGCTATCCTGGGCGGAAGAGATCATACGGTTTCTTGAGTGATCCGGTAGCCCGCAGCCGAAAAAAGTTTATGCAGGCCTAGGATGTGGGCATTGCCGACAAAGGCGACTGTGGGCTGACGCGCGATTTGCTCCTCTATCCCCATAAAAAAAATCGGGTCTCGCCTGGTCAAGATAGAATCGCACCGGGTTGGAAAAACCGCCAGCATGGAGGCAAACCTCTCCATATCGCCCGCCAGGAAGATATTCAGATACTGGCGACGATAATATTTCCAGCGCTGAAAATCGTTAAAAAAGGCGACGATCCGGTCAAAAGGGATCCCATCTAAGGCTTGCAATTGATCATCAATAGTCTCCAGAAACCCGATTCTTTTCCCCCGGGAAAGCGCAATGCCGTAAGCCCCCCTATCCATCGAGTGCTTCCAGTTCAAAAGCGTGGACCAGATACTGAAAAAGGCCATCCAGGGACGGACGCCGGAGGTCATAATCTTTACATAATCCGTCTTGGGAACCTGCAAAAAATCCAGATGGGGACATTTAGTTGCATCGCCGTCCAAAATGGCGGTTAAATGCTCGTTTAATTCCTCAATTGCCTCGGGCGAAAGAGTCTCATATATCGAGACAGAGCCATCGCCGCACCGCCCATATTCGGCCACCCGCGCCATGCTTTCGGCGTCAAGGGGGCCCTCGAACAGAACCATTTCGGCCTGATCGATCAGCTTTGTCAGGGGCTTTTCAAAGCTGTACGGGCAAAAGTGGGCCGTTCCCACCAGATGTGAAGAGCGCCCGTCCTTTTCAATTCTCCAGACAGTTCTGAGCCGGTTTTTCTGCCACCAAAAAAAATTCATATTGAATAGTCGGTCCTTGTCGTAATCAGCTTTTCCCCTTGCCCTTGCCTTTATATTTTCCCTTCCCGTCAGGCAGGTCGCTGCCTCTTTTTAAGGCCTGAAATTCCTCCTGGAGGTTGGTATTAGGTTTCAAAGCTCCGGGCTCTTTTCCTACTGTCTTTCTATGATGGTGGCAATTCCCTGCCCGCCGCCGATACAGGCATTGGCGCAACCAAAACGCCCCCCCTTCTCGGCAAGTATCCTGGCCAAGGTACCAAGCAAGCGGATGCCGCTGGCCCCCAGGGGATGGCCGATGGCTACGCCGCCGCCCTTGATGTTTACCCGCTTGGGATCGAGGCCCAATTCTTTAATGCAGTTGAGCGCGACTACGGCAAAAGCCTCATTTATCTCCCAGTAGTCGATGTCTTTTGCCGTAAGACCGGCCTTGTCCAGGGCCTTGATGCTGGCTGGCACCGGTCCGGCCCCCATGATGGTGGGATCGATACCGGCAAAACCAATGGAACGGATAGTGGCTAAGGGTTTGATATTTTTCTTTGCGGCTGTTTCTTTGGACATGAGAATCATCGAAGTGGCGCCGGCGTTTAAGGGGGACGAGGTTCCGGCGGTAACTATTCCATCTGGTTTATAGGCCGGCTTCAATGTTTTCATTCCCTCCCGACTGGTATCCCCCCGAACCGCCTGATCATCCTTGACGAGCATCATTGTTCCGTCGGCCTGCTCGGCCTCGATGGGCAGAATTTCCCCCGCGAAGAAACCCTCCTGCTGGGCCGCTGCCGCCAGGGTATGGGAGCGGACACCCCATTCATCCATCTCTTCCCGGGATATCCTGGCCTTAAGTGCCAGCTTTTCCGCGGTGAATCCCATGTTCATGACGGTCATCATGTCCCAGTGTTGGTAGGCCGGATCAGTAAAGAGACGCAGATTAGGAGAAATCGGCCCCTTTTCCCCGGCCATTGCACCCATCGGCACCCTGGTCATATGCTCCATCCCGCCCACCATGACAATATCGGCGTAACCAGCGGCTATCTCTAGGAAGCCAGTCTGGATGCAGGCCATTGCGGAGCCACATTGCTGGTCAATGAACTTGGCGGCAATGCCCGCCGGCAGGTTGGCAAGGAAAATCGGCATCCGCCCGCCATAGGTCCATTGCTCGTTGACCCCGAGCGCACTGCCGACAATAAAATCGTCTATCTCCTCAGCGGCAATACCGGTCCGTCGGATCAATTCCGGCAAGAGCCGCGCCAAAAGCTCATCGCTTCTTAATTTGTGAAACCAGTCCCGACCAGGATCGTTGGGACGGGAACGACTTTGGGCTGTCCTCAGATAACCGGCGATAACCACGTCACGCATTTTCACACCCTCCTTCGTTTTTAAGTTGAGAAAAACATAAAGTTTAGCTTCCCTGGGTTTAAGTGCAAAACCAACTTGTTGCCTCCAATCTAAAATACAGCAGCGGTTACAAGGCTAGATTGTCAAAAATCTCCGTGGTTTCCGCCGAGTATATTCCCTCTTTTTGATAGATCGCAAGCGGCGGCAGCACCTCCAGTTCCTCATTGGCCCCCTTGATCCCTTCCACCAGAACGAATCTGGCCGGGCTTTCCATTCGGGAATGTACAAGTTGGAGACGCTTTGGCTCCAAGCGATGGCGGCGGAATTGATAGAGCAGCTCCACCATCCGGGCAGCCGGATAGATGGCATAGGCCCGTCCCCCGTGGGGCAGGAGATACCAGGCCGCGGCCAGAAAATCGGGCAGGGCCGCTTTGATCTCATGCCGGGCAATGGCCTTTTGCGGCAGAGGGTTTATCCGCCCGCTGCCCGAGCGGTGATAGGGGGGATTGAATACCGCCATTCCAAATGATTCCGGCGGCAAAATATTCTTGACCTCACGAATGTCGGCCTTACGGATTTCAATCTTGTCCTTCAGGCCGTTGAGGATTACGTTTCGCTTGGCCAGGTCAACCAGTTCCTCCTGAATCTCTATCCCCGTGACCTTTTTTACTCCTGGTCTCCTGGCTAAAAGCAGCGCAATGATGCCGCTGCCGACTCCCAGGTCCACCAGCCGTTCATTGGCCCCAGTAAGAACAAAATTGGCCAGAATGAGAGAATCGATGGAAAAGCGGTATCCGCGCTCACTCTGGAGCAGCCTAAGACGCCCGTTAAGGATTACATCCAGAGATTCTCCTTCGGTACAAGAAACGAGATCCTCTGTGAAGTGGTCGGTCTGCGGTGCACCCATTGTTATCGTGACCTACTCAAGGGCCGGTCAGGAGGTGGGTGAATAATCCACTCCTTAGCTTCGGTTCGAACCAGGTTGACTTGGGGGGCATCAGTAGACCTGCATCCGCCACCCGCATTAAATCTTCAATGCTCGTGGGATAAAGAATAATAGCCAAGTCAAATTGTCCGGAATCGACCAGCCGCTCCAGCTCAGCGGTCCCCCTTGCGCCGCCGATGAAATCGACCCTGTCGCTTAGACGCGGATCGGAGATGCCCAGTACCGGGGCCAGGAGTCGCTCCTGAAGAAGATGAGCGGGAATATTCGCCAGTGGGTCAGTCCGGTCAGGCGGATGATTTTGTGCCTGCAAATGATGCCACCGGCCCTGGAAATAGATGCTAAACTCGTTGGCTGCCCTCGGGGTCATGGTTTGCACATCTAAATTCAACAGGAAATTTTCCCTTATTCTTTCTAGAAATTCCTCAGGAGAGTGGCCGCCGAGACCCTTCACCAAGCGATTATAAGCCATAATCCACAATTGGTCGTGGGGGAAAAGCACGGACAGCATGAAATCAGACGGAAGAAGTCGAGATGATTCCGGGTGGAACTGCCTAAACCTTCTGGCGGCCTCGGCGGCGGCTGCCGCCCGATGGTGGCCATCGGCGATATAGAGCGCCGGAAGCAGCGAAAACTTTTGCCGGATCTCGTTGGTATCCTGGCTGTCAGCGACCACCCAGATAGTATGCTCAACCCCGTCATCGGCAACGAACGAATATTCCGGTGGGGCTGCGGCCAGCCTGGCCATCAGGTCGTCAATGGCCTTCACCGCCCGGTAGGCGATAAACACCGGCCCAGTCTGGGAAGCGACCGTCATGATATGCTTTATCCGATCAAGTTGCTTGTGGCTGCGGGTCAGTTCGTGTTTCTTGATCAATCCTTCTTCATATTGAGCGACGTTAAGACAGGAAACCAGCCCAAGCTGCCTTCGCCCCTCGATGGCGAGCCGGTAGAGATAAAAGCATGGTTTTGGATCCTGGAATAATACGCCCTGCTGGATAAGTCTCGTTAAATTTGCCTTGGAATTGAGGAAGGGGGTTTCATCATCCAGCGGTAGTTCTTCCTTTAAGCCTAGTCCGGTTTTTTCGACCTGGAGAAATGAGAGGGGGTTATTGGCCAGTATCTCGTTTGCCTCGGCCAGTCCCACCACATCATAAGGCGGGGCCGCAACAGCCTGGGCGTACTGTCTGGCGGGTCTTAAGGCCTTAAAGGGCTCGATTGCGAGCATAGTTTACTCTCCTGTTGAAAATTTTTTAGCATACTGCGATATTACTAGGCAAGTAGAAATGGCCGCAGCAGCAAGAAACAAGCATACAAGCGAGGTAAAAATGACGGAAATCAGCAGGATATTCATTCACGGATTGGATAGTTCAAGCCAGGGCACGAAAGCCACCTTTTTCCGGGCCAAATACCCCGATATGATTATTGAGGATTTCGTCGGCGGCCTTACGGATAAAATGAACCAACTGGAGAGGTTACTGGCCGGGGAAAAACAATTGATCATCGTCGGATCCAGTTACGGGGGGCTGATGGCCACGCTTTATGCCTTCGACCACCCGGAGCGGATTCGCAAGCTTATCCTTCTGGCCCCGGCGCTGACCCTGCCGGAGTTTAACCCCGATATAAGTAGGCGGCTTGAGCAACCTGTGCTGATATACCACGGCAACCACGACGAACTTATACCGCAAGAGGCGCTTGCAACAATCGCCGGCCGGCATTTTGCTTGCCTGGATTTTAAGCTTGTGGACGATGATCACTCGCTGCACACAACCTTCCACAAGCTCCCGTGGCGCAACCTCCTGGAATACAGCGCCGCTTTCCCCGGCTAAGCCCCTAATGGGCATCGAGATCCCCTGCGTAAATTTCTTTTTTTTTACGGGATATATGCTTTAGCCCTGCTAAAGTTTTCCCTGAGCCGCCCTTGACATACCTCATCCCCATTCCTATATTAGCCGCGTTGCCGCAATCGAGATTCTGATTGCCACGTTTACCGCAATAATAACCGGTAAGCTGGAGAAACAAATGGAAGACTATATTATAAGAATATTCAAGGACAGCAGCTTGGCAAAGGAGAATTTCGTCAACGAAAATCTCCTTAAAATTGTGGAGGTGGTGGAGGCTATCACCAACGCTCTGAAAGCGGGAAACAAGATTCTCCTTTTCGGCAATGGCGGCAGCGCCGCGGACGCCCAGCATCTGGCGGCAGAGTTTGTTAATCGTTTTATTATCGAACGACCGCCGCTTCCAGCCATCGCCCTTAGTACCGACACCTCGGTCCTTACCAGCATCGGAAATGATTACGACTTTTCGGAAATTTTCAGCAAGCAGATCAGAGCCTTGGGGCAGGAAGGAGACGTGGCCTGGGGGATGAGCACCAGCGGCAAGTCCCCAAATGTGCTCAAAGGATTGCGGACGGCAAAGAAAATGGGTCTTGTGACTCTGGGCATTACCGGCCGCGATGGCGGGGAAATGGCTGCTGTCGCTGACTATTGCCTAAATGTTTCATCGCAGAGCACGCCGCGGATACAGGAGGTGCACATCACTTTAGGACATGTTATTTGTGAACTGGTGGACTATAAGCTGTTCCAGAGGCCTGATCTCCCCTAGTGGTTTTCCTGGACTGGGGATGGACGGAAAGGATTAAGATAGAAAATCATGATCAGAAAAACAACGGACAAGGAAAAAAAGCAAAAGACAATACTGGCGGAAGAAATCGTGGAAGAACAAGCGGGCAAGGATAGCGTCGAACTGACTAGCCGGGAAGAGGTCATTGAAAAATTAAAAGAGGCAGAGAAAAAGGCCGAAGAGAATAAGGAAAAATATCTTCGCGCCCTGGCTGACCTTGAGAACTACCGGAAGAGATCAGAAAAAGAAAAAAACGAGATACGCAAATTCGGCAACGAAGATATTATCAGGGATGTGGTGCCCTTAATTGACACTTTAAATCGGGCAATCGGCCACGCCTCCGGGCCCGGTGCAATAGAGGCTTTAAAAAGCGGGCTTAGACTTGTTCAAGAACAGCTTGTTTGCTGTCTGAAGAAATACGGCCTGGAGGAAATCGAGGCTTTAGGGAAGGCATTTGATCCCCGGCTCCATGAGGCAATGCTTCACACGGAAAGTGACCAGCATAAACAAAACGAGATAGTCGAGGAATACGAGAAGGGTTACCTGCTGCATGGCAGACTGTTGAAACCCACCCGGGTTTCGGTTTGCAAAGGCCAGGAGACAATGAGCGATTGTAGCTGTAAATGCGAAAAAGAAAATTGATGTGATCAGAAGCTAAGGAGGACAAATAGTTATGGGAAAGATAATAGGGATCGATTTGGGAACGACCAATTCTTGTGTAGCGGTTATGGAAGCGGGTGATCCCGTGGTAATAGCAAATCAGGAGGGGAACAGGACAACGCCTTCGATGGTGGCCTTTACGGATGGCGGTGAAAGACTGGTAGGCCAGATTGCCAAAAGACAGGCGGTAACCAATCCGGAAAATACGGTTTACGCTATCAAGAGGCTTATCGGAAGAAAATATACTTCCAAAGAGGTACAGTACGACAAGACCATCAGCCCCTTTAGCATCACCGGGGCCGCAAACGGTGACGCCCAAATCACTATCCGGGGCAAGAACTACAGCCCGGCCGAAATATCATCAATAGTCCTTGGTAAAATGAAGCAGACCGCCGAGGATTATCTCGGGGAAAAAGTTGCGGACGCGGTGATAACCGTACCGGCCTACTTTAATGATTCCCAGCGTCAGGCCACCAAGGATGCGGGGAAAATCGCCGGACTGAACGTGCTGCGGATCATAAACGAGCCCACAGCGGCGGCCCTTGCCTATGGCCTGGACAAGAAGAAGGACGAGCGGATAGCGGTATTTGACCTGGGAGGCGGAACATTTGACATCTCAATTCTGGAAATCGGCGATGGCGTCTTCGAGGTAAAAGCAACCAATGGCGACACCCATCTGGGTGGAGAAGATTTTGATCAAAGGATCATCGATTATATCGCCACGGAATTTAAAAAGGATCAGGGAATAGACATCCGCAGCGACCGGATGGCCCTCCAGCGGGTTAAAGAAGCAGCCGAGAAGGCCAAAATGGAGCTTTCCACGGTAATGGAGACCGACATCAACCTACCCTTCATTACCGCCGATGCCTCCGGCCCCAAGCACCTGAGCATGAAACTTAGCCGGGCGAAGATGGAATCGCTGGTGGAGGAACTGATCGAGAAGGTTGAACAGCCCTGCCGGATGGCTATGAAGGACGCCGGAATTTCCGCCAAGGATATTGACGAAGTTATCTTGGTAGGTGGTATGACCCGAATGCCTCGAGTGCAGCAAAAGGTCAAGGAGCTCTTCGGTAAAGAGCCTCATAAGGGGGTGAACCCGGATGAAGTGGTGGCCATTGGGGCGGCAATCCAGGGCGGCGTTTTGGGCGGCGATGTGCGGGATGTGCTCCTTTTGGATGTTACCCCTCTTTCCCTGGGCATCGAGACCTTAGGCGGAGTAATGACCAAACTAATCGAGAAGAACACCACCATTCCAACCAAAAAAAGCCAGGTGTTTTCTACCGCCGCGGACAACCAGCCGGCGGTCAGCATTCATGTGCTGCAAGGAGAGCGGTCAATGGCCGCTGACAACCGTACCCTGGGAAGATTTGAACTGGTTGGTATTCCGGCGGCGCCCAGAGGGGTGCCTCAAATCGAAGTGACATTCGATATCGACGCTAACGGCATCGTTCATGTATCGGCCAAGGATCTGGGAACCGGCAAGGAGCAGAGCATCAAGATAACCGCGTCGAGCGGTCTCAGCGAAGAGGAGATCCGCCGCCTAGTCAAGGATGCCGATGCCCACGCGGAAGAAGACCGGCGCAAGAAGGAGCTTATCGAGGCCAAAAATAACGCCGATTCCATGGCCTATTCAGTGGAAAAGAGTATGAAGGAGTTTGGCGACAAACTGGATCAGGCGGAGAGGAACAAGATCGAAGCCGCTATCGCCAGGGTAAGGAAGGCCATCGAGGGTGATGACCTGGATGCTGTTAAGTCGGCCCAGGAAGAGTTGACCAATGCCTCTCACAAGATGGCGGAGGCCATGTACGCCAAAACCGCTCAGCAGGAAAAATCACAGCAGACTACCCAGGAGGGCCCCGGCAGTAAAGATGATGATGTGGTGGACGCCGATTTTGAAGATGTTAAAAAATAAAAAATAGGCGGCAGCCTGAACGGCGGCAGGATTTCACGGAGCTCCGAAAGGAAATGAGCTGAAGTTCTTTATCGAATCCCGGCAGCAAATTTCGCTGCCGGGATTTTTGTAGCAGGTAGTCTTTGCCCGGTTGGTCTATTTAAATCCATGAAGGGAATGTTAAACCATGAAATTTCTCTTAACTAACGATGACGGCATCTATGCCCCGGGACTTGGCGCCCTGTACCAGGAACTATCCCAAATCGCCGAATGTTTGATAGTAGCGCCGGAGGTCGAGCAGAGCGCCGTTGGTCATGCCATTACTATTTTTCGTCCCCTTATGGTCCGCCGCGTGAACAAGAATGGCCAATTCCTAGGATACGCCGTTTCCGGAACGCCGGCGGACTGCGTCAAGCTGGGGATCAGGGAGATTGCCAAGGGACCGCTTGATCTGGTTGTCTCCGGGATAAATATGGGCGCCAACGTTGGTACCAACGTCATTTACTCCGGAACGGTTTCCGCTGCCACCGAGGCCGCCATTATGGGGTTGCCGTCGCTTGCGGTTTCCCTAGGCGCTCGCAGGAAAGCGGATTTCTCTTGCGCCGCCCGTTGGGCGCGCAAAATGGCGGAATTTATTATCGCCGGTAATTTTGACGATGTCATTGCCTTGAATGTCAACGTTCCCAGCCTGCCGGAGAGCGAGATCAAGGGAGTTCTGGTTACTAGACAGGGAAAGACCAGGCTGATCGAAAACTTCGCCCAACGGGTTGACCCGCGGGACAATACCTACTACTGGCTGGCCGGTGAAACCATCTGCCCTCAGGACGAAGGCTTGGATACCGATGCCCAGGCACTAAAAAACGGTTTTGTTTCCGTTACCCCCATTCAGTACGATCTAACCTGCTACAGCAGGATCGCCGAACTGAAAAACAAGGTGACCTGTATTTAAGTCTTAAAAAAGAAGGCTTTTTACCCAGTTTTCGAAAGCTGACGAATTAGCAAAAAAGTCCGATTTCCCCTCACATTGCGGGAGGCGATAAAGTGGATGGGGCTGAACATTTGAAATGAAGGCTGTTACCTCCATTATCGTAACCTCTCTCCCCTCAAGGTACAGGGAGCTTGCAACTATTTACTAAGACGTTAAGTCTGTTTGCCGCCTAATCTATTATCTTGCCCTTAAGCCGCCTCAAAAAAGACAGTTTTTCCAGCTTGGCGGCAAGGTCCACATCTTCCACACATACCCCTTTGGGAGGCTTTACGTGTTTAGGCACAAAGTTCAAAACCGAATGCACTCCATTCTTAGCTAAACGGTTGATAATTTCCTGCAGATTATCCGGCCGGCAGGTAAGAATTGCCATATCCGCCTCATAATGAGGTATAACGGATTCCAACTCCCGTATATGATAACACCTTCTGCCGGCAAAAACCTTTCCCACCTTTTCCGGATCGATGTCGAGAACTGCGGAAATATGAAAACCGCGTTCCTCAAATCCCCGGTACGATAAAAGCGCCTGTCCAAGATTCCCCACTCCCACCAAAACGGCGTTCTGAAGGCTATCAGTGCCCAATATTTTGCTGATGGTCTCAATCATCTGGCGAGTAGGGTAGCCGCTGGAAATACTGCCGAAGCTGCCGAAAGAAGACAAATCCCTTCTGAGCTGAGCCGCGGTTACGCCGACCAGATCGGCAAGCTGATGAGAAAACACATTCTCAACCCCCACCTGGCTCAGTTCTTCCAAAACCTTACGATAAATGCTCATCCGCTCTATTGTGCGAAGTGCTATTTTCTTTTCATCTTTGATTTTTTTTATTTTTTTCATCGTGGCACCTCCTGTTTTATCGTCCACCTTAAAAAACCAATTGAAAAAGAACCCTTGAATCTAAATGGTAAATCAATTAATCTACAATCAAGATCGTACCCCGGCAGGCAAAACAGACTTTCACTCGCCGAAAGCGCATGGAGCCATTGAGCATGGACGTCAGACTGCGAGCGATCAGAAAAAAATTGCTGCCCCTGGGGCTGGCAGTACTTAGCCTGATGATCATCGGCTGTTATAAAGCAACCGGGCCGATGCTTGCCACACCACAGGCGCCGGCTGGGAAATTATTGTCTCCGGTCGGTTTTACCATCCAGGCGGGAGCCTTCCTGCGGGTGGAAAATGCCGCCCGCCTGACCGCCACTTTGCAAAATCAGGGACAGGACGCCACCTATTTCCAGGATCATTCCGGCCTGTACAAGGTTAGATTCGGCAGCTACAACAATCGTACCGAGGCTGAAAGAGCAGCTCATGCTCTCAAGGGAGAAGGCATAATCGACGATTTCATCATTATTGTCCCCGAGGAATCACCGGCTTGGCGCAGCAAAAACCTGGGCACCAACTATCTGCGCGCAGAAATCACCAAAACCGCTGTTGGTTTTATCGGGATCCCCTACCTTTGGGGTGGCAGCGACATCGATTCCGGTTTCGATTGCAGCGGCCTTACCAAGGCTGTCTATCAGCTAAACGGCATCAAGCTGCCCCGCACCTCGCAAGGACAATACGCAAGCGGTCATCCCGTAGACCGGTTAAAGCTTTCTCCGGGGGATCTGCTATTCTTTGCAGTTCAGAAGCCGGGCGACATTTCCCATGTGGGAATATACATTGGCAACGACCAGTTTGTCCATGCCCCCAGCCAGGGAAAACAAATACGTCTGGACTCGCTTGGTCAGCCGTATTATCAAAGCAGATTTAAGGGCGCGCGCTCTATTCTATAATAGCTATTTGTAAAACGATAGTCAACTGGATATTGCCATTTCACCACAGTTATCAGGTGCGATATCAGGAAAGGAGGGCGAGATGAAATACCCGAACGCAAAGTTTGAACCGTTCTTCAACTGGTGCAACCGGCCGCGAATTCTCTATGCTCCCGCTATCCGCAGCGAGGTGGGCTACGAAATGGGTCAGCTGGGCGGCAAAAAAGTGATGATCTTTACCGATCGCGGGGTACGGGAAGCCGGGGTCACCGAAATGGTTGTGGCGGCCGCCCGGAAAGGAGGTCTCCAGATAGCCGGCATCTTTGACGCTATCCTCCAGGACGCCCGGATCGACATTATTAACCAGGGGGCCGCGTTTTATCGCGAGGCCGGAGCCGATTCCATGATTGTCGTCGGCGGGGGCAGCGTGATGGACACCGCCAAGGCGGTGAATATCATGATCGGCCAGGGTGAAGAGGATTTCCAGCCGCTGGCGGATCAGGCCGGGCTTTATGAGGGCGCCGCACCGCTGCCCCCGCACATCGCCTTCCCCACAACGGCTGGCACCGGTTGCGAGGTTACCCAGGCGATGGTGGTATTGGATACCAAAGCGCTGATAAAACTATCCGTGACCCACCCATTCTGTAACGCCGATGTCGCCATGCTGGATCCTGAGTTGACGATCAATCTCCCGGCCAGAATCACCGCTCAGACGGGAATGGACGTTTTGACCCACGCCATTGAAGGGATCTCATCCCGGGGCGCCCAACCCATCTCCGATGCCCTGGGGCTGCACGCCATACGGCTCGTCTTTACCAATCTTCCAATTGTTATTGAGGAGCCGCAAAATATTGAAGCCCGGGGCAACATATTAATCGCCAGCACCATGGCCGCCATGTGCTTCATCAACAGCATGCTCGGCGCGGTTCACGCCACGGCCCATGCTTTGGGCGCCCGCTATGGCATACCTCACGGCCTGGCCAATGCCGTAATGCTGCCTGCGGTGATGGCCTTCAACAGTGAGGAGATCCCGGAACGCTTCCTGATGATTGCCGACGCGATCGGCATTGATACCAGACAGCTGCCCCCCATAGAGGCAGCCATCCAGGCGGTGGCGGCCGTAAGCAAACTCAAGCAGGATATCGGCATTACTGAAACTCTGGCGGATCTGGGGGTGCCGGCGGCGGAGTCGGACTTGCGGGAACTGGCGGAACTGGCGGCCGGCGACGGGCAGATCAGCTATAATCCGAGATACCTGGAAGAAGAGGACATTATGAACCTTTACCGGAACGCCCGAAAATGAAAAGGAGGAACTAATGGAATACTGGAAAGATGAAACGGAACCGATCACGGCCTTCACCAAACTGTTTGAGTCCGCAGCCCAGGATGCCGAGTTGCATGAAGGATTGAAAAAGGTGAACCAACTCATCTGGTTCGATTATACCGAAGATGGCCCTAACTGTTCCTTCCATGTGGATTCCCGCGGCGGCATGGAGGTCAAGGTCGCCCCGGGCAAGCCTGCCGAAGAGCCGGACCTGATTATGAGTCTGTCTGCCGACGATGCCCATCGCAGCTGGTCGAACAGGTTAAACCCTGTCATGGCCATAACCAGACGAAAGATCCGCGTAAAGGGTTCGGCAACCGGTCTTCTGAAACTTGCTCCCAAGTTAAAGAAAGTGGCCGTGGTCTATGAGCAGGTACTCAAGGACCTGGGCTGGGAAGACAAGATCATAAAATAGCGCCGTAAGGCGTTGATCTGAGAGGATGTGCATATGAAGGGTAATACGGGGACAGTTATTCTCATCGATCTATCGCAAAAGCGTATCTGGCTGGAAGAGTTGCCAGCAGATTATTACCGAAATTTCATCGGCGGCAGCGGCCTCGCGGCCAAGATCTTCTGGGAGCGGGGAGATTTCAATGCCGCCCCCCTGGCGCGGGAAGCGATGCTGCTGTTTATGAACGGTCCCCTGGCCGGTCTTCGTCTGTCCGGGGCCAGTCGCAACAGCGTTGCCGGGCGTTCTCCCCTGACCGGCAATTGGGGTGATTCATCCTGCGGCGGTTACTTCGCCCCGGAACTGCGTTATGCCGGCTATGACGGTCTGGTGATTACCGGCCGGGCCGCGGAACCCGCCCTGCTTTTGATTGACGGCGACCGGATCGAAATTCAGGATGCGGCTGCCTATTGGGGCAAGACGACCAGCGAGGTTAATGCCCTCCTTAAGCAAAGCTACGGACAAGACTATCGTACCCTGACTATTGGCCCGGCCGGAGAAAACCTGGTAGCCTACAGCATCATCTTAAACGAAGGCCATCACGCCACCGGCCGAGCCGGGTTCGGCGCGGTCATGGGTTCAAAAAACATCAAGGCCATCCTTGTTAGGGCCAAGAAAAAGGAGTATCACGCCGCACAGCCGCAAGAGCTGGAGGAACTGAGAAAGGAACTCAACGAAAAAATTAAAAATGCGGTGGCCACCCAAGTACTGCATGAAAACGGCACGGCCGCAAACCTTATGGGCGGCGTTTACGCAGGCGACGTGCCAATGAAAAACTGGACCTCCAACTTTTGGGAAGAGGCAGCCGAGGCCCTGACGGGAAGCACGCTTACGGAAAAATACTTGACCAGGAGAGGTTCTTGCGCCTATTGCAGCGTCGCCTGCAAAAGAATAGTGGAGGTAAAAGAAGGGCCGTACGCCCTGCAGGAGGGACCGGGACCGGAATATGAGACCATCGTCTCCTTCAGCACTCTCATCGGTTCGTTGGATCTGGCCGCCACCTGCCAGGCCGGCCGGGTATGCAACGATCTGGGAATGGATACGATTTCCGCCGGGGCCACAATCGCCTGGGCGATGGAGGCCTTCGAACGGGGCGATCTCACCCTGGATGAAACGGGTGGGATACCGCTAAACTGGGGCGATATGCAGCAGGTGATCTACCGGATACTGCCGCTGATCGCCAGCCGGGAGGGAAAGCTGGGAGCGCTTTTGGCCGATGGAAGTGTTGCCGCCGCCAACCGGATCGGCAAGAATTCAATCAGCTATACCGTGCACTGCAAGGGCTTGGAAGCACCGATGCACGATCCGCGGGGCGGTGGGCACGGCCTGGCCCTCACCTATGCGATAAGTCCCAGGGGGGCCTGTCATGTTGCCGACCCGATGCTGTTTGTAGAAATGGGCGCCCGGTATTACCCAGAAATCGGTCTTGAATACGAGCTTTCCCCATTAACTGATGAAAATAAGGCAGAGTCGGCAGTCATTTCGATCCCGCTCGGGGCTATCGAAAACAGCGCCTGCTTCTGCCAGTTCGCCGATGCCGAAATCACAATCCCCGAATGGGTCGCCCTTTTTAATCTGGCGGCGGGCTACGACTGGGATATAAACGAGATGATGAAAGCGGGACGACGTGTTTTTTACCTCAAGCGGCTGCTCAACTGGCGCTTTGGGCTTACCGCCCAGGACGACTCTCTGACCCCCCGGATGCTGGAGGCGGCCCGGGACGGAGAACCGGCCGGAATTGAAATCAATCTGGACGGGATGAAGGAAAAATTTTACCGGCTCATGGGAATAGACCCGGTGAAAGGCATCCCGACTAAGGCGATACTTAAGGAACATGATATGAACGACGAGAGCCGGTTGGCTTGGCCTGGACAGGAAGATAAGGATTGAAATGCAGGAAAACGACACAAAAACAGGTTTTTTTCAACGATTAAAAGAAGGGCTTTCCAAAACAAGAGCCGCCCTCATTGGCAACATTGATCAACTCTTTGCCGGCAAGAAGGTCATCGATCACGCCCTCCTGGAAGAGATGGAGGAGATTCTCATCATGGCGGATGTCGGCCCCACTTTTGCGCTCGAGCTGATTGAAAAGGTCCGGGAAAAGGCCTCCCGGAACGAACTTGTCAACCCAGCGGCATTGAAGGAAATATTAAAAGATCACATCCGGGAGATACTTGCTTCCTGTTCATCTCCCCTGGCGATACCACGAAACGGCATTTTCACCATCCTGGTGGTAGGGGTAAACGGCGGTGGAAAAACCACTACCATCGGTAAGATCGCCTACAATCTGAAGGACCAGGGCCTGTCTCCTGTTCTGGTGGCGGCGGATACCTTCCGGGCGGCGGCAATTGAGCAACTTGAGGTGTGGAGCAGCCGGGCGGGAGTTCACCTGGTAAAACAGCAGGCCCAGGCGGACCCCTCGGCGGTGGTCTTCGATGCCCTCAAATCGGCAGCCGCCATCAAGGCGGACGTCATGCTCATCGATACAGCCGGGCGGTTGCATACCAAAATAAACCTGATGGAAGAGATCAAGAAGGTGAAGAGGATAATGGCGCGGGAGCTTCCCGGAGCTCCTCATGAGGTGCTGCTTGTCCTGGACGCCACTTCCGGCCAGAACGCCGTGGCTCAGGCGAAAATGTTTCAGGAAGAAGTAGGGGTGACAGGTCTGGTTTTGACCAAACTTGACAGCACCTCAAAAGGCGGCGTCATCATAAGAATTGCCCGGGAACTTCAGATTCCCATCCGTTACATTGGGGTTGGCGAGGGATTGGATGATCTAAAAAACTTCGACAGCGAAGATTTTGTTAACGCCCTCTTCAAAAGTGATGAACTCGTAACAATTCGGTCAAAAGCAAATATTTTGGACGGCTTTGTAAAAAGATCGTGAGGCAAGGCTCTCAAATCCGTAAGGAATGAGTGGTACTTCTGGGTGCGCCGTAGTGACTTGGGATTTAGCTTGAATGTAAGCATCCGGACTTTTTACAAAGCCATCATGAATGGCCAGTTGAACATTTCCCGGGATGATCGTACGCAGGTTGTTGAAGTCCAAGACAATGCCGTTGAAGAGGCGGCCAATCGCCGCTACCTTCTGCGACTGCCGGAGCTGCTCTTTTAGAAGCTTGTTTTGCTTATCGAATTATATGAAGCTCTTGAAAGAGGGGATTTTTATACTTTCGTTTCCAAACGAGATTGACAGGCTTAGCAAACCATGTTACTTGCTCCACCAAGTCAGGCCCATGCCCCCGTAGCTCAGAAGGATAGAGCAACGGATTCCTAATCCGTGTGCCGCGCGTTCGACTCGCGCCGGGGGTACCAATAATATCAAAAAATTATCACATGTCAGCTTAGGTCCCTTTTTCTTTATTGGTCATCCCATCTTGCTTTAGTCTTGCTTTTTTATTTTCTCAGCTCTCAAAATATTGCTTGACAAGTCGTAAAATCTACAGTTACAAAGTAGCTACAATAAAGCTTGCGGAAAATTGCGGAGTGCATTGTCGTTATGACGGCAGCAACATAAACAAGCATTGCGGCTGTAGCTGCAAAGATACCTAGAGGGGCTGGAAATGAGGTACGCAGAGACCGGATTCAATTTGGAAATTGATCTGACCCGGGGAAGCATCGATCGGGTGGCTACCGATCCCAGAGATACCGAATTATATCTGGGAGGGTTAGGCACTAACGCGAAAATTTTGTGGGAGCGGGTTCCTCCGGAAGTTGAGCCCTTTTCTCCCGATAATCTGCTGATATTCGGCACCGGTCTTTTATGTGGCACTCCTGCTGTCGGCGCTAACCGCACCATTGTTTCCACCATTTCTCCTCAAACGCGGTTAATGGCATTTTCCATGATGGGAGGATTCTGGGCGCCCGAATTGAAGTATGCCGGTTATGACAAGGTTATTTTTCGCGGCAAATCCCCCCGACTGGTTTATCTGTGGATCCACAATGACCAGGTGGAAATCCGTGATGCCTCTCATTTGCAGGGTTTGGGCGCGGTTGAAACTCAGGAACTTATTTGCAAGGAGTTGAAAGAGCCAAAGGCGCAGGTCGCCGCCATCGGTCTGGCCGGTGAAAACCGGGTCTATTTCGCCTCCATCGAGCAGGGCAGATCGAGCGCCAGCCGGGGGGGGATCGGCGCTGTTATGGGAGACAAGGGAATAAAGGCCATCGCCGTCCGGGGAACCAAGGATGTCAATATTGCACGGCCGCCTGAGTTCCTGGAGCTTTGCAAAGAAGTGCTGAAATATATTCAATTTCGCGAGGAAAATCCGGTTCCGGGGGTGATGCCCATTTTGGCGGGCCTGGGGTCGCCGCAGGAGATGAAGGTGCATGATGAGAAGTGGCACACCGAGAATTTCATGTGGGGAAATTCCCGTACCCGCCGCAAGGATTTTTGGAACGAGGAGATTGAAAAGCAGTGGACGGAAACCCTGGTAGGCGCTCAGCGACGTCTGATTAGCTGCTATAACTGTCCGATGAAATGCGGGGCGACCATTTCCCTCCCGGGAGTTCCTACCTACATGATGAAATGCTTCACCAAGCTTACCTATACCATGGCAGCCTATTCCGACCTGGAGTTTGGCTTGAAAATCGCCGGGCGGGCGACGGAGTACGGCGTGGACGGATACTCAGCACCGCAGGTTATGGCCTTTGCAATTGAGCTTTATGAAGCCGGCATTTTGACCGACGAGGATATGCCGGGAATGCCCTCTGATAATGAGGGGAGGTTTTACTGGCTTCTGGACAAAATTGTTCGCCGGGAAGGGATCGGAGATATCCTGGCCAATGGAACCTATTGGGCGGCTCAGCTGATTGGCAAGGGAGCGGAGGCATATGCTCATAATAACATTAAAAAACATGAGCAGCTTCCACTTAAACTGTCCATGTTGAATCCCATTTATTTCCTCATGTATTCAACGGGTGAGAAGATAAACATTACCCAGATTGAGGGACAGTTCCCCCAGGCGCCCTTTATCACCGAAGCGGAAAGGGAAGAGTTTGTCAAGGACTGGTTCCAGGTTCCCGACGAAAAATTTAAAAAGTATTTACTGGACTGGGAACCGCGGGGAGAAAACTCCAACCCGTACTATCCAACTGTCCAAATGAGCTGCGAAATTGTGGACTGGCAAGAGCAGATGCACTACATTGATGACGCCCTTGGCATCTGCGCCGGATTGTCGTCGTTTCCCCTGAAGCCTCCCTATCACATCCATAACTTCCCGAAATTTATCTCCGCCGGAGCGGGAATTGATATGGATGAAGAGCACTTGACGCAAACCGCAAGGAGGATCAGGACATTAGTGAGGGCTTTTAATATCAGACAGGGTCTAAGCCGGGCTGATGAAGCGCCGCCCGAAGACCACTGGAAAAAAAGATTTCCCGAGCTGGAAGCCAAACTCTTAGATGAGTATTATAAATTCAAGGGATGGGATAATCGGGGTGTTCCCACAAAAGAGTCGCTGCGGGAACTGGATATGGATTATGTCAGCGAAGACTTGGAACAAAGAGGGATCATCAAAAATGACCGCGCTTAAGAAGAAAATAAAGACCATCAAAATCGATGCCGACAAGTGCAATGGCTGCCGGGCCTGCGAGGTGATCTGCTCAGCCTTTCACGCCAGCCCGCAATACAGCAGCAATAACCCGGAGCGGTCCCGAATCCGCGTGATCCGCGAACCGCTCAAAGATATCTATCTTCCGGTATACGCCGGCGAATACACGGCCGCCGAATGTATGGGGCGGGATAAATATGTGATTGAGGGCAAGGAGTACGACGAGTGCAGCTTCTGCCGAGCCTCCTGCCCATCGCGGACGCTGTTCAAAGAACCCGATTCCGGCCTGCCGCTCAAATGCGACCTGTGCGAAAGCGACCCGTCGCTTGCGGAGCCGCTGTGTGTGCAGTGGTGCATTACCAAAGCCCTGACCTACGAAGAACGGGAAGAGGAGGTTAAAGAGGAGCTGAAGTTGGCAGAGCTGGACACTGGTCTGGAAGCGCTGGCCAACAAATACGGCCTGCCGCAGGTGGCGGATGCCCTGGCCCGGATGTCATTGTCCAGTAAGGGATGAGGGCGCCTGCTGACAGCCATAGCACCTCTTATGTTACACAATCGTTAGCCCAGAGGATAAAACCATTGGAAACCGTAACTCCCTACCAAGAGATCATCGCAGTCATCAAGGCCAGCGGCGGCGACGCCTTCAAAAAGTGCTATCAGTGTGGTTTGTGTGATGTTGTCTGCCCCTGGAACAGAGTGACCAGCTTCAGTATGCGCAAGCTGGTCCGCGAGGCGACGTTTGGCTTGACGGAAATAGAAAGCGATGAGATCTGGCGCTGTACCACTTGTGGGAAATGTCCGCAGCAATGCCCCCGGGAGGTCAGACAGATAGAATCGGGAGTGGCATTGCGCCGGGTGGCCACCGAATATGGGGTCTTCCCTCATTCGGTACGCCCCCTGCGCGCCGTCAGCGGCAGCCTGGCCGGCGCCGGCAACCCGCTGAATGAAGAACGACAAAAACGGGCGGACTGGGCGCAGGGCCTCAATGTTAAAACCTTTAGCGAGGGAATGGAGTTTTTATATTTCCCCTGCTGCTATTTAAGCTATGATCCCAGATTGAAAAATGTTGCCCGGGCGACGGCAAAAATCCTGGAGGCTGCCGGTGTGGATTTTGGAATTCTTGGCCCCGGCGAGAACTGCTGCGGCGAAAGCATCCGCAAAACGGGCGACGAGATTTTATTCAAACAACTGGCCCGGGAAAACATCAAGGCCTTTATCGATAACGGGGTTAAGAAGATCCTCGTCTCCTCGCCTCACAGTTACCATGCCTTTAAAAATGAATACCCCGAGTTCATGGTGCGCTTTGAGGTAATTCACTTGGCGCCATACATTTTAGACCTGACCCTTCAGGGACGTTTTGTCTTCAACGGGAAATATCCCAAGAAGGTTGCCTATCATGACCCCTGCTACCTGGGGCGGCACAACGGCATATATGAGGAGCCCCGGGAAGTGTTAAAGAAAATACCCGGTTTGGAGCTGCTTGAGCTGCCCGATGCCCGGGCCGATAGCCTCTGTTGCGGCGGTGGCGGCGGCCGGATTTGGATGGAGACACCCCAGAAGGAACGATTTTCCGACTTGAGAGTGAAACAGGCGATCGCCGCTGGGGCCGACGTGCTGGTTACGGCCTGTCCCTATTGCATCACCAATTTTGAAGAAAGCCGATTGAACCTCGGGGCCGGTGAAGGATTAGAGATCAAGGATATCACTGAAATCATAATTGACGCATTTTAGTGGCCTGATAAAGTTGAAGGAGAACCAGTGGAAGGGCAGACTTGTATGTTTCACCCCGACGGCACCCTAGGCGATGTCCTGGTAGTCGGCGGCGGTATCAGCGGCATTCAGGCCGCGCTGGATCTGGCTACGGCCGGCTTTAAGGTTTACTTGGTGGAAAAATCGCCGACTATTGGCGGCAAGATGGCCCAGCTCGACAAGACCTTTCCCACCAATGACTGCTCGATGTGTATTGAATCACCGAAATTTGTGGAGTGCAACCGCCATCCCAACATAGAGATCATGACCTATACCGAGGTCGACTCAGTAGCAGGCCGGGCCGGAGATTTCAAGGTAACCCTGATTAAAAAACCGCGCTACATTGATGAGGGCAAATGCACGGGCTGCACCACTTGTGTCGAGTACTGCCCGGTTAAAGTCCCCGATCCATACAATCAGGAAATATCGCTTAATAAAGCCATTCATATCTACTTTGCTCAGGCAATTCCCCTCGTAACTTATGTTGATGAAAGCTGCCTCTACCTCAAAGAAAAGAAGTGCAGTATTTGTAAAGCCGTCTGCAAAAATGATGCAATCGATTTCAATCAAATGCCCGAGCGGGTGGAGTTAAAGGTAGGAGCGATCGTCCTTGCCTGCGGCTTTGAGCCCTTCGATCCCAGGATCAGGGAAGACTATGGTTACGGCAGGTTGCAAAACGTGGTAACCAGTCTCGACTACGAACGGCTCTTATGCGCCACCGGGCCCTATGAGGGCGAGATCCGGCGCCCGTCCGATAAGCAGCACCCTCATAAGATAGCCTGGATTCAATGCGTTGGTTCCCGTCAGGTTATCACGGGCGGCAACAGCTACTGCTCGGCGGTCTGTTGCACCTATACCCAGAAGCAGGTTATTCTCACCAAAGACCATGAGGCCGAGGCCGAATGCACCATTTTCCACAACGATATCCGCTCCCACGGCAAGGATTTTGAGCGTTTCTACCAGCGGGCGGAGAAGATGCCCGGCGTCCGGTTCATCAGAAGCTATGTCACCGTCGGCCGGGAGATACCGGAAACCGGGAATATTACCATTAGATACTCAACTCCCGATGAAGGGGTGAAAGAGGAAGAGTTCGATCTGTTGGTGTTGTGCGTGGGATTGAACCCTCCGGCCGACGCCGTAAGCATGGCTAAAAAATTGGGCATCGAGCTTGGTGAATACGGATTTTGTAAAACCGCTCCAGACAATCCGATGCAGACTTCCCGTCCCGGAATCTTTGTCAGCGGCGCCCTCCAGGGGCCGCTCGATATACCCGAGTCCGTTCTGACAGCCAGCGGCGCCGGCTCTCAATGTGGCGAACTCCTGAACTATCGGCGGGGGAAGCTGGCCAGAAAAAGGATTTATCCTCCCGAAAGGGATGTGTCGGGCGAGGAGCCCCGGGTGGGCGTCTATGTTTGTCATTGCGGCGCCAATATTGGCCGGATAGTGGATATTCCCGGCACGGTTAATTATGCTCTTACCCTGCCCAATGTGGTTCACGCCGAAGAAAACCTCTTCATCTGCTCCACGGAAGCGGCAGCGCGGCTGGCCGACTCGATAAAGGAAAAGGGGCTCAATCGGGTGGTTGTAGCCGCTTGCACGCCCCGGACCCATGAGCCTCTGTTCCGTGATACGCTACGGGAGGCGGGTATTAATCAGTACTTTTTCGACATGGCCAATATCAGGGAGCATTGTTCCTGGGTCCACTCGAAAGAAAAAGAAGACGCCACCAAGAAGGCAAAAGATATTATCAGAATGTCCGTCGCCCGGGCTCAACTGCTGGAGCCTCTGGAGGAGTTTGAACTCCCCGTAAACCCCGCCGCCCTGGTGATTGGCGGGGGTATTGCCGGGATGAGTTGCGCCCTGTCCATCGCCAGACAGGGGCATGAGGTTTACCTGGTGGAAAGGGATGGTGACCTGGGGGGAATGGCCAGAAGGATTCAGCGCACCCTGGAGGGCTTGGATGTCCAAGCCTATTTGCGCAATCTCATCAGCCAGATATACCGGCATCCCCTGGTCCACGTTTATACCGACGCTACCATCAAGGATGCCGGCGGCTATGTGGGCAATTTCGTAACCAGACTGAAGTATCAGGGGCGTATCCGGGAGATAAGGCACGGCGCCACGATCATCGCCACCGGCGGCGGCATATATGAACCAACCGAATATCTTTATGGCCAGGATGAGCGGGTTATTACCAACCTGGAACTGGAAGAACTAATCGCCCAAGGGGACGACCGGCTGATAAACTCCCGCAGTCTGGTAATGATCCAATGCGTCGGCTGCCGACAGGAAGACCGGAATTACTGTGCCCGGATCTGCTGTGGCCAGTCCATCAAAAACGCATTGAAGTTAAAAGAAATAAACCCGTCGCTCGACATTTGCCTCCTCTTTCGGGACATGAGAACCTATGGTTTCAAGGAGGATTACTACCGTGAGGCGGCGGATAAGGATGTGAGGTTCATCCGCTACGAAGCGCACGATAAACCACAGGTGGCGGCCAGCCAGGAGGAAGGGCGGCCGGTTTTGATGGTTACCGCCGCCGATGCCATTTTAGGCAAGAATCTGGCGATTGCCGCCGATTTCGTGGTGTTAGCCGCCGCCGTCATTCCTGCCGCGGGAAGTCAGGAGCTGGCCCGCCAATTTAAGGTAACCTTAAGCCCGGACGGATTTTTCCAGGAAGCCCATGTAAAATTGCGTCCTGTCGATTTTGCCGCCGAAGGCGTTTTCCTCTGCGGAACCGCTCACTACCCCAAGTTTATTGCGGAGACGATCAGCCAGGCTTACGGCGCCGCCGGCCGGGCGCTCACCCTCTTGGCCAATGATACCGTCACTGCCTCGGGTTCCGTTTGCGCCGTTAATGAAAACGATTGCATCTCCTGCGGCGCCTGCATTACGGCCTGCACTTACGGCGCCATTGAATTTAAGGAAACAGCACGGGGCAGAAAGGCGGCCGTCAATCCAGTCCTCTGTAAAGGGGACGGTCTGTGTAACGCCAAGTGTCCCACTGGCGCTATTTTTCTGAAACATTATACGGACAAAGAGGTTTTTCAGCAGATTGATGCGGTGGCCGCGGCTTTCTAGAAACCACCGACACCGCCTTCCAGCTTGAGGAGTACACCGTCAAAATGGCAAAAGCATCCGAGTTTAAGCCCAAAATTATCGGCTTTTTGTGCAATTGGTGCTGCTACGGCGGCGCAGATCTCTGTGGCGTTTCCCGCTACCAATACCCGCCCTACCTGCGGGTGGTGCGTCTGATGTGCTCCGGCAGAGTTGACCCGGCCTTTGTCTTTCGTTCTTTTGCCAAGGGAATTGACGCGGTTTTCATCGGCGGCTGTCATCTGAACGACTGCCATTACAATCCGGAAGGAAATTACGACGCGCTGGCCAATACGATAATCTGCAAGCGATTGCTGGAGCATATAGGGATCAACCCCGAAAGATTGAGGCTGGAATGGGTATCGGCGGGGGAAGGAATCCGTTTTGCCGAAATTATGAATGATTTTTCTCTCAAGGTAAAAAAATTAGGACCCCTGGGGTTTAGTGAGGGGATAGACCAACAGATATTAAAATTTAAAATTGATGCCGTAACCGGATTTGTTCCCTACATAAAGCTTGTCGAAAGACAGAAACTCAGACCGCCGCACCGAACGGAAAAGGACTACCATAGCTATTATTCCTGTCAGGAGTTTAACGCTCTGTTTGAGGAACTTATTATAGATAAGCTGGCGACTGGTTACATAATGTCCCTTCTCAGAGATAAGCCCCGGTCACAGGGGGAAATTATGGAAATTTTGGGCCTGACTCCCGCGGACGTGACCGGGCATATCAATGCGGCGATAAAGCAGGGATTGGTTCGCTACGACGCCAACCGGCAGTGCTTTTGCGCGTCCTAAGAGGGCAGAGAGAAGAAGCCAATAGAGGAAAGCGACTATGGACCTAGATAAAGTTGGCGCAATAATTGACAAGTACCAGGGCAAGGCACATTACCTGATTCAAATATTGCTGGAAATTCAAAGCGAAAACCGCTGGCTGCCCGAAGAGGTTTTGGTGATGGTCAGTCACCGGCTGCAAGTTCCTTTAACCAGGATACGTCACATCGTAACCTTTTATAAGGCCTTTAGTTTGACTCCCAAAGGACGCCATGAAATTCATGTTTGCATGGGCACGGCTTGTCACGTCCGCGGCGCAATGCGGCTCCTGGACCGAGTGCAGGATTTGACAGGAATTAAACCCGGCGAAACGGACCCGGAGTTGAAGTTTTCCTTGGAGACCGTAAACTGCGTCGGCTGCTGCGCCCTGGGGCCGGTGATGGAGATCGACGGCAAGATGCATGGCAAGATGGCGCCTTCAACAGCGGCAGAGGTGCTAAAAAACTACGAGTAGGGGGAAATGATGGCGCGCTTAAGGTCGCCTGAAGAAATAGATAATGTCCGGCAGGGCATATTAGCCAGGAGAGATCCCGGCAGACCCTGCATATCAATCTGCGCCGGCGCGGGCTGTTTGGCATCAGGGGCCGCTGAAGTTATCGCGGCCTTTGCTGCGGAGCTCAAGAAACAGGGCCTGGAAGCGGAGGTAAACAACAGGGAGACGGGCTGCCCTGGATTTTGCGAGCGGGGGCCGATTGTAGTTATTTATCCCGAGCAGATATGCTATCTCCAGGTAAAACCTGAAGATGTTGCCGAAATTGTCACTGTGACCATCAAGGAAAAAAAGGTAGTGGACCGGCTCGTCTATGCCGACGCGCTGACCGGCGAAAAGGCGCCCCGGGAATCCGATATTCCGTTTTATAAGTATCAAGAAAGAAATATCCTGGGCAGCAATATCAAAATCGACCCCAAGAGCATCGAAGACTATCTGGCGATTGGTGGTTACTCCGCGTTGGTGCGGGCGTTATTCCGAATGTCCGGCGAAGAGGTTCTTGCGGAAGTAAAAAAATCCAACTTAAGAGGGAGGGGCGGCGGCGGCTTTTCGACCGGACGCAAGTGGGAAGAGTCCCGTAATGCCCCCGATCCGATAAAATACGTGATTGTTAACGCCGACGAGGGCGATCCCGGGGCGTTTATGGATCGGGCGCTTTTGGAAGGAAATCCCCATTCCATTCTCGAGGGGTTGACCATCGGGGCCTATGCCGTTGGCGCCCACGAGGGCTTTATTTATGTCCGTCAGGAATACCCCGTAGCGGTGGAAAATATAACCATTGCGATCAGCCAGGCCGAGGAGTACGGCCTGCTGGGGGAAGATATCCTGGGGTCGGGTTTTGATTTTACTGTTACAGTGCACCAGGGGGCCGGCGCCTTCGTTTGCGGCGAATCCAGCGCGCTGATGACGGCCTTGGAAGGCCAGGCCGGGGAGCCCCGGCCGAAATATATCCACACCGCCGTCAAGGGGGTCTGGGACCATCCCAGTGTTTTGAACAATGTGGAAACCTGGGCGAACGTGCCATTGATTATCGACAGGGGTGCCGACTGGTTTAACCAATTCGGAACGGAAAGAAGCAAGGGAACAAAGATTTTCTCTCTGGTGGGCAAGATTAACAATACCGGGCTAGTTGAAGTGCCTATGGGCATAACGCTCAGGGACATTATCTACCGGATCGGCGGCGGCATTCCCGGTGGCCATAGGTTCAAGGCGGTGCAAACCGGGGGGCCGTCCGGCGGCTGTATTCCCGAGCGGCTTTTGGATTTGGAAGTCGGTTTTGATGAACTCACCAGGGCCGGCTCGATGATGGGGTCGGGCGGGATGATCGTCATGGATGAAGATACCTGCATGGTTGACGTCGCCAGGTACTTTCTGGATTTTCTTATTGACGAATCCTGCGGTAAATGTGTTCCCTGTCGTGAGGGCATGAGACAGATGCTCAAGATTCTCAACAATATAACCCGGGGGAAGGGTAGAAAGGGCGATATTGAGCTTTTAGAGGAACTTTCGGAGCTGGCGGCTGACGCCTCCCTCTGCGCTTTGGGCAAGAGCGCGCCCAACCCCTTTCTAAGCACGCTGCGATACTTCCGGGATGAGTATGAGGCGCACATCAGAGATAAGCGGTGCCCGGCCCTGTCCTGCAAGGATCTGATTGCCTACCACATCGAACCGGACCGCTGCCAGGCCTGTATGATTTGTCTGAAGCAATGTCCGGCCGAAGCGATTGTCGGCGGCAAAAACCAGATCCACGTCATTGATCAGGAAAAATGCACCAAATGCGCGACCTGTTTAGAGGTATGCCCGCCGCGCTTTAACGCGGTGATGAAGATGTCCGGTAGGCCGGTGCCGCCTCCAATTCCGGAAGGAGCCAGAACCAAAATACGAAAGAGCGATAAATAATGAGCGAAATCATTTTAGATATTGACGGTAAAAAGGTTCACGCCAGCGAGGGGATGATCCTGCTCGAAGCGGCGCGCCGGGCGGGAGTATCGATTCCGACGCTCTGTCACCACGAAAAATTGGAACCTTACGGGGCCTGCCGAATCTGCACGGTGGAAGTGGAAGCCGGCGGCTGGACGAGACTCGTTGCGGCCTGCGTTTACCCGGTCGAGAGAGATCTCGTCGTCAGAACTAGATCCGAGAGGGTCAACAAGATTCGCCGGCAGATCCTGGAGCTATTGCTGGCCCATGCCCCCTATGCGGGCCAATTGCAGGATTTGGCTAAAGAGTATGGAGCTAATCCGCGCCGCTTTGAGCAGGAGACCTCCTATTGCATCCACTGCGGCCTGTGCGTCAGGTACTGCGCTGAGGTCAAAAATAAAAACGCTGTTGGATTTATCGACAGAGGGACAAGGCGCGAGATAAGTTTCATTCCCGAGATAGCAGCCAGGGAGTGCTGGGACTGCAAGGAATGTTTTCCCCTCTGCCCCACCGAAGCGCTGCAGGCAGCGTTTGTCTTAACCAGGGCGCTTTCACCTTCCCTCAAACCAAAGAACGAGGAATAAGCATTTGTCGCGCCTTAGCCTTGCCGACTTTTTACATAGATGTCGCCCGGACCTTTGGTGCCCGTCAGTGGAGGGCACCAGGCAACCCCAGAGCCGTAAGCGGGCGGCGCGAGCGTAAAGGGGCAACCTTTTTCGCGGGACTTTCCTGAATTGCGATTTGGCGTCTTTTTACCAGGGCGCCAATCTGGAAAGGCTATTGGCGCCCATCATGTAATTGTTTCCCTCCCAGTACATGGAGGTGGAGATGATAGATTACCTGCCCGCCCTCTTGATTGCAATTAATTACCGTCCGAAAGCCCCGCTGATCGATTCCCTTGATTTTAGCTGCTTCCTGAGCCGCAAACATCAGAGCCTGCAAAATCTCGCCGTTCTCCGAGGAAATATCTAGGAGAGTGGGTATGTGTGCCTTGGGGATTATAATTACATGTACCGGGGCTAGGGGATGGATATCGTCAAAAGCCATCACCAGATCATTTTCATAGACCCGATTGGAAGGGATTTCACCCTTTACGATCCGGCAGAAGATGCAATCCGCCATTTTCACCTCCCTGTCGTTTTCAATGAACATCGCCATTTTTCCATCGCCGCTTGGCCGCTATTATCGCCAGCCGGAGGTCCATTGCTCCCGAATACAGCGCTTTTCCCACAATTACGCCGATAATGCCGTCATCTTCAATGGCCATTAAATTGACAATATCCTGCAAGCCCGCCACCCCCCCTGAGGCGATAACGGGAACGGATATTGCGGCAGCAAGTTCTCTTACGGCGCGCAAATTGACGCCTAATTGCATGCCATCCCTTTTTATGTCCGTGAATACGACCGCCGCGAGGCCTAAGCCATCATATCGTTTTACCAGTTCTTCCGGACTTAAATCCGTATGTTCCGTCCAGCCCTGGATCGCCACCCGACCATCAAGCGCATCTACACCAAGAACAATACTGCCAGGATATGTTGCGATGGCTTGTCGCACGAATTGTTCATTGGACAACGCCCCGGTCCCCAAAATTACCCGTTTGACTCCCATGGCCAGATACGCCTCGATGGTTGCCTGGTCACGGATGCCGCCACCCACCTGGATGGGAACGGTCACCGCCCCAACGATACGGCGGATGACATCCCTGTTGACTGGTGAGCCGGCAACTGACCCATCCAGATCAACCACATGGATCCATTCGGCGCCCTTTTCCTGCCAGCGGATCGCCACATCTTCCGGCTTGTCGGAATAGACCGTGGAACGGGAAAAATCTCCCTGGGCCAGCCGGACGCACTGCCCCGATTTCAAGTCAATCGCCGGTATAACGATCATGCCAAACCCCTAGCCGCTCTAAAAAACATTCGGAATCACCGTGAAACATGGGATCCCGAACCATGGTTAAAATCCAAACGCAAATTAGACGCAGTTTCTTAAGCCTCCGTCGTGGCTATTTTTTTCTCATTTTTGCCGGTTAGTCCATTACCTGGCCACGGGAATCTTTCGCATCAAATCTTCAATCCCCTCCGTCGCGAGCTCTCTGGCTGTGGCCCAGCGGCCACGCCACCGTTGGAAGGATGATATGTCAAGCATGTTCTCCAAGAGGGATCGCTGTGTTTTATCGAAAGCACCACGCCAGACCATCGCCCCGTCATCCGCCTTTATCAGCTCTATTTCGAAGGCCACCGAAGCCGGATATTCCACTGCATAGGAGTGCCCTTTACGTTCCCGATAACGATAAACATGCCCGATGATCAAGCCCTCCACATTTAGCTCTTTGCCGATGGACTTAAAGAATTCAGTCCGGGCTTCTCCGGACAGACCATCTGGCGCTAGCTGCCGGTATAACCTGTTGAGCTCTTTTTCGTCCACCAGTTGATACGCCGCCTGTCCCTGCACCTGAAGCAAGACAATTTCTCTTATTATATTGGCGGCATTCGAATCAGTTTTATCGGGAAGTTGTACTGAAGGGTCGCGCGGCGTACTTATCATTCGGGAAGATACGATATCGTACGGAACCTCTTGGAAGGTTAAGATTGCAACCCTGCTTAAGGGGTTCTGCGGACCCCGCGTCGTTAGAATAGTTCCGCCGTCTCGCAGCGCACAACCCGCCGCAAAAATAATCGCCAAGGCTGGAAAGCTAAAACAGCTAATTTTTTTTGCAAACTTGAAGAAAGCGCTAAAAATGGAAAACACCTCCCTGCGGAACCCTCACCAATAGATCGAGCCAAGCGACAATCAGAGAGAGCCTTTTGTGGACAATACGCCTACGAGATTGGCATTTACCTTCAGTGCGTCCCGAATTGCCCGGGCCGTGGCCTTGAAGACTGCTTCAGCGATATGATGGGAGTTTCTACCATAAAGAAGGCTGATATGCAAGGTGATTCCGGCCTGATCAGTGAAGGCCTTAAAAAACTCTCCCACCAGTGAAACGGAGAAGGTGCCTGCCCGGTATTCAGGAAAATCGACGTTGTAAACCAGGTAAGGCCGACCGGACAGGTCAACCGACACCGAGCAGAGACTTTCATCCATCGGCAGCAGGGCATAACCATATCGCTCGATGCCTTTTTTTTCCCCCATGGCCTGCCTGAAAACCATGCCCAGAGTTATGCCTGCATCCTCGACCAGGTGATGATCATCGACTTCGATATCGCCCCGACCTATCATCGTAAGATCAATGAAGCTGTGCCGGGCAAAAAGATTAAGCATGTGATCGAAAAAAGGAATTCCCGTCCTGATGTCTCCCAGTCCCGTCCCGTCCAGACAAATCCTTGCCTGAACTTCCGTCTCGTTTGTTTTTCTTGTTATTACAGCTTCCCGCACCATTTTCCGGATCCTTATATGACCTTGTTGAGAGGGTATTCAATGATACCCTCAGCGCCCGCTTCCTGAAGGAGGGGGATGAGATCCCTGACTATGCCGGTACTGACGATTGTATCCACCGCAAACCATTCCTGCGAGTAGAGATTCGATATAGTCGGCGCCTTGAGCGAAGGGAGCAGGAGAACTACCGAGCCTAAATTCTCCTTCGCTACATTCAGTTTGAGCCCCACCTTCCCCATGGCCTGAAGAGAACCATTCAATAATATCTGAATCTGTTCAATTTTACGTCTTTTCCAGGAATCCGCCCAGGCATCCCGATTGGCAATGAGCTGGGTATTGGTTTTCATCAGCTCATGAACGATCCTTAAGTTATTAGCCTTGATGGTGCTGCCGGTCTCGGTAACCTCCACAATCGCATCCACCAGGCCGTCAACTACCTTCGCCTCCGTCGCTCCCCAGGAAAACTCGACGTTGACATTAATATTTCTCTCCTGGAAAAAACGTTTGGTAAAGTTAACAAGTTCGGTGGAAACCCTTTTCCCTTCGACATCTTCTAAGGTTTTAATGGGCGAATCTTCTCTTACCACCAGCACCCACCTGGCCTGCCGGGTGGAAGTCTTCGAATAGACCAGATCCTGCACCACCACTACCCGGGAATTATTTTCCTCAATCCAGTCCCGGCCCGTCAAACCTAAATCAAGGACACCGTCTTCTACAAAGCGGGACATCTCCTGCGCTCTAACCAGCGCGCAGGACAGCTCCTCATCGTCAACATCGGGAAAATAGCTGCGACTGTCATAGTTGATTCGCCAGCCGGCTCGCTTGAAGAGGTCTACGGTGCTGGCCTCCAGGCTACCCTTCGGTATCCCCAGTCGTAATTTTTTCATTTACAAACCCCACCGCCTTCGCTCTGGTTGCTAATCCTGAAAAAACATGAACGATTGCCTGTATGGCAGGCAATTCCTCCCACCTGCTCCACCTTAAGCACCAGGGTGTCGCCATCGCAGTCCAGTAAGATACTTTTGACCAGTTGATAATGACCGGAGGTTTCCCCCTTTATCCACAGACTTTTTCTGGACCGGCTCCAGTAGGTTGCCCGGCCGGTTTTTATTGTTGCAAGCCAGGCCTCGCGATTCATATAAGCCAGCATCAGAACTTCTCCGGTCTCATGGTCTTGGGCAATCGCCGGCACAAGACCGTCGCCCTTGTCAAAATCAGGTTCCAGCATTTACGGCTCCAGCAGCATATTTTAGCGCAATATCCGCCATCTTTACCGCTTGGGATACTAGATTAGCATAATGATTTAATCAAGAACTATTTACCTGCTGGTGCGCGCTCCGAAGAGACCGATCGGGAAGCTGTACACCTCCAAGCTTGCCGAGACCGCCGCTGACCTCCTATATGACCGTTTCTATGGATCACAGGGAATCCGACTCGCGCATGTTCTTACAAACAATGGTTGTTAATATTGCGGCCAACCAATGATCGATTCCTATCATATCTTCCAGGAACTCAACGACATTGAGCATCGGAGGACTAAAGTGGCTCGGCCTAGAACCGACGGTTTCGGGGAGCGATTCAACCGAACCCTGATTGATGAGTTTTTCCGGGAGAAGCTCTATACCACCGTCGAAGCCCTCCAGGAGGATCCGGAGCGCCGGCTCCATCATTGCAATTACGAAAGGCCGCACCGGGGATTAAGAAATATGAGCAGGCGGCCGATTGAAACCGTCGAGACCGGCAAGGTTATCAAAAAGGAAAGGAACCTAAAACAGGCAGCATAAAAATCAGTATCAAAGAGAAGACCGGTGTCCGGGAAGTGCTTGACTTTTACAGCGTACCGTATATTTCACATTCGACAACGAAAAAAGATGGCGCCAAAATTTTGACAAAAAGACACCGGCCGTTGTTTACTCGCACTCCCGGCAGAAACAGGTTGCAGCATGAACATCAAACCAGGGCAGTTTCACGCTAATAAATCCCTGTTTCTGTCTTAAAAACCAGACCGCCTGTGTGCAAACGAACGGATGTCAGGACAAATTATGCAATATTATAATTATTCTAAGGTTTTACGCTAATCGAACTTTATGCGACGCCGTCAACTTTGACGAGCCGTTCGCCACTCCATGCTACAGAGAAGATGTTAATGGTAAAAACACCGACCACATTGGAGATAGTAAAGACAGCTCTCTACGTTGGCACTGTCGGCTATGGCGGAGCGGCAATTTTAGCCGTGATGAAGAAAGTAATCGTTCATGAAAAAGGGTGGCTCAAGGAAGATGAGTTCATGAACGCCCTGAGTTTGGCGCAGTTATTGCCGGGTGCTGTTGGTGTGACCATTTGGAGTTACATCGGCCACAGGTTCAAACCGGCCTGGGGCGGCATCATACTCCCCTTTGCGTTTGCATTTCCGGCGATGTTGTCCATCATCCTGCTGGCCTGGGCCTATTTTACTTTCGGCGACCTGTCATTTGTCCGCTCGATCTTCCTGGGATTAGGAGCCCTGGTTGTCGCGCTGTTAATTAATGCCACCCTGATGCTGGGGACAACTGTTTTCCGCAACATGGGAAACAATGCCGCATACGGTATTGTTATTGCCGCGCTATCTTTTTCCGGACTCCACTTTTTTGGCTTAAACGTTGCTTTTATCATCTTGATTTCCGGTTTGCTGGGGGTTTTGTTTTTTTATTTCAAGGAAGATCAAGTCAAATCGAAAAGAGGGCAGGGGGCTTTAAAAGTTGAAAAGCGCATAATGAAAATGCGGCAGCGGGGAGGTTTTCTTCTCGTGGCATTTTTTATAGGATTGCTTGCGGTATCATTTTGGTATCTTGCCGGGACATGGGACATTTTTGCAGCCTTTTTCAAGATCGGGTCCCTGGCCTTTGGCGGCGGTTTTACTGCCGTTCCCATTATTCAGCATGTTGTTGTTGACGGCATGAAGTGGCTTGATCTTAAAACCTTTCGCGACGGCATCGCCCTGGGGCAGATCACGCCGGGGCCGGTGTTGATCACTGCCACCTTTATCGGCTATAAAGTCCAGGGCATCATTGGAGCGATCGTAGCCACGATCGGTATTTTCACCCCTTCTCTGGCGGCGATGATACTTGTCAGCCGGGCACACGCGAAAATAGAAAATTTAAAGATTGTCAAGGTTTTCATAAAAGGTATTCAGGCCGGGTTCGTCGGGCTTCTTATTGCCGTTGTTATGCAATTCGGCATCCAATCCCTGATAAATATCAAAACATGGACCGTGTTGTTCGTTTGTATCGCCTATCTTGTCGGCTGGAAAAAGGATGCGGCCTGGCTCGTTCTGGGGGTCATCGGTCTGTCGTTGTTTTTGTTTCCCTGAAAAACGGGAAGCATCTAAAGGCTTTTAGCCGGTTTGGCATCTGTCTGAGCTTGACTTTACCTATGGCGCTGCTATGATGACCTAAGCCAGAGGTAGTTTTATGAAAAATTACATCGAACGACTTTTCCGGATCTCGCCGCTGAAAATAGCGTTTTTCATTATTTTTGCTCTTCTTGTCCTATTTTTATTCGATGCTGCTTTTCTCAAATACATGGAGTTGAAAGCCTATGACATGCGGATGGTCTATCGGGGTGAGCGGGCGATCGGCAGGGAAACGGCCGTTGTGGCCATCGATGAGAAGAGCCTGACGGAATTGGGTCGCTGGCCCTGGTCACGCGGGATAATGGCGGAACTGGTAAAGAGCATGAAGGCCCAGGGGGTGAAAGCCATTGGCTTCGATATAATTTTTTCCGAGCCGGAGGAAAACAGGGGAATCAAAGCCCTCCAGAAAATATCGGAGCAACTCGCCAATCAAAAGCCGGTTGGGAATTCGCTCCAGGCGCTGATAGAAGAGAAAAAACGGCAACTGGATACGGACGCCATTCTTGCTGATGCAATAGCCAAAGCAGCCAATGTCACCCTGGGGTATATCTTTCATTTTTCTCGATCCGAGGTGCGGCACTTAACTGAAGAAGAGATATCACGGAATGCCGACAGAATCGATTCCGGCCAATATGGGGTGGTCCAATACCAGCGACCTCCCGAACCGGGCAGTCTGCTTGAAGCGCTGGCCCCCCTCGCAAATCTGGAGGAACTCTCTTCGCGTGCGGAAAACTGCGGTTTTTTCAATGCCTTTCCGGATAAGGACGGAACCATCAGATGGTCGCCGCTGGTGATCAAGTATAAAGATAAATATTATTCCTCGCTGGCTGTTTCGCTCATCATGCAGTATCTCGACTGGCCGGATGTGCGGCTCAGGCTGGATTCCTTTGGCGTCTCCGGAATTACTATCGGAGAGACTATGATACCAACCGATCATCAGGGGCGGATGCTGATAAACTACCTGGGACGGGATGCTGCTATACCCCACTACTCCGCCGTTGATGTAATCAAGGGCCGGATTCCTCCGGGAGAACTCAAAGACCGGATGATAATTGTCGGTGCGACCGCAATCGGCATCTACGATCTGAGAGCTACGCCCATGAGCCCGGTTTCGGCGGGGGTGAATATTCATGCCACTATAGCAGACAACATTCTGCGGCGGGCATTCCTTGTCCAGTCGTTCTGGACATTGTTGATGGATGTTTTCTCCATAGTTTTTTTGAGCCTGGTCACGGGTCTGTTCGTTTCCCGCCTGCGGGCTGTCCCGGCTTTTTGTTTAACCGCCGCCCTGAGCCTTTCCTTCATCATGGTCAATTTTATGATATTCTCGAGGCTCAGTATCTGGTTTAACCTGGTCTACCCCCTGTTGGCGATCTTGTTTTCCTATATGGGTGTCACGGTGCATAAATTCCTGGCGGAGGAAAGAGAGAGGAAAAAGATTCGCTCAGCCTTTCAATATTATCTCACCTCCTCAGTTATTAACGAGATGCTCAAGGACCCCTCAAAACTCCAATTGGGGGGCGAGAAGAAGGAATTGACAGTACTCTTCTCCGATATTCGTGGCTTTACCTCGGTGTCGGAGGTTTTGACGCCGGAAGAACTGGTGCGTCTATTGAATGAATACTTAACCGCCATGACGGATTTGGTATTTAAGCACGATGGCCTTTTGGACAAGTATATGGGCGATGCCATCATGGCGGTATTTGGAGCTCCGCTGGATCAGCCGGACCACCCGGCCCGGGCCTGCAATACCGCGCTGGAGATGCTTTCGGTTCTTGACGTTTTACGGGAAAAGTGGCGGCAGGAGGGCCGGCCTGATCTCGATATCGGCATCGGGATCAGCAGCGGGGAGATGGTGGTGGGCAATATGGGCTCTCAGATGAGGTTTGACTATACCGTCATGGGGGACCGGGTGAATCTGGGTTCCCGTCTGGAAGGGCTCAATAAGGTTTACGACACCAGGATAATTATCAGTGAATATACCCGTGACCTGTTGTTGGGCCAGTTCGTTTTTAGACAACTCGATTCAGTTCGGGTCAAGGGTAAGGCAATTCCGGTTCAGATTTACGAGCTTTGCGGGACGATGCTCGAAACAAAGGGTGAGACGCTGGAGTTTATCGCGCTGTTTGAAGAGGGCCTGGCCAGATATCGGAATTGCGCTTGGGATGATGCGTCACGGTTATTCCAAGAGGCACTTGTTATCAGACCAGATGATGGGCCCGCGAGGCTTTATCTGGCCCGGGTCGAGCAACTGAAGATCGATTCCCCGCCTCCCGGTTGGGATGGTGTCTTTACTATGGAGTCCAAATGAGCAAACCAATAAGTATTGCGACCATCTCTTTGGTGGTGAGTAGCGATGGCGGAACCTGAGTATCGCAGTTGGGTGGAGGTTGACCTCGACTGCTTCACCCGCAACTGGGAAGAGATGAAACGCCTGGTGAAGCCGGGAGTGAAGATAATGCAGGTCCTCAAGGCCGATGCCTACGGTCATGGCGCAATCGAAATCGCCAACGTGGCTCTGCAAAACGGTGCCGCCTGCCTGGGTGTGGCCAATGCCGATGAAGCTGTCCAACTCCGGGTTGGCGGCGTAGATGCAGAGATCATCATCCTGAGCCCATCCTTCCCTGCGGAAATAGGCGAGATCATAAAGTATAGCCTGGCGCCCTCCATCTCCGACGAATCCTTTGTGTGGCAACTCCAAAAGCGCGGCCAGGCGGCAGGGATTCGGATTCCGGTGCATCTGGAAATCGATTCCGGCATTGGCCGGGCGGGCATCAGCGCTGATCAGGCGCTCGCCGTGATCCGCAAGATCAATAATATGCCTAATATTTTTTTGGAGGGCATCTTTACCCACCTGGCGATCAGTGAAACTTCCGATGAATATAATCTGTGGCAGTGGCGGAACTTCAATCAACTATTGAACCTTCTTTCCCGGGAAGGCATTAATATCCCAATCAGGCACATGGCCAACAGCGGCGCTATGATAAATTACCCGGAGTTTCAACTGGATATGGTAAGGCCGGGGCTGATGTCGTACGGGATATTTCCCACGGCCGATTCGGTGGGCCGGATCAGCCTGAAGCCGGTAATGACCTTCAAAACGCGCATCCTCTTGATTAAGGAGTTTACCGCCGGTTCCAGTATCGGCTATGGCCGTTCCTATATCACGACCAAAACCAGCAGGATTGCCACCATTCCGGTCGGCTACGGCGATGGCTATGGTTTTGTCCTTTCCAACCAGGCAGAGGTTTTGGTGATGGGCAGGAGAGTGCCGGTGGTCGGTCGGGTCTCGATGGATTTGTGTACCATCGACGTTACCGACCTGCCTGACTGTGCCGCCGGCGCCGAAGTGGTTCTTTTGGGAAGACAGGGCGAAGAATATATCTCGGCCCGGGAGATTGCCGAGAAGGTGGGAAGCATCAGTTACGAGGTGCTCTGTGCCCTGGGCAAAAGGGCGCCCAGGATATTTCTCAAGCAGGGGCTGATCGGCGCCACGGAACCCCGGCTTAGAAGGGTATTCATCCCCGATGAGGAGCGGTCACTTTCACGGATCGACAATATCATCAGGAGCTGTCTCCACACCCGCGCCAAAAGCGTCGATCTTGGAGATGCCATCTATTACGAAATGTTAGAGACGATGTTTGGAAAAGATGATCGACAACTCGAACTGCGATCGGACTTTCGCTACGATATAACCGTTGCCCGGTTGGATAAGAAACGACCGACAAGTCCAACGGATGATGATGGCTATCTGGAGGTGACAACCCATGTCGAATATCGGAAAATTCTCAAAAACCACCTGTTCATGATTGGTTGCGCCAACAATAATGAGCAGTTGGCGGCTTTCTTCGAAGACCCTCGCTGTCAGTACCGCTGGCTTTTGGGCAACGGGGAAGATCTGGTGGCGCCGCAGGATTTTCAGGTTACGGCGGTAAGGGTGGATGGAGAAACGGTTCCGGTCGAAACCGCCGCGGCAACCGAGCGGGGATACGAAGTCTGGGCCGGAGGCGAATGCCTGCGCGATAAGATTCAGCGGCCGGTTAAAATCGAGCTTGAGATTGTGACCAAAAAATCGAGAGCAAAAAGAGATTTTTCCGTCCACATCGTCTATCCGACTCAAGGTTTGGAGATAAATTTTAATTACGCCAAAACGGGTATGAAAAACGTCCGGGAGGTGATTTTCTTCTCCGGCCGACGCCCCTACCCACTGGTGCGCAGGCGGGAGGGGATGTCGATCAACGTTGTTGTTCCCAGGGAAGAATGGGTCTTTCCCCATAGCGGGGTTACTTTCATCTGGGATTGATCAGGCAGCCGCCCACAAGGGGCGGTATTACAAAACCAGGTCTTTTGCCGGGGGCGTCCGGATACTTATTTTGTAGACTTTTTTTAGAAACCGTTAAATATAACAACAGCAGGTTTGTGATAATGAAGATAAAAGTGGGAGTATTTTTCGGGGGGGTGTCCTCGGAGCGCGAAGTTTCGCTAAACAGCGGTCGCAATGTTTACGACAACCTGGACCGGGATACCTATGAGCCGATCCCTTTTTTTGTGGATAACAAGATGGGACTCTGGATCCTCCCCTGGCAGCTTGTCAGCCAGAACACGACAATGGATATCGTGGAGAGACTTGCTTCCGAAGCGAAAAGGGTTTCCTATGAGGAAATTCCGGACATGATCGATTTCGCGTTTCTTACTCTTCACGGAAAATACGGTGAGGACGGCTGCTTCCAGGGACTAATGGAATTGCTCGGCCTGCCCTATAGCGGCTCCGGCGTCCTGGGGTCGGCTTTGGGGATGGATAAATACCGCCAGCAGCAGTTCCTTAAGGCCGCCGGCCTGAAGGTGCCGACCAGCATTATGGTGACTCAAGAGGATTGGGAGACCAAAACGGAAGAGGTGCAAAAGAAAATAGCCGCAGCTCTAACTTACCCCCTGTTCGTTAAGCCTACCAGGGAAGGTTCAAGTATCGGTGTGAATAAGGTGAAGGACGAAGAAGCCCTGCCACAGGAGATGGCAAAAGCACTGACTTGGGATGAGGCGGTATTGGTGGAGGAGTATCTGGACGGGATAGAGTTCTCATGTATAATCATTGAGGAGGATGGCCTGGCCCGGTCGCTGGATGTGACTGAAATTCACCCCCAGGGTACTTTCTACGATTACGACGACAAGTACATGCCAGGGCGCTGCCGCAAGTTTACCCCGCCGAAACACATACCGGCTGAGGGTGTGCAAAAGATCAAGGCCGACGCCCTGCGGGCGTTTCATGCCCTGGAATTCCGATCCTATGGCCGGATAGACGGCTTTTTTATGAAAGATGGCCGCGTCTTGATAACCGATCCCAACTCATCCTCCGGGATGGCGCCCTCGTCCTTTTTCTTTGAGCAGGCCGCCGGCGCCGGGTTCTATCCCGGGGCGATTTTATCCATAATTATTGAGGAGGCCAGAAAAATCCACCGGCGCAAGAAGGGGCCACTGTAAATAAGGGTGCGCTTCAATTATGACGGGCTTGTAAAAAGTCGGCCCGATGTAAGTTTGAGGACGGCTTGGTAAAAATGTCGCTCGCCCTGGCGCGCAAATCACGGGAAATATGGTATTTCATTTGTCTGGGAATATAGGAAGTCAAAAAATATTTTCCCTGGCAGTTTCCCCCATCCATTTTTTTTCCAAAGAGGGGGCCAAGGGGAGCGCGAGCGTGACCTTTCGTCCAATATTTGCAGAACTCCGCACACAGCAAACATGGTACAAGCTGCTCTTATAATAGCTAAGCACATAGGCGCCATCGAACATTACAATCCAGGCATTTTTTGTCTGGCTTTCGAAGGTTGTGGACGACCAATAGGACAAGTTTCCCAGAAAAAATACCTCTTGGCGAACCAGGGGGCGCCCGTCCGGACGCGCCCCGGTTCGGTCCAGTAAGGATTCCAGATCAACCAGGGTTGGCAGACGCCAATCGTTTTTGCCGGCCAAGAAGAGTGACCCCGCATATTCCATAGCTTCGTGCCAGGTCATCCGGCCCGGAGATGCAACCTGCCATTCCAGGCCGGTTTCCGGATCTTCCCATGTAGGCGTTTTTTGTCCCTGGGTGCAAATATTAAACAACTTCTCAAATCCTCGCATCAATCCCTTCAGGAAAATCTTCTGGATCGCCCCAGAATATGCAGCGCGTCGGGCAGACGGCGAAACAAGCCGGCTGTTCATTATGGCCCCTTTTTTCAATGCAGAGGTCGCACTTTACCGCCTTGGCCAGGTACTGGTTAAACTGCATCACATCATACGGACAGGACTGGACGCAGGAACTCCCACAGGTGATGCAGCGCCTGGCCTCCTGCGTAACCAGGTCTTCGGTCAGCAGCAGCTCTACTTCGTTGAAATTTTTTATTCGCTCTTGAGGACTCAGTGAAGGCGTTTGCGTCCGGGCCGCGGGATCGTATTTTTCCTTTTGTGGTTCAGTGATCGGCTTGAGTTCGATATCTCTCCCTAAGCGCAGGTTCTGACCTCTCAGGTAGCGGTCGATAGATATGGCCGCCTGCTTCCCATCGGCAATAGCTTCGATGACTGTTTTGGCCCCGCGGACCGCGTCTCCCCCGGAGAAGACAGCGGGATCATCAGTTTGCAGCGTCAAGGGGTCAACCTTCATTGTTCGAGTGCTGTTGAGCTTAGCGCCGCACCCGTCATTCAGGCATGACCAATCCGATTCCTGCCCCAGGGCGGTGATTACCGCATCCACGTTAATCGTGAATTCTGAACCGGGGATGGGAACAGGACGCCCGCGCCCGCTTGCGTCTGGTTCCGTCAATCGTGTCTTGATGCATTCGATCGCTTCAACCCGCCCGTTTTTTCCGATAAATCGCACCGGTTGGGTAAGGAGGTGGAGCGTAATCCCCTCCTCCTGGCAGGCTTCAATTTCTTCCTGTCGCGCGGGCATTTCTTCCCGGCCACGCCGGTAGAGGATAAAGGCGTTGTCCGCCCCCAATCTGCGCGCCGACCTTACGGCGTCCAGCGCTACATTTCCCCCGCCGATTACGGCGACATTCTTGCCAAGCGAAACAGGGCTTCCCAGGTTGATCTGGCGAAGATAATCCAGTCCATTATAGACCTGGGCCAGGTCCTCGCCCGCAATATCCAGCCGAAGGGCTTTCTGCGCGCCGATGGCCAGGAAAAAGGCCTGGAACCCCTCATCGCGCAATTTAGCGAAGGTGGTATCTTTTCCCACCTCAACGCCGGTTTTCATGGTCACGCCCATCTTGCGAATCAATTCAATCTCCGCCTGGACAATTTTGCGCGGAAGGCGGTAAGCCGGTATTCCCAGGGTCAACATACCTCCCAATAGCGGTGACTTCTCGAATACAGTTACCTGATATCCTTCCTGCGCCAGATAGTACGCACAGGTCAAGCCGGCAGGGCCGGAGCCGATGATGGCAACCCTGGCCTCTTTTTTATCTTTAATTTCCGGCCGATAACGCTCTCGGGCATTCAAATCAAGATCGGCCAGAAAACGTTCAATTGCGTGGATGGCGACGGGTTTGTCAATTTGATCCCGTTCGCAGGCCGCTTCGCAAGGGTGAGGGCAGACCCGCCCGCAGATCGATGGGAAGGGGCTTGATTCTTTGATCAGCTCGAGCGCCTCTCGGAATCGTCCCTTGACTGCCAGGCTGACATAGCCCTGGACATTGATGTGCGCCGGGCAGCCCACCTTGCAGGAGGATGTATCCTGTTTTTCCACCCCCGACCTGCCCGGCACCGCGTTACAGCCTGTGCATTTCCCGTTGTCGTGCAAGACAACGCCGGTCAGCGGATCGGTGGTGATAGCCAGTTCCGGACAGGCCTTCGCGCAGGGGGCATCGGTGCAATGTTGACAAAACAAGGGCCGGTAAAAAGGCGCCCTCTCCAGCACTCTAACCACTTTCGGGCCGGCCGCCAGCCCATGCTCCTGCTTGCAGGCCACTTCACAGGCGTGGCACCCCATGCATTCCGCTTCGTTGTACAGCAAGGTAATTTTACCCATCGGTTTCCTCCTATCCGTCTATCCCTCACAGGGAGATATGTTGCATAAACAGACTCTGAGATTGGTGGATCCCATCGCGGGATCCAGGGTCTCATAGGCATTGTCGGTCAGGATGTTGACATTGGAAATGTCCCAGCCGTGGCCCGAATCTTTCATCTCCGGGTACCACCAGCCATGCTCGGAAACAATTACCCGGGGATCAATATTGTCGTTGAGTTTAGCGCGCTGCTTAATTCGCCCCCGCGGGGAGGAGATATAAACCCATTGACCGTCTTTTATCTGATGTTTTTGGGCTGTCTCCGGATGGATCTCCACGATGGGATCGGGCCTGATCTCCCTTAACCAAGGTATCTGCCGGTTTGCCGAATGGAAAAATGTTGGCGTCCTGAGGCCCGCATTGAGGATATAGGGGAAATCCTTGAGGAGTTCCGGTTTGGAGACCGGGCTTTCGGGAACTTCCACATATTTAGGGAGGGGATCGTATCCCCATTTCTCCAGAACGGTCGAATAGAGCTCCACCTTTTTGGTCGGTGTGGAAAAACCGCGCTCTTTATATTTCCGATAAACCATTTCGCCCCGGAGATATCCCTTTTCCTTGAACTGTTCCCAGGTCAGGCCCGATGGTTCGAGCAGGTAATCCAGCGCGCCCTCCACCGTGTCTGGCCAGTCCTGGCCCATTCGTTTACCCAGCTCCAGAAATATCTTATGGTCTTGCCAGCATTCCCCGATCTCGACGCACTTTTGCCTTGCCAAAACAAATCCGTGCCGTTTCCAGTTGTCAGCCACATGGTTTTGCTCAAGCCAGGTGCCCGCCGGCAGGAAGATATCCGCCAGTTCCGCAGTCGGCGTCAAAAAGAAGTCCACCACAACGAGGAACTCCAGTTGCTTGAGCGCCGCGTAGGCCTCTTTGGCATTGGCTCTGGTAACTACGGGATTGCTGCCGCAGAGGATACCGGCCTTGAGCGGATAGGGTTTGCCGGTGACAATGGCGTCCCAGGCCTTCTTGGGATTAATAAGCGCCACCCTGGCTCCCAGCTTGAACTGATCACCGCCCAGCCTTTTCTTTTGCTGTTCCGGAGAAAGATCCCGGTGGCGGGAAAATTCGGCCACGGTGCGCGTGGGCGGGTTTACAAACAGGGCATTCCCGCCGGGGGCGTCGAGATTCCCGGTTATGGCCATCAACCCGGTCGTGGCACGGGTATAATTGACGCAGTTGATGGTCTGTTCCGTGGGAACGCCCCAATGGATACAGGCCGGCTTCGTCGTGGCATACATTCTCGCGGCCTGACGAATCAGATCCTTGTCAATCCAGGTGATTTCCTGGATTTTGTCCAGGGGGTAGTCCTTCATCACCCTTTCCCTAAAGGGCTCCCAGCCATGGATGTAATTTTCGACGAATTCTTTTTCGTAAAGCTCCTCTTCGATGATGACTCGATGAAAACCCATGGCCAGCGCGGCATCAGTCCCCGGTCTGATCTGGAGCCAAAGGTCCGCTTTATTGGCGATAAATCCCTTGCGGGGATCGATGCAGATCAGCTTGCTTCCCTTTTTATAGGCCCGCCAGAAAGATTCCCCCTTGTATTCATCCGGGTTGTTCCACTGCGGATTGCAGGCCCACATGACAATACATTTGGGGTCGCCTTCATAATCGGCGATGGGCAGCGTACCGCAGGTGATCAGGGTTGACCCCACCCGGGAGACATAACACATATGTCCGGCGGTAAGCACATTCGGGGTTCCCAGCAGGTTGGAAAAACGGTAAAGATGGCTTTCATAATCCCGACCCGTTCCTTGACCAACCACAATGGATTCCGGCCCGTATTGGGCGATCACATTTTGAAACTTCTCCACGATGGTATTCAACGCCTCATCCCAGCTAATCCTTTGCCAGCCCTGATCCGTCTTTTTCATCGGATGAAGTATCCGGTCAGGATGGTACGCCAGCTGCGTAATGGCCAGGCCCTTGGTGCACAAAGTCCCGTGGCTGATGGGTGAGTCTGGATCGCCCTCCACCTTGATCACCCGGCCGTCCTTTACATGGGCGATGACCCCGCAGCCCCCATGACAGCTCCGGCAAGCCGTTCTAATTTTCTTAACCTCTTCCATCAGTTCTCCTCCTTATGAGTTATCGGGGTTATAAACTTAAGAATGCCGGCAAAGGTCGCTATGATTTCGGCATTCTTAAGGATTGCAGGATTATCCTGCGCGAGCGTCCGCAGCTTATGGGCGCTTTCTGATATCTTCTCGATTTCCCTGCGTATCTGCTCATGCATTTTTCTATCCCTCTCTCAAATCTTTAAACCGTTTGGCCTTGAGCATGTAGCGCGGCAGCGATTCCGGCGGCTCAAGCTGTACATGAAAGGAGAGGTTGGTCTTCACCTTCAATCTCTCCATAAGCCTTGCTTTTGTCTGTAGCGCCTCATCATTTCCAAGCTTTGGCGACAGCTCCGCCTTAAGGATAATTTCATCCATGATCCCGATCCTCTTTACGACGATCTCGTATTCGACGACCTCCGGGAATTCCTGTCTGAGGGCTTCTTCCACTGTCATCGGCGAAAAAAGGACCCCTCTTATTTTTCTCAAATCGTCGGTTCTCCCCAAAACCTCTTTTATCTTAAGTGAACTCCGGCCGCAGGAGCAGCAATCTTTTCCCTTGATTACGAGGTCTTTGGTGTTGAACCTAATCAGGGGAAAAGACCTTCGGCCTAAAGGGGTGACCACGACAATGCCCATCTCACCTTCCGCCACCTCTTCCCGGAGGTTTTCAGGGTCGAGAATCTCAACCAAAAAAAAGGGTTCAATCAGATGCAGGCCGTCTTTTGCCTCGCACATACCAGCCCAGGCGCAGGGTTCCGTCCCGCCGATGTGGTCGAAAACATGGCATTGGAAGAGCTCTTCGAGTCTTTTTCGCGTCGCTTGCGGCATCGGTTCTCCCGCGCAAAGCATCCGTTCAATCCCCAGCGAGGCCGGATCAATACCCAAATTTTTTGCCTCCTGGGCAAGGTGGAGTCCATAGGTCGGGGTGTTCATCATCCCGTTGGCGCGGATCTCCAGGATCTTGTGAATCCTCCCTTTGGTATCAAGCGCCCCTCCGGGGACCAGTTCGCAACCCAGCTTTTCCGATGCAAAATGGGCTTCCCAAAAGGCAACATAAACATTATAGCCAAAGGGAAGAAAGACCCGATGGCGGGGTCTGAACCCGGCCATATAGAGGATATGACACCATACCTCGGTTCTCCACTGCCAGCTTTCATAGGTTTCTGGCACATAGACCGGTATTCCCGTCGTTCCACTCGTCTGCCGGAAGCAGGTGACGCTGGCAATATCCGTTCCCAGCGTCCCGCCATAGGGGAAGGGATCCATCGCCTGGTAGAGACGCAATTCTTCCTTGTCGGTGAGAGGGATTTTTCCGATATCGTTTAGCGTTTTGATATCATCCGGGTTAATTCCCCTTAACTTGTCCTGATAGAGCCGGGAATGGTCCTTGGCATAGGAGAGCATCTGGCGAAAGTAGCTAAGTTCAATCTGGGTCAATGATTCTCTGGGCAGGGTCTCTAAATAAGGATTCCAGTACTGCATCGCTTGATCCTCCTGTCCTACCTAATTGTCCACCCCAGAGGGGAAGATGGATTGCGTTTCGGCCCCCAATTTTTGTGAAATAGTCCCGGCTATTCGGACAACCTGCCGGCCATATTCCTGAATCTTGATCCGGGGAAATGTTCCGATGAGAATGAGACAGCCAATCATTTTCTCGCCCAGGCCAAACACGGGCGAGCTGACCACGTTCACCCCTGCGGTAACTTCCCCCGCATCCCAGGCAAACCCCTGCTGCCGGCATTGCCGGAGATCATTTTTTAAACGATCCATATCCGGCAGCGATGTTTCTCCATAAAAGTAGAGCTTCTTTTGGGATAGGATTCTTTTTTGGTCATAATCGTTCATAAAGGCGACCATCGCTTTCCCGTGGGCTCCCAGGGTGATATGGAAGCGGTGCCCCAGGCGCAAGGAAAACCCGATATTCTGATTTCCTTCGTGCTTGGCCACCACAAAGAGATGATCGGCGCTGATAATGGCAAAAAGCGCGGTTCCGGCAGTTTCCTTGGCCAGTGGTTCAAGAAAGGGAGCGACTACGTCAGGATAAGAAAGCTGATCCAGTATTCTGCGTGATAAAAAAATTAAACCCGGGCCCAAAAAGTAGGTTTTTGCATGGTCATCTTTTTCTACCAGGCCAAACATTTTCAAAGTGTTGAGAATCGAATATCCTTTGCTCTTGTGGATGCCGACCGCTTGGCATATTTCCGTAAGCGTGATCTTGAATTTTTCGCTTTTCCCCATGTGGAGAAGGATTTTTGCCGCCTGCTCAACCGCGGGGACGAGAGGCTTAGTATTTGGAAGATGGGAGGCCGTCTCTTCGGCAGGGGTTATTTTCATATTTCAACCTTAAGAGTAAAGCCTGCAACGGAAAATTATTCTATATATAGAACTATGTTCTGTATATTACAAGGAGCCGTTCTGGCTTGTCAAGCGATTTTTTTCAGAATATCCGAAACGCCGCAAAGGGTTATTTTTCGGGAATTACGGGAAGTTTTTTCTTTGAAGTGAAAACAATCAGTGGTAGAATGATATCAAATTATCGGAAAAAGCGAAGTTCGTATATTAATTGTTCGTGGATGCTATCGGAAAGATGGAACCTATGTTCGAGGTCATTATAGAGCAAGGCCGCGTCGATAACTGAGAATTGCAGCTATGAACTTAAAAGTAAATATATTCCTAGTGTTATTAACCACCATTTTTCTACCGATCTTGGTGCAGGCCCAAGAACATGTAGGGCGTGTTCTTGGAGTAACTGATGGGAATACAATAACCCTTCTCGATCCGAGCAAGCACCAAATCAAGGTACGGCTTGCCGAGATTGATACACCGGAATCCGCACAGCCCTATGGCAACCGTGCAAAACAAGAACTTTCTAAATTGGTATTCGGGAAGACGATTACACTCAAAGTGCACGATACCGACCGCTACGGACGTATTGTTGCTCGCGTCTATGTTGATACGCTTGATGTAAATGCTGAAATGGTGCGGCGAGGTGCGGCTTGGGTTTATAGGAAGTATGCAAGAGATCATGGCCTTTATGTTTTAGAAGATCAAGCGCGGCAAGCCAAAGTGGGCTTGTGGAGCTTGACGGAAGCGGAAAGAGTTCCGCCGTGGGAATGGCGTAATGCCAAGCAAAGGCCCTCTAAAGACGAAGCAACCATCCCAGCATATAGCCAAACACCTCAACATAGCACCGGCCAAGGTTTTACGTGCGCTGGCAAAACAAAATGTGGGCAAATGACTAGTTGTGCAGAGGCGTATTTTTACTTGAACCAATGTGGGCTCACCAGTCTTGATAGGGATAAAAACGGAATACCATGTGAAAGCATATGTCGCTGAAATACTGTTTATAGATGAAAAGCAAATTAAATTAATCGCCTACAACAGCATCAACACGGACTGGCTATTCCGCTGCGTTCCGTTGTCAGCCGGTTATGCGGAGCGTTAGCCGTCTAAGCAATGACGTAAGGAGGATTAGCGTATGAAATTGAAAACAATGATCGTCATGGTTGGGATTATTGCATGTGTGATTATTGCATGTGTATCGGGTAGTACCTTTGCCCAAGATACTGTGGTGAAAGAGTTCTCCGGATCAGGTGGAAAAAACACAAGCCCTTTTTCAGTAAAGGATGGGTGGGAGATTCAGTGGGATGCTAAGGGCGATATTTTCCAGCTGTTTCTATACACAGCAAAAGGAGATATGGGAGGCGTTCCGGCGAATCAACAAGGATCTGGCAAAGGGTCATCCTACCAAGCCAAAGGCGGACAGTATTATCTTCAGGTTAATGCCATTGGGAATTGGGCTATCAAGGTGGTTCAGACTGGCGGGCAGTCTTCCAGTGTAGAGGTGAACAAGAGCGACTCAAAGACAACCTCTTCCGAAATTGCGACCTTTTCTGGCTCTGGTGGCAAGAACACTAGACCATTTACGACCACCGGGCCTTGGGAGATTCAGTGGGATGCTAAGGGCAATATTTTCCAACTGTTTCTATACACAGCAAATGGAGATATGGCAGGCGTTCCGGCAAACCAGCAAGGATCAGGCAAAGGAACATCTTTTCAACCCAAAGCTGGCAAATACTACCTTCAAGTGAACGCAATCGGAACTTGGAGCATAAAAATAGTCCCCGTAAGGTAGACGAGGAATAGGAATGGGCGGCTAACAACCGCATCAACTCGGACTGGCAATTCCGCTGCGCTCCATTGCCAGCCGATTATACGGAGCGTTGGCAGAAATCATAAACAATAAAAGGGGACGAGAATGGCAAATTGGGATGGAATCAAGGCTAAGGTGGAAGCGAACGACAACGTATGCACTGTGATCATGAGCGAACTGAGGGATGCGACGGGAAAAGATAAGTTGGGGGTCCACGTCAGGACAGAAATAAGTAAAACTTTAGCGGGCATGGGTTTGGGTCATATTCCGCAAGAGTTGCCATCATATCAGCATGAGTCTGTAAGGCTATACAAGCGAGGGACTCCTGTCGGTGATCTGATAGAAATAGTAATGATTCCCGGGGAATCGAATGACTTAAAATTGAAAGAACAGTTTCCGCAACAAACCGTTGATTACGCCAGGATCATTGAACAAATTAGGGAATTAGTTGCAGAATGATTGCGTGCATTACTTATCAACCACTCAGTACGAGAGGCAGTTCTATGAAGGGAAAATGGCGGCATAAAAATACTTCCGCTGCGCTTGAAAGCCTGCAGCCGTTAAGAGAGTGATGGCGGTAGCCCCGCCATATTGCCTGGTTTTGTTTTGACTGCCTATTCCCCTGGACAATTTAGGCGCATAACAACCTCAGCCATCAACATTTGACGGCTTCGTAAAAAGTCCGGATGCTTAAGTTGTGCCGCATCACCAGTCACTCAAGGCGTACGTAAAGAACGCCTTATACCTCGTGATTTGTGCGCCTTGCCCCAAGGCCTTTTTAAAAAGCCGCCCTCAAAACTTTCATTTATGTGATTTTTTACGAATGCTTCAATATTTCACGCCCGTTTGGTTATTGGCGGTTGTTCCGGTTTATGCTATAGGGAAATAAATCCAATCAAACTAGATGCATAAAAGGAGGAACATATGTATCTGCCCCCCCAGGTTACCATTGTCGAAGTCGGTCCCAGGGACGGCCTCCAGAATGAAGCCCAATTCGTCCCGACGGATAAGAAGATGGAGCTCATCGAAATGCTGAGCTTAACGGGTATTTCCAGAATTGAGATCACCTCATTTGTGCATCCCAAAGCAATCCCCCAGTTAATGGATTCGGATGAGGTTGCAAGAAGAGTCATTAAAAAACCCCATGTCACCTTCTCCACTCTGGTGCCTAACGAAAAAGGAATGGAGCGGGCAATCTCTGCCGGAGTATCAGAGATTGCCCTTTTTGTTTCGGCATCAGAGGCTCACAATCAGAAGAACGTGAAGATGTCCATCGCCGAGTCGCTCAAGGGCTTTAAGAATATTGCGCACCAGGCTCAGGAGCAAAAAATAACCATGCGGGGCTATGTGGTAACTGCTTTTGGCTGTCCCCTGGAAGGGATGATTCCTCCTGAACGAATCGAATTCATCATTAAAGAGTACCTGAGTCTGGGGGTACGGGAAATCGCTTTGGGAGATACTACGGGAATGGCGAATCCATTGCAGGTAAGCCGCCTGCTGCAAATGATTTTACCCAGTACCGGTAAGACCGCTGTCGCCCTTCACTTTCATGATACCCGGGGATTGGCTTTAGCCAACATTCTTACGGCATTGCAAGAGGGGGTCACAGTTTTCGATGGCGCAATCGGCGGGCTGGGCGGTTGTCCGTATGCTCCCGGGGCGTCCGGTAATGTTGCCACTGAAGACCTGGTTAACATGATGGAAGAAATGGGCATCGATACCGGTATTGATCTGGAGCGACTCCTTGATTGTGCCCGGTTGGCAAAAGACCTTATCGGCCGGCCATTGCCGGGTCACCTTGCTTCGGCCGGGAAAATATCCTGGCCTAAGGATACTGGCCAATGACTACAAATGCATCAAAATGCCCCCACTGCGGTAAAGAAATACCTGTCTATCGCAACCCCTTGCCAACGGTTGACATTATCGTGGAAATTCCCGACGGCAAAGTTATTCTGATAAAGAGGAAGAATCCCCCACCTGGCTGGGCCTTGCCCGGCGGATTCGTGGATTGGGGCGAATCGATCGAGGAAGCCGCCATCAGAGAGCTCAAGGAAGAGACTAATCTATCCGTTACCTCGCTCATCCAGATGCGTACCTATTCCCGGCCGGACCGTGACCCCCGCTTCCATACCATCACCACTGTTTTTATTGCCCAAGCCGAAGGAATAGTCTTCCCTCAAGACGACGCCTGCGAAATAGGATTTTTTTCCCAGGAAAACTTGCCTCAGGATATGGCCTTTGACCACCGGGAGATTCTAAACGATTATTTCAATAATCCTGAGCGAAGCGTATCTGACGTCAAAATGTCTTATCTTCCCTGAATTTGATCGCCTGAACGCAAAAAGGCTATGGTGAAGCCCTGCCTATCGAGTCCGACCTTACGATAGCAGGACGTCAGAATAACCGCCGGTCCGAGGCTGTCGCAGACTACATCAGAATCAGGAAATAGGGGAGATAAACGGATAAATATCGGCTATGTTCACAAACCCCTCCCCTCAAGCCAAGTAAGGGGGGGGGACTGATCCCTTCCGTTCCATTGGCCGTCTATGACTCCTCCCGGAACGCTTCCTCACGCTTTTTGTATAATGCCGGAATACATGCCAGAAGCAGGGCCAGAACGGCCAGCCCCAGCAGGGTCGCGCTGATGGGCCGTTGTAGGAAAACCATCGGGTCGCCACGGGAAAGGAGCAGCGCCCGGCGCAGATACTCTTCCATGAGGGGCCCCAAAATAAAAGCCAGGAGCATCGGCGCCGGCTCACAGTCCAGTTTGGTGAAGATGTAACCCAATATCCCGAAGATCGCCATAAAGTAGATATCAAACTCGGCATTTTTCAGGCTGAATACGCCGATCGCGCAAAAAACCAGAATCGCCGGAAACAACAGGCGGTAGGGCACCATGATTATCCGCACCCACATTCCGATCAAGGGCAGGTTCAAGATGACAAGAAAAAAGTTGCCGATCCACATGGAAACGATAATCCCCCAAAACAATGCCGGCTGCTGCGTAATTACCGCCGGTCCCGGCTGGATGCCTTGAATAATCATGGCGCCAACCATGAGGGCCATTACCGGATTGGATGGTATCCCGAGGGTTAAAAGCGGGATAAACGAGGTCTGGGCGCCGGCGTTATTGGCCGATTCAGGGGCCGCAACACCTTCGATTGCGCCCTTCCCGAATTCAGCCGAGTTCTTGGAAATCTTCTTTTCTATGGAATAGGCGGCAAATGATCCCAGAATTGAGCCGCTACCGGGCAGGATTCCCAGTGACGAGCCGATAGCCGTCCCGCGGAGAATTGGCATGATCATGCGCTTCCAATCCTCCCTGGTCGGCATCAGACTGGTTATTTTTGTCACTATTTCTGAGCGGAGCCTTTCGTTCTCCAGGTTGCGGATAATCTCACCCAGGCCGAACATGCCCATTGCCACCACGACAAAACCAATGCCATCGGCCAGCTCGGGTATACCGAAGGTAAATCTCTGGAGGCCGGAGTTGACATCCGTGCCGACCAGCCCTAAAAGCAGGCCCAGCACGACCATGCCGACGGCGTGTAGAAGCGACCCCTGGGCCAGTACCACTGCGGCGATCAGTCCCAGCACCATCAGGGAAAAATAATCCGCGGCACCAAACTTGAGGGCCATCTCGGCCAAAGGCGGCGCGAACAGGGCCAACAGGAGGGTTGCGACAGTTCCGGCAAAAAATGAGCCGATAGCGGCTGTGGCCAGCGCCACGCCGGCCCGTCCCCGCCTGGCCATCTGGTAACCGTCCAGAGTGGTGACCACCGATGCCGCTTCGCCAGGCAGATTCACTAGAATGGAAGTGGTGGATCCGCCGTACTGGGAGCCGTAGTAAATGCCCGCCAGCATGATCAAGGCGGAAACCGGCGGCAGCGTGAAGGTGATAGGCAGGAGCATGGCGATGGTCGCCGTAGGCCCCAGTCCGGGTAAAACACCGATCAGGGTACCGAGGAAAACGCCGATCAGGCAGTACAACAGATTGGCCCAGGTCAGGGCCGTATCAAAACCTAAACTAAGGTTGGCAAGCAGTTCCATGGTGCCTTTATAGTTGTATTGCGTTCATTAGCGGGTTAACCACGAACCAAATATCGGCAGCGGCACTCCAAGGCCCTTTAGAAATACCAGAATACAAAAAATGGTCAGTCCTGCCGCCAGAGCGAGGGACTCCGCCCAGCGAAACCTGATGCTGGCATAGGCGCTGAGAATTATCAAGGTCGGCAGGGCGATAACTAGACCGGCGCCCCGGACAATAAGACCAAAAAGGATTATCGCCGCGGTGACCAAAAGGAGGCCCCGAAAGGCGAATGCTGTAATCGGAGTGCCCGGCTGGATAAACGAACGCGTCAGGGAAATAATGCCAATGATTATCAGCAGGCTGCTTAGAAGCGTGGGGAAATAGGCCGGGCCCATCTTGAGGGAACTGCCCAGCGGATAATTCTGGCTGATTAGAAGAAACATCCCCCCCACGGCCATATAGATTATGCCGGTCCAGAAATCTTTGGTATTTTTTATGTTCGCGGTCAAGGCATTCTCCTTAAGGAGGGAAAATGGCGTAGCTTTGTTGACCATTCGCCTGGGATGATGAACCCCGGCGCAGGGACTAATTTCGAGAGAAACAGCGTATGTTCTAAAAATGTTTAGGCTATAGGCCGCTGAGGCAGGGGCGAATAATTATTCGCCCCTACCTGTAGGTGCTAGTCGGCATAAATGCCGGCCTTTTTGATGATTGGCCCCCATTTGTCGATTTCGGATTTAAGCTGAGTGCGCAGCGCCTCCGGAACGGCACGCGATTCGTGCATCACCTCGATGCCCAGTTCCGCGCAGCGCTGTCTGAGGGTGGGGTCTTTGAGCGACTCCTGTAGAACTTGAGAAAGCCTGTCAATGATCGCTTTTGGTGTGCCTTTGGGAGCGTAGAGACCATTCCAGACGGCCACCTCAAAATTCGGCAGGCCGGCCTCATGAAGTGTCGGCACATCGGGAAGAACCGGCAGCCGCTTCTTGGTTGTCACACCGATGATCTTAATCCTGCCGCCCTTGATCTGGCTGATGGTATTGTTTACCTGGTCGCACATGATGTCCACCTGGCCGCCGAGCAGGTCATTCATGGCCGGTCCGGTGCCACCATAGGGAACGGTGGTCAGGTCGGTATGGATTGCCGTCTGGAAGAGCATCCCGCAGAGGTGGGCGGCGGATCCGATACCGGCATTGGCCAGGTTGATCTTCTGCCGATGGGTCTTAATGTAGGCCAGAAGTTCCTTGAGGTCATTGGGTGGGAGGTCCTTCTTGGTAACCAGGGTCATGGGAATGTCGGCAACCAGGCCAATCGGCTCGAAGTCACTGATCGGGTCATAGGCAAGTTTGCGATAGAGGGATACGGCGGTGGAATGGCCGATATGGTGGATGAAAATGGTATAGCCATCCGGCGCGGATTTGGCAACCCGGGCCGCGGCGACCGTACCGCCCGCTCCGGCTACATTTTCCACGATAACCTGGGTCTTGAGCGCCGCACCCATCGGCCGCGCCAAAAGACGGGCGACGACGTCGGTTGGCCCGCCGGCTGCAAACGGCACAATGATGGTGATTACCTTCGACGGGTACTGATCCGCAAAAACCTGGGGTACGAAGAAAAAAGAAAGACAGATAAGAACTCGTAAAATCTTTGCAACCACGGTACACCTCCAAAAAAGTTGAATTGCTGTTGATTATTTCTCCAACTGTGCGTACTTCGGCTTGCTAGACTTAAGGAAAATCGATTTGGATGTCAATAGGTTTTTTACATCAGGCCGCGTCGGCGTCCTGGAATCAGGTCTCCCATTCTACGGGAAGCCAAAAAAGAGCTTTGCGGTTTTTTTCTGAAGTCGTCTTACTGAAAGAAGGCGGTTTTTTAAGCTTGAACCGGATTGCCGTCTTGCTATATAAAAAATTCGTAAAATGGCTGAAAGGAGTGGGCAGTGAACATAGCGGATGATAAAATCAGGGAAATTATCGATGCGAAAACACCTCGTGAATTATATGAAAATAAACGGGTACTGGTCCTGACGCCGGATGGTTCGCGGACCTGTCCACTGCCTTTAATGATCCGCACCTTGGGGGAGATAATTGGCAGCAGGGCGGCCAAATTGGATTTCATGGTGGCTCTGGGCACCCATCCCGTCCTGACTGAGGCCAAGATATTGGAACTCTATGGCCTGTCTCCGGAAGAGCGGGTGGGGAAGTTCGGCAGGTCTGACTTTTTATCGCACCGTTGGGACCTGCCGGAAACTTTTCATTGTCTGGGAGAGCTGACGGCCGAGGAGGTGGAGGATGCCTCCGGCGGCCTGATGCAGGGGCCGGTTCCGATAGTCATCAATAAAAAAATCTTCGACTATGACCTGATTATTATTCTCGGGCCGGTCTTTCCGCACGAGGTCGTCGGCTTCTCCGGCGGCGCCAAATATCTGTTTCCGGGTATTTCCGGCGGCGATTTTCTTCACTTCTTTCATTGGTTGGGGGCATTGATCACGTGCCGGAAGATTATTGGCCGGAAAAATACGCCGGTGAGAAGGGTAATTAATCTGGCCATGGAGAAGATTGACCGGCCGATACATTGCATCTCCCTGGTAGTTGACGCGAATGCAGGGCTGCGAGGGCTTTTCGTGGGTAATCCCCGGGATGCCTGGTCGGAGGCGGCGGACCTGTCTGCGGAGATTCACATCAAAAAAATGAATAGACCATTCAGGATTGTCCTGGGCATTGCCCCGGCCATGTACGATGAGATCTGGACGGCGGGCAAGGTGATGTACAAGCTGGAGCAGGTTGTCGCCGATGGGGGGACGCTGATCATTTATGCTCCCCATATTCGTGAGATCGCGGCGGCCTGGGGTAAAGAGATTGAACGGATCGGCTACCATGTCCGGGATTATTTCCTGGCCCGGATGGATGATTTCCGGGATGTTCCCTTGGGTGTCCTGGCCCATTCCACCCACGTCCGCGGCGATGGCACCTTTGAGGCGGGCATCGAGAAACCGCGCATCAATGTAATTTTGGCAACTGCGATTCCCTCGGAGATCTGCCAGCGGATCAATCTTGGTTATCTCGATCCGGCTCAAATCCGTGTTTCCGATTACCAGGGCCGTAAAGACGATGGCATTCTCTGCGTCGATCACGCGGGAGAAATTCTCTACCGGCTGGAGTCCGAGGATTGAGATGATTTTAGTTGTAATGGGGCCGATGGGCTCGGGTAAGACGACCATCGGGAAGCTTCTGGCGAGCAGATTCGGCTGGCCCTTTTACGAGGGCGATGATTTTCATCCGCCGGAAAACGTGGCCAAGATGCAAGCCGGGATACCGCTTACGGACGATGACCGCAGGCCCTGGCTGGAAACGCTGCGAGGGATCATCGACGAGCGGCTGCAAGAGGGGGCGAACGCGATCCTGGCCTGCTCAGCGCTGAAGGAGACTTACCGACAGATGCTCGGGGTGGACCAGAAAACCGTGATCACCGTTTATCTACGGGGTTCCTTCGAACTGGTGCGCCGGCGGGTTGAAGGGCGCGAGCATCGTTACATGAATAAAAACCTGTTGCGGAGCCAGTTTAATGCTCTGGAGGAGCCGGAGGCGGGGCTGACGTTGGACGCTACGGCTAGCCCCGACGAGATCGTCGATATTATTTCGGCGCAACTTAAGATAAACGGACGATAACCACCTCCATATTTTAGTGAATAGATCAAATTGTAAAACACCTGGCAAGGCCGCAACGGAGTGTTCACCTCCGCAAGGCGCATAAAAGCGGCATGTTTTGGAAACCGAAGGGACGCTTATGGAATCACGGGATATCGGCTTGATCGGTCTGGCCGTCATGGGCCAGAGCTTGGTCCTCAACATGGAGCGAAACGGTTTTGGCGTGGCCGTCTACAACCGGGGCAGCAATGTCACTGCCGATTTCATTAGCGGTAAAGCTTGCGGCAAGAACATAAGCGGAACTTTCAGCGTGGAAGAATTGCTGGCAGCTCTGAAAAAGCCACGGAAAATCATGATTATGGTTAAGGCGGGGGCGCCGGTTGATACGGTGATCGCCCAACTTAAACCCCATCTGATGCCGCAGGACCTGGTAATGGATTGCGGCAACTCCCGGTTTTCCGATACTGACCGCCGCTGTCAGGAAATGCTCGCTATGGGAATCCACTACCTGGGAGTTGGTGTCTCCGGTGGTGAGGAGGGCGCTCTCTTAGGGCCCAGCATCATGCCGGGGGGGGAACGTCAAGCATATACCCTGGTGGAACCGGTCTTACGATCAATTGCGGCCCGAGTGGATGGAGATCCCTGCGTTGCCTGGATGGGACCGCGCGGGGCGGGACACTTCGTCAAGATGGTTCATAATGCCATTGAATACGGAGATATGCAGCTAATTGCCGAGGCCTACGACCTCCTCCGCCGCGGCTTGGGACTTTCATCCCATCAGATTCACGAGGTATTTGGCCTATGGAATGAAGGCCCCCTCTCATCCTATCTCATAGAAATTACAGCAAAGATTTTAAGCGTAACCGACCATGAAACGAATAGGCCTCTGGTGGAAATGATCCTGGATCAGGCCCAACAGAAGGGCACGGGGCGTTGGAGCGTCGAGGCTGCCATCGATCTAGGCGTTCCCGTTCCGACCATCGCGGCCGCTCTTGACGCTCGGACGATCTCCTTGTACCGTCAGGAACGGGAGGAAGCCGCCCGAGTTTTTCCCCTTTCTCTCTCGTCACTTGCGGGCAATCGCGATGACCTGATTCGGGCTTTGGAAGATGCCCTCTATGTGGCTAAAATCTGTTCTTATGCCCAGGGGATGGCGCTTTTACATCATGCCAGCGCTGAATTTGGTTACCAACTTAACTATGGGGAAATCGCCCGGATCTGGCGAGGTGGCTGCATCATCAGAGCTCGATTTTTAGACGATGTCCGGGCGGCTTTTCAAGAAAAACCTGATCTTGCCAATTTGCTGGTAGCGCCGTTTTTCCGCGATGCCGTGATCATGCGGCAGCAGGCCCTGCGGGAGGTTGTGTGTTTGGGCGCCCGGGCGGGAATTCCGCTGCCGGGGATGAGCGCGTCATTAGCCTACTTCGATTCCTATCGTAGCAGGTGCCTGCCCGCTAATCTGACTCAGGCCCAGCGCGACTACTTTGGCGCCCACACCTACCGCCGGGTCGATAGAGAGGGGATGTTCCATACCCAATGGTCCTAGCTCAAAACCTAACGGGGAGTCCGTTAGGGGTGGTTCGCGCATCGCCTCGTTAGGAAGACGAACAATGGCAAGTCTAAAATCGAACTTTGCATGAAAGGAGTGCATATGCCCAAAAAGGCCTTTCAGGATTACTACCCGGATCATCTAAGCCATTGCTACGGTTGTGGGCGCCTCAACGAAAAGGGGCTCAGGATCAGGAGTTACTGGGATGGCGAGGAATCCATCTGTATTCATGAGCCGAAGTCTTACCACTCCGCCATTCCCGGTTTTGTCTATGGGGGGATGATCGCCTCGCTTATTGACTGCCACAGTACGGGCACGGCGGCGGCGGCCAAGTACCGCTTTGAAGGCCGGGAAATGGATAGCGACCCACCGCTGCGTTTTCTCACCGCTTCCCTCCACGTCGATTTCCTTTTACCGACACCTATGGGCGTCCCGCTGGAAATCCGCGGCCGGGTGAAGGAGGTCAAGGGGCGGAAAGTGGTTGTGGAATCCACGCTCGGCGCCAACGGGCAAATCTGCGCCCGTGGCGAGGTGGTGGCGATTCAGGTGCCGGATCACTTGATTCCCCGGCAGTCTTGATGGTTTCGTAAAAGGCCCGGCTGCTTAGGTTCAAGCTAAAACCATCGTCACTGCTGCTTACTCTAAACACTCATCATTACTTGTGATTTACGCGCTCAACCCTAGCGTGCTTTTTACAAATCCGTCCCAAATTAAAGATTTTTGCAGCTATTTACGAAAGCGTCAAGACTCAATCGTGACTTCATCACGATGTAAGAAGTTGTCTTGTGCCCGTTACTGTGGTAAGCTCCGCATAAGTAGATGAGGTTAAGGTGTTGGGAAGATGCAGGACAGATATAACCGGGAAATCAACTATCTTCGCATTTCAGTGACTGATCGCTGCAATTTGCGCTGTCAATATTGCAAACCCAAGGAAGGGGCTTCCCAAGTTGGCCGGGAGGATATCTTAAGTTTTGAGGAGATTCACCGGATAGTCCGGCTGGCGGTGGTGCTGGGCATTACCAAGATTCGCGTTACCGGCGGTGAACCGCTGTTGCGCAGGGGACTCACCGGCTTTATCCGGGACTTAAGCCAGATCGAAGGCTTGGCCGATATCAGTCTGACCACCAACGGAATACTGCTGGCGCCAATGGCTGCGGCAATCCGGCAGGCCGGTATCAGGCGGATCAACATCAGCCTTGATTCCCTTGATAAAGCTAAATACGCCAGGATAACCGGCGGCGGGGAGCTCCGGGCGGTACTGGCCGGGATTGAAGAGGCTAAACGGTTGAGTTTTGATCCCATTAAGATCAACAATGTCGCGATCCGTGGATTCAACGATGATGAGATTCTTGATTTTGCCGACCTGGCCTTCAATAACCCCTTTCAAGTCCGGTTCATCGAATTGATGCCGGTGGGGCCCACGGGGTCGCTGGGAAACGGCAATTACCTTTCCAATCTTGTTGTTCGCGAGATAATAGGAGGGCGTTATCGCCTCCAGGAGACAAATTTGCAGGGTAATGGCCATGCCGGCCCCGCCAGGATTTTTAGAATCGAGGGTGGCCGTGGCGAAATTGGCTTTATCAGCCCGTTGAGCCATACTTTTTGTGATTCCTGCAACCGGTTGAGGCTGACCGCCGACGGTTCACTATTGTCCTGCCTCCTGTATCCCGATGGTATCGACCTCAAGAAAACACTTAGGGGAGGCTGTAGTGATGAAAACCTAAGCGAGTTGCTTAAACGGGCGATCATGGTCAAGCCGATGCAGCATCAGGCCAGCCACGACCCGGGTCAGGTCAAGAAGTGCGGGCGCCATATGTACCGGATCGGCGGTTGAGGAGGCCGTAAACGGATGATTTTCGACCAGGCCCTTGCGGAGGAACTGTCAAGATTATATGGGACGGAGCAGGGTCAATACCTGGCCAGCCGACAGGAAAAACTGATCCGATTGCTGGCCCGTCCCGGCAGGGGTGAGCGACTTCTTTGCGTTGGGGCTACCACCGGGGAGTCGCTGGCGCCCTTTCTTGGTTTTGGCTGTCTGGTCACGGCTTTAGTCCCTGCTTCCTGCCTGGTGGAAGCCGCCAAAAGGAAAACAGTACAAGGGGTGGATTTTCGGGTTGGGCCGGTTGATGATTTTCCCTTTTCCGATGACGAATTCGACCTGGTGGTTCTCCTGGCGGCGCTGGAATTTACCCCTAACCACCGGCGGTTGATCGACGAGGCAATCCGGGTCTGCCGGGACCGGGTTTTCATCGGCGTCAGGAATCGTTGTTCACCTTTTTTACTGGGAAAAAACAGCGCATCCCTCTTTCCTAAAACCATTAGGCGGCAGGTACGTTCTTATCATATCGCGGAACTCCTCTCCCTGGTGCGAAGCAACCTCGGCGCTGTTGACGTCAATTGGGGCAGTAATATATTCTTTCCCTGGCGCCTAGGCAAAAAAATTGCGAACATCGAGAGCCGTATCCCCCTGCTGAAGAACCCCTGCGGTGCTTTTCTGGGGCTTTCTTTTCCGGTTTCCTACCGCTATCGCACCGTGCAGAACGTGATCGTCAGCGGCCCCGGGGTTTTTAATGAGAAGGGGAGGGCGCCGGTGCAGGGTCTGGTAAGGGGAGTCAAGTGACGGCCCGGGCCGGACTTTGGGAAAAGCTTTCCGATGGGCGCATCCGCTGTAACCTGTGCGCCCACCGCTGTCTCATCCCCTTGGAAGCTCGCGGCATATGCGCGGTTAGAGAAAACCGCCAGGGCAATCTGGAGAGCATCGTTTATGGCCGGCTAATTGCCGAAAATCTCGACCCGATCGAGAAAAAACCCCTCTTTCATGTTCTGCCCGGATCATTCTCCTACTCCATTGCCACGGCCGGCTGCAATTTTCGTTGTGACTTCTGCCAAAACCATGAAATATCTCAACTGCCGGCACTGACCGGTCAGGTCGGCGGCCGGGAAATGTCACCGCCGGTGATTGTCGAGCGCGCCCGCCAATCCGGTGCCGCAAGTATCTCCTATACCTATACCGAGCCTACCGTATTTTTTGAATACGCAAAGGATATAGCTATTTTGGCCCAGCGCGCGGGCCTGCTCAATATCTTCGTCACCAACGGTTATATGACGCCGGAAACCCTGACCGATTTGGGAGAATTGCTCACGGCGGCAAATGTTGATCTTAAAAGTTTTCGGGATGAATTTTATCGCCAAAGATGCGGCGCCCGCCTGGGCCCGGTTCTTACGAGCATCCGCAAGATGAAAGAAATGGGGGTGTGGGTGGAGGTCACCACCCTGATTATCCCCGGTTATAACGATGATCGGGAAGAACTGCGGGAGATGGCGGATTTCATCTGTTCTCTAGGACCGGAAACACCCTGGCATATCAGCCGCTTCCAGCCTCGCTACAAGCTCCTGAAAATTCCAGCCACTCCGGCCACTTCCATTTGTCAGGCCTGGGAAATCGGTCGCGAGGCGGGGCTCAAGTACGTTTATGCCGGCAACATGCTTGGTAATCCGAGAGAAAATACCTCTTGTTCCCGCTGCGGCTTTACACTCATCGAACGCTATGGCTTTACTGTCAGGAGTTTCAATCTCCCTGGCAACAACTGTCCCCACTGTTTGACCCCCTTAGAAGGAATATTCAAGACCTAGTCCAAATCCCCCAATCCATTTCTAACACCACATCTTGTGGTATCTGTAAATTAGACCACATCAAATTGTATTTTCCCTTTACATGAGGTGGTCTTTTTGTTACTATCGCGAGCAAATTAACCAGGGTACATGACAAGATGAAATTAAAGCGGCTGGAGATTGCGGGTTTCAAATCTTTTCGTGAGAGGGTGATTCTCGATTTCTCGGCCGGGATTAGCGCGGTAGTCGGCCCCAACGGATGCGGCAAGAGTAACATCGTGGATGCGATCCGCTTTGCCATGGGAGAGCAGCGGGTGCGGAGTCTGCGCGGTAAATCCATGGACGATATTATCTTCAACGGCTCGGAAGAGGCGGCGGCGGTCGGGATGGCGGAAGTATCCCTGATTCTGGCCCGGGGTGATCAACCCTTTCCGGGCAGCTATGGGGAATGTGCAGAGGTCATGGTCACCCGGCGCCTGTCCCGTGGCGGTGAAAGCGATTATTTTTTGAACCGTGTTCGCTGTCGCCATCTGGACGTCAGGGAATTTTTTATGGGTACGGGGGCGGGCGCCCGATCCTACTCGCTGGTCGAACAAAACAGCGTGACCGCAATGGTGGAAGCGAAGCCCGAAGAGATCAGGCTTTACATTGATGAGGCGGCGGGGATTTCCAAATACAAGGGGCGCCGGGAAAGCGCGCTTCGCAAGCTCGACGCCACCCGGCAGAACATGCTTCGCCTTAATGATATTATCGGAGAAGTAAAAACCAGCCTGGCCTCGACCGCAAAACAGGCCAGGAGGGCTAAGCAGTTCAAGGAGCTGCGCCAGGAGATCCGGGAAGGGGAAACGATTCTCGCCTGGCAGGCTTACAACGACCTTTCCGGTCGGCGCGAGCAGCAGATTGCCGTCCTTAATGATCTGCAAAGGGATGCTCTGGAGAGCGAGGTGCGCCTACTGACTCTCGAATCCTGCTGCGAGGCAGCAAAAGTGGATGTTCAGGAGGAGGAACAGAAGGTAGCGGCGGAGCAGGACCGCTTTGCCAGTCTAAAAAGTGCCCTGGCTATCAAGGAACAGGGAACAGCCTTTGCCCGGAATAAGCTGCAAGAGCTTGCCGCCCGGGAGATAAAGCTCAGGGAGGAATTGACAGGGATCAGCCAGCGGCAACGGGAGCATGGCAAGGAGGCTGACCAGTTGACGGCGCTGATTGCCGCCGATCAAGCTCAGCTGGAAGAAGTCAAAAAGACCATCCGCGACCAGGAGAACCGGCTTGCCGCGGCGCGGCTTCTGGCCCGGGAGTCCCAGCGGGAAGCCGAAGAGAAACGCAGCCAGTGCTACAACGCGGCGACCGAAAAGACCAGACTGGACAATCAGCTCGTAAGCCTGGAAAAGAACAGCGAAGAGATGAGGAAACGGCGGGAGGCATCTGGGCGGGAAGAGTCGGAACTGGGAGGGCGCCTGCGGGAGCTGGAAGAACGTCTCGACCGTTTGAGAAACGCCCTGGAGGAGGATTCTGACGCTTTGGTGAAGCTCAAAGAGCGGGGACGTCTGGCTTCCGAAGAGGAAGAGAGGGCGAGAGAGGAGTTACGGGAAGCGGAGGAAACAATAGCCGAATTGAAAGTGGATCGGGGCGGAAAGGCATCGCGTCTCCAATCCATGAAGGAGTTTCGGGATGGCTATGCCTTTTTGAATGAGGGCGCAAGATCCATTATGAAGGTAGGCAAGGAGGGGCATAAGGGAAAATTAAACGGTTTTTCTCCTTTAGGCCTCATGGCCGATTTCATGGACGTACCCAAGGAATACGAAACAGCGGTGGAAGTGGCCCTGGGTGAAAAACTTCAATATGTGGCCGTAAGTAGTTACAGCGACGCGCTTACGGCCATCGGCTATCTGAAAACCAGTGGCGCCGGCCGGGGGAGTTTCGTGCCGCTGGAACTGGATGGTCAGGCCCCTGATTTGCCCGCTGAATCCGGGATTAAAGGAGCGGTCAGACTTATCGATGTTATTGGTTTTAGTGGCGTCTTTCGGCATTTGGGGGAAGTGCTCCTGGGAGACGTTTATCTTATTGAGAATCTGGCTGAGGGCCTTGACTTGAGGACACATGGCGGAACGAAACCGGTTTTTGTTACCGCCGATGGTGATTTGATCACCACCCAGGGCGTTTTAACGGGTGGTTTTTCCGGCAACGGCCAACTGAGCCTTTTGAAAAACCGTCGGGAAATAACCGAGCTGGAACTGTCCTTAAGCGCCATTGACCAGGATATTGACAGGTGGACGCGCCAAAGAATGGAGGCTTCCAGTCTCAGCCAACGCTGGCGTGATGAGATAACCGAGGCCAGAGCCGCTCAACATCGGATCGAGCTTCAAATCAACGGCAAGAAAAAGGATTGTGAGCGGTACGGCGATGAAATCAGGAGGCTCAAACAGCGACTGACGGTGATTGCTCTTAACATCAGTCAGCTTACGGAGGAGATAGATCGCAGCCGCACAAAACACGAGGCGCTGAAAAGCGAAATTGCCGGGAAGGCCGAACAGGAAAGCCGGCTTAATGCCGAATTGGCGGAAACGAAGCGCACCTGGGATCTGCTCCAGTCCGGCCTTCAGGATCAGGAGCAGGAACTCCTTAAGGGAAGCGTCCTCATGGCCACCCTTGAGCAAAAGCGGGAGGCGAATATCAGGACTAAAACCAGACTCGATGATTCTCTGGCAATCCTGCAGCGCCAGGGACAGCAGAGGGAGCGGGAAATTGCAGCTTCCCTCGCCGCTTACGAGGAGTTGACGGCAAATATTCGTTTGGAAGAGGAGAATCTGCGAGAACTCTATCTGCAGTACGGGTCGGTTGAACAGAGCCTGGCGGAGATGAAGGAAAAACTGCGCCTTGGCAAGGAAGCGCTGCGAAATCAGGAACTCGAGAGGGAACAGGCCAGGGCGGTGGCGCGGGAACTGGCGGGAACGATCAGCCGTCATGAAGGCGCCATCCGGGAGTTATCGTTTCAGATGGATAGCTTAAGAGAGGCGACCGCCGGGAAGTACCACCTTGATCTGGCATCCTGGGTGCCGGAAACGCCGCCTGCAACATTGGATGCATATATGCTCAGACAACAGGTGCAGGACAAAAAGGCGCTGCTGGAAAAATTTGGCGAGGTGAATCTGCTGGCGCTTACGGAGCATGAGAAGCTCAAGGAGCGTCACGAATTTCTTTTTGCGCAGATGGAGGATCTGAAGGCCGCGATAGATTCACTCAATAAAACAATTTCCCGGATCAACCGGATTACCCGCAGTCGTTTTTCCGATACTTTCCGCGAGATAAACGAGCGTTTTCAGGAAGTTTTCCGCGTTCTTTTTCCGGGTGGCCGGGGCAGATTGCTGCTTACCGATGAAGAGAATCTGCTGGAGACCGGCGTCGATATGGATATTCAAATTCCGGGTAAAAGGCTTCATGGCCTAAGTCTCCTCTCCGGAGGCGAAAAGACTCTGGCGGCAATAGCCCTAATTTTTGCCATTCTGCGTTACCGTCCCGCGCCGTTTTTAATTCTTGACGAGGTTGATGCCGCTTTAGATGATGTCAATATTGCGATCTTTAACGGACTAATCCGCGATATTGCGGAGAAGTCGCAGATCATCATGGTAACCCACAACAAACTTTCCATGGAGGTGGCCGACAGTCTCTTTGGCGTAACCATGCAGAAAAAGGGCTTGTCCAGCCTGATTTCAGTTAGCCTTAACTGACGACTTCGGGGGATATGGAGCTAACTACTTGAGATAAACGCCATTGTCACCATCTCACCATACCTCTTTCCTCAAGTGAGAGGCGGCTTTTGGTTTCTTTACGAAGTCTTCATTTTGACCGCTTGCCACACCCTATTGCTTTTCCTTCTGTCCTGATTTGAAATGAGGAGAATCACCCCACTTGTGGTATGCTATCTCCTCGCCGATGGATGCAATTCTGCCCTCAAGGCATTGGCGGCAAAGGGTGGCATTTTCGTCCAGACAGGGTTTGCCGTCGTAGAGCTGGTAGGAAGACTTGTATTTAACGTCGGTAATATTGGGCATGATGATGTTGGCGCCCGCCAGCAGACCCCGTTCGCGGCCCGTTGCTTCCAAGGCTTGAAGGGCGGTGGTGGAGGCTATGTTTACATCCTGCAGATAAATCCTGGTTACTGCAATCATCTTCAAGGCCATTGCCAGTTGTTCTTCATCGCTGCGCTGCGGCCGCTGACTATATTCAAATCCCAGCGGAGTGTCCTTATGGACGACATAGGGGCCCATTCCTATCATGGCCACGTCCTGCTGTTTAAAGAAAATAATATCATCCGCCAGGTCTGCTGTTGTTTGATTGGGCAGGCCGATCATGACCCCGGTTCCCACCTGGTAGCCGAGGTCGGCCAGAATTTTTAAGGTTGCAAGCCGGGAGTCAAAATCGTGATCGTTGGGATGAAGGCTGCGATAGAGGTCGTGGTTGGAGGTCTCAATTCGAAGCAGGTAGCGATGAGCGCCGGCGGCAAACCATCTTTCCAGCGTGCTTCTGCTCTGTTCTCCCAAAGACAGGGTTATGCCCAGCTCTCCCTGGCTCATTTCTTTAATTTGATAGAGGATTTCTTCCACGAAGGATACGAATTCCTCATCAACCCGTTCGCCTGATTGGAGCACCACCGAGCCGAAACCGCAATCGTAGGCCCATTTCGCCGCCGCCATTATCTCCGGGGCGGTCATCTGGAACCTCTCTACATTGGCATTGCCCCGTCTTATCCCACAATAATAGCAGTTCTTACGGCAGATATTGGAAAACTCAATCAGCCCCCGAAAATACACCTTGTTTCCGACATGCTTAAGCTTTACGCGGTAGGCCTGTTCGTATAACCTCTTGATAGACTCCTCATCGGCCAACTCCAAGAGATATACAAGGTCCTCTTTAGTCAGGTCTGGTCCTTTGCTCAACAGCCTATCCAAATTATTTTCCATTACATCTCCTATGCTGACTTTTTTATTATCTTAGCAGTAATTTTGCCAGTTTTTCAAGTGCATAATTCCGCAGCAGGTGGGTGAAATTATTCATCGCGCCCCCGGAGGATTATTCTGCCTTGACTATTAAAGGGTTTTTTTATAGCCTCCGTCGCAAGTAAAAAAACAATTTTAAGATGAACGAGCGATGATGTCACCAAATAAAAGTAAGCAAGAAAAAAATCGTTGCCAGTCCCGCGGGGAGGAAATAGCCAACAGCGTAAGCCACGGACTGGGATTCTTGGCCGCTTTGATCTCGGCGCCTTTGCTGATAATTACCGCGTCCAGGCAGGGCAATACAGCCGATATCGTGGGAATGACCATTTTTGCGGCGACTATGGTCCTCATGTATCTCTGCTCCACCCTCTATCACGCGCTGCCCCAGGAAAGCATCAAGCGCATTTTTCGTGTTTTCGATCATTGCTCCATCTATCTGCTCATCGCCGGGACCTACACTCCCTTTACCCTAAGCCTCTTGAGCGGGGCCTGGGGATGGATTATGCTCGGCTCGGTGTGGTCGCTTGCTTTGGTTGGAATAATGTTGAAGGCGGCCGGCGGGATGCGTTTTCCGAAGCTTTCCACCGCCCTGTACCTGGTCATGGGCTGGCTGATTGTTTTTGCGGTGAAGCCCTTGTGGCAGGCCATGCCGCATGCGGGTCTCTACTGGCTTTTGGGAGGAGGACTTGCCTATACCGTCGGCGTGGCATTTTATGCAACAGGCCATAGGGTCCGCTATGGGCACTTTGTCTGGCACCTGTTTGTCCTGGTCGGCACGGCCAGTCATTTCATCGCGGTATTCAAGTACGCCATTTGATATCCCAAACATCGGGCGCCACCTTGTAAGCTTCGTCACCCAACCCGGAAGGATGTAATCTACAACGAGAACTTAATCTTATGGAGGCAGGCGGTATGGCAATTTATCAGGCAGGTTCCTATTCCTTTAATCTCGACGGCTTCTTTCCGATGGCCATATTTGACGCGATAACGGAAATCAGAGTATCCAATCCCGGCATAATTCTTGAGGAAGCACGCTTAAGAAAAAAGCGAAAAACGCTGACCAAAAATGGCAAGATCGTGATTCTGGCAGCCGATCACCCCGGGCGGATGGTCATCAAATCGGGAGACGACCCGATTGCGATGGCAGACAGACAGGAGTATCTGGGCCGGATTTTAAGGGTTGTAACCGATGACCGCATCGACGGCATTATGGGGACCACCGACATCATCGAAGACCTCCTTATTGTGAACCACCTGCTGAAAAAAAACGGTGGCCACGCCTTTTTGGACGGAAAGGTCATCTTAGGCTCGATGAACCGGGGCGGACTCGCGGGTGTTACATTTGAGATGGATGACACCTTCACGTCCTTTACGGCGGAAAGCATCAAATTGCTCAATTTAGACGGCGCGAAGATCATGTTTCGGCTGGACATCACCAGCCGGGATTCCGGCAAAACGATGCTTTACTGCGCCGAGTCCATCAACGAACTGAACAAGCTGGAGCTGCCGACCTTTCTTGAGCCGCTGTATGTTTCCCCTGGTGACTACAAAATGCAAAAAACGCTCCCCGAGATGGTCAAAATCGTAGGCGTGGCTTCAGCGATGGGTGATTCCTCCCGCAACTTGTGGCTCAAGATACCCTACGGAGCTAATTTCGATAGAATTGCCAAAGCGACCACCCTGCCGCTTTTGATGCTGGGCGGCGAGTCGAAAGGCGACCCAACGGGTGTGATCTCGGAGTTTGCCGCCGGGATCAGCGCCGGGAAAAACGTCCGGGGGGCGTTGGTGGGCCGAAACATTCTCTTTCCGGGCAAGGATGATCCGCTGGCCGCGGCCCTGGCCGTGGTACAGGTGATCCATAACGGCTATTCCCAAGATCAGGCGCTGGAGTTCCTGATGAAAAACCGAGATCTCAATCTTGATGCCCTGACAAAGCATCTATCGGCCAGAGCAAATTGACGAGCTTGCCAGAATGGAGTGACTTTGATGAGAGGAAATTGCATTATTGCCCAAAGCGGAGGCCCTACGGCGGTCATCAACGCCAGCGCCTGCGGCGTCATCCAGGAAGCGATGAAACATAATCAAATCGAGGGTATCTATGCTGCCCACAACGGCATTTTAGGTATTTTGCAGGAAAAGATTTTTGATTTGCGGCGGGAGGATCACGCTACGATTGAAGGCTTGAAAACAACTCCCGCGGCAGCGCTGGGCTCCTGCCGTCACAAGGTGAATAAAGAACAGGAGTACCGTCAGATTCTCGCGGTCTTCAAAAAATACAATATCCGATACTTCTTTTATATCGGCGGCAATGATTCTCAGGATACCGCCGACAAGGTAAACAAACTAGCCCTGAAGGAATGTTTCGACGTCCGGGTCGTAGGAGTTCCGAAAACGATCGACAACGACCTGGAGTATACCGATCATTGTCCCGGCTACGGTAGCGTCATCAAATACCTGGCGACGGCGGTGCTGGAGGCGGGGCGGGATACCGAAGCCCTCTATACGGCCGATACGGTAAACGTTATTGAGACCATGGGACGCAATGCCGGCTGGATCGCGGCCGGTTGCGCTTTGGCCAAAAGGGACGAATGGGATGCCCCGCATATAATACTCTTGCCGGAAGTGCCTTTCGATAAGGAAAAGTTCAAGGAGCGGCTAAGGTATTTTCTTGCCAAAATCGGTTTTGCCGTTGTTGTGGTTTCCGAAGGAACTAAGCAGGCTGATGGAACGTACATCTCCGAGCAGAAGGGGGATTTTGCCCGGGATGCCTTCGGGCATACCCAACTGGGCGGCGCGGCAAACTTCATCAAGGAGATCGTGGAGCGGGAGGTCAAGGTTAAGTCCCGCTTCGCGATTCCTTCAACAATTCAACGCAACGCCGTCCATTGGGCGTCCCAGACGGATTCCCGGGAGGCTTACCTGGTTGGTCAGCGGGCGGTCCAATATGCGATAGGCGGCGTATCAGGAAAGATGGTCAGCATCAAAAGACTCTCCGATGCACCATATCTTATTGACACCGAAATGGTGGACCTTTCGCTTGCCGCAAATGGGGAAAAATATTTTCCCCTGGACTGGGTGACTAAAGACGGTTTTTTCGTCACGGAAGACTTTATCAGATACGCCAGACCGTTGATTCAGGGAGAGGTAAAGCCTGTGATTGCCGACGGCATTCCCGTTTTCATGCGGATGAGGAAACATTTTGTGACATTCTAGCAAAAGGCAGTGTTTTTTTTGGCGGAGGGAAGAAAAAATGGCCATAATATCCGATAATTTTCTGTTGAGCAATGAAACGGCGAAGACCCTCTATCATGATTACGCCAAACAGACGCCTATTTTAGACTACCATTGCCATATTCCGCCCCGCGACATTGCCGCGGATCGCCGGTTTGATAACCTGACTCAAATCTGGCTGGAGGGAGACCATTACAAGTGGCGTCTGATGAGGGCCAACGGCATTGACGAGCGGTTCATAACCGGCGATGCCTCCGATAGGGAAAAATTTTTCGCCTGGGTTAAAACAATTCCCATGGCAGTAAGAAATCCGGTTTATCACTGGAGTTATTTGGAGTTGGCCCGCTATTTCGGCATTGGTGATACCCTGCTTAATTTAGCCAATGCGCCGTCAATTTATGACCGTTGCACCGCCCTGCTGCAAACGGCGGATTTTAGCGCCAGAAATATAATTAAACAAATGAACGTGGCGGCCTTGTGTACCACTGACGATCCCACGGACGATCTGCAGCACCACAAAAAAATCCGCCAGGACGGCTTCGCAGTGCGGGTGCTGCCGGCATTTCGACCGGATCGGGGAATGGCGGTGGAGTCTCCGGAATTATTCAATCGCTGGGTTGCCAAGCTCGAAGCGGCGGCCGACCGGGAGATCAGGAATTATCAGGGGTTTATCGACGCGATAAAAAACCGCCATGACTACTTTCATGCCCATGGCTGTCGAGTCTCCGACCATGGAATCGAAACGGCCTATGCAGCTGATTTCACGGCAAGCGAAATCGCGGCGATATTCGACCGGGTCCGCCTGGGCAACGGCCTTGATGACACGGAAATCGTCAAGTTCAAATCCGCCATGATGATCGAATTCGCGACAATGGACTCGCAAAAGGGCTGGGTTCACCAACTTCATCTGGGCGCCCTTAGGAGCGTCAATTCCCGGATGCAGAAGATTCTCGGGCCGGATACGGGCTTCGACGCCATGGGTGATTTTGCCGTTGCCCGAACACTGGCGCAGTTTCTTGATCGGCTCCACCAACTGGATTGCCTGCCCAAAATGATCCTCTACAACATAAATCCGAAGGATAACGAGGTGCTGGCGACTATTGCCGGATGCTTCCAAGACGGGATGGTGGCGGGAAAGATGCAGTTCGGCGCGGCCTGGTGGTTTCTCGATCAGAAAGACGGCATGACAACACAGCTTACTGCGCTGGCCAACGTCGGGCTTCTGGGACGTTTTATCGGGATGACCACCGATTCCCGAAGCTTGCTATCATATCCCCGCCATGAATACTTCCGACGAATTTTATGCAACATCATAGGCGTTGACGTAGAAAATGGGGAGATATTTGAGGATATGGATACTCTGGGCCACATCGTCCAGGACATCTGCTTCAACAACGCCGTTGATTATTTTAGTATCCTATCTAATTAAGGAAAAATCCCTATTCCATCGATTCCCTATTTCCTTAGCCTAGAATTTACGGGCGCGTATCGATGAAGCAATATGGCTCTGTCCCTAATGGTCCCTAATTATTCCTAATTATTTTTCTTGACATCGGCTCTTAAATACGATAGCTGCATTTTTAAAATATATTTTAAATATACAGCAACTATTTAAGTAGCTATAATAAATAATTATAAAAGCGCTTAATGTCATGGTTAAAATCAAAAAAAGCAAAAAAGTAATTGTCTATGAAAATTTAAAGAGGTTGATAATAAGCAACTCTTTAAAGCCGGGCGACGCACTCAACGAAATCCTCCTGGCCAAGGAGATGAAAACCAGCAAGACCCCTATCCGTGAAGCCATCCAGCAACTGGAAAAGGATGGTTTGGTGGAAAACATCCGCGGTCGGGGGGCTTTCGTTTCTCGTTTCTCTTTTCAGGATATCAGGGAGCTCACCGAGATCAGGGAGATCCTGGAATGTGATGTGATCAGAAAAGTAGCCGCTCGGGGGGAGTTCGACGTTTCCCAGGTGGCCGAGATTCGCCGCAAGTTTGAAACGGGAGAAGCAAACGACAGTAAAAATACCAAAAGCTATATCAGCGCTGGGGACCAGATTCATCTGTTTATCTTTACCGCTCATGGTAACGCCCGCCTGTTGGAATATTACCGGCGGCTTCACGAGCATATTACCCGCATCCGTTTATATCAGTACAATAAAGTAGATAAGGAGCGCGCCCTGGAATCTTTCCGTGAGCATCTGGAAATAATCGACGCCCTGATCGCCATGGATCCGGACCGAGCGGAACTGGCCATGAGGCGGCATCTGCACAATGCCCTGGATTACCTCAAGAGCATAATTTAATTTTGTCGAAAAAGGAGTTTATATGATCCATGCAATTAAAAATATTCCGCGTCCATCGCCAGAGATCATCGCTGGATTCAAAGAAATCGGCACGGCAACCATCCACGAGGCTTCCGGACGGAGGGGTTACATCGACTGCAACATTAAGGCCATTGCCCCGGGCCGCAGGCTTTGCGGCCCCGCTTTTACCGTCGCCTGTCATCCCAGGGATAACCTGATGCTGCACAAGGCCCTGGAAATGGCCCAGCCAGGTGATATTCTGGTGGTTACCACCGGAGGTTCTTACGACAGCGGGTATCTGGGGGGCCTGATGGCTACATCGGCGATAGCCCGCAAGCTCGGGGGGCTTGCTATAGATGGCTGTATCCGCGATTCCGAAGAGATTATCGCGATGGGATTCCCTGTATTCTGCCGGGGATTCTGCATCTATGGCACTTCGAAATCGGTTTTGGGGACGATCAATCACCCCTTGGTTTTCGGGGGGGCAATAATCAACCCGGGCGACCTGATTGTCGGTGACAATGACGGCCTGGTGATGGTTGAGCTTAACCGCGGCGCGGAGGTTCTCGCAAAGTCGCGCGAACGGCTGGCGGTTGAGGAAAGAAAGACCAAGGAACTGGCCGGCGGCGTATCAAGTGTAAAGTTCAACAAGCTCGACCGGGTTATGGAATTTTTGGGGTTGAAAGAGGAGTAATCATATTATCTGGTGCGAAGAAGGACAATTACGCTTTTTTTTAGGAGGTAAGCTATGAAAGCAGGTAAGTTGACGGTTACGCTGATACTGACTTTGGCATTTTTTGCTCTGCACTCATCATTCGCTTTCGCGTGGGAGCGTCTGCCCTCCGGTCCAACGTATAAGGATGTTTTAGTGGCGACCGTTCCGGATGCCGGCAAACCATTCAACCTGAGGGCAAACATTTATCTGCCAAAAGTAAAAACCAATGAGCCGCTTCCCCTCTTGCTTTTTATTCATGGTCACGGTGGCGCCTATAATTTTGCCAATGGATCCCGGGCCTATGAATTTTCTATCGCCTTGGCAGACAGGGGGATTGCCGTGGCAACGATAGATTATCGCCCTGAAATCGGGTTGCCGGAGAACGTTTACGATGTTAAGGCCTATGTCCGCTGGTTTAGAAGTAAGGCCAGGGAATATAATATTGATCCCAACAGGATTGGCATCTGGGGCACCTCCCGGGGCGGGCATCTGGCTGCGATGCTGGCTGCTTCTGGCGATGTCAAGGAAGTTGAAGGAGACGTGGGCGGCAATCTGGAACAGTCCAGCCGCGTTCAAGCTGCGGTTATCTACTATCCGTTTACCGATGTGTTCTTATATCCTGATCCCGCTCAAACTCTCAAATTATTCTATGGCGCCAAGGACTCCGATACGGCAGGCATCATGGAAGCCTACAAAAAGAAGGATACTATGAGCCCCTTCTGGAAATTTGTTCAAAAGGCCAATCTGGTTAACCCGATGAATTATGTGTCAAAAGATGCTGCTCCGGCATTGATTGCCTGCGGCGGCAAAGACACGGTGACCCCCGTCATTCACAGTACTGCGCTATATGACAAATATTTTGAAAGGGGCGCCGTTGCTTCCCTCTATCTTCTGACATCAGGAGTTCACGGCCGGGTCGGGACCGATATCGAAGCCGCAAGCTCGGAATGGATAGCCAATAAATTGCTGGTCGAATTAGCTCCCAAAAAATAGCGGGACAAAACGCGTATGTTCCTTCGATGATAGAGGTGATGGCAATGAAGATTCGGTTTAAAATCCTTTTGTCCGTTTTAGCGGTAGCAATTTGGGCTTTGGGCGTCCACCCTGCGTGGGCTTCGCAGACGACGATTGAAACCTTTCCTGAGTTGAAATTTATGGAATTGCTAAAAGATGTTAATCCGAAGGACCCTTATAAGCCGATATTTAGAGGACTCTACGAAGACAGCGTAACCGTCAAGGGCAGGAAGCGGACATTTAAGACATACATTCCTGATAGCGTTACTCAAGGTGATAACAGCATATATGTGGCTGTGCCTTCCGGTGTGGATACCGCATTTTTTTTGTCGAGCAGCGGTTGGAAAGCGATAGCGGATAAATACAAGCTTTATCTGTTCGCATTTGAGCCGGAAGGGAAAGACTGGAACACAGCGAAAGCTTCGGATGAAATTGACTATATCAGCGCTGTTTTTAACCGGGTTGTAAATGTCCGACCTTACTACAACATAGTAATGGGGAACTATTATTTTATAGGCTATGGCGCCGGGGGGACATTGTTGCAGATGTTCATAATGGCCAATCCCAGGATTGGAGCCGGCATGGTGGTATTTGACGGCAGCGACATCAGCGAACAATATATCAAGGAGACCGGGGCAAAGATTTCCGATGATCCAAATGTCCCGTTATCTAAGGTGAAAGTTCCGGTCTGGATTATATCTCAGAACCTGGAGGGCAATACTTCCAAGGTCATTGATTATTGGCGTAATGCTAATGACTGTACGCCCGATTTCTACTCGACCCAATACGCTCAGGTCTATTTGCAGACACTGGTCAGAAGGGGAAGATTAGATAACGACCAGAATGTAAGCAAGGTGTTGGTCAGCGTTAAAGCAACCAACTATTACGATGCCGCCTTTAACGAAGTGGTCTGGAAGGATTTTTTAAGCAAGACCTGCCGCTATGGCACCGGCATTTATAACAACGCCCTCAGGCCATACGCCTCTTTTGAAGACCTTGGCATAAAAAAATTTGAAATAAATGTGGATGGCTATACGCGTCACTGGTTCGAATATGTTCCTTCCACGGTAAAGACAAATCCTTCTCAACGAGTGCCACTGCTGGTTGCCCTGCACGGATCCGGGCAGACGGGTGCGATTATGGTGTCGTATAGTGAGTGGTACAAGGTGGCAGAGGAAAGAGGTTTCATCGCCGTATTCCCAACAGGCTATCCTGTTGCCTTCCCCAATGCTGTTCCCCGGCCGGGATGGAACCTGGGAACTGATATTAATCCGGTGGATGATGTTAAGTTCATCAATGAAATAATCAATAATATAAGAGGGAGACACAGTATTGACTCAACCAGGGTGTATATAACAGGTCAATCCTTTGGCAGCTTTATGTCATATCATCTGGCGATGATGTCCCCGCAGGTGTTCGCTGCCGTGGGTTCAACATCAGGAGCGATCATGTCGGTTTTCAAAGATAAAACCATTGGCATAGCCAACCCGGCCTATAAATTCCCGGGCGGCGTCGATACCAAATACGAGATGCCGGTGTGGCTGATTTTTGGCGAGAAAGATCTGTGGGGGGGAGGTTCTTTACAAAAAAATGCTGACGTCAGGGCCACGATGACCTACTGGATAGCGCGTAATAATGCCGGTGACGTTAACAAGCCGGCAACGTACCGGTCAGGCATTTTTCATCACCAGGTGTGGACAAATTCCCGTGGTGTCCCCATGGTGCGCTACTCAATTACACAGGGGCGTCAACATAATTGCATCGTAACAGAAATGTGGCAGCTATGGGATGAATTCTTCAGCAAGTTTTCAAGAAACGCCAATGGGGAAGTAGAGTATATGAAGGACATTAACATCATGAAGTAGTCGGAGAACCGGCTAACATAACCAGTTAAACATCCTGACGATGGAATAAATATACATAATTCAAGGATTGGCAATGAAGATTAAACCGGAATCGCTTCAAGAGGCAGCCGTTCAAATACTAAAGGGGCTCAAGGCCGGCGAGGAAGAGGCATTGCTTGTCGCCAAGGCGATGATCAAGGCCGATGCCCGCGGAATAGATACGCATGGTCTTCACCTGCTTACGCTGCTGGACGAACGGGTTGAGGCCGGCATGGTCAATATTCCCACGCCGCTGAAGCTGCTGAGCGATGAGGGGGCTATCGCCCTGTTGGACGGCGGCAACGGCCTGGGCCAGGTGGCGGCGCAAAAGGCCATGGCGCTGAGCATCGCCAAGGCCGAAGCCTACGGGATTGGCGTCTGTCTGGCAAGAAACACTAACAATATTGGGATGCTGTCCTTGTACAGCCAGCAGGCGGCGGAGGCGGGGATGGTCGGCATGGTGATGGCCAATGCCGCCCCTTCCATGTCGGCCTGGGGCGGGGCGGAGGCCCTTTTGGGCACCAATCCTATCTCCATCGGCATTCCTGGCGGCAATGGTCCGGCGGTGCTGTTGGACATGTCCTCGTCACTGGTAGCCCGTGGTAAGATACGCCGGGCCGCCCGCCAGAAGGAGGCGATTCCGCTGGGCTGGGCTTTAGATAAGGAAGGGCTTCCCACCGCCGACCCTGAGGCAGCCCTTAAGGGAAGCCTCCTGCCCATCGGTGGCCCGAAGGGCTACGGTCTGGCGCTCGCGGTGGACATTATCGCCGGGTTAATCTCCGGCGCCCAATATGGACAAAAGATCCAAAGCTTCCACGAGTTGAAAGGGCCGACGGGGGTCGGCGTCTTCACCCTGGCGATGGATATTAGGCGCTTTATGTCCTACGATCAGTTTGAAGGCCTTATCCGGTCCTACGTGACCAAACTTAAGGCCTCGCGCAAAGCGCCGGGAGTAGAAAGGATTTACCTGCCCGGCGAAATAGAGATCGAACGGGAACAGGAGAGTTTTCAGCAGGGCGTCGAGGTAAACAGTTCATTGGTGGATAAATTGAATAGGTTGTTGGGAAAATTTGGAAGCGCCCTGAGGTTAAAGGAGAGTTAATAATGCAGTGGATCGTACGGGTTAACACCAGAACAAGAGAGGTAACTAAGGTTTTAGTTTCACAGGAAGAAAAGAAATGGGGCGGCAGGCTTGCGGTGGCTAGATTTATTGCCCGGGAAGTGCCGCCGGACTGCGAACCCCTGGGACGGCTGAACAAGCTCATCGTCGCTTGCGGTTTGTTGGGAGATACAGGAGTTACCACCAGCGGCAAATTTTCTATCGGCGGGAAAAGCCCCTTAACCGGTGGCATCAAGGAAAGCGACGTGGGCGGCGAAGCGGGCAGAAAACTGGCCCGACTGGGGATCAAGGCGCTGCTCTTGGAGGATATGCCGGTGGCGGCGCCTACCATGATTTTACGGATCAGCGCAACAGGGATCGAACTTGTCGATGCCCCGGAACTCAAGGGCAAATATGTCTCGGAAACGATCAGCCTGCTTAGGAAACGCTTCGCCGATCAGGCCGGGCTCATCTGCATCGGACCGGCGGGAGAGATGAAAATGGCGGGCGCGGGCGTGGCCGTGGCCGGTCCCGGCGATATTCAGGTGCGCTATGCCGCCCGTGGTGGTCTCGGAGCCTTGATGGGCGCCAAAGGGGTCAAGGCCATTGTTGTGGACGACACCGGAGCCGAGCCGGCCGAGCCGTACGACGCCAAGGAGCTGCGTGAAGCCGGCAAAACACTGGTCGATCTGATCATGGCGGATCCCAAAACCGAAAACCGTCACCTGTTCGGCACCCCGGCCGTGCTCATGATGTGCAATGAACTTGGTATTCTGCCCACCCGCAATTTCAGCTCCGGCCGGTTTGAGGCGGCGGCGGCTATTTCCGGCGAGCATATTGCGGAGGTGATCAAGAAGCGCGGCGGTGAGGGCCGCTCAGGAACGCCCTGCATCCGGGGCTGTGTCATTGCCTGCTCCAATATTTTTCCTGACGCTCGGGGAAAAAAGATTGTCGCCTCCATCCAGTACGAAAATATCGCGCTTTTGGGGTCGAATTGCGGCATTGGCGATATCGACGCCATTGCCGAGCTTAACCATCTTTGCAACGAAGTCGGCGTCTGCGCCATTGAAACCGGTGCCGCCATTGGTGTCGCCATGGAGGCGGGGGTCATTCCCTTCGGTGATTCCGAGGGCGCCAAAGATCTGATTCGCCAGATTGGCGAGGGGTCCCATCTGGGTCGCATTTTGGGCAACGGCGTGGCCGTGACCGGCCGGGTGCTGGGGATAAGGCGGACTCCGGCGGTCAAGGGCCAGGCCATTCCGGCCTACGATCCCCGGGCCTTGAAGGGAAACGGTGTGACCTATATTACCTCGCCGATGGGAGCCGACCATACCGCCGGCAACACCCTGGAAACGGCGAGAACCATCGATCCGTTGGGGAAGGACAAGCAAGTCGAAACGTCGCGAAGGCTGCAAATAAGGGCGGCAATCCTCGACACCTTTGGACTTTGTCTCTTTACCCGGCCCGCGTTCGTGAAGACACCCGACCTTTTCTGCCAACTCTTGAGGGGCCGTTATGGTTGGGAGCTTGCCTACAGGGAAATCCAGGCGATGGGAATTGAGGCTTTGGAGGCGGAAAGGGAATTCAACCGGCTGGCCGGCGTATCGGAGGAATTGTTCGATCTGCCGGAATTCATGAGGGAAGAACCGCTGCCGCCGAACAATACCGTCTATGATGTCAGTATGGCGGAGATGCGGCGGATCTGGGAGGTAAAGATCCCGGATAATATTTTTTAAACTGTCATTGAGGAGAAGAGCATGTCGGAGTTGAAAGTGGTCCACATCAAGGATGTGAAGGGGGAGCGTCGCGATCCCCCCCGAACCTCATGGATCCTGGTTTCGGAGAAGACTGTGGGGTCTCAAAACCTGGCCATGGGCGTAAACGAAACCTATCCGGGCGGCATGGTGCCGGAGCATAAACATGATCACGAGGAAGAGGTGATGTTTTTCCTGGCCGGCCGGGGCATATTTGTCACGGAAGACCGGGAAATTCCACTGGAGCCGGGGGTTTGCATCTACAACCCGCCCGGGGGGCTGCACAAGATTATCAACAACGGGGATGAGGTCCTGCGTTTCGTCTGGATCTATGCCCCGCAACTGCCGGGTCACCGGAAGGGCTGACCCTTATTTAGGAAAGGAGCATAAGCATGGCAAATTGGAAGCTGCCGCCGGAAGGCGGGCATATGGACAAACCGAGCAAGATCTATTTTCAAACCATGACCAAAAAGGACGTGGATGAGCGGCTCGAAAAGAACGACATCATCATTATTCCGCTGGGATCCACAGAGAATCACGGCGCGGCCGGTCCCTTCGGCGAGGATATTTATGTGGTAACCAGAATGGCCGAGGAGGTTGCCAAGGTGACCGGATGCACCGTCGCCCACCCCGTGGCCTACGGTTCTCATCCCTATCACCATTTGGGCCAACCGGGAACGATTGTGGTCCCCGATAATGTCTTTTCCGATTATCTCCGGGCAATCATGGCGGGTTTCTGGAACACGGGCTTCCGCAAGCAGATCTTCATCAGTCTCCACGGCCAGGAATATATCGTCCCCTCGGCGATCAATGAGTTTGGCAAGAAATACCAGGTGCCGGCGATGATCATTTTCGTCGATGTGCCGAGGGTTATGGGCCAGACCCTCATGGACAAGGCCCACGGCGGACCCTACGATTTTCCCTTCCAGCACGCCTGCGAGGCCGAGACCTCGCTATCCATGGCGCTATTCCCGGAAATGGTAAAGCTGGAAGACGCCGAGGATAACACCCCCTGGGGGTTTTTACCGCCGGGACATCTGGATCGGGGGGGAGACATTTATGGCAATCCCATTCCCGGCCACTGCCAGGTCGGTTGCGGCGGCATCGAGTGCGTAATCTATCCGGAAGGCGTCATCGGCAAGCCTTCTTTAGCCGATCCGAACAAGGCCTACAAGAGCGTGGAGGTTTACCTCGATTATCTCAAGAAGCTCCACGACGATATCCTGACTAAATTTCCTCCGGGGGTATTGCCGGAGAGCAAATACCTTACACAGCGCCCGCCCGAAGAGGTGGAAGCGCTCTTGAAAGGGCCCTTGAAGGGCGGCAGGCATCTCTACACGGTGGCTTTCCCGACCTAGCTAAATTCCCTCACTCCTGCCGCGAATGGCCGGAGTGAGGGAACTGTAAATCTAGGCGGAGGAGATGATCAAAAAGGGGATGGTGGTATGGGAAAATTTATGGATCGATTATACAGGGGGTTGGAATACCTCATAGCGCTGTTTTTGGCGGTGATGGTGGTTTTGGTTTTTGGCAATGTTGTCCTCCGCTACGGGTTTAAGTCGGGAATTGTGCTTTCCGAAGAGCTGTCCCGTTGGCTTTTTGTCTGGATGACCTTTATGGGCGCGGTGGTCGGTCTTAATCACGGAGCGCATCTGGGCACCGAGTCGTTGGTCAAGCGCTTGGGCGCAACAGGGAAGAAAGTTGTTCTTACTGTAGCTTATTTAGCCATGCTTTTTGTTTGTTGGCTGATCTTTTCCGGCGCCTGGCAGCAGACCATTATCAATATCACCACGACCAGCGCGGTAATGGAGGCGCCGGTAGCCATCTTCTATAGCTCGGGGATAGTCTTTGCGATTTTGGCCGGTCTTATTCTGCTGCGGAATTTGTTTCGCATCTGGACGGGCAGGATCGCCAAAGAGAAGCCGTAGAGCATTCAAGAGTATTAACATGACAGCTAAGTCTTTAGTAACGAAAATTTCAGAGCCACTGCCGGAGAAAGTACTATGATCATTACGATATTTTTAGCCTCGTTGTTGATTGCGCTGCTACTGGGCGTGCCCATCGCCTTTTCCCTCTTGATCAGCGGCGCCGCCCTGATGTGGCATCTCAATATGTTCGATGCGCAAATAATCGGGCTAAACGTCATCGAAGGTGCCAACAGCTTTCCTCTCTTGGCGGTGCCCTTCTTCATGCTGGCCGGCGAACTGATGAATGCGGGAGGACTGTCGCGCCGCATCGTGAATTTTGCCATGGTTCTGGTGGGTCATATCCGGGGAGGCTTGGGATACGTAACGATCGTGGCGGCCTGCGGCATGGCGGCATTGTCCGGGTCGGCAGTTGCCGATGCGGCCGCGTTGTCGGCCCTGATCTTGCCGATGATGGTCGCCGCGGGGTACGAAAAGGGCCGGTCGGCGGGGTTGATTGCCTCCGCGGGCATCATCGCCCCGGTGATACCGCCCAGTATCGGGTTTGTTATTTTTGGCGTCACCGCCAATGTGTCCATCATGAAGCTGTTTTTGTCCGGCATTTTCCCTGGTCTTCTCCTTGGATCGGCCCTCTGGTTTACCTGGTGGTTGCTCATTCGCAAGGAGCCAATGACGCTTGCCCCGCGCGCCTCGGCTGCGGAAGTCATTGAAGGGGCAAAAGGCGCGGGCTGGGCGATGGTGCTGCCCGTTATCGTCGTGGGCGGCCTCAAATTCGGGGTGTTCACGCCTACCGAGGCGGCCGTGGTGGCGGCGGTTTATGCGCTGGTCATTTCCCTGGTGGTTTACCGGGAAATCAAGATCAAGGATCTGGTCCCGCTCTTTATTGCCGCCGCGCGAACCAGCTCCGTGGTGATGTTTCTGGTCGCGTCGGCCATGGTCGCGGCCTGGATGATCACCGTGGCCGACCTGCCGGCGCAGGTCGTGGGGCTCTTGAAACCCCTGCTGGATACTCCGAAGCTATTGATGTTCGCGCTCATGATGCTGGTGTTGATGGTGGGTATGGCCCTGGATATGACCCCGAACATCCTGATGTTGACGCCGGTTCTGATGCCGCTGGTGAAGGCGGCCGGGATTGATCCGGTTTACTTCGGTGTCTTGTTTATCATCAACACCTCGATTGGCTTGATCACGCCGCCGGTAGGGACAGTATTGAACACGGTGGCGGGCGTAGGCAAGGTGGATATGGATACGGTAATCAAGGGGGTGCTGCCCTTCATGATTGCTCAGATAATAATTATGTTTTTGTTGGTGCTCTTTCCGGGACTGGTTACGGTGCCCGCCCGATGGCTAATCGGTTATTAGGCGTTAGACCGGTGGGGCAACTTGCGGGCGCGCCACGTACGCCGCGACCGCATTTATTAAGCGCGTACAAGTAATTATTTCATCTAACAGGAGGTGGGTTATGAAGAAAGGTCTGATGTTGCAAGGCGTAATGGTAGCGATTGCTCTGTTGGCGGTGTTCGCTTTTTCCGGCATGGCGGTGGCGCAAGACATCAAGGAACGCACCATAAAGTTCGCCACCCAGAACCCCAAGGGTCATCCGATACCCACGGGAATGGAGAAATTTGCCGAGATCGTGACCGCCAAGACCGGTGGTAAAATCAAGGTCAATTTATTCCCCGGCGGCGTCCTGGGCAGCGATGCTCACAATGTTACCGCGCTCCAGGGAGGCACCATCGAGATGGTTTCGATGAACGCGGGTATTTTGGCCTCCCAGGTCCGGGAGTTTACGATCTTTGATTTCCCCTTTATGTTTGCCAATGGAGCGGAAGCTGATGCCGTTGTCGATGGCCCGTTTGGCCAGATGATGTTTGACAGATTGGAACCCAAGGGAATTGTCGGGTTGGCCTATTTTGAGCTCGGTTTCCGCCAGATGACCAACAGCAAGCGGCCGATCACCAAGCTCGAAGATATCGCGGGATTGAAGTTGCGCGTCATTCCCAACCCGATCAACGTGGACTGGGTCAGTGCGCTCGGTGCCAGCCCGACGCCTCTTGCCTTCCCCGAGCTTTATGCGGCGCTCGAGCAGAAGGCGGTGGACGGACAGGAAAATCCATTTACGGTGATTCTGGCCAACAAATTCCACGAAGTGCAGAGGTTCCTGGCGGTCACGAACCACCAGTACAACCCCCAGGCGGTGATGATCAGCAAGAAATTTTGGGATGGCCTTACGGCGGACGAGAAAAAAGTCATCAGGGATGCGGCACGGGAAGCGGCGGTTTTTCAGCGGAAGTTTAACCGCGAGCAGATGGGCACCGCGCTTGATACTCTAAGGAAGCATGGGATGCAGGTGTCGGAATTGAGTCCGGCCGAGCTGGCCAAGGTGCGCGACCGGATGAAGCCGGTGATCGATAAACACGGGGCACTCGTGGGCGCAGACGTGGTCAATGCATTGCAGGCAGAGCTGGCAAGATTACGCCGGTAAGCATTTTTGCGCCCGGGCGTAAGAGCCCGGGCGCAAATAACCTTGTCATTTCAGGTGAAGCGAGAAATCTGGTTTTGGTGACATCATGAAAAAACAAGATTTCTCCCGGCGATTGGAATAACAGGCAGGGCAGGCAAGGAGCGCCAATCAGTAAGGAATGAGTCGGTCGGGCATAAATCCCCCCTACAATGTACGTCTTAGCTGACGGGGGAGGCAGCTTGAACGACGAATCCGGACTTATTGCCGCGCGGTAAAACTTGCGATTTGGCATTTGGGCGATTAGGGCGGTTAGGCTTTAACGCCAGACATATCTTAATTTTGGGTGAAGGGAGCAGGTATGAAAAAGGTGCGCTTGGGTTTAATTGGCATGGGAATGATAGGGAAACTTCATGCGGAGACCATGAGCAGGATGAAGGACATCGAGTTTGTGGCCGCCTCTGACACAGCCGCGAAACATCAACAGACCGCGGAGGAGCTGGGAACAAAATTTTACCAGTCCTACGAGGAAATGATTGCAAAAGAGAAGATGGACGGTGTGGTGATTGCAGTGCCCAATGAGCTGCATCTGCCCGTGGGCGCCGCCTGCGCGCAAAAAGGGCTGCATATCCTCATGGAAAAGCCCATCGCGGCCGACCTGGAATCGGCGGATCGCCTGATTGAGGTTGCCCGGCTGAACAAGGTTCATCTGATGGTGGGACACCACCGCCGTCATAACCCGCTGATCGAAGAGCTTAGGAACATCGTCCGGGGAGGACAGATCGGCAAGCTCGTCGGCGTAACGGTGCTGTGGTCCCTGTACAAACCGAAGGACTATTTCAAGGCGCCCTTTACCTGGCGGGCGGAGCCGGGCGGAGGTCCGATCAGGATCAACCTGATCCATGAGATCGACAATATCCGTTACATCTGCGGCGATATCACGCGGCTGTACGCCGAGGTGAGCAATGAGGCCCGGCAGTTCCCCGTGGAGGACACGGTCAGCATCAGCCTGCGCATCGCCGGCGGCGCCGTGGCCAATATTTTTCTTACGGACACCGCTCCAGGAAATATCGGCTATGAGGCGAACACCGGAGAGAATCTCTTCTTCTACCACAGCCCCGTGGACTGCTACCATTATTACGGCACTGAGGGGGTGGTCAGCTTTCCTGGGATGAAAAAATTCTTCTATCGTGACGCGGCCAAGGCGGGGTGGCAATTCCCCCTTTGCGAGGAAGGCATAAAGATTGACAAGGAGGATCCCTACACCCGGCAGATCAGAAACTTCTGCGGAGTGATCCAGGGCACGGAAACACCGAAGATCGACGGCGTCGATGCTAGAAAAACACTGGCGGTAACCCTGGCGATCCAGAAGTCCGGCGAGACCGGGCAACCAGTTTTGTTCTGATTCAGAGGGGCGATAAAAATGGAAAAAGTGAGAATAGGTTTGATCGGCCTGGGGTTGATGGGAACGCCCCATGCTCGGATTCTGAAAAAAGTGCCAGAGTGCGACCTGGTGGCCGCCGCGGATGTGGATGAGAAACATAAAGATTTTACCGAGGGTTTGGGAATAAAATTCTACCGGAATTATGAGGAGATGATCGCCCGGGAAAGCCTCCAGGGGGTGATCCTGGCAGTTCCCAACCATCTCCATACACCGATCGGCATCGTCTGCGCCAAAAAAGGCCTTCATCTCTTCGTGGAAAAGCCTATTGCCCAGAACGTTGCCGAAGCGGACCGCCTCATCGCGGCGGCAAGTGAAAACAGGGTTCAGATACTGGTGGGACATCAGAGGAGATTCAGCAGTTTGGTCGAAAAGGCCCGGGAGATCGTCATGGGGGGCGAACTGGGACGATTGGTTGGGCTCAACATCACCTGGGCGCTCTTAAAACCGGGGCCCTATTATGAGGGGCCGCTTTCATGGAGAAAAGAGAAGGGCGGTGGGCCGATCCTGATCAACCTGATCCACGAGATCGACAACCTTCGTTATATTTGCGGCGAGATCGAGGAGGTTTATGCCCTGGTAAGCAACAAGATCAGAAACTTTCCGGTTGAGGATACGGCCGCTATTACGCTGCGCTTCAGCAATGGGGCGGTGGGCACGGTCTTTCTTTCCGACTGCACGCCATCGCTTACCTCCTGGGAAGGGACGACGGGAGAAAATCCGCTGCTCTTCCATGATTTCGGGAATTGCTATAACTTCTTCGGAACGGAGGGGTCCCTGCTCTTCCCTCAAATGAAGAGGCGCTACTACGCCGACCCGGCTAAATCGGGATGGAACTATCCCGTTACTGAGCAGGGGTACAAGATCACCAGGGAAGACCCCTACATTAAGGAGTTCAGCCATTTTGCCCGGGTGATCCTGGGGACGGAGACCCCGCGAATCGCCGGAGAGGATGGCAAGAAAACACTGGCGGTGACCCTGGCAATAAAGGAGTCCGGGGAAACAGGGCTACCTGTCCGGTTGTCATAGTCCGGCTAAATTATAAGGAGGTTCTCCAACATGAAAGCCATTGTAAAAACGAGTTCCGAAGCGGGAGTATTCGAGGTGAAGGAGGTTCCGGTTCCGAAACCGGGACGCGGCGAGATACTGGTCCAGGTGAAGGCGGCAAGCCTCTGCTACACCGACGTGGCCATTTTGAACAATAAGTATAAAGGCCGAAGGCCTGTCCCCATCCCGATGGTCATGGGCCATGAAGGTACAGGGGTGGTTTACCAACTGGGAGAAGGGGTGGAAAACGTTACCGTGGGCGACCGCGTCGGCCTGGAAGTCGTCTATGGCTGCGGCGCCTGCATCAACTGCCTTAACGGCAACAGCAACATGTGCGGGAACTGGCGGCACATCGGCATTACCTACGATGGAATCTTCGCCGAGTATGTTGTGGTTCCGGCCCGCGCCGCCCACAAGCTTCCGGATAATGTCTCTTTTGTGGACGCCGCCTGCCTGGAGCCCGTTAGCCTGACCTACAGAACGCACACCCAGGTGAAGCCCGTGGTGGGCGATACGGTGGCAATCTTCGGCCCCGGCGCCATCGGCCTCTTTCATCTGCAGGCCTTCAAGGCTGCCGGGGCGGGCCAGGTGATCATGATCGGCATCGAGCAGGATGCCAAGCGGTTCGAGATTGCCCGGGCCCTGGGGGCCGATCACATCATTGACTCGACCCGGGAAGATGTAGTGCAACGGGTAAGAGAGGTAACCGACGGTCTAGGCTGCGATATAGTCGTGGAAACGGCCAGTTCACCCGCCGTTATCCCGCTGGCGATCGATATCGCGGCAGCCCGGGGCCGCGTATCATTGTTCGGCCTCTATCCCGAGGCCACGGTAAGCCCGCTTACCATTAATCGCAGCGGCTTGCAGATCTTCGGCGACGTGGGCTCCTTGCCGCGCTATTTTGTCGGGGCGGTTCGTTGGATGAAGTATGGCAAGGTGAGCGCGAGACCCCTGGCGCCAAGACTTTTTAGTCTGGAAGAGGCGAAGGATGCTCTGGAGGCCGCCCGGCTGGGAGAGGTGGCAAAGGTCATTTTCGAGTTGTAGAGGGTGCGAACATGAAGGAATTGTATCTGGAAAAACCCGGCGACTTGCGAATGCGGGAAAGTGATCCCGCCCCGGCGCCCCAAGAGCATGAAGTTAAGGTCGAAGTCATGTACGGGGGGATTTGCGGCTCTGACCTCCGGGTTCTGAGGGGCACTATCCCCTACGCCAACTATCCCTGCCGCCCGGGCCATGAAATTCTGGGGACGGTCATTGCCGCGGGGGAAAAATCTCCGTATGCGGCAGGGACCAGAGTAGTTTCTTTTCCCAATAGCTATTGCGGCAAATGTGAATTCTGTCTGCAGGGCCGTACCAATATCTGCCAGAGCAAGAAATCATTCGGGGTAACCTGCGATGGGTTATTTGCCCAGGAGGTTAATATCGATTCCGAGTTCGTGGTGCCCATTCCTTACGATCTTGCGGATGAGAGGGCAATATTGATCGAGCCTTTTGCCGTAAATGTCCACGCCTTGAAAAGAACGCCCATTCGCAGAGGGGCATCGGTGGCCGTAATCGGTTGCGGGACGGAAGGACTGCTGGCGATTGCCCTTCTGAACCATATGGGCGCCGACCTGACCGTACTGGACATCAGCCCGGCCAAAATGGAAAAGGCCAGGGCTTTTAATGAAGCGATAAAAACGCTGCATCCCGCTGACGCGAAAGGGCAGGTTTACGATGTCGTGGTGGAAGCTGCCGGTGTGAAGGCTTCCGTGGAACAGTCCTTTCAGCTAGTAAAACCGGGAGGGGCGCTGATCGCGCTGGGCATAACCAGCGACGAGATCCGCTATCCGGCCCTGCAGATCACCCGCGGCGAGATAACGATTTGCGGGACAATTATTTACACCAAGGCCGATTTTACCGATGCCATCTCTTTCCTGCAAGACCCGACATTTAATGTTGCTCCGGTACTTTCGCGGATTGATCCTCTGATCTGCTACCGGGAAGCGTTTGCGGACGCCCAGAGCGGCAACTTTGCAAAAATAGTACTTGATTTCAGGCAGGCTCAAGAAGGAAAGATAAAATGAACGGGAGGGCTCTGGGCGCCGGGGCGATGGCAAGCACCTTTACCGCACAGGATCGAGCATATCCGTTGTTACTTGGAATCCCCGCCACTCGCTGACTGGAGAGGGGACACAAATATTGCTGGACACAAGAGAAATGAGACCGAAGACGGTGGGTCTCGCATTGCATATTGCCAAGGTTGAAGCGGGCACCAGGCTCGCTGCCACACCAACAGCTTCCCGTGGATTTGGATTTAGCTTGAACTTAAGCATCCGGACTTTTTACGAAGGCGTCAATATTGGCAGACAACTGACGCCAGGATTCTGTAGTTTCCGGGAATAGAAATCCATGAGAATGATCAGCGAAAAATCGATACTCCGCGGTGCTGTGCAGATTCCGGCGAGCAAGTCGCATACCATAAGGGCAGTGACCATCGCCGGCCTGGCGCATGGAAGATCAATCATCCACAATCCCCTGGAGTCGGCTGATGGTTTGGCGGCGCTCAGAGCGGCTGGCTTGTTCGGAGCTAAGATCGATCGGGGCCGTTTTTGGACGGTGGATGGCGTCGCGGGCATTCCCAGGGTGCCAGAAAATATCGTGGACGTGGGAAACTCCGGGACCACGATGAATTTTTGCATGGGTACCGCAAGCCTGGCGGCGGGGACGACCGTTCTGAGCGGCGACTGTCAGATCGTCCGGAGACCGGTTCAGCCGTTGATCGAGGCCTTGAATGATCTGGGGGCGTCGGTCTATTCCACCCGCAACAACGGCCTTCCGCCGGTCGTGGTGAAGGGACGCCTCCGGGGAGGGAAAACCCGTCTCCGGGGGCTAGTCTCCCAGTACATTTCCAGCCTTTTGATCCATTGCCCTCTCATTGAGCATGATTCCGAATTAGAAGTTTTCGACGTTCACGAGAAACCCTATATCCAGATGACCCTGGCCTGGCTGGATCGGCAGCAGATCCGCTATGAGTCATCTGGTGACCTCCGCCATTTCCGGCTCGTGGGCGGGCAGTCCTATCATGGCCAGGAAGTGACCATTCCCGCAGATTTTTCCTCGGCGACTTTTTTCTTGATTGCTGGCGCGTTATGTGCTGAAGACATCACTCTGCTGGGATTGGATATGAACGACATCCAGGGCGACAAGCAGGTGGTGTCCCATCTTCAGGAAATGGGGGCGCAGATCACTTTGGAAAGGCAGGGCATCCGTGTACGGCAAGGAGCTCTTCGAGGCATCGAGATCGACATGGCCGACATCCCCGATGCCCTTCCGGCGCTGGCGGTAATTGGGTGTTTTGCGAGGGGGAAGACGATTCTCCGTAATGTGGCCAATGCACGGATGAAGGAGACGGACCGGCTAGCGGTCATGACAGCGGAACTGAGGCGCCTCGGCGCCAAAGTGGAAGAATTGCCCGATGGCATGATCATCCATGAAAGCAGGCTCAAGGGTTGCCCCGTCAGGGGGTACGGCGATCATCGGGTGGTGATGTCCTTGTCCGTCGCCGGTCTGGCTATTTGCGGCCGGACGGAGGTGGACAGCGCGGATGCGGTGAACGTCACGGTTCCTGACTTCCTTGAATTGATGAGGAAACTAGGAGCAGAAATCAAAACGGGATAGAAAAATCGTATGGCGGTAAAGATCGAGGCACAAAATCTGACGAAGGTGTATCCATCCCGGAACGGCCCGGTGATCGCCCTGAGCGACTTCTCACTTAAGGTGGAGGATGGAGAGTTTGTCTGTATCGTGGGCCCTTCCGGCTGCGGGAAGTCAACATTTCTTCGGATTCTAGGCGGTTTGGTCACGCCGAGCTCCGGCCGGGTCGAACTTATCCCGCGGGATCTGCGGGTGCCGCTGCAAAACATTGTTTTTCAGGAATATGCGATCTTCCCCTGGAAGACGGTCTTGGATAATGTGGCCTTCGGTCTGGAAATGCGCGGTGTTTCCCGGGCGAAAAGGCATAAGACGGCTCGCGAATGGATTAAGAAGGTGGGTCTGGCGAAGTTTGCCGATGCCTATCCCCATCAGCTCTCCGGCGGGATGAAACAGCGGGTGAGCATTGCCCGGGCCTTTGCAAACGATCCGGAGATCCTGCTTATGGATGAGCCGCTCGGCGCTCTCGATGCCCAGACGCGGGTAGTCCTTCAGGGAGAGTTGGTCCGTCTCTGGGAGGCTTCCCGCAAGACGGTTGTTTACATTACTCACAGCATTGAGGAGTCGGTACTTTTGGGTGACCGGATTGTGCTGATGACCGCCCATCCCGGTACGTACAAGACCGAATATGCCGTGCCCTTTGCGCGTCCCCGCAGTTTTGAGTTGACCGGCGCACCTGAATTCGCCCGCCTGAGTTATGCCATTTGGCAGGAGCTTGAAGTTGAGGTGCGGCGCACCATGGAGCAACAGTCATGAGCGGATTGCGTTGGCGGCTGGATCCGGGCGTCCGGGATCGTCTTTTGTCTATCGGCTTTCCCCTGGCGCTTATAGCCCTCTGGGAACTGGCAGTGCGGCTGCAGTGGCTTGACGAGCGTTTCTTTCCGGCGCCCTCCGCGGTGGCCGTGGCGCTCTGGGAGCTTACGGCGAAGGGCGATCTTCTGGGAAAACTCTGGCTCCTGCCGGGGTTGATTGCCGCGGGTGACTGGTCGGGTATCCGGAAGGTGTTTGCAGAGGGGCATCTCTGGGTGAGTCTCTTCCGGATATTCTCGGGATTTCTCGTGGGTGTCGTTCCCGGTATCATCCTGGGGGTCATCATGGGAATGAACCGGACGATCCGGGTTGCCCTTGACCCGGTTGTCTCGGCGATTTACGTCCTCCCCAAGATCGCGATCCTTCCTCTCGTGATGCTGGTCTTCGGCATCGGCGAGATGAGCAAGGTCGTGATCGTGGCGATCGCCTCATTCTTCCTCGTCCTCATCAACACCACGGTGGGCGTGCGGGACATCGAACCAATCTTCCTCGAAGCGGGCCGGAACTACGGGGCAAACCACCGGCAGATGTTTCGCCACATCATCATTCCCGCGGCCCTCCCGATAATTTTTTCGGGCCTCAGGCTGAGCCTCGGCACCTCGCTGATCGTCATCATCGCGGCCGAATTCGTGGCCGCCAATTACGGCCTGGGTTATTTGATCTGGTTTTCCTGGCAGACTCTGCTTACGGAAAACATGTTTGCCGGACTCGTGGTTATCATGATCCTCGGAGCTTTGTTCACGAGCGGTCTCCAGGCCCTGGAGCGGCGCTTCATGCCCTGGCAGCGGGAGGAGTTGCCAGCCTCCGTTGACGGGGTGGATGTGAGAGGAACAGGTGCCAAATGCTAACGGGGGATGGGTGACTGCTTAGAACCTGCGGGGGCAGGGTTGGATACTGAGGCCCGTATTTCAACGGAACCAAGGGAATCCTGGTTGCAGATGAACTGGCGAGGGAAGTTACGCAGGATGTTTGTTCTTATTAAGAAGCCAGGTTCCGGCTATTCCCTTCACGTTTCCTGATGACGACCGGTAGTCCGGGGCAGACGGTAATAGTGGGAGAAAAGAGAAAACACAGGAGGGTATGATGAAGAAAGGTAAAATTGTTTTTTGGGCAGTCGGCATGGTCGCGCTGCTCTTGTCCTTTGGCTCTGCGGCGGTCGCCGCCGACAGGGTCAAGGTGGCGTACGTGGCCATCATGAACTTTGCGCCCCTCTACGTAGCCGTTGAGCGCGGCTTCATGAAGGAACAGAACATCGAGGTTGAGATGCAGAAGGTCGCCTCCGGGACCGAGGCCATGGCGTTTTTGGCCCAGGGCAGCCTGGACGCGGGCGGGGTCGGCATCGGCGCCTCCACCTTCAACGCCTTCAACCGGGGATTCGATTTGCGCATCGTCGGCTCCGCCGCCGTCCAGCCTCAAAAGGATGGCCCGACCATTGTAATTGTAAGGAAGGATCTCTGGGATTCCGGCCGGGTGAAGTCCGTGGCCGATCTCAAGGGGATGAAGGTTGCCCTTGCCGGCGGAGCGGGGACGACGGGCGCCTATTTCGTTGCCAGGGCGCTGAAGCAAGTTGATCTCACCGTGAAGGACATTGACATCGTGAATCTGGCCAATCCCGACATGCCGCTGGCCATTGCGAAAGCCTCCGTGGACGCCGCGCTTGTCGGACCACCCTACTCCGATCAGATCCTGGCCGACGGCAAGGGCGTAATTTTGGCCAAGGATATGGCTCCCGGCGCCATGACCACGGTTTTCATGTATTCCGGGGCGTTTATCAAGGAGCGTCCGGACGTGGCCAGGCGATTCATGATCGCCCTCGTCAGGGGATCCCGGGCCATGCAGGGCGGCAGGTACCTCGATCCCGCCAATATTAAGGCCTATCTTCGCTTCGTCACCGCCACAGAGGAGGCCATCCGGAAAGGGAGGCCCCAGGTATATGACCCCGACCTCAAGGTATATATTGACAGCATCAGGAATATGGAGGAGATATTCCGTTGGGCCGGCTGGACCAACTACACGACCGAGATTTCCCAGGAGAAGATGGCCGACATCTCCTTTACGGCCAACGCGGTGAGGTTTCTGGGACCATTTAAACCTTGACGCACTCTTAAAAAGTCGCGTTCCCCCTCCCCTCACGGGAGTTGATAAAGGAGAGGGGGGAACTTTTTGACTTATTAAGAAGACGTCACTATTAAGCAGGAGGAATAATAAGCAGGAGGAATAACATGAGTAAAATGAAATGGCTGTACGTAATTGGCGTGTTTTTGACCATTGGTTTCGTTACCCCTGTCCGAGCGGCGGACTATCCGGTGAAGGACATTATGGGCGTCATCCAGTGGGGTGCCGGCGGGGCGACGGACAACATCTCTCGGGCCGTGACGCCATACGTCGAGCAGGTGCTCGGCAAGAAGATCATCCTGCAAAACAGGACGGGTGCGACGGGGGCCGTTGCTCTTACTTGGGTTCATGGCCAGCCGGCCGACGGCTACACCCTTTTGTTCGGGGCGGAAAATCCCAACCTCTACCGCGTTTTGGATATTTCGCCGCTTGAATACAAGGATTTCTTTCCGGTCATGCTCATCGCCCGCAATGTTGGTGTGGTCGTCTGCAATAACGATCAGCCCTGGAGAACCTTAGGCGAACTGTTTGCGGACGCCAGGAAGGCCCCCGGCCAGATCAAGATGGGATCAACTGGGCCGGGAGGACTTCCCCACGTGGTGGGGTCCATGATGAGGGCGACCAGCGGCGTGACCTTCAATGATATCGTCTTCCAGGGCGAGGGTCCACTAGTGACGGCCATGTTGGGCGGTCACATCCAGTGGACGACAATGGGCATGGCCGCGGTGCGCGAGCACCTCCGGGCGGGCCGCGTCCGTCCCCTGGCCCTGGTGTCCGATACGCCGGTGCCCGGGCTGGAAGATGTTCCTTTGATCACCGCCACCTCCGCCGACTACAGGAAATACCTGCCCTGGGGTCCGTTTTACGGAGTTTTCGTGAAGAAGGAGACCCCGGATGCGGTTAAAAGGACCCTCGTCGATGCCTTCAGAAAGGGCGTGGGCGATCCCAAGGCCCAGGAGTTCATCAGAAATTTTGGTTCCATTTATATGGGGATTTCCGGGGCTGAAGCCGAGCAGTTCCTCAGCAAATGGCAGTCGGTTACGACCTGGCTCCTTCATGATGCGGGAGCGGCCAAGGTTTCGCCTGATAAATTCGGGATTCCGAGACCATAGACAAGACCCTGCTGCAAAAAAATCAAAACACCCCTTTTTCGGCCGGGCGGTTTTGCCCGGCCGAAACTTGAGTAAGGAGTTTTTGCCATGGAAGAAAAGATCGCTCAGAGACCGGGAGAGCGCATCCTGATGTGGGTTCTCTTAGCTTTCAGTGTTTCTGTGCTGATTGTGGCCCTGATGATTCCACGTCTGGAGAACCTCTCGTCGTCGGGTGCCTTTCCTATATTCATTGCCTGCATCCTTGTTGCCTCGGCCAGCCGCATCCTCTGGAAGAACCGCGCTCGGTACAACAGTCTGAAGCTGGGCGAGGAGCTGAGACAGACCCGGCCCTTCGCCCTGCCCGGGGTCGTGCTCGGCTACGCGGCGATTTTAGTCCTTTATATCCTGCTTACGTCCCCGCTTCATTTTCTGCCCAGCTCCTATCTGTTTCTAGTCGGTTCCTTCCTGTTTTTGAAGGGAGCTACGCTGAAGAAATCCTTCTTCATCGCCGCGATCACTCTCACGATCATCTACGTCCTTTTTCGCACTATCTTTAAGGTCATCCTCTGGTAACAGGAGCGCTGGAATATGGAAACAACGCAGGCCTTGCATTACTTCCTGATCTCGATCGTCAACATCAAGCTGCTGTCTCTGGTAGCTATCGGCACCCTCGCCGGGATCTATATCGGCGCGATCCCCGGGCTTTCCGTCACGATGGCGGTTTCCATCTTGATTTCCTTCACCTTTTCCTGGGAAATCAATCCGGCCCTTTCCTTGATGATCGGCGTCTGGAGCGGTGGGGTGTACGGCGGTTCCCGTTCCTCGATCCTGTTGAACATTCCCGGCGCTCCAGCGGCGGTCGCCACCGGATTCGACGGCTATCCGCTGGCCAAGCTGGGTTTGGCGGGACAGGCGATAGGCCTTTCCACTACCGCCTCGGTGATCGGGGGCGTCATCGGCATTATCGCGCTGGCCTTTGCGGCGCCGATCATCTCGGATTATTCCCTCAAGTTCGCGCCGCGGGATTATTTCCTGCTGGCGATCATGGGAATACTCCTCGTGGGCAGCCTTTCCGGAGAATCGCTGGCCAAAGGGATCTTTGCCGGCGCTTTGGGGATCCTGCTTAGCATGGTGGGGATGGACAATTTTACCGGCCAGGGGAGATTCACCTTCGGGAGCGTGGGGCTCATGAGCGGGATTCACTTCGTGGCGATAATGATCGGTCTCTTTGGTGTTTCGGAGGCCCTCGTCCAGTTGCACGGCATCCACGTTACGCCGATCAAGCAGAGCGTAAGCAAGATCCTCCCCGACTGGCGGCTGCTGTTCAAACATCTGTATCTGATTATCAAAAGCGCGTTCATCGGGGTCGGAATCGGCGCGCTGCCGGGCGCGGGCGGGGATATAGCGGCGCTCTTGGCTTACGGCCATGCCAAGCGCAGCGTGAAAAAACCGACGCGGCCCTTCGGCCAGGGGGCTTACGAGGGGCTTATCGCCCCGGAGACGGCGAACAACGCCTGCATCGGCGGGGCCTATATCCCCATGCTCACCCTGGGCATCCCCGGGGACGCGGTTACGGCGGTGATCATCGGCGCCCTCTACATTCACGGCCTCAAACCCGGTCCGATGCTGATGATCGACACGCCCCATCTCTTCTGGTTTTCCGTCGGCTGCATGCTCTTGGCAAACGTCTTTCTGTTGATCTTCGGCCTCACCGGGGTCCGGATCTTCGCCAAGCTGGTGGAGATCCGCAAGGGGCTGCTGTTGCCGATCATCATCATCATCTCCACTGTCGGCGCCTATGCGATCAACAACAGCATCTACGACGTTTACTGGATGCTGGGCTTTGGAATCGTCGGCTACTTTCTAAAAATGTACGGTTTTCAGGTTGGGCCGGTCATTCTCGGCGTCATCCTCGGTCCGCTGATGGAGACGAGTTATCGGCAGGCCATGCAGGATCAGCAAAACAGCCTGCTTGGTTTCATGAATCAGTTGTTTGTAAATCCCCTGACGCTGGTTTTGACCCTGTCAATTGTTTTCATGGTTATCGGGCAGACGAGGTTCTGGGGGAGGCTACGGGGAAAACTTGCAAAAAAAGGTCTGAAAACGGAGGAATAGGCATGAAAAAAATACTGGTGTTACACGGCGTCAGTCTGAACATGTTTGGCAAACGCGACCCGGCCCAGTACGGGACGATCACCCTGGCCGAGATCAACAGTAAACTGGTAGAACTGGGAAGGGAGCTGGGCTGCGAGGTGGAAACCTACCAGACCAATCACGAGGGAGAGATGGTGGAAAAGATCCAGGCTGCCCATATGTCGGGGGTAGCCGGGGTTTTGATCAATGCCGGCGCCTGGACCCATTACAGCTATGCCCTAAGGGATGCCCTGGCTATTCTCCAGGTGCCTATCGTGGAGGTTCACATGTCCAATATTCACGCCCGGGAGGAGTTCCGGCATTATTCGGTGGTGGCGCCTATTGCCAAGGGCCAGATCGCCGGATTCGGCGTGGACAGTTATCTTCTGGGGCTGCGGGCGGCGGTGAATTTGACGGCTAAGTAAAATCGACTAGACAGGGTCACCCATTACCAGACCCCTTGTCAAGCGATATAAATATATTCCCCGCAAGAAACTTGTTTTTCTTACGCAATCGTCTTTGCCTTGTTTTGATTGTTGTCTTTCCTGCGCCGTAGTTTTGTCAGTCTTCGGTGTCCGTCTTTGCCGCGCCAGTGACCAATTATGATCGAGGTCGCAGCGGATAAGGGGAGATTATTTGAATTTGATAACTCCGCTGAATAAGCAGATAAGACCTTGGCCACAGAGATTTATCGTAAGCTGTAAGAGGAATATCTTCGCGGGAAACTCTTCTGCCTTGAATCCTACAAAAAAATGCCATCCATGAGTTTCGAAAAACCTGCATCAATACCGGAAACCCATTGTTTTACTGGAGCCGATGCGCGGAATCGAACCGCGGACCTACTGATTACGAATCAGTTGCTCTACCGGCTGAGCTACATCGG
>JBBIRO010000009.1:0-87051 GCA_037441775.1 Syntrophobacterales bacterium
ATGCTCTTGTAAATAACATTTACCAAGCCTTGTCAAGTGGGAAACTGGGGATAGCAGCATCGTAAATATACGTTAAACATTTATGTGAGATGTGATAAATAAAGCTTGGTTGCAGATAAAAACTGATGTTCCAATAACTGATCCCCGGGCTAAAGAGGTATTATGGATATAAAATCGTTACTCTCCCGGCGCAGCCGTGGTTTGGTGCCCTCGCCGATCCGGAAGCTCGTTCCTCTGATGCGGCTGCCCGGTATGATTTCCTTTGGCGGGGGATACCCGCATCAGAGTACCTTTGCCTTCTCGTCGCTTACGACAAAATTCGTAAGTAATCGCGAGTTTTTAATTTCCGGTCAGGATTTGGACCTGGCCTGCCAGTACGGCCCGACGGACGGCCTGACGGATTTAAAAACACTCATCGCCTCATGGCATCAAAATAAAGACGGCATAACCCTGGAAAACAGTGACTTCGTAATCCTCAATGGCTCTCAGGAGGGCCTGCACATCATGGCCTACCTGTTGCTTGACGAGGAAGACTCGGTAGCGCTGTCGGAACCGGCCTATCCGGGGGCCATCGGTGCCTTTCGTGCCTTTACCCGGAATTTCCTGCCGATCGAGCTCGACGAGGAGGGGATGATCACCGATAAACTGGAACAGGCGCTGGCGGCCCGGAAAAGCGCTGGGCTTCCAATGCCCAAGTTTATCTACGATGTGCCCAACGGACACAATCCGGCGGGCGTAACCCTCTCGCTGGTGCGTCGCCGGCAACTTCTGGCAATCGCCGCCCGCTACCGGATATTGATTCTAGAGGATGATCCCTATCAGTTGTTGCAGTTCGACGACCGGCCGCCTCTGCCCAGCCTCCAGGCGCTGGACCGGGAAAACCTGGTGGTCCGGCTGGACAGCTTTTCCAAGATATTCGCTCCGGGCCTGCGTCTGGGCTATGTTTCTGGTCCCAAGGAGATCATGCAGTATATCCAGCTCTACAAGCAAGGGGCCAACCTTCACACCAGCGGCATGTCCCAGATGCTGCTTGCCGGTTTCATGAAGACCCACAATCCGGAGGAATTTAGGGCGATTATCCGGGAAAATTGCCTTTTTTATCAGCAAAACAGGGATGTTTTCATCCAGGCAGCCCGAAAATATCTGCCGCCGTCGGTAAGCTTTACGGTTCCTTCGGCCGGCCTTTTCGTCTGGTTTTCTCTACCAGCCAGGTTTGACTGCGCAAAAATGGTGGAGGAATACGGAAAGGAGCTGGGGATTCTATTGGTGCCCGGACCGGCCTTTTCCACCCGTGATGGACTGCGTAATTGCCTCAGGGCCAGCTTCAGCATGGTGACGCCTGAGGACATCGAGGAAGGCATGGTCCGCTTTGCAAAAATGTTAGCTAAAGGAGACAGATAGCGTAAGGAGGGTTGAAAATGAAAATAGCAATTGGCCGAGTGGCAATTCTGGCGCTTTTGTTGTTGGCTGTCACCGCTGGTTGCGCCAGCTACGAAAGGAAGGTCGTTCCCTTCAGGATGCCGGATACCTATCCCAACGTTACTGAAGTTGCGGGAGTGAAGTTAGCCGCGCACGCAATTAGTGACCCCGAGGAAGCCAAAGATGCCTTCGGCTTTGACATCATCGAAGCCGGCGTCCTGCCGCTCCAGTTGGCGTTTGACAACAAGGGAAATAATTCTTTTACGGTAGTTCCCAATCAGACCTTCTTAATCGATGCGGGAAACAACCTCTGGCCGATTATTGACTCCGGACTGGCCTACGACCGGATCAGCAAGAAAACGGAATTGGGAAGGGTTGCCCCGGAGGCCGTAAAATCAGGTGCGCTAACCGCTGCCGCGGGCGCCTTAATCGGCGCCGCCATCGGCATCGTATCCGGTGGCCCGGTAGCCGACGCCGCCGTCAAGGGGGCGGCCGTGGGGACGGCAATCGGCGCAACCACCGGCGGGGCCAGGGGGCTTGGCGATCGGGAAGTGGGGGCCAGCATCCGGGAAGACCTGAAAAATCGCTCTCTCCAAAACCGCTCCATTAAACCAGGTGATTTGGCCTTTGGTTTCATCTTCTTCCCCGCTGAAGCGAAAAAACCAAAGGAGCTTAGGCTGAGGCTTAGGGACGAGGCATCCGGCAAAATATTTAACCTGGTGTTCGCGCTGTAATCGGCAGGCATTTTTTCAGGGTAGGCATTGCATCATGCCCCGGAGGAGGCGCCGGGGTGCGGCGCCTCCTTCTTCCAGGAAACTATCAGGAATGCGCCGGTTGTGGCGTTAAGACGTTTCCCCTCCGCTTCGATAATTGCTGCTTGTGATGGGTCATCCTGCTTGGAGAAGTGAATCGCCGTAGCAAATTTCCCCGCAACCGGCGCACAGGCCAGCATTTCCGCCGGGGAGCGAAAATAAACCCGCTCGAAAATGGGATGACCCTTGGTTTTGGCATCCTGGGCGCGGCGGGTGGCCCAGGGGCTTAAACTGTTGAGAGTTGCAACCACGATCAGCCCACCTAACTTGGTGACTCGAAATAATTCCGTAACCGCCGCCGCGGCGTCCGCTATGAATTCAATCGCCGTAACCGACAGGGATTTATCGAATACCCCATCCGGAAAAGGCAGTCGCAACATATCCCCCTGAAGACAGGAGAAGGGCAGCTTCCCGGCCTTTTCGATCGAGCGTTGCAGCATGGTCGGGGAAATATCCAACCCGATCACTGAGGCGCCGCTTTGCAGCACCTCCCGGGTGAAGATTCCGGTTCCGCAACCGGCGTCCAAAATTAATTCACCCTTGTCCGGCTGGAGAAACTCCCGCAGCAACTGAGATTCATAATGATTGATCAGCCGCCCCGTCGGGGTTTCGAACCACCGGTCATAGCGCTCGGGCCAATCATCAAAAATCTGGGGACCGATCATTTTTTTATCCCACTCTTGCTTCCTAGCCGGCCAGGCCGCAGGTGGTGCATTTACCATCGACAACAATGCCAATGCAGTTGCCATCACTGCACAAGACGCGATTGTCCCAGTCCGGATCGGAGTCATCGGTAATCGGGGCCTCCGCGCCCAACAGGTAAAAACCGCAGTGGAGGCAGTATCTGCTTTCCTCAGGAATTGATTTTTCACATTTGGTGCAATTCATTTTTTATCTCCTTTTGAGATTATCAGGGTATTTCGTGTTTTATGACGACCGCAATTGCCGGTAACGTTCAAAATCATCAGGCGAGTTGATGTTGAAGAACATCCGCCCTGTTCGATCGAAAGATTCGATGACGTTAAACGGAATTACCAGCGGCTTTACCACCTGATAGAGGTCGATTATCTTCAGTTTGTTTTGGGCAAGCATCCTGGCCATCGGCGGCAAGGTTTTTTTGCCGTAAACCGCGTGCAGCGGCTGGAGGCCGTCTAATGGTTTCGGCACGACAATCTGATGAGTGCCGACGGAATCAATCATATGTTCGATAAATGGTATATTGAGAAAGGGCATATCGCAAGGCACTACGAAGGCGTAATCATGAGAAGAATGGAAAAGTCCGGTATAGAGACCACCGTAAGAGCCCTTGTCTTTGTAGATGTCGGTCACGATTGCCGCCGGCAGATGGAGGTACAGGAGTGGCTCGTTGGTGACGACAATCACCTCCGGGAATACCTCTACGAGAGACTCCACCACCTGGTCAATCAGGGGGCGGCCTTCCAGTTCGAGAAAGGCCTTGTTGACCCCCATGCGGGAACTCTTGCCGCCGGCCAATACCACAGCGGAGACTGCTGTTTTCAATCTGCTCCACCCATTTTATGAACCCGTCCCGCCAACCGCATCTTAAGGTATTGCCCATTCGCAGGGAACGGCAGTCTGACACTTACCGCAGGCGCTGCCGGAATAGCCGTGCCTTATCCGGACTGCCGCCAGAGGATCATCAATGAAAATATACTGATGGCACTTCTTTTTATCCTTGCCGCAAGCCGAAATAGCCCCTGCGGGACAGCGCTCGATACAGGCGCCGCATGATCCGTCAACCAAAAAAGGGCAATACTCAAAAAAAGACTGATACGCCCGCTTGGTTGGCGTAAGTTCGATATTGGTGACAACGCTGCCAAAACGCCCGGCCATGCCGCGGCTGGTTATCAAACCGCGGTTCAGGCTAAAGGTGCCCAATCCGGCGATCCAGGCGACATGTCTTTCCGACCAGTTGCTGCGAAATAATTGATAATCCGCCAGCCAGTCCTTCTCGATGGCCGGGGCGACCGCCCTGCCGCCTACAGCAGTCAGTTCCGCTGCCAGGAAATTCCGGAGTTTATTATTTAATCCCTCCCCCTGATAGCGTCCCTTTAACCATTCTTCGGAAGCCAGACCCCGGCCGTGGTTCGACAACCGTACCTTCTCGGAAAAGGGCAGGAAATAAGAAATTACTGTCCCGGCGTCGGTCAGCCATTCCTGTGGCAACCGATGGACATCACCGACGACGCTTTCTTTTTTAAGCTCCACAAAAAGAGGGTCCCGGGCCTGGGCAAATCCCACCAGCGGCTCGTCGTAGATGTGAATCTCCGGGGTAAGCCGGTTTGACTCCTCTTGCCGGACAAAGGAAACGATTTTTTCAACCAGGTTTTCGCTACTTATGTTCATGGGGCGCCTCGCTTGATTGCAATAAAATTAATCCTGGTCCAACCGCTGCAGCCGTCGGAAGATCCGGGTGATGCATGCGGCGGAATCGCAACCGGTGTCGATCCGCAGGTGACAGATGGCTGGCAATTCATCGATCGCCTCAAAATCTTGCTTCTGGGCGGCAAACAGCTCCCAGCGTCCGTCTGAGGGCTCATCCTTCAGGTGAGCTCTTTGTTCCAGCCTTTCCCGGATGGTGCCTTCGGCGCTGACGCACTCAACCACCAGGAAATCGGCTTTTGCCGCCCGCGCAATATCCTGCGCCCGCAAGCGGAGGTCCTTTTTTTTGAAGGAAGCGTCGATTATAACCGATTTCCCATCCTGCAAGATCTGTCCGGCCCGGTTAAACAATTCCGTATAGGTAAGATCGGTTACGGAATCGTTGTATATGCCCTGACCGTATTCATCCCGCCGGCGGGCTGTTCGATCCAGCGATAGCATTTCCTTCCGCACAACGTCCGATTGAATTGCCGGCGCACCTAAGCGCCTGGCCAATGTTTGCGCGAGAGTGCTTTTCCCCGTACCCATCAACCCGGACATGACGATGAGAAACGGCTTCAGGGGGCGGGCGGCGTAATTGCAGGCCAGATCAAAATACCCGTGGGCGGCGCCTTTGGCGGCATCTCTTTCAGCAAGGCCGATCCCCGGATCATCAAGTTTGAAACTGATAACTTTGCCGCGGACATAGGCGTAGTAGGCTTTGTAAAAGTTAATGAGGGTTGCGATATGGGGATCGCCGGAATACCTGCGGTAAGAACGTACAAAACGTTCCGCCAGCTCGGGATAGGCGTTGTAATCCAGATCCATCGCCAGAAAAGCCACATCGGCCGCCACGTCGGTGTTACGAAACCGTTCGTTAAATTCGATGCAGTCAAAAATGGTTATTGCGGGGGCAAGACAGATATGTTCCAGGTGCAGGTCGCCGTGACACTCTCTGATTCGGTGCTGTCGTACCCTTTCCTCAAAAAGCTCTTCGTTCCCGGTCATGAAGGCCCGGCAATAGTCCCTGATGAATTCAAACTGCCAGCGGGGGATGGTAACATCAATATAGCTTTCGGTTTGCCGGAAGTTTTCCTCCTGGTTGAATCGAACCGTAGCGAGGCTCCCGTTGCGGTCGATTTCACCGCCGGTTGCCGCCTGTTGATGAAAAAGGACGATTCTTTCAGCCAAACTATCCATTACCGCCGGATCAAGGCCCTGTTGCAGGAGAACCTTGAGCATTCCCTGGGCGGGCAACCGCCTCATCTTCAAGGTATATTCCACAGTCTTTCCTGGGCCGCCGAGGGATAGGAGGCCCTGATCATCCTCGTTGATCGGCAACACCTCCAGGTAGGTATCCGGGGCCAGCCTGCGGTTTAAGCGCAATTCCTCCTGGCAATACCATTTTCTCCGGTCAAGCGATGTAAAATCAAGGAACCCAAAATTCACGGCCTTCTTGACCTTGTAAACATAATCTCCGGCCAGGAAGATAAGAGAAATGTGGGTCTGGATTAATTCCACCTCATAAGGCGCATGGGGATAGAACGACGGATTAAGCAGCGAAATTGCTATTTGGGGGTGGGTCATAATTGTGAACCTTGACGGTCAGGTAAAAAAAAGGAGGCAGGACTGCTCATCTGTCCCTATTATCCGATAGCCACGGCAAACATTTTCAGCAGCTTCTCCGGGGTGATTGGTTTCGAAAGAAAAAAATCAGCTCCGGCGCCCAGCCCAATGGCCCGGTCCTCCTCCTGGCTTTTGGCCGTAAGGAAAATGATGGGAATGTAATTAAGATGCTCCTGCTCCCGGATCCGCCGACAGAGCTCAATCCCGTCCATCCGTGGCATGATCACATCTAAAACCAGCAGGTCGAATCTTTCGTTTTTGATCCGCTCTAAAGCATCGAAGCCGTTGGAGGACGTATGGACTTCGTATTGCTCCCGTTTAAGGAGTTCCTTAAGCGCGATCAGGATCATTTCATCGTCGTCAACTATAAGTATTTTCTTGTTCATCTAGCCCCCATTGGTAACAGGGATATAAATTGTAACTTCCGTCCCTGTCCCCAGCTTACTTTTAATCTTGATTCTGCCCTTGTGAGCTTCCATGATACTGAAACAAAGCGACAACCCCAGCCCTGTTCCCTTGGCCACCGGTTTAGTGGTAAAAAAAGGTTCCATTACCTTATCCAGATTCGCATGTGGAATGCCGATACCGTTATCCTTAACTGTAGCGACCACAAAATTTTCATCATCTTCATACAGGCAAGAAGTGGTGATTGTCAACTCCCTTGGCGCGTTTACTTCATCCAAGGCATCGCGGGCATTGGAAATCAGATTGAGAAAGACCTGCTCCAGATGATTGACGTCGCCCATTATTTTGGGCAGGCCACCCGTCAGATTCTTGTAAATCGTAATATTGTGATTGAGCAGTTGCTGGCCCGTGATCAGCAAAGCTTGTTCTATCGGAAGATTAATATCGATCGGCAGCATGTTTATATCCGTCTGCCGGGAGAATTCCCGCAGATGGTTGACGATCTTCTCGATCCGATCATTGCATTTTCTGACAATTTCCAGACGTTCCCGGTTCGGACATTCATCATGGAGGTTGTTAAATATCACATGCAGGAGTGTCTGGGACGCCATCAGCGGGTTGTTGAGCTCATGGGCGACGCCGGCCACCAATTCTCCCAGCGCCCGCATCTTCGACGCTTCCACCAGGTAGGCCTGCGTCTCCTTGAGCTTGATCTCCAGGCGCTTTTGTTCCGTGACATTTTTGAATATACCCGCCGTGCCGATCAATTCCCCCTCTTCGTTTTGCAGCAGATATGCCGAGGTCAATATGTGCAGGTTCAACCCGCTTTTGCTGGTCACTTGCATATTGTAGTTTTCCACTCGACTGTGGGCTCTAAGAGCGGTCATGATCTGCCGGGCCTCATCAATGCCTCTGGTATATACGTAAGAGATGTGGCGCCCCAGCAACTCTTTTTTCGAGTATTCCAGCATCTCGGCAATGGCCCGGTTCAAGTAGGTTATATTTCCCTTGAGATCGGTAGTAACAATGCCGTCCACCGAGCTTTCCATGATGTTTTCCAGAAAATCTTTGGTTTCCCGAAGTTGTTTTTCCAGTGCTTCCCGCTGCTTGGCTTGAAGCCGTATTTGGGTTATATCACTTACAATATCTACAAAGCCAATGGTTTTGCCCGCAGGATCGCGAATGGCGGTAACCGTGGAGTGGGCGGGGAAAAGCTCGCCGTTCTTGCGAACCCGGCTCATTTCCACGTCGCATAGTCCCTCGGCCATGACGCGACGGACGATATCCGCCTGTATCCCCTTGCTTATGTCGGTGGGCAGCAGGGTCACACTGATGTTATGTTTGTCTACTACCTCCGCCTTTTCCCAGCCGAAGATGTTTTCCGCGCCGCGGTTAAACTCGGCAATCAGGCCGTTGCCGCCAACGGCAATGATTGCATATTCCGTAATGCTGTTTAAAACGCTTTCCAGGAAGCGCGACAGGTTACGGTAGCGCTCCTTGGATTCCTCCAGCTCCCGGTGGCTGTCGCTGTGGGTCATCTTTTCCAGATCAGACGTGTTATCTATCTTCATCATAAGCCTCTTTTACTTAAGGAAGCGCCTTTGGTCCGCGCTGGGTGTTATTTAAATTAATTATTTCGGCCTGTCAAACAGGACGACCTCATAAAAAGCCGGCGAAAGGTGATTGATTTTAGGAGGACATATCTGGTAGCCTAGCGTGGCTAAATTTGTCATTCATCAGAGGTTCTATGAGAAGCGCATTGATATACAGCAATGAAATGGGACGGTTTGACTTTGGTTATGGCCATCCCTTCAAACCGGAGCGGGGGATAATGACCTATGAACTTTGCGGCCGCTACGGACTGTTGAATCATTCCTGGATGGAGACACTTAAGCCCGGTTTGGCGGGGGAGCAAATAATAACTAATTTTCACACGAAGGATTACCTGCGGGCCTTAATTGAGGCGGGCCGGGGCAAAGCCAGCCTGGAAATGCTGGGGTATGGCCTGGGCACTGAAGATAACCCGATCTTGCATGGAATCTATGAATGGGCCGCAATGACAGTTGGCGGGACCATTTTAGGCATGGAGAAAATACTCAATGGCGACCTGGACTATGCCTTCAACCTCTTCGGCGGCTTTCATCACGCCGCTGCCGACCATGCGGAAGGCTTCTGCTATTTAAACGATATCGTCGTTGCCATCAGGGCGGTACTCCAGAAAGACGAGCACTTGCGCATCGCCTATGTCGATTGCGACGCCCATCACGGCAACGGGGTCCAGGATGCCTTTTACGATGATCCCCGGGTGCTGGTAATATCGCTGCATGAAACAGGCCGGGAAATTTATCCCTGGTCGGGCATGGAAACGGAAACAGGACAGGGCGAGGGCAAGGGCTATAACGTCAACATTCCGCTTGAGCCAGGAACCGATGACGAGGTTTATGGTTTTGCTTTCGACTCCCTGGTTGTGCCGCTTTTGGAGTCGTTTCACCCCCGGGTGCTGGTCGCCCAGATCGGCGCGGACACACTCATCTCCGACCCGCTCACGCACCTGAAATTGACCAACAACGGCTACCGGCGAAACGTCCATCGACTCCGGAAACTTTGCCCACGGATGTTAGCTCTGGCCGGCGGCGGCTATGACCTGTTTAGGACAGCGCGGGCCTGGACCCTGGCCTGGGCCACCTTAAATCAGTTAGAGCCGGAAGATGAACTGGCCGGCCTGGTGGGGGGGATGATGTACGGCCCCGAAATGGAGATGGGCAGTCTCTACGACCACCCCTGGATTACAGAAGGCGAGCCCAAGATCAAGGCGCAACAGGAGGCTGAGCGGGTGGTATCATTTTTGAGGCGGGAGGTTTTCCCCTTGCACGGTCTGTAATCCAATTATCCCTGAAACATAAAGAGGCTCAAGGACGGCAACGTCCTTGAGCCTCTTTATTAACCAGCTATTTTAATTTATCTTTCGGCAATCAGACGGTCAACAACCGTAGGGTCAGCAAGCGTTGAAGTATCTCCCAACTCATCGAACTGGCCCTCGGCGATCTTTCTTAAGATGCGGCGCATGATCTTACCGCTGCGTGTCTTGGGTAGGCCTTCGGCGAAATGGATCTTGTCCGGTACGGCAATCGGTCCAATCTCCTTTCTTACGTGTAAAAGGAGATTTTTCCTAAGTTCCTCGGTCGGTTCGTTTCCCTCCTTCAGGGTAACGAAGGCATAGATTCCCTGCCCCTTGATCTCGTGGGGGAACCCGACCACCGCCGCCTCGGCTACCGTGGGATGAGCAACCAGGGCGCTTTCCACCTCCGCTGTGCCCAGCCGGTGACCGGAAACGTTAATTACGTCGTCCACCCGGCCCATCAGCCAGTAGAAACCATCCTCATCCTTCCGGGCGCCGTCACCGGTGAAGTAAAGGCCCGGATACTGAATGAAGTATTGCTGCTTGAACCTTTCCGGATCGCCAAAAACGGTTCGCATGAAGCTTGGCCAGGGTCTCTTAATGCACAGGTAGCCCCCCTCATTAACATCAGCTTCGCTGCCGTCCTGGCGCACCACCACCGGCTGCACCCCAAAGTAAGGCACCGTTGCGCAACCCGGCTTCATCGGAATAGCGCCCGGCAGGGAAGTGATAAGGACCCCACCCGTTTCAGTCTGCCACCAGGTGTCGGCAATGGGGCAGCGCTCTTTGCCGATTACCTGGTAATACCAGAGCCAGGCTTCCGGATTGATAGGCTCGCCGACCGAACCCAGGACTCTTAAGCTGCTCAAATCCCGCTTGTTAGGCCACGCATCGCCTGTTTTCATCATCGCCCGGATAGCGGTGGGCGCCGTGTAGAAGCTGTTAACCCGATACTTTTCCACTATCTGCCAGAAACGATCCGGCTCGGGATAGTTGGGAACCCCTTCGAACATCAGTGAAGTGGCGCCGGAAGACAGAGGGCCGTAAACGATGTAACTGTGGCCGGTGACCCAGCCAATGTCGGCGGTGCACCAGTAGAGGTCCTCGTCCCGGTAGTCGAAAATATCCTGGAAGGTCATGGTGGGGTATAGTAGATAACCGGCGGTTGTATGGAGCACCCCCTTGGGTTTGCCGGTGCTGCCGCTGGTGTATAGGATAAAGAGGGGGTCCTCGGCATCCATCTTTTCGGCTTCACATACAGGCGATACCTTGGCCATCAGTTCATGCCACAGGTGATCCCGGCCTTCTTTCATCTCTACGGCCTTGTCGATCCGGTTCACAACCACACAATTTTTGACAAAGCCGCAGGCATTCATTGCCGTATCGGCATTTTGCTTGGTCGGCAGGACCTTTCCCGAACGATAACTGTAGTTGGAAGTTATAACTGTTTCCGATTTGCAATCCTGAATCCGGTCCCTGAGTGCGTCGGCGCTGAAGCCGCCGAAGACGACGCTGTGAATCGCGCCGATTCTGGTGCAGGCCAGCAGGGCTATTGCCAGCTCCGGTATCATGGGCAGGTAGAGCGTTACCCGATCACCCTTCTTTACCCCCAGAGCCTTGAGCACATTGGCGAACTTGCAGACTTCGTGGTGCAGCTGCTGATAGGTATAGGTTTTGGATTCCTCCATCGGCTCTCCCTGCCAGACCAGGGCCGCCTTATTCTTTCTCCATCCGTTTAAGTGCCGGTCGAGGCAGTTATAGGAGGCGTTTAATTTGCCGCCCCGGAAATACGAAATACTGATCTGATCTTTGAAGCTCCACTCCTCCACCGGCCCCGTCCACTTCTCAAACCAGTGGAGGTATCGTTCGGCCATCTCACCCCAGAATCCATGTGGATCTTCTACGGACCGCCGATACGTTTCCCGATACTCTTCAATGGTTTTATAACGAGCCTTCTTGCTAAACTCAGATAGAGGATAAAATACCCTCTTTTCTGTAGAGAGCGACTCTACCCGGTTTCCTTTATTTTCTTCCATTTCTTCCCCCTATAACGTAATTTTAAATTATTTTGTGCACACTGTCCTGCTGCACTTTTTATCACAGCGTTTGCAAAAATCAACCTTTTATTTCTTGAGGACTTCGTAAAAAGCCCTCCTAAATTTGAGGTCTTTTGCGACTTTTTACTGATAGCGTCTTTATTCCGCATGTAATTTACGGCGTTTCTCACCGCCCGCCAAAAGGTCCAAAACAATGAACAAACCGGCGAACAACGCGCTTGGCCGAATTATCATCGGACTTAAATAAGCACAGGAACGTAATGACGGCTTTGCTCTTTACGGCGCCGCCGCCAATTCTCTTCTTTCGCCGGTTTTATCCCGCAAAGCCACGAAAGCGGCAGGTTGTTTTTCCGGGTCTATTTACTTGCGGTCCCAGGCGATAAACTGTTCCGTCATGTCCAGCACGGAGCGGTATAGCCCCTTAAGCCCCGCTTCTTCAGATCTGGCCAACAGCAGAGGCAGCCAGTTGAGGTGCTGGGCGAGAAAAATAGCCTGGGCGTCCGGCCCCGCCTCTTCAACTAAAAACGACATGAGCTCCAGCTCGACGGCCAGATGGTCCGGCGTGCCCCGAACTTCCGGCGGCAATTCCAAGCCCAGGCGGGAGACCAGCTCCTGCATATGGGCCGCCGCGTCTCCTCCCAGCCAGCCTGTTTCGCTCTTGAAGGCCACTTCGGCGGATTCGTCCATGGTCCAGGGATTATAGACCGATTCAACCAGCCAGATTCTCAGGCCGTCGGGCAGGAAGAAAGACCGGAGGTATTCATTGGCAAGTTCGCCGGGAGTGAGCGCCGAATTACGAATGACGGCGGGGATGCCAACTGGTTTCTTAAGAACATTAAGCAGAGACAGCATTTCCGTAAGCCAGGTGCCGTTGCTTAACCGCAGGAGCGCTTCCTCATGGGGCGGAGGCGCAAGCGCCTCCGCCAGAAGAGCATAGACCCCTGCCCGAGAGCTTTTCACAGCCGTCGTTTCCTTCATACCATGATCTCCACCGCTGCCTCATGCATCACGGCATGACCGATCAGGGGTTCTGTCAAAGAAGAGACAAAATCATTAAGGCTGATCCCATTACCGTTAGCGTCAGGCTGGTATGGCCAGCATGTGCCATAACCAGCCGGGAGGTATGCCGCCTCCGGTAGGGCCCGGTCGGCGTGACCAGTGGCCTTCCATACCCGATCGACTTTCACTTGTCCCCACGTCCCACAATGACTGAAGCAGCCGTTGGACAGGCTGGGAATTCTTTTTACCGGGGCCCCTTCCTGCGCCCGCGCCCATTTGTTCATAAAGAAAGCCGGATTTGACGCGATAGCCGCCCCGGTTGCCGTCAAACCTTTTTTAGAATGTCCGTCTGGAAAAGTTTTTCACCGCACACCTTCACGCGCGTTATGACCTTGATAATTATGCCGGCAGCGGAAAACTTTTTTTCAGCAGCGGCAGTCTTTTTTCGGCATCCGCAAGCATTGCCGTCCGGTCGCCGAATTTCCGGGCGTTGCTGGTACAGGTATCCACAAAGGCCGGCGGCCGGTTCGCCTCTACCAGGTCTTTACAGCCGGCACACCGGATAGCTTTGTTAGCGATAACTTCTGAAACCTCGCAAGAACTGACGGCTGCACAGGCCTCGACGTTTGCCGGCTTCCCGCGAGACTTCGGCCATTTTACATCCCGAAACATCGCTTATGGCTTATTGCGCGCGGTTATACGAAAAAAATATTTTTTGTCAAGAAGATACCGCGGAATAGCCGGGATATTCTCAGGCAATTCCCCGCCGTCGAAAGTTCTGGTTTTACGGAGTTTTTACCGCTTCCTCACCAATTGACATAAACATACACGGACAGCAGCAGAGAAAGAAGGAGCGATAAAGAGGCCGCAAAAGCAAGCCTTGCGGCTGGACGGAGCGAGACGAAGTAACCCCGGCCAACGTCGCGGACAGCGGCTCTGATCGTGCTGCGACGGATATAAAACTGTCCCCGGGCGTAGGCGATGAGGAGCGCGCGGTCGCAAATTACATTTATCCGCCGGGGAATACCACCGCTATAATATTGCAGAAGGGAAAGGGCCGGAAGCGAAAACCGCACCTGCCCGCCCACAACGGAAAGACGGTGCTCAATGTATTTGCCGGTCTGTACAAACGAAAGGGGTTTAAGTTCGTAGCGTACGGTAATCCGCTCATTTAATTGCCGCAGCGCGGGCAGCGCCAACAATCTCTGGAGTTCCGGCTGGCCGATGAGAATGATCTGCAGCAGTTTTTCGCGTTCCGTTTCCAAATTGGAAAGCAGACGCAGCTCTTCGAGAACGCCAAGGGGGAGCAGATGGGCCTCGTCAATCAGGAGGACAGCATTTTTCCCGGCGCTGTAGTTTTGCAGGAGAAACTTGTTCAAGAGGGAAAACTTTGCCCGTCGGGATTGGTCATTATCGCGACCAGGTATTTCAAATTCTTCGAGTATTGACGAGAGCAACTCATCGGCCATTTGGGAAGGGTTGAATATCAGGGCAGCGGCGATGCTGTCGTCCAGATGGGCCAGCAGGGTCCGGCAGAGGGTGGTCTTGCCGGTGCCAATCCCGCCGGTGAGCAGCAGGAACCCCTTTTTTTCCTTGATGCCGTAGATGAGATGATTCAAGGCCTCCTGATGCTGCGGGCTTAAGTATAAAAACCTGGGGTCAGGCGCCAGATTGAAGGGGGTTTCCCCTAAAGCGAAATGGGTTGCGTACATGGGCTTTAAGTTAAGACAGCGTTTCTTTTAGCGTAAATCATAGTTCAGCGTTTCTACCCGCCCCCCCCTCATGACCTTAAGAGAAACGCTGGGAGCGCCCTTGAGCAGATTGTAAAACTCGACCATATCCTCGGCGCCCCTAAGCCGGCGGTCGTTAGCCTCCTGAATGATGTCTCCATCACGCAGGGTCATCTTCTCGTAGATACTGCCCGGCCTGATCTGAGAAAGCATGAACCCATTCGGCGCGCCCGCCTGGAAAAATGGTCTGATCTGCGCCTGAGTAAGCAGTCCCCCCATATCACTCAACTGGGTAGCGACTTCGGCCCTAGTGATGGTTACCCGCTCCCCCGTCCCTGAGGCAGGAGCGGCAGGCGGCTGGGGTGGGGTTGATGCCGCCCCTCCGCCCGGTGTCGGCAGGACCGGCGCCAGCGGCGATGATGCCAACCGCAAGGTGATCATCTCGCCCCCGAATTCGACCAGCACCTCCCCCCGCTTAATCTCTTTGAGCGTTGCCCCGCCTACCGTATCGCCAATCCTGTAGAGGACATCGCTGGGCTTCCCCCTTTCCCGAATGGCGGCGAAAGCGGTTAACCGGTCGCCGGCTACGGTTCCCTTGAGTTCGAGGGATAGTACGGGCGGCGGTTTTGTTTCCGCCGGGCGGCCGGCCGGCTCCGCCGCAACGGGGGGAGTTACTGTTTGGATAACCGTCTCGGCGGAACCAAAAAGATTTCGTTCGTAAATGGCCCGATAGATTAGGGCCGTACCGCTGCCGGACGGCTGCGCAACACTCCTGGCCCGTGGCGTCGTCTCCAGATGAGGCAATACCAGGAGAGTGAGAGCCAGTTTATAGAAGATGCCTGCCAGCACCCAGGTGTAGAGGGCAATGATCAAAGGAATGAAAATTGAACGCCACTTCTTTTTTAGCTGAGAAAAGGCGCTGCTTCCCCAGGAAAAAATTTCCGGCCGTTTCCACCAGATGATTTCATTTATGCCTGGCATTTATTTCTCCTTATCCCCTGGCCCTCATGGTTTGGCCGTGATAGCTGCCCGTCGCCGTCCCATAACTATTGCAGACTGGTCAGTGGCGCCCCCATTTTCCCTGTTATCGTGAGGGCGAAGCGCTTGCCCGGGGTGGTTTCCAGTGAGCCCCGCATATCCAGGAGGCTCTCCGACAGCTCTTCCGGATCGAGCAGGAGCGTTCCGGTCATACTGGCCCGCAGTCCCTCGCCGACCAGGGTAAGCCGCGATATTTTAATCTGTCGGCCTTGGAAATCCAGTTTTAGCTCCAGATCCTTGAATTCGGCTTTATCCAGGCCGGCTATTTTTTCCGGCAGATGATAGACGCCCTTCTTGATATACAATTCGACCTGGCCTCCACCTGGCTTATCGGGCCTGGCCGCATCTGCCTGTTGATAAAAGAAGCTGCCCGCGAGGGTGCCGGTAAGCTTCTTGCCCGTCGGCCCCTGGAGATAGAGACAACGGCCGATATCTACCTGGCTTAGGTCTAGCTTCACTGTCATTGGCCGCGGGGCGAATCTGGAAAGGTTAGGTGCGATCCAGCCCGCGATTTTTCCGCCGTAGATGTTACCCGCGATGACCAACTGAGGCTTGAGGAATAGGAGACTCAGCCAATTGGGGCTGATTGTCAGCTGCTGGAGGGCGATTGTTTCCGCTCTCCTGTCCCTTATGGCATAGGATACTCCCCGCAGGGTCAATCCCAGCGGGAAGGCCGTTTCCGCATTGCCGATAGTCAGCTCCGCCTCGGGGGCCAAACGAAAAAAGGCCTGTTGTAAATAACTCTTCAGCTCCTGGGCCGGAAAGAGCAGATAGAGAAAGAGCCAGGAGAAAAAAACCCCCAGGAAAATATATCCGGCCAGACGCTTGAGCTTACCTGGCTTCATGGGGACGTCCTCCGTGGTTGATAGGTTGCCACCTGCATCCCGACGGCCAGGTAACCGGCCGGCTCTTTCATCCTGCTGATGGCAAGCTTTTTTACCTGCAAGAAGGCCTCGGGCGATTCAAGGAGCGCGATGAACTGGGTAAGCTGTTTTAACGTCAGTTTCTCCAGCCTGATGTCCAGGGGTATCTCTTCATAACCCCCGACGGTGGTCCCCCGCCCGACAGTCATCGACCGGATGTTTCCCCTCACCCCGGAGTCGCCCGCCTGTTTCTCTACATAGGAAAAGATGCTGAAATCTTTCGGTCGCAAGGCCAGACGCCGCTGAAAATCGTCCTCGCGATTCTTGAGTTTTTCGTAACTGGCGACTTGCAACAGCAGATCATGGAGGGTCCTTTCCTGGGTTGCGATCCCCTGTGTCAGGGTTGTCCTGGCCTCACGCCAGGGCAGATAGAAAAACTGGATGGCTGCCAAGAGCGCGACAACTGCCAAGGCGCCCCGGAGATACCAGTGTTCCCGTAAAGCTATCCTCGCCGGCCACCTCATTTTGTCACCCTGATGGCCAGGTCAAAGGTGACCGTCTTGGCGTCTTTCTGCAGATTGGTGGCGCCTAAGGTCACCGAGGAGAAGAGTGGCGATCTGGCCAGCGCCTCCCTGACCTTCTCCACCGTCTCAAAGTCCCGCGCCTCCCCTTTAATCGCCATATTACCCTCCTCCAGGCTCAAACTATGGAGCAGCACCTCCTGGCCGGCCAGTATCAACACCGATAATTCCTGCAAGACAGAAAGCACGCCCGGCCCGCCGGTTAAATCGACGATGCCTGTCTGTTCTTTTCGGCGCTGTTCGATCAGCCCCTTCATTTGCTGCACCGGATCAACCTGCCGTCCGCCTCCGGGGTAATGCCGTTTAAACACCTCCGACACTTCCGATTTAAGCGAGAAAAATCTATTTTGGGCCAGCTTGTAATCCAGGTAGCCCTCCAGACCGATTAATAACAGCAGTATTAACCATAAAATTTTTGCTCTGCCGGACCATTGAAGTGGGGGATTATCCGGTTGTTGACTTTTCGCAAAATCGAGGCCGCCGCTCCTGGATCTCAACGCCAAAGCCAGGGCCTGATCCATCAGGCCGCCAACCCAGCCTCGGGCAACATTTTCTTCCAGCGCCAAAGGGATGCGCCGGCACAGGTCCAGCTGTTCCACCGGAACGTGAAGCGATTCGGCCAGCATTTCCGCTATCCCCGGGAAGAGAGACCCGATTCCCGTCAGATACACCTGGATGATTTCACCATCGGCGAAGCCACGTAACTGGAGAAAGGCGTGGGTGTTTTGCACCTCGCCTGACAGGTCGGCGATGAACGCCGCCAGCGCCGCAGGGGCCGGCAAATCACGGCCTTCCCAGGGTGATTCCCCGGAGACGCCGTAAGACAAGGCGCGGACGTGACACAACTGCCCCCGGTCCAACCACACTGAAGCAGCTCCCGCCTTTCCTAAATCCAGAATAACGGCAAGCCCTTTCTGATTCACATACGGCCCCGCCTGACTGCCCAGGATAAACCCGGAACCCTCAAGGATAGCGTCCGTAAGTCCGTTGTTCCGTAACCGGGCGAGACGTTCCTGCACCGAGGCGCGGCTGGACAGAATGGCCAGCACATCCTGCGGTTTCCCCTGTCCCACCAGGAGAAAATCCAGCGCCGCATCGCCCAGCGGACGGCCAAGAAGGGCGGCCAGTTCAAAAGGCAGTACCTCGCCAATTTTCTTTTTGTCCTGAAAGGGCAGTTGCAGATGACGGACAGTGAGCTCCGCTAATGGCAGGGACGTAACAACCCGGCTGAAGGAGGCACCTGTTTCTGAAACGAGGTTCTTGATGGCCCCCTCCAGTTCCTCCCCCGCCGAAAACTGTCGGGCATAGGTTTTTGTGATCCGCGCCCCGCCCCCTGCCGGGCGCTCCAGGAGGACGGCATAAAGGGCATCAGCCCCGATGTCTAAACCCAGGATCCTCTCCGCCATTAATCCACCTTCCAGGATATTAGTTGCACCTTCTCCCCGTCTCTTTTTATCACCGCCTCGATGGTTCTGGTCATCCTGTCCCGGCTCGCTTGCGCAATAATCATGAAACTGCTGCTTTTTACGGTCAAGAGGCCATGCTGGTCAAAAGTATCACCAACAATTGCCTTGTACCAGTCCGGCCGGGACAGGTCGTTCTTTTCGTCCCGCCTGTACTGGTCAAGTTTCTCCACCATATCCTCCGTTAACCCGTCACGAAAGGCCAATATGACCTCGCGCGGGGCCGTATTGATATTTATCTTGCCGTTGCCCCAGAGGGTAAGAAATTTTTTCAACCCGGGGCTCTTGGCCGTTCCATAAAAAAGCTCCCTGGTTATTCCCCTGATCATAAGGAGTTCTTCCAGGGCATCAAGAGGCCCATTTTTTGCCTCATAGGGGTTGGCCAGCGCCCGGTAGTAGTCGCTTTCCGCCCCGCCTGAGGTTGTCTCGTCATCAGGATCAAGCCAGTCCTGGAGGCTGGCTATGATTTCATCGGCCTTACCGCCGGCCAGCCCGAATTCCGGCAGCTTCAGGAGGCGCAGGAGGATGTCCCGGATCGGCTCATAGACCCGATTGCCCTCATAAAAGCGTTGCAGCGGGATCTTCCCCATTTCGTCTTCAATAACTAAAGTAAGGGCACCGGACCCAAATAAAAGGCTCGCCTTGGCGGCAAATTCATCAGCCTTGGCCCAGCTTTCCGTAAGAGAGTCGTAATTGTTTTTATCCAGCGCCAAAAAGGCCTCGCCGCCATTGAACCCGGATTTGGCCAGATAGTAGAGCTTAAAGCCGTCGCCCAGGTTGGCCGCCTCTTGCAATTGTGTCCTGGCGGCGCGACTCAGTGCCACGACAGCTCCGACCAGAATCGTGATGACCAAGAGCACGGTTACCAGGGCAAACCCTCTTTGTTTTAACGCGGCTGTCATGGTGCATCCCGGGCTAAAGGCAGCAGGAACCGCGTAAAAAAGCGTCGGGGCGGTCTGTTCTCCCCTTCCTGCAGGTGCAGTTCCAACTCCACCATCCGGGGAAGGGGTCCCGGCTTGCCCCCGGGCGGCGCCGCGGTCTCCCAGCTTTCATGGAGTTTTTTCTCGCCGTCATAAAAACGCAGATAGAGGGCCTCGACATCCTCGCAGACAACAAACCCCTGTTCCTTACTATCTTTCACTGCTGGCAGCAACGCCGTTTCCCGGTGCAGGTGGTTGCGGCCTTCACTGTCCTTGCTGACCCGGTAGAGCACCTTGTTGATTCCCGCCGGTTGGGCCTCATCCCAGATATTGCCGCGGTTTTTTGCTGAGAAAAAGAGGTGTGCATAGTCTTTGTTCCCCTTGACCTCAGACGCCGCCGAAAAAACAAAATGGCCGCGAAAAGGTGCCAGCGCCATCAGATCCCTTCCCAGGATGTCCATTGCCGCGCGGGCCGACTGGTAAGCTCTGGCCTGTCCTTCTCCCTCTTTTGTAAGCGAGAAGATATCCCGGTAGGAAGACCAGACGGCCGAGAGCACCAAGGCAAGGATAAACAATGCCAAAAGTACCTCTAGCAGGGTGAACCCCGCCCGGGGTGAGCGAGACAGGCCGCGTGTGTTTAGGCTGTAGGATGAATGCCTCCGCTGGTTCAATCTTGCAGATGGAGCCGCAATATTTATAATATCTCGGGCAACGGGCAATGGTCACGCCTCTTTAATGTTGTCCAACTCGTAATAAGTCTGCAAAACGTAAGTCTTAAGACGGCTTGGTAAAAAATTCGCCGGAAAAGCGCGCAAATCGCGAGGAATGACATGTGCTTTCCGTACGCCGTGAGTGACGAGGGATTTAGCGCAACGCGGTATCCGAACTTTTAGCAAGTCGTCAATGTTGTGTCCCATCTGCCTAAAACCTAAACATCTTATACAGCAACAGTTGATACGATTCCGGGGAGGGCGCGCTATTTTTTACGGTCAGCTCGATCCTCTTCAAGAATGGTATTTCCGTATCCATTACCACCAGTTCCCAGCGATACTGGGGATAATCTGCGCCAAAATCGCCTCTTGAGCTTGACAACTCGAGCATGTTTGCGGCGTCAACCTGAGCCATCCGCCCCTGCGCGAGGAGGGCGGCGTCGGTCAGAAAATTGGCCCTGGCCGCCATCGCCATGCTCTGCCTCTGTGACTGGTAAATGGCCAAAAGGGCGATGGCCAGGATGGTCATAGCCAGCATGACCTCCAGGAGCGTGAACCCCCGTCGGGGGTCAGGTCTTGTATCTTGATTTTTTGTCTTGCGGCTGTGCCTATCCCCGGCCACCCTCAAAAAAATGTTAAAATACAAGACCTGAACCCTCCTCCACTCTGATAGTTGGCAAGATTGGATTAATGAAAATCGTCATCTTCCGGGGTCCCAGCTCCAGGTAGATGATGGCTGGCTGGGCGTATCCCTCTTTGTAAAAGTTGATGATCGCCTCGCCAAAGAAAATCTGCTCGCCCCGGAAGGCATCGACCTTGACGAACCGCACCCCCTCGCCAAGGAGCCGGGCCTCGTCCCTTTTTTTTAATAATTCCTCGGGATTGAGGTCTTCCCGATAGGCGAAGAAACGCTGCTGATCCAAATTCAAAGACAGATGATAATTCATCTGATCGCGCACCGCCTGGGCGCGCAGTTCGCCTGCCAGATAGGTCAGTTTCCTGACCGCCAGGCCAAGCTGGTCGCCGGCGACGATGTCCCGCAGGCGTGGCGCCGCCATAAAAAGGATCGTCCCCAATAGAAGCACCACGACCAGTAGTTCGATTATGGTATAGCCCCTATTCACTTTCCCAGCTGGTGATGTCTTTATTGCGACCCTCTCCCCCCTCCTCGCCGTCGGCCCCCAGGGAAGACAGGTCGTAATCTCCGTTCCTTCCCGGGCTTACGTAGCGGAAATCGTTGCCCCAGGGGTCCTTGGGAACCCGGCCCCGCTCCAGGTAGCCCCCCTGCCGCCAATTCCTGGCCAGCGCTCCAACGGACGGCGGCTCTACCAGTGCCTGCAGGCCCTGGTCGGTTGTGGGATAGCTCCCGTTGTCGATCTTGTAGAGCCTAAGCGCCGTTTCCAGGCTTTCTATCTGGATGCTGGCTTTAGCTCTTCTGGCCTCATCGGGCCGTCCCATGATCCGGGGAATGATTAAACCCGCCAGGATTCCTAGAATGACGATGACCACCATCAATTCGATGAGGGTAAATCCTCCCGCGCTTCGCAATTTCATCTGATATCTGCTCCCTATGTTGTCTGGCAACAACCGCTGAACCGTGAACCGTTTAACCTCTCTCCAACCCTATCGCACCAGTTGGTTCATTTCAAATAGTGGCAGTAAAATAGCAATGACGACAAAACCGACGATGAGACCCATCAAAAGAATCATCAGCGGCTCCACCAGGGCGGTAGCCAGCATGATTTTACTCTCCGCCTCCTGTTCATAGGCATCGGCAATGCGGAAAAGCATCGGTTCCAGATTGCCGCTGTGTTCCCCCAGGGTGAGCATTTCGGTAGCCATCGGCGGGAAAATACCGCCCCGGGCCAGGGGCCGGGAGAGGCTCTCGCCCTGGGTCACCTCCTGGGCGGCATACTTGATGGCATCCATCAGGATGGTGTTATTTACCACCTTCTGGGCAATTTCCAAAGAGGTCAACATCGGCACTCCGCTTTGCAACAGGGTTCCCAGGGTGCGGCTGAAACGGGCGACGGCCATTTTCTTGACCAGCGGGCCAATGAGCGGCAGTCGCAACTTGATTCTATCCCGCAGCCGCTGCCCACCCGCGGTGGCCTTAAGCGCATTGCGCACCAGCAAAAATATCCCTGCCGCGCCTATTGCCATTAACCACCAATAGCTGCCAATTATTTCGCTGATCCCGATCAAAAGCAGGGTAACTGCCGGCAGGGTCTGGTTCATCTCTTGAAAGATGCCGGTTATGCTGGGAATAACGAATGCCACCAGAAAAAAAAGGATCGCCGAACCGGCCAGGAGCATCAGGAGGGGATAGGCCAGCGCCGATTTTATCTTTGCTCGCACGACCTGCTGGTGTTCTCGAAAATTTGCCAGCCGGTCCATTATGGCAGGCAGGGTGCCGGCCGCCTCCGCCGCCTGAACCATGTAAAGGTAGAGAGGAGAAAAAGTTCGCACGTGGGGGGCAAGGGCGGCGGAAAGGCTCTTCCCCTCCTTGACCTCCTCCTGGACCTGGGCGAGAAGCTTGCGGAATGCCGGCTGACCAGTCTGGTCCACCAGGATGCTCAGGGCGGACATCAGCGGCAGACCGGCGTTAAGCAATGTCGCCAGATGTCTCGTCGCGGCCGTCACCTCTTTCTGGCCAATCCGCGAAAAGAGCGTCCGGGACATTTCCCGGGCCTCCCCCTGTTGCTCCGACGCCGCCTCTTCAACGCGCGTTGGGTAGAGTTCTTGATCTTTCAACTTCTGCCAGACGACAGGCAAGGAAGGGGCATCGATGATTCCTTTTTTCCGGCGTCCCTTTCCGTCTAGAGCCTGGTATGAATAAAGAGGCATGTTACCTTCTCAACCTTTAAGATATACAGGGTGCGTTCGGCGTCTTTGTATCGTAAATTTTGTTTATTGCTATCGTCGGTTCCATCTTGCGGATTGATCCTGCGGCGTCCCCCCCCTTACAGGTCCGCCATATCCTGGGGGGAATCTTCCACCTTGCCCTGTTCGCCCCGCTGGATGGCGATCCTGGTTACCCTGAGCACCTCCTCCGGAGTGGTGAGGCCCATCAGCACCTTGCGTGCTCCGGCTTGCAAGAGGGTCCGCATCCCCCGCTTCGAGGCCAGTCTGGCGATTTGGGTCGCGTCAGAGCTCTTGAGAATCAACCTCTTCATTTCTTCATCAATGAGCATGATTTCAAAGATTGCCGTCCGGCCACGGTAACCCCGGTGCATGCAGTAGGCGCAGCCTGTTTTTCGGTAGAGCCTGCGGTCCTTGATATCCGACCGGGACAGGCCGATGTTGGCAAGCACCTCGCCGTTGGGGGTGTAAGGTTCTTTGCAATGCGGGCAAAGAAGGCGCACCAGGCGTTGAGCGACGACTGCAATTAAAGAGGAGGTAACGAGATATGGCTCCACCTCCATGTCGATCAGACGGGTAACGGCGCCGGCGGCATCGTTAGTATGGAGGGTGGAAAAGACCAGATGCCCGGTCAGCGAGGACTGGATGGCGATCTCCGCCGTCTCCTGATCCCGGATTTCCCCCACCAGAATAACGTCGGGATCCTGCCGGACCAGGGAGCGTAAACCTTTGGCGAAGGTCAGGTCAATCTTGGGATTTACCTGGATTTGGCTCACCCCCTCGATCTGGTATTCGATGGGATCCTCGATGGTAATGATGTTAATGCCGGGACTGTTGATGCTCGTCAGGGCCGCGTAGAGCGTCGTCGTCTTGCCGCTGCCTGTTGGCCCCGTCACCAGCACAATGCCATAGGGTGATCCAATGATCCGATTGAAGACCTCCACCTCCTCGCCGTCCATCCCCAATTCGGCAAGCCCAAGCATGGTCTGCGATTTATCGAGCAGCCTTAAGACAACCCGCTCCCCGAAGGCGGTGGGGATGATGGCCACGCGGACGTCCACGTTTTTTTCCGCAATCTTGAGATCGAGCCGTCCATCCTGGGGAAGCCTCTTTTCGGCGATATTCAGCCGGGCCATGATCTTGATCCGCGAGGTAAGGGGAGAGTGGATGCGCCGGGGCACGGTAAGAACATCGGAGAGGAGGCCGTCAATGCGGTAGCGCACCTTGAGGAAATCCTGGTAGGGTTCGATATGGATGTCGCTGGCTCTATCGCGGATGGCGCCGGCTAAAAGAAGATTTACCAGCTTGACGACCGGCGCGTTGCTCGTCTCGTCGAGCAGGTCGGTGGTCTCTTCGATCTCCGAAATGATCCTTTCCGGGGAATCGCCGTTCATCTCCTGGGCAAATTCCCGCGCCGTCTGCTGACTGGCGTTATAAAGACGACTGATGGCCGCCAAAATTACATCCTGGGTGGCCAGGATCAGGACGCCCGCGCCCAGATAACGCCTCAGGTCGTCGATAACATCAAGGAGCGTCGGGTCATTGATGGCAATCAAGATCTCATTGCTATTGGCCTTACGCAGGGGAACCACCTTGTGTTTCTTGAGGTAGGACAGCGAGATATCGCCATGAAAATCATAGGTCAACCCCTCCAGAGGGCTGCCGTTATGGAGCGGAATCCGGAAATGGCGGCTCAAAAGCATAAGCAGCCTTTCCTCCTCGATGAGTTTGCGCTGCAAAAGCGCCTCCGTGAGGCCGACCCCTTTGTTTTTGAGGAGGGCCAGCACCTCAGTAAGCGTCTCCGCGTCAATCCCCGTTTGCCGGAGATCCTCCAGCAGGGGGCTAATACCGTTTATCATAGCCAATATTCGCTCAACCGCCACCCAGGGATACCGGTTCGACCGGTTCCGCCCTCTCTTTGGGAGGGGCTTTTCTATCCTTGAGTTTGATTACCCCCTCCTCGATCACTTTTTCAACTTGTTTCTGCTTCTGCTTCATCAGATCCGCTGCATCGGCCTGGGTCCTGACAATATAGGGGGTCAAAAACACGTAAAGGTTACTCTTTTCCCCGCCGCGGGATTTCGATTTAAAGAGCCACCCCAGCAGAGGAATGTCGCCGAACCAGGGGACTTTATAGTTGCCCATCTCCGTGCTGTCGCCCACGAGACCGCCGATGACGATGGTCTCCTTGTCCTTGATCACGACGGTGGTTTTGGCCTCCCGCTTCAGGGTGGTGGGAAGGCCCAGGGCGGATTCTTCTTTCACTACCTTGGTCACCTTTTTGCTGAGTTTCAGGCGGACAAAGCCGTCTTCGTTGATGTGGGGAACGATGTTCAGGGTCACGCCGACGTCCTTGTATTCATAGTTGCTGTAATCAACGCCGGTGGTGCCGCTTTTGTCCTGTCTGGTGATATAGGGCACATTCTTGCCCACGGTTATTTCCGCCTCTTCGTTATCAATGGTCATTATCTGTGGCGTTGCCAGAATGGAAACATCGGAATCCCGCTGATAGGCCTGTACGATGGCGCCGATGTTGGGAAAAAGGACCCCGCCGATGGAGATGCCCGCCCCTAAAACTCCCAGGGAAAAGCCGCCGGGAAAGGGCAGGGCTTCGCCTAGCTTGGGGACGCCGGGGATGATGTTGTAGGCGCCCGACTGGCCCAGTCCCCCGGAACCGGCAATCACCGCCGACCGGCCGGTATCGAAACCGGAAACTTGGCCCAGATCATGCGCCGCGCGCCACTCGACGCCCAGCTTGAAATCCTTATTGACGCCGACCTCCATGATCAGGGCCTCGATATAGACCATTGGCCGCGGCTGATCGAGTTTGCGGATGACATCCTCGAGAACTCGATAATCATCACGGCTGGCGGTAACTATCAGATTATTGGTGGCCTTGTCGGAGGAAACGTGGATTTCCCGGGATAAAACGGTCGGCCGACCCTTTTGCGCCGGGTCTTTGCTGTCCTTGGGGATATTCATCAGAACCTTGACCAGATCCTCGGCGAGCGCGTTTTGCAGCCGGTAAACGCGCAGCGTCACTTCCGCCCGCGGCACGTCCCGATCCATGAAGCTGATCAGCTTTTTCACCCGTTCCGCATCGGATTCACTGGCCATGACAATTATCGCGTTGGTCCTCTCGTCGGCAATGACCCTGACGGCAACCGGCCCCCCTCGCAACGGCTGAAAAACAGCCGTCAATGCCTTGACGATTTCCGTAGCTTGGGCGAACTTCAGGGGCAGGTAGGTGATCTGGGCCGCCACCCCCTCAACATCCAGCGCGGCGATAATTTCCCTAAGCTTGCTGATATTGGAAAGAAAGTCGGTAATGATCAGCATTCCGGTGGGGGGATAGGAAATGATGACGCTCGACTTGGAGATCAGCGGATCCAATACCTTCTTCACTTCGTCGGGACTGGCATGATCCAGCGAAATGATATTGGTGACGATCCTGTCATCCCTGGGAATGGCCTCGTCTTCCCTGATGAGAGTGTCCATGTGCTTTTCCCGGGCCTGGAGGGAAGGAACGATCTTTATCATGTCGCCGCTGGGCAGGGCGGCAAAACCATAAACCTCAAGCACCTGCTCAAAAACCCGGTAAACATCATCGAGGGCGATTTTTTTTGGTGACACGATAGTCACCTTGCCCCGAACCTTGTCGTCCACGATAAAGTTTTTTCCGGTGAGCTCGCTGACAAACTTGATGAAAACCCCGATGTCCACATTATCAAAATCGATCGTTACATAGCGTGGTTCCCTGGCCGGCGCCTTGGGGGGCGAAACCTGAGTCGCGGCAGGGTTAATGACAGCGGGTGACGGAGGCAGTGCCTGCTTTACCTCCGGCACCTGAGCCGCCGCTGCTTCCTTCGGAGGCGAAACGGCGGATGGAGCTTCCGGCGTGGTGGGAATCTTCTTCTCTTCGCGCGGCCTGGTTTGCTGCGTTGGCAGTGCCTTACGCGGCGCCTGTTTTACCGCCTTTGTTTTGACGGCGGCAGCGGGCTTTTTTCCCGCTGTCGCGGCGGGCGAGACGGCCTTTCCCTCATCTCCTGCCAACTTAACTGCGGCAACCTTGGCCGGCGAGATGACCACCAGAAAAAAAATAAGTAAAACTAATATGATATATTTTTCTTGGAATATAAAGCTATTGCTCATTTGGCCAGAGCCTCCTTCAATTTTTGAAATTCCGGAAGCAGCCTGATGCTGCGCAGATCCTCGTCCATCGTCGCCCATTCCAGAACGGCTGGAGAAAGCGCCGCCGCCCGCTGCAAATGGACCAACGCCTCCTGCGGCCTTCCCCCGCGGCCCAAAAGGCAGGCCAGATTGTAGTGGGGATCGGCCCAGGCGGCATCCGCCGCCTTGGCCTGCTCCAAAAAATGCCTGGCCTGGGCATGGTTGCCCTTATCCAGGTAGAGAATGCCCAGATTGTTCAGACTCTTTTTGTGATTGGGAAGCACGGCCAGAATCTGTCCGTATATTTTTTCCGCCTCGGCAAAACGAAGCAAGCGCTGCGCCGTAATTGCCTTTTCAAAGAGCGCCTTGACCTCCGCGGACTCTTCGGGCGAAGCCGGGGCGGATGGCGGGGGGGCAGCCACTATCGCCTCCTTTGGCGGCGCCGGCACCGACATTTTATCCCCGAAAAAAGGCGCCCATTGCCCGAGCGCTATTAATGAAACGGCAACCAGGAGCAAGGCGGCGGCGCAACCAAGCCGCCTGAAGACCTTACCGTTGACCTGCCCGCTCCGGCCAGCCCCTGTTTCGATAAACTGGCGGTAGGGAGTGTAAATGTTGCCTTTTGCTTCCTGGGCCTTGCGCAGGGCCTGGTTGATGTAACTCATCTCATTTTCCGGCCGGTATAATAGTCTCTTTTTCTCTATTATCCCCTATTAGGTTTTGTTTTACAAGTATCAATCCTTGTGATATTTTTTATGAGCTATTAAAGTCCGGGGCGCGAGTTTGGGGTTACATCTCTTAAATCATGGCACGCTTTTCGTGCGTCCCCGGATTTTGTTTGTAGATCGTGCGACCGGTCAAACGCTCATTAGTCCCCATAAAGCCCCGCCCGTCCGCGGATCGTCTTGTTCTTCTTGTTTTTCCTGGTGTTTTCCGCGGGTGCGCCGTAATCGTTTTTTTTGAATATGCTCGCCAATCGCCATTATTGTTCAACTCGTAATAAGGCTGCAAAACGTGAGTTTTGAGACGGCTTGGCAACAACTTCTGATTCCCATCTCTTTGCGGGAGGGGAAAGGGGGGAGGTTGACCCAAATAGTTTTAATGGCGATTATTATTGACATTACCGTAAACCGTCCCCCGTCAAGAGAGAGGGGGCGTTTGACTTTTTACGAAGGCGTCAATATCGGACAGAGGGAAATTTGTGACCGAAAAATTCATCAAATTTTTTGCCACCGGCGGCGGCGCCGGTCTTGCCCCAAAAATGCCCGGGACGGTGGGAACCATGGTGGGCATCCCGCTATTTCTGCTATTGGCGCTAATGCCGGCTCCGATCATGTTGCTGTCTTTGCTGGCTTTAACCGCGGGGGGGTGGTATATCGCCCGGCGGGCCGAGCAGATATACCGGCAAAAGGACCCGCCGCAAATCGTCTGCGACGAAATCGTGGGCCTGCAATGGACATTGTTCTTGCTGCCGCCTTCTTGGGCGGGTATTCTTTTTGGTTTTCTTTTTTTTCGTTTTTTCGATATTGTAAAGCCGCCTCCCGCCAGGTGGCTGGAGAGGAAATTGCACGGCGGGTCAGGCGTGATGGCTGACGATCTGGCCGCCGCCGTCTATGCCCGTATCGCCCTCGAGGGGGCCAACTATCTGTTTTGTTTAGCGTAATGAAAATAGGAATTTTAACCATCGGAAATGAATTGACCAGTGGCCGGACCCAGGACACCAATTCGTCCCTGATAGCGCGGCAGATAACCGCCCAAGGCTGGCAGGTGGCCCTGATGATGTCGGTGGGCGACGAGGAAGAAGCGATAAAAGAGGCGCTCGATTTTATCCTTGGTAAATCAAACGCGGTGATTGTCACCGGCGGGCTGGGGCCCACGGCGGATGACATCACGACCGCCTGCATCGCCAAGGCTTTTGATCAGAAGCTGGTGCTAAATGAGCCCGCCCTGCGCCATATCAAGGAACGGTTCGAGAAGTTCCGGTTGAAATGGACGGAAAACAATACCAAGCAGGCCCTGTTCCCCCAGGGCGCGACCCCGATCTACAATCCCGCCGGAACCGCCTGGGGGTTTTCCCTTCCGGCAGGAGAGAAGATGGTCATCGTCATCCCGGGCGTTCCAACGGAGGCAAGATTAATGCTTACGGAAGGGGTGATCCCGCTGTTGCGGTCATCCTTCCCAAATGATGCCAGGCACATTGAAACACATACCTTCAAACTCTTCGGCCTGCCCGAGGCCCTGGTTGATTCAACTCTGGCTGATGTGGACTTTGAGCGCCTGGGAGTTGAGCTGGGATTTTATCCCCATTTTCCTGAAAATCACCTGGTCGTCACCGCCCGGAGCGACTCCCCTGAGGAAAACAAAAAAAGGATGGCGCAGGCGAGGCGCGAAATCGAAAAACGCCTTGGCGCCAACATCTTTGCCCAGGGCGAAGAAACCATCGAAAGCCTGGCGGCAGCACTCATGACGCAGCGCGGCCTAACCATTGCCCTGGCCGAATCCTGCACCGGCGGCCTGATCGCCAACCGGCTGACCAACATCCCCGGTAGCTCGGCTTTTCTGGATCGGGCCCTGGTGGTTTACAGCAACAAGGCCAAGACGGAACTTTTGGGCATTCCCGATGAACTCATCACTACCCAAGGCGCCGTAAGCGCCGAGACGGCGCGCCTGATGGCCCGGGGGGCCAGGCAGGCGGCGGGAACCGATCTGGGGCTTGCTGTAACCGGCATTGCCGGACCGGACGGGGGTAGTCCGGCTAAGCCAGTCGGCACGGTCTTTATCGCCCTGGCCGATTCCACAACCACCTGCAGCCGTCACTTTGCCTTCCGCTGGGACCGCCTGCGTAATAAGACTATATCCGCCCAGGCGGCATTGATGTTACTTGTTGATTACCTCAAGGGGGGTGCCGTTCATGACGAATGAGAAAACGATTCGCCTCTTTACCGCCATCGAACCGCCGCGGGAAATCCTGCGAAAAATAGAACAGATCCAGCTTGGTCTGCAGAAGTTGATCCAGGGCTCCGTCCGCTGGCTCAGACCGGAGGGAATCCATCTGACCATAAAATTCCTGGGTGATGTGGCAATCAGCCGCCGGGCCGAAATAGAAGACCGGCTTGGTCAGCAGGCCCGCCAGGCAGCGCCGATGAATCTTCGGGCTTCCCGGCTTGGGGCCTTCCCCAATCTGGATCGTCCCCGGGTGATCTGGATCGGCATCAGCGGTGATATCAAACCACTGGAAGAGTTGACAAAAAGGCTCGACGAAGCTTTTTTGTCACTGGGTTTTTTGGCGGAGGAGCGCCCCTTTCAGCCCCACCTTACGCTAGCCCGGGTTAAAATTCCCAAGATGCTGATCGGGCTTGCGGAAGCCATGGAACAGGATGCCTTATATGATGCGGGATCGTTTACCGCCGCAAGCCTGTCCTTGATACAAAGTGAATTGACCCCGCAGCGGGCGATTTACACCCGGCTGGCCTCATTTTCGCTTGAAGGCGCCGGGGCTAATTTATAAGCCGCCCGGTCAGACTCTCTGCAAAGTCATTAAAATTCGTTCCAAAACCGGAGGATTATTATGGGTACTGATATTGATCGAGAAAAAGCGGTGGATCTGGCCATTTCCCAAATCGAGCGCCAGTTTGGCAAGGGCGCCGTCATGCGGCTGGGTGGACAGGAGAAAATTCCGGATATACCCGTTATATCCACAGGTTCGCTCAGTCTGGATATAGCCTTGGGAACCGGCGGTGTCCCGCGGGGCCGGATAATCGAGATATTCGGGCCGGAATCGGGTGGCAAGACCACCCTTGCCCTGCACATAGTCGCCGAGGCGCAAAAAAGCAACGGGCTTGCGGCCTTCATCGATGCGGAACACGCGCTCGACGTGGGCTATGCCCGGAAGATCGGCGTCAATACCGACGACCTGCTCATCGCCCAGCCGGACACGGGCGAGCAGGCCCTGGAGATTGCCGAAACGCTGGTGCGGAGCGGGGCGCTGGATGTGCTGGTGGTGGACTCGGTTGCGGCTTTGGTGCCCAAGGCGGAAATCGAAGGCGAGATGGGAGACGCCCAGATGGGTCTGCAGGCGCGCCTCATGTCCCAGGCCCTGCGCAAACTCACCGGCAGTATCAGCAAATCGAAAACCACGGTGATCTTCATCAATCAGCTTCGGATGAAGATAGGGATCGTCTTCGGCAATCCCGAAACCACCACCGGCGGCAACGCGCTTAAGTTTTACGCCTCGATGCGCCTGGATATTCGCAAGACCGGCTCGATCAAGCAGGGCCAGGACGTGATCGGCATGAGAACCAAAGTTAAGGTGGCCAAAAACAAGGTGGCTCCCCCCTTCCGGGAGGCTGAGTTTGATATCATCTTTGGCGAGGGGATATCCCGGGAGGGAGATATTCTCGACTTGGCAACCGAAAGGGGAATAATAGATAAGACCGGCGCCTGGTACTCCTACCGGGGGGACCGGCTCGGCCAAGGAAGGGATAACTCCAGGATTTTTCTTAAGGAAAACAAGGATGTGGCTGCTGCTATCGAAGACGAGGTCTTGGCAAAGATCTTGAAAAAGCCCGGCCAGCAGGCGGAGGGGTAATCTTGTCCGATACCGACCCCCTTGCCAAAGCGCTGAAAATGGCCTACACAATACTGGCAAGGCAGGACAGAAGCGAGCGGGAACTGCGAGATAAGCTTAAGCAAAGGGGATTCCCGCCGGATATAATCACCGCGACGCTTACGAGCCTCAAGGCATCCGGTTACTTGAACGACGAGCGATACCTGCTTGCGGCCGCCCGAAGTTTGGCGGTAAACCGGCGTCAGGGAAATATTCGCATTGAAATGATCCTCCGGGGAAAGGGCTTTACGAAAGAGGATATCCGGACGGTCCTCGCCCGTGTTCGACAGGAAACGGACGAGGGCGAGGTCTTGCTACAGCTCATCGCCCGGGAAAGAGAAAAAAATCCCCTCTGGGACATCAAGACCAAACGGCGGCTGTTTAACCGCCTAGTCCACCGCGGTTTTGCGCCGGCGCAAATATTCAAATATCTGGGAGAATACGAAGAGGAGTTCATAGATGACCATGACGGGCAATGAGATACGGGAGAGCTTTCTTAAATTTTTCGAGTTAAAGGGCCACACCAGGGTGGCGAGCTCTTCCCTGATACCGAAAGACGATCCCACCCTTCTTTTTACCAATTCCGGAATGGTGCAGTTCAAAAACCTCTTTTTAGGGAAGGAAGACCGTGGCTTCAGCCGGGCGGTCACGGTGCAGAAATCAGTACGTGCCGGCGGCAAGCACAACGACCTGGAAAATGTGGGAGTCACCGCCCGCCACCACACCTTTTTCGAGATGCTCGGCAACTTTTCCTTTGGTGATTACTTCAAAGAAGAGGCCATCGCCTGGGCCTGGGAATATCTGACGGAAGTACTAAAGCTTTCGCCGGACAAACTTTGGGTGACAATTTACAAGGATGACGAAGAGGCCTTCAATATCTGGCACCGCAAGATGGACATTCCGGTTGCGAGAATCATCCGCATGGGAGAGGAGAGCAACTTCTGGATGATGGGCGATATCGGCCCCTGCGGCCCCTGCTCGGAGATTCTCTACGATCAGGGCGATGGCGTCGGTTGTGGCCTTGACAGCTGCGGAGCCGGCTGCGACTGTGATCGCTATCTGGAAATATGGAATCTGGTATTTACCCAGTTCGACCGTAATCAGGCGGGCCTGATGACCCCCCTGCCCAACCCGAATATCGACACCGGCATGGGCTTAGAGAGACTGGCCGCGGTGTTGCAAGGGGTAAAAAGCAATTACGACTCCGATCTGTTTACGCCGATAATCGCCGTAATCGAGTCCATCGCGGGCAGAGGCTACCGTAAGGATATAAATGATGACATTTCCATCCGGGTAATCGCCGACCACAGCCGGGCGATTACCTTTTTAATCGGCGACGGCATCCTGCCCACCAACGAGGGGCGGGGCTATGTCTTGCGAAGAATCTTAAGAAGGGCCGCCCGCCATGGCAGAATGCTGGGACTGGCGAAACCGTTTCTTTACCGGGTGGCAGACCAGGTTATCAGTTGTCTGGCCGCAACCTACCCGGACCTTACCCATAAGGCCGACTTTATCGAGAAGGTCATCCAAAATGAGGAAGAGCGATTTTTGGAGACGCTCGACGGCGGGCTTAACATCCTGCAGGAGGAAATGCGGCGCCTGGCCGTCGCGGGAGAGAAGACGATTTCCGGCCCGCTGGTATTTAAACTCTACGACACCTTTGGATTTCCCGCCGACCTGACCGCGGACGTGGTCCGTCGTGAGGGGTTCGATATCGACAAAGACGGCTTCGACCAGGCGATGGCGCTCCAGCGGGAGAAATCCCGGGAATCCTGGAAGGGAAGCGGGGAGGCGGCGGTGGCGGAGCAATATCAGGAGCTGGCCCATGCCGGTATCCGTAGCATATTTTGCGGTTACGAGGGGACGACAGCCGGCCGCTCAGAAGTCATTGCCTTGATGAAAGACGGCCTGCTGCGGGAAGAACTTTTACCAGGCGAAGAGGGAGAAGTATTTCTGGAAAAAACTCCCTTTTATGGTGAGATTGGCGGACAAAGTGGGGATGAGGGGATCATGACCAGTGCCGATTCCCTTTTTATGGTGGCCAATACCAAAAGACCCCTGGAGGAAATCATTTCCCATCTGGGACGGGTGGAAAAAGGGACCATCCGGGTGGGGGATATTCTCGATCTCCAGGTGGACCAGACACGCCGGCGGGCCATCGAAGCCAATCATTCCGCGACCCATCTCCTCCAGGCAGCCTTAAAATCGCTTTTGGGAAACCATGTGAAACAGTCGGGCTCGCTTGTTGCCGCCGATAGACTACGCTTTGATTTCACCCATTTCTCCAAAATCGAGGAAGCGGATATAAGGAAGCTAGAAGAGATGGTCAACGGTTTCATCAGAATGAACCTGACCGTGGATACCGTTGTTATGCCGTTGGACGAGGCGGTCAAGACGGGGGCCACGGCTGTTTTTGATGAAAAATACGGCGACGAAGTCAGGGTGCTCCAGATGGGCGAGGTAAGCCGGGAGCTGTGCGGCGGAACTCATGTCCGACGAACAGGCGATATTGGCCTGTTTAAGATTCTCCATGAGTTCGCGATTGCCGCCGGCGTCCGCCGCATTGAGGCCGTAACCGGGGCGGCGGCGATTGGCTATTTGCAGGCCATTGAGGGAGAGTTGAAACACGCGGCGGAATTGCTAAAAACACCCCTGGCGGAATTGGCGCAACGGGTGGAACGGCTCTTGAAACAGCAAAGGGATTTGGAGCGGGAGCTGGAAAAGTCTAAGGGCAGGCTGGCCGCGAAGGACTCGGCAGATTTGGTAAATCAAGCCAGGGTCGTAAACGGCATCCGCGTCCTGGCGGTTCGGGTTGACATCCGGGAACCAAAAGAACTGCGGGATTTCGGCGACAAATTAAGAGACCGCCTCCAAAGCGGAATTATTCTCCTGGGCAGCGCCAATGGCGACAAGGCAAACCTGTTGTGTCTGGTTACGGCGGATTTGACCGGCCGTTATCAGGCCGGCCGGTTAATCCGGGAAATAGCGCCTTTAGTCGGCGGCAAGGGCGGCGGCCGGGATGAACTGGCCCAGGCCGGCGGGGTCCGCCCAGAGGGATTGGATGCGGCGCTGGAAAAAATCTTTGAGCTCGTCAAATAAAAATCAGCGCCGCCTCTTTCGTCAAACCGGGCGCAAATCATGACGACTTTTAAAAAGTTGTGAAACTTCGCGTTTTATCATCCCCGTCGAGCTTGTCGTTGCGTGAATGACGGCCGGATTTTTTGCGAGGCGGCTACTTGCCCTTCTTGCGGAAGATAACACGAACCGGCACCTGATCAAAAGAAAAGGTCTCCCTGATCTGGTTCACCAGGAAGCGTTCGTAGGAAAAGTGAATCCCCTGGGGATCGCGCACGAAAAAAACGAAGGTGGGCGGTTTGATTGCGGCCTGTGTTACATAGGCAATGGATTGCTCCCGTCCGAGAGAGCGTGGCGGGGCGTGGCGGGAGAGGATTTCGGTCATTCCCCTGTTCACTTCAGCGGTGCTTATCCGCTTGGTATATTGGCCGTAAACCAGGTCCACCTGATCAAATATCTTTGTTACCCGCTGGCCGCTTAAGGCGGAGATAAAGACAATGGGGGCGTAGTCCATAAATTTGATCTTGTTCCTGATTGCCTCAACATATCTGCCAACCGTATAATTGTCCTTCTCGATCAGATCCCACTTGTTGACCACCACCACTGCCGCCCTGCCGCTTTCATAGGCCAGCCCCGCTATTTTTGCGTCCTGCTCGGTCATCCCCTCCTGGGCATCTATTACCAACAGCGCCACGTGCGACCGTTCCATAGTCTTGATGGCCTGCATTACCGAATACTTTTCCAGTTGCAGCGAAATCCGGCTCTTCCTTCTGATTCCGGCGGTGTCCACCAGGAGATAATTTTTATCCCCAAGGGAAAAAGGCGTATCAATTGCGTCCACGGTAGTTCCCGGTACGGGATTTACAATAGTCCTGGCATAGCCCAGAATCCTGTTTACCAAAGAGGATTTGCCCACGTTGGGCTTGCCGATGATCGCAATCCTTACCCGCTCATCTTCTCGGTCATCGCCATCCGTAGCCGGCACCAGATACTCGGCCACGCCGTCCATCAGCTCATCTATCCCCCGGCCATGCTGCGAGGAGATGGAATAGATCTTAGCTACACCCAACCGGAAAAAGTCAGGAACCGCATCCTCACTATTGGGACCGTCAACCTTGTTTACGACATAAAAAACCGGTTTGGCAAGCCGCCTTAAAAGGTCTGCCAGCTCCAGATCCGCCGCCATCAGGCCGGCGCGCCCATCCATGAGAAAAATAATTATATCCGCCTCTTCCATGGCCAAAGTGGTCTGTTCGCGCATCTGGATCATTATCTCTTCCGTCGCGGCCGGCTCGAACCCGCCGGTATCAACGATCACAAACGGCAGGTCATACCAGTGGCCGGGGGCGTAGTTGCGATCTCTCGTTACTCCCGATTGATCAATGATAATGGCCTTTTTCCTTTCTGCCAGGCGGTTGAACAGAGTGGATTTGCCGACATTGGGACGACCAATAATGGCGATCAAACGCCGGTGGCCGGATCGGGTTGTCGTCTGATCTGAAGTTTTAATCATTGGTTTTTTCCTTTTAAAGACGGAGGACTTCGTCCCCCCGGGCATTTTATGGAAAACCAAGGGACTCGGTAAAGGCGGCGGTAAAATCCGGATCGCTGCCCAATTCCAAAAACCGCGTCCGCCGTGCCGTCCTTTGTGCGTCGGCCCTCTTCCGGCGATCCAGAAGAGCCATAACGGCGCCCAGACCAGCCGCATTTTCCACCACCCTTATTTTCGTTTTCGCTGCCGGCGCCGGCAGCATTCCGATGGCCACCGCGTTTCGCCAATTAAACCGGGCGCCAAATGCCCCGGTTAAAATGATTTTCCTGGGCTGTTCTTTTCCCGTTTTCTCCCGGAGGATCCTGATCCCGGCGGCCAGGGCCGCTTTGGCCAACTGAATCTGCCTGATGTCGTCTAAGGTTATCGCGATACCCCTCTGGCCAGGCCCTTCGCCGGCGGAAACCAGGTTAAAGGCGCGGCCGACCCCGGTCTCATCGGAGAAAACGCCGGGAACCCCTTCCTTGATCCGGCCGCAGGCCTGTAAAACATCCGCCCGGAGCATCTCCGCCAGAGCATCGATAATTCCGGAGCCGCAAATCCCCTGCGGCGTTTCCCCCCCGATCGTCCGGCAGACGACCCGTAAATCGCCCGGGTTGATGCTTACCTGGTCAATCGCTCCCGCCACTGCCGACATGCCGGATGAAATATGGGCGCCCTCCAGGGCGGGGCCGCTGGCGCAGCTAGTCGCCCAGAGGGCATCTCGGTTTCCCATTACCAGTTCGCCATTGGTGCCGATATCGATCAACAGCGCAAGTTCGCGCTGTTTTGCCAGACCCTGGGAAAGAATCGCCGCCACCGTATCGCCGCCGACAAAACCGGAGATAACGGGAAAGACGTGGACATTGGTTGCCGCCGGTAAATTCAGCCCCAGATCGGCCGCCCGCATATCCAGCGAAAAAGCCGCCACCGGCAGATACGGCCAGCGGCCTAAAGAACGGGGATGCAGCCCCGTGAAGATATGCTGCATGGTGGTATTGCCCACCGCCACGACCTCATCGACATCGTCGCGGCAGGCGTGGGCTATTTCCATGCAGCCGCTGATGAGGCTGTTGATTTGGGTCACCACCAGCCCTTGCAGAGTGGCAAGGCCATCCTCCCGTTCATTGATGTAACTAATCCGGCTGACCACATCGGCGCCGTGGCGTCCCTGGGGATTGCCTGCGGCGCGGGAAGCAATGATCTTGCCCCGCCGCAGATCCACCAGATAGGCCGCAACGGTGGTGGTTCCAATATCCAGCGCAACACCGAGCGACCTGGGCCTCCGGCCGGGCATTACCGCCGTCACGCCTTTTACCCGGTGCTGCACCAGGGTACAGTCGGCCTCCGGAAAATCCATCCGGGAAATATCGACCAGGGCCTGTGCTTCGGTTATTTGCGGTGTTATTTGGCCGCAATCCGGCCCATTGGGCGTAAGGCAGGAGACAATATCCCTCGCCATCTCCCCGGTATGCTCCGCATCCCTCCGGACCGAGAAAAAAAAACGTTCCACCAGGGGGGCAACCGGAAAGGTGCCCCTTAAGTTCTCCTTGGCCGGGCTCAACATGGCCTGCGGGTCAGGAATCTCAACGGTTACGTCGCCCCTGATCCGGGCCTGGCAGGCCAGGCGCAGGCCTCGCACTGTCCCTTCTTCCCCCAGCCGTCGCCTTTCTTCCCCGGTGGGAGGAGAAAGGTGTTCCTGAGGGACGGCCTTAACGACGCATTTCCCGCAGGTTCCCCTTCCGCCACAATCCGCCGCCAGCCCTGCGGAACCTAGCACCTCCAGGATGGTTTCGCCGCCCCGGGCCGGATATTGCTGTCCCGCCGCTTGCAGCAGCAGGGTTTTTGCTCCGGATATATTTGCGTCATCTTCAGCCATATACGTTCTGAGGCGGTATCGCCTGGCTATTCGTATCCCAGGTCTCTAATTTCCCTTTTGTTTTTACTCCAGTCCTTTCTGACTCGAACAAAAAGCTCCAGGAATATTTTGGCCGCGAAGAATTCCTCAAGCTCCAGGCGGGCCCGACGGCCGATCTCCTTTAACATGGCGCCCCGCTTCCCGATAATGATACCCTTCTGGGAATCCTTTTCCACATTTATTGTTGCGGCGATGCGGATGAAATTACGTTCCTCGTCTTCCTTGAAGAGCTCCACCACCACCGCCGTAGCATAGGGGACCTCCTGATGGGTTAGAAGCATGATCTTCTCCCGGATGATTTCGGAGGCAAGAAAGCGCTCCGTCTGGTCGGTAAAGAGGTCATCCGGAAAGAGCGGAGGGCCCTCCGGCAATAGTGACCAGATTTCCCGGTACAGCTCGGCTATGCCTTCGCCATTTACGGCGCTGAGCGGAAGAATAGCGATAAACGGCAAGAGGTGGCGCGCCTCATCAATCAGGGGCAGAAGAGTCGCTTTGGCCACCAGATCAATCTTGTTAATGACCAGGATCACCGGGTGGCTGCCATCCTTCAGGGATTCAGCTATTGCCCGGTCCTGCCTTATGATTCCCGCTTGTGCGTCAAGCATGAACACCAGCAGGTCCACTCCCTGGATGGTTTCCTGGACCTCCTCCAGCATTTTTTCGCCGAGCGCCGTCTGGGGCCGGTGAATCCCCGGGGTATCGACAAAAATGAACTGACCCGCCAGTGGCTGCGGCATGTTTTTGATCCCGGTGATCCGGTTTCTGGTCGTCTGCGGTTTGTGGGTCGTAATCGCGATCTTCTCGCCGACCAGACGGTTGATCAGCGTGGATTTTCCAACATTGGGGCGACCGATGATGCCGATGAATCCTGTTTTGAACATTGATGACCTATCTTTCTTATGACGAATGCCGCCGATAGATGTTTTCCGGGACTCCATCACGAAAGATCAGTCCCGCTTCCTCCAGATACCTCAGGTGGGCGATTGCCTCGCCTAAGGCAAACCACTTCTGGGCCAGGGGGAAGTCACCCCAGGAATCACATACAATGTCCCAGGTCATCTGCGCTGCCACCTGATAGGCGCTTCCGGGCTTTTTGGTCAGAATGGCCAGTATCTCGTCCAGCCGCGCCTGATGATGTATCTTGAGTTCCTCGATTCTTCGCCGGTGGTCATTGAAGAGTCGCCGATGCCCGGGTAAAACCCGATCTATCTCCAAGGCGCAAACCTTGTCCAGGCTCGCGAGGTAACTCTTTAAAGGGTTTTCCCGATCGGACCAGCATTGGATGTTCGGGGTAATGTCGCCGAGCAGATGATCGCCCGCCACCAGAATCTTTTCGCCGGGCTCGTAGAGGCAGATATGACCCGGCGTATGACCCGGTGTTTCCACGCAACGGAAACTGTACCTGCCAACCTCGATCAGATCGCCCTCTTTGAGGATCGACAGTTCCGGCACCCACTGGGAGCTGAACTTGTAACCCGGATGGCTGCTTAAGGCCGTCTCCAGTTCTTCCCTGGGGAAGCCGCTTTTGGCCGCGTAGTCGAGCATCGCGCCCCATCCGGACCAGGATTCAATGATTTCCGAATCGGGCCGGTTGAACAGCGCTTGCGACGAATCGGTCACCAGTTTTCCCACCAGTCCGAAATGATCCGCGTGCAGGTGCGTAATGAAAAAATCCGTTTTTCCGCGGTCAATGGCTAAATCATCCAGGGAAGCCATCATCACCTGGAGGCATTCCTTACGATTTAGTCCGGTATCGATAACCAGGTTTCTGTCCGTGCCCCGAACGATATAGGAATTAAGGCTTTTCAGGGGGCTGTCCGGCAGGGGGATTTCAACGCGGAAAAAATCGGTTAACAACTCTTCAATCATCCTGGCTCCTTCTCCTTATGAACTCTTATGAGTCAGCGGCTTACAAAGCGGCATATGAAACGAGGCAACCATTACATGACGAATGCCATGCTGTCCATAGTGATTTTCCGGGAAGCATTATTTGCTTTCAAGATGAGTTCTCCCCTCTCCAATGAATCCAGTGTCTTGACCTCGATTTGGGCCATCGCGAATCGCTCCATCAATCTCAGGATGTTCCCTCGTCGGTGGCCGATGAAGTTCGACTTATCCCTCGGCGCAACAAAAAATTCGGCGCCGCCGACGGTGGGTTCCCCCGCGGCCAGCAATTTGGCCGCCATGTCGAAAAAAAGCGATTCCTCCACCCGGGCGCGCATCGCCGGATGATAATAACCGGCGATGATTACCCCCGGCTCGCCAAGTTCTTCCGTCGCCTGGATGCCCAGCCGGGCCACCGGGATGCGGGCGGCGGCAAAAAGGGTCAGGGCTGCCCTCCCCGCCCAGATGGCTTCCTCTTGCGTAAGGGGCTGATATTCTCCCCGGTAAAATGATTCCGCAAGCGGGGTGTGCGCCAAAACCAGCGTGGGATGCACCCTTACCAAGTCAGGCTGAAGCGCAATGGTCTTTCGCACCGAAGCCACAAACCCTTCCCGGCTGTCCCCGGGCAGGCCCGCCATCAGGTGGATGCCGGTTGCCACCCCCCGTTCCTTGAGGCGCGCGATGGCCGAAACCACATCGTCCGCCGTATGGCCGCGCCCCGCCTTGATCAGCACCTCGTCGCACAGCGACTGGGCACCTATTTCCACCGTTTTGACCTGATATTCTTCCAGGAGTTCCAGTTCTTCCTTACACAGGCAGTCCGGCCGGGTGGAAATCCGCACGGCGTCAATCAGACCCTGCCGGCGAAGGCTCTGCGCCACCGCCAGCAGTTCGATCTGATAAGCCCGCTCAAGGGCGGTAAAACTGCCGCCGTAAAAGGCAAGCTCTACCTGCTTTGGCCTTTGGCGGGGGTAAGTCAAATAGGTCCTGACCGTTTTGGCGATTGATTCCGGATCGACCCGGCCTTTTTGACGCCCCACCAGCGATTTGAAGCGGCAAAAGACGCAACCGCCGGGACAGGCCTCATTGACTACAAAGATCGGAACAATAAATTTACGGGACAAGGAGCTTCTCCGTTTGTTTACCCGGTGGGCGGGGCGGATCAAATCCATTTGGGTTGGACCTGGACCAAGGACCATTTGTATTTGAGTTTTTCAGCCTCATCGCGGCAAACTTAATGAAAGTGTGCGGTTTCGTGGGAAAGGAGTCCTTTGCTCATCTCTGCAGGGTGTCTAAGCGCTATTTTCTTTTGTCCCGGGCTAACCCTCTTTCCGCGCCTCCAGTTCCTTCAAGGCGATTCCGGCGGCGATCCGCTCCGCTTCCTTCTTGCTGGAGCCGCTCCCTTCGGCCAGTGGCCTGCCATTGACGGTGATGCTCACCCGGTAAGTTTTGGCGTGATCCGGGCCGTACTCGTCAATCAGGGCATAGGCGGGGACATCATTGAACAGGATATGACATAGTTCCTGCAGGGCGCTTTTGGGGTCGCCGTTGAGAAAAGTCTCTCCGCATTCGATAAGCGGGCTGAAGAGCGATCCAACTATTTCAAGCGCCCGCTCAAAACCGGCATCCAGATATATCGCCGCGATGAGCGCCTCCAGGCTGTTGGCCAGCACCGAGTTCTTTCCTCTTCCGCCGGTCGTCTCTTCGCCTTTTCCTAAGCGCAGATAATAGCCAAGATTGAGTTGTCCGGCCAATTCGGCAAGGTTGCGGTCGCTGACCAGGGAGGATCGCACCTTGCTCATCTTCCCCTCCTTATAGGTGGGGAATTGCTTCATTAAAATGGTGGCGATGCTCAAATCGAGGACTGAATCCCCAAGAAACTCCAGCCGCTCATTATCTTGCGCTGTCTCGCCGGGAAACTCATTAATGAACGAGCTGTGGGTCAGGGCCTGCCGCAGCAGGGTCTTGTCTTGGAACCGGTAGCCCAGCGCCAGCTCCAACGCCGCCATTTCCGTTTCGTCATCATTGATTTGATTCATATAACTCGACCAAAGAGGCAACCTTCGGAATAACGATCGGCTACCACGGTGATGATGCTGTTTGGGCGCGGCGGGATGCCCCTGTCAATAATCACCGGAAGGTAATTTTCGGCGATGCCGGAGCTTAAAGATTCGCTGCTGTTGCAGATTAGCACGGAAAGCTTTCGGTCGATGAATCGCAAAGCGTACTGCCTTTTTTTTTCTTCTCCCAAAGCCCTTAAAATGGCCGCCCGGTTTTTTTTAGTCTTTTCTGCCACCTGGCCCGTCATAACTGCGGCTGGCGTGCCGGGTCGCCGGGAGAAGGGAAAGACATGGAGATAAGAAACCGGCAGTTCCTCGATCAGTTCCAACGTATGGCGGAAGGCATCTTCATCCTCGCCGGGAAAACCGGCCATTACATCCAGGCCGATTGCCATGTCCGGCAGGGCGGCAAATAAACTATGCAGGCGCCGTCTGAAAAAACTCCTGGCGTAGGGTCTTCCCATGGCCGCAAGAATTCCGTCGTCACCGCTTTGCAGGGGAATATGCAGGTGCGGGCAAAGGACGCCTCCCTGTCGCATGTAAGGAACAATTTCATCCGGAATCTCCGTGGGCTCAAGAGAGCTAAGACGAAGCCTCGTCACCGGCCTGCCGTTATCGGCCCAGTCAATAAGATCCAGAAGACTGACTTCCGGCGAGAGATCCTGGCCATAGGTTCCAAGATGGATGCCGGTCAAGATCGCTTCCCGGTAGCCAGCACTGCCAATAAGGTTAAGACGACTCTTAACCTCTTCCAGGGGGACACTGCGGCTGGCGCCCCGCACGCCGGGAACGATACAATAGCTGCAGGAAGAACTGCAGCCATCCTGAATTTTAACAAATGCGCGGGTATGACCGGGAAGGTTAAGGGGAAGAGCGCTTGCCGCGGATTCATCAGGCGGCGGCGAAAAATTCTTCCCGCCCAGAAATTTCGCGTTGATTATAGCGGGCAATTCCGCCTTGTTCTCATTACCCAGCACGAGTCGCACGCCGGGGAGACCGGCAAGTTCTCCCGGCGCCCTGGCGGCGTAACAACCGGTAACGACGATCACAGCTTCGGGATTGTGACGCGCCGCCTTGCGGATTAGCTGGCGAGACTGGTAATCGCTCTTTTGGGTTACGCTGCAGGTATTGATGACATAAATATCCGCTGCGGAGCCGAAAGGGACCATCACCCCCCCCAGGGCGCAAAGGCCCCGGCCGATATCCGCGCCGTCGCACTGGTTGACCTTGCAGCCCAGGCTGGCAATCGCCGCCTTAAACAATCCGCTTATGCCCCCGATAAAAAATGCATTTTTGTGAACATCGTGCAACTGCTACCCAAACTGTGGATTTTTGTCAAGTTCAAAGGGGCAGTTCAAAGGGGCAGTTGGTGGTTTACTTCTTGACAAGTTAAGGCAAAACAAATACGCTTTCTCAAAAAAGTATCCACTGATGCAGGTGCGTCCTGCGCATTTTGGAGGGGTTATGCTTGTCCGCTGCTGGGGCGCCCGGGGCTCGATCCCCGTTTCCGGCCCTGAATATCTCCAATATGGAGGTGATACCACCTGTATCGAGATTAGGACCAGGCAGGATGATGTCATTATCATCGATGCCGGCTCAGGGATCAGAAAATTGGGCAAGAGACTGGTAGCCGAAGGAAGGGAAGACTTCTTCCTGCTTTTTACCCATGCCCACTGGGATCACCTCATTGGTTTTCCCTTTTTCGAGCCGATCTACCGCCGGGAAAGCAAGATCGCCATTTATGGCTGCACATTCATGGGAGAATCGGTAAAATCCATCCTTTCGCCCACTATGAAACCACCTCATTTCCCGGTTCATTATGAGGATATCAGCGCAAGAATTACCCACCTCGATGCTTGTGGAAGCGGTTTTCAGATCGGCCCCGTGGAGATTTCCAGCATTCCCTTAAGTCATCCCAATCAGGGAGTCGGCTATAAATTTGTTGAAGATGGTAAAGCCTTTGTTTTTTTGACGGACAATGAGCTTTCCTACAGACATGACTTTTCACTGGGATTCGATGATTATCAGGCCTTTTCCCAAGGGGCGGACCTGCTGATCCATGACGCGGAATACAGCAGACCCCTGTATGAAAAGCGACTATCCTGGGGGCATTCCTGTTACGAGGATGCCCTGGACCTGGCCAGGCGCGCCGGGGTGAGGAAGCTGGGGCTGTTCCACCACAATCAGGATTCGTCCGATGTCACGGTAGATTCCTATGTGGAAAACTGCCGGCGTCTGATTCGGGAAGACGGAAGCAACCTGGATTGTTTCGCCCTGTTTCAGGGGTGGGAACAGGAATTGTAAACCCCTCTCGGAGTCACCGGCTACGGCCCGAAACAGGATCATGGTAATGCCTTTACTGCCTGCAGAAATAGTCGATTCTCACGTTCATCTTTTCCCTGATCGGCTTTTTGACGCCATCCGGAGGCGTTTCGTTACCGATTACCACTGGCAGGTCATCCACGGCTTTTACTGGCGGGATTGTATTGCGCACCTGCGGGAGGCCGGAGTTGGGCCGATCGTCTATTCCAATTACGCCCACAAACAGGGGGTGGCGCGGGAACTGAACGAGTGGAACCGGGAGATAATAGCGGAGACGGAGAAAGTTTTTTGTTTTATCGCCTACCACCCCGCTGATGATGACGCTCTGACGATGGCCGATTCCCTTCTTTCTCTGCCGCGGGTGATGGGGGTGAAGCTGCAGCTTTTAGTTCAGCGTTTTTATCCCCATGACCGGCGGCTTTTCCCGCTCTATGATCTGATAATACAAAAGGGTAAATACATCCTCTTTCACGTGGGTACAGGACCGGTGGGCAATGAATTCGTCGGGGTCGCTCATTTTCAGCGGCTCCTCGACCATTACCCAAATCTGCCGGCCATCGTTGCCCATATGGGCGGCCTGGAGTACCGGGAGTTTGGCAGCCTGCTTTCCCGGTATCCCCAGCTTTATCTGGATACGTCTTTTTCTTTTTTGCCGCAACTAGGAAGGATGTTTGACCTGGGGACTGACTTTTTAGAGGAACATCGCCTACGTATTCTGTACGGTTCCGACTTTCCCAATGTCCTCTTCCCACGGGAAACGGAGATCAATACCCTCCTTGGCCTGGGGCTGTCAGAAGAATTTTATCGGCGGGTGTTTTCCGACAATGCGCGGGAGTTGATTTGTAAATGTAGCGGGATTACGGACCTTCCTCAGCCTTGTCCCGCCCGATCATAGTCATCGCTGATCCGTTCAATGTCGTCCTCGCCAAAGTAGGTTCCGGTTTGGATCTCAATTATGGTCAGATCGGTATCTCCGGGGTTGTGTATCCGGTGAAGGGCGCAGGGGGCGATATCGATGGATTGGCCGGCCTCCAGGTTATACTCGGCTTTGTCGAGGGTTATCCGTGCCGTTCCGCTGATAATGTACCAATGTTCCTGCCTGAGCCGGTGCCGTTGCAGGCTGAGCCTGTGACCAGGATTGACTACGATGCGCTTTACCTTGAAATCATCCGATTCAGCCAGGATCTCAAAGAATCCCCACGGTCTTTCAGTCATAAACTCATCTCCTGTTTGTGATAGCGGGGATATTTATCATATCTGTTGCGAAAAAAACGGTTTTTTTAACGCCGGGTCTTTTGCGGCATGAGCTTTTTTTAAGTAAAGGAGACCATTATGACCACGATCAAAATTTTAGGCATGTCCTGCGAGCATTGTGTGCGGGCGGTCACGAAGGTTCTGTCTTCCATCGATGGCCTTGAAGATGTGCGAGTGGATCTGTCCAGGGGGGAGGCCAGCTTCAACGAGAAGAAACCGCAAGACCCGGCGGTCATCATCAGTGCGCTGAAAAAGGCTGGTTATGAAGTCCGCTGAGATTCTCCAGATTACAATTGGCGGCATGACCTGCGCCGCCTGCGTCCGCCGTGTGGAAAACTCCCTGCGGGAACTGCCCGGTGTTATCGATGTGGCGGTAAATCTGGCGACCGCCCAGGCCACCATCACCCATCAGGAATCATGGGCGGGTAGCGACGCCCTAAAGAAGATGATCGAGGATGAGGGTTACCGTTACCTGGGCATTGCCGATGCCGGGCAAGTAGATCCCGCGGGTCTGGCCCGGGAGGAAGAGATCGGCGATCTAAAGCGGAAGGTGGCCGTGGGGGCGATTTTAAGCGTGATCATCTTTTTTGGAACCATGCAGCATTGGTTTCCTTTCCTGGCCTTTGTCCCCCGGGGGGCCATGCTGTGGGCCATGTTTATCCTGACGGGTCCCGTCGTTTTCTGGGTGGGCGACCGCTTCATCGTGGGCGCCCTCAAGGCGGCCCGGCGGAAGACCACCGACATGAATACGCTGGTCAGCGTTGGAGCCTTATCGGCCTATCTCTATTCTTCCCTGGCGGTTTTTTCACCCCGGTTTTTCGCCGCGGCCGACCTGGAGGCCCATGTCTACTTCGACGGGGCGGCAATTATAGTGACCCTGATTCTTCTGGGAAGACTTCTTGAGGCGGGGGCCAGGGGGAAGACATCTCTGGCCATCGGACGTCTGGTTGGGTTGAGCCCTAAAACTGCCCGCGTGGCCGTTGAAGGTCAGGAGCGGGAAGTGCTTTTGGACGATCTTGCCGCCGGAGATGTTCTTGTCGTGCGCCCCGGCGAAAAAATCGCCGCGGATGGGATAGTCGTTTCCGGCTCGTCTCTGGTGGATGAGTCCATGTTGACCGGCGAACCGATACCCGTCGCCAAACAGCCGGGGGCCGCCGTTTTTGCCGGGACGATCAACAAGAGCGGCAGTTTCAACTTCCGGGCCACAAGAGTCGGCGCGGCCACAACGCTTGCGGAGATCATCAGGCTGGTTGCAGCCGCCCAGGGTTCCAAGGCCCCCATCCAGCGGCTGGCGGATAGGGCCGCTTCGGTTTTTGTGCCCGTGGTATTTATGATTGCCGTCGTTGCCTTGCTGGTCTGGTATTTTATTGCCGGGGCAACTTTCAGCCGGGCCCTGCTCAATTTCATTTCCGTGCTGGTTATCGCCTGCCCCTGTGCGCTGGGTCTGGCTACCCCGACGGCCATTATGGTGGGAACCGGGGTTGGGGCCAAAAGAGGGATACTTATCCGGGGTGGGGAGATATTGGAGAAGGTCCATCGGCTGACTATGGTGGTTTTCGACAAGACCGGAACCCTTACCAAGGGTCGGCCGGAGGTGACCGATTTGGTTTGCGCACCCGGTTATGACGAGCAACGTCTCATTCAAATCGCCGTTTCCGTCGAGTCACGCTCGGAACATCCGCTGGCGGCCGCAATAGTCGAATATGGACAGGCCAGGGGAGTCCTGCCGCAAGCGGTGGATGGCTTTGAGGCCGTATCCGGCCGGGGTGCCGGCGCCCGTATCGACGGTGAGGAATACCTGGTGGGAAGCAAATCCTTCCTCATTGCATCCGGGGTGGCCGTGAATGATCTGGAGGAGGCGGCGACTCGCCTGTTGCTGGAGGGCAAGACCGGTGTCTTTGTTGCCGGCGGGGGCTCCGCCCTGGGGCTTTTTGCCCTTACCGATACCGAAAAAGAATCCGCTCCGGAAGCTATCAGGCGGCTGAAAATGATAGGTCTCAAGCTGATGATGGTGACCGGCGACAATCAGGCTACCGCCGCCGCAATCGCCGGCCGACTGGGTATCGAAGAGGTCATGGCGGAGGTGCTCCCAGCCGATAAGGAAAACGTGGTCCGCAGGCTTCAGGAACGGGGGGAGGTCGTGGCCATGGTGGGAGATGGAATAAACGATGCGCCGGCCCTGGCCCGCGCTGACATCGGCATTGCCATTGGCGCCGGCACCGATGTGGCGATTGAAGCCAGCGGGATTACCCTGATGACGGAAGACCTGCGCGCAGTGGCGCACGCGATCTCCTTGTCGCGCCGGACGATGAAGGCCATCTATCAGAACCTGTTTTTCGCCTCGATTTACAATATTATTGGGATACCCATTGCGGCCGGAGCTCTCTATCCCCTATTCGGCTTACAACTTACTCCGGAACTGGCGGCGCTGGCCATGGCGATGAGTTCCGTTTCGGTGGTGGGCAACTCCCTGCGCCTGTGGAAACTGGGCGACCGCTACTGGATAGACTAGCCCTTCATATACGTCGGGGCGGTCTTAGGGGATTTGCCGCCCTTGACCAGATGGTAATAGGCGTAGGTCATTGGCTCCTCATCGGTGATTATTTCCGCGCCAACGAGTTCGCCTAAAAAAATGGTGTGAGTGCCGCAATCGAGTTCGGCTTTAACGATCGCGTCGAAATAGGCGGTGCCGTGATCCAAAACAATGGGGACGCCGGTCTGGTCGGTTTTGAAATTGAGACCCTCAAATTTGTCCATATCGCGGCCACCACGGAAGCCGAAACGGCCAATAAAGGTCATCGGCGCGGTCTGGGCCAGAACGGTCACGGCAAACAGGCCGCACCCCTTGATGACTTCATGGGTGTAGTTGGCCTTGTTGATGCTGACTGCTAGTTGGGCGGGCTCGGAGGTCACCTGAAAGACAGAATTGGCGATCTGGCCATTGGCCTTGCCGACTTGTCCTGAGGTTACCACATATAGCCCATAACTGAGCTTGAAGCAGGCTGACTTGTTCAAGTTTATCTCCTTGATAAATAGCAAATAGAGTAGTTGGGACAGATACCTATTTCCATCACTCCGCGAAGACCATCTTTTTCACCACCACTCCCGGTATTTTTTTCAGCTTGGACTCCATTTCCCCTATTGCTGCCGGATCACCGCAACACTCCATCAATAGCAGTCCCAAAGTTTTCGTTTTTGATTCAGGAGGTTCGTGGAAACCTAAGCGCATCTTGATGTTGCGGCTGTATTCGGCCAGGATATTCTGTGCCTCGATTGGATTTGCTATCTGCTTGGTTACCTGGACGCCAAGAATAATTCTCTTTTTCATTTTCCCATCCCGATATTCGTCAGATATGTCTTATCTTCAGTCAAGCGCTATAAAAGGCTTAAGAAGTCATGAAAAAGGGCCGCCGTTGGTGACCGGCGCAAGTTCGGTCAGGGCCTTCGGCCCGCCTTGTCCGAATATTGCGGGGTCAACTGGCCTGGCGGCCGACGGTCCGCGAGTGCTTGGACATGATGCCTGTCGCGAAGTCCCGGGCATCCTGCAAGTCTGAGTCATTCGGATGTCCCTGTGCGCCTTGCGCCTCCTGTGCCCACCCCTGGTGTTCCGGACTTTTCATCAAGGCTTCTATTAACGATGGTTCCACCCGGCCACGACTGCCGAAGTGCCCCAGGACCTTTAGCTTGGCGGCCAGCGCAAAGGCGTGTTCAAATGCCTGTTTGGGAAGTTGACCGCCCCGTAACGAGCCATGGGTGGAAAAGAAGGCGATATGTTTTCCGGCCGCAAGGCGGCGGATAAAGCTCTGGGCCGGCAGGGGCACTGAATGGGCCTGCACGGGAAAGCCGATGAAGATGAGGTCGTAGGCGGCGACATCGTCAACTTTAGCAATCTCCTTGATGTCCTTTTCGGCATTGATGACGTCATAAATAGCCTGGGCCAATTTCTCGGTGTTCTTTGTTTTCGAGTAGTATGCAACCAGGACTCTCATGTTAGCACCTCGGGTTTTATTACGTCTGTCCGATATTAAAAAATCAGGCTGATTGCAAGCTAATATTGACGCTCTCGTAAAAAATCTGCCAAACCATAATTCAGGAACGGTTAGGGGAAAAGTTGTTTTTGTCGTCCCGCCCCTTGCGGGTGGGTCTAGTATTGCTTGTTGCCAAGGTTGACAAAGGGCACAAGGATCCTAAGCTACACCAAAAGCTTTTTCGTGACGAGGGATTTAGCTTGAACGTAAGCATCCGGACTTTTTAGCAAGCCGTCAATATTCCTTGTCTCGCTCGTATTTTTCATAGGTGTCCAGCTCCGGAGTGACGATTATTGCCTTGTTTCCGGAAACGGAAAAGGAAGTGGTCGCCGTCAGGATGGAATACCAGATACCGATCCGGGCGCCCGTTTTGTCTATAAGGTCGAAGCCAAACAGGTGCCGAGGCCTGCCGATCTGGGCGGCTCTGGTTTGCATCCCGGAGACAAACCCCTCAAGCAACTCCGGGGTCATCTCTACCTTCAACCAGAGGTGGTCATCCATTGTATAGCGTTTATCCAGACAAATGATCGCCGCGGGATATTGATAGGAGCCGGTAACGTAGTATTGGCAGTCGCCCCGGACATGGTGGCGGTCAAAAAGGTTGGTTGCCTCCCGGCTGGCTTGGAAACTTCCATATCCGGCCCAGTTGCCGGCGCAGCCTCCTAGTAAAAATATCAAGCCCAAAATCAATCCGATTTTAATTCTAATATTGCTCATATCATCCCTCATTATCCGTCCAATCGTCCCCCTAGTATAAATCTGCTCCGTCAAGTAGCCTGGATTTCAACAGCCCCCTGTTAACGGCGCCGGAAAAACTGTCCGCCAAATCTTGTCGCACGGCGGCAATCTCTTCCGCGGAAGGCTCTTCTCCCGCCATGATTTGCGGCAGACAATCAGCCATCTCTTTTGCCCCGGGTCGGAAGGGGAATTCCCCCAGGTAGTTCTCCCCCAGGTAACTTTGAAAGTATTCCCGGTTGATTTTTTTTACCGCGGCCGGTGCGCCGTCAAGATCGTTTAGGATCACTCCTGCTGTTTTAATTCCCCTGCCTTTGAGTGCCTCCAGGGTCAAGAGCGTATGATTGATTGTTCCCAGCCGATTTGGCGCCACCAGCAGGGTCGGGAGGTTCAGGTCGGCGATGAGGTCGATATTGAAGATCCTCTCCTCCAGAGGAACCAGTACGCCGCCCGCCCCCTCCAGCAGAAAAAAGTGGTCACCCCGGAGATAATTTTGGATTATAGGGAGAGCTTTAGCGTACTTCAACGGTTTTTTATCGAGGAAAGAACTCTGGCAGGGCGCCAGCGGCTGCGAGTAGCGAAAGGGCACGATTGCCTCGATTGGTTCCTCCAGTCGCAAAAGAATCCGGTAGAGAGTGCCATCCAGGGGGATTAATTTCCGTTTTATCCGATGGCAGCCCGTTTCGAACGGCTTTAATACCTTGATGGGAAGGCCGGCTTCCTGCAGATAAATACCGAGAGCAACCCCCACCATGGTTTTTCCGGCGCCGGTGTCAGCGCCGATGACAAACACGCCTTTCATCAGCGACTCCTTTCGTAAGTTCGGATTGACCGGCAGGTGATATCTAAAAGTTTTTTCAGCTCCCTGAAAGTGATTGCCAACGGCGGCATCAGCACAATCACATTTCCCAGCGGCCTTAAGATTGCTCCCAGTTTACGGGCCTCCAATATTACCTTTATCCCCGCCTGCTCCTTAAGGGGAATATCGGTCCGGCGACTCTGGTCGGCAACAAGCTCGATTCCCGCCATTAGTCCCTTTTGTCTTATTTCGCCGACAATGTCCAGCCGGCGGATACATTCCAGGCCTTCCGCCATTAATCCGGTGAGTTGGGCGAGGCGGTCAAAAAAGTCGTTTTCCCGCATGAGTCTGATGTTTTCCCGGGCCACCTCGCAGGCCAGCGGGTTGGCCGTATAGGTATGGCCATGAAAGAAGGTTTTCGTCTGTTCGTATTCTCCCAGAAAAGCCTCGAATATCTTCTCTCCGACCAAAGTGGCGGCCAGTGGCAGGTATCCCCCGGTAATTCCCTTGGCCAGGGCCATCAAATCCGGCGAGACCCCGGAATGCTCGGTGGCGAACATCTTGCCGGTGCGGCCGAAACCGGTTGCCACCTCGTCAAAAATCAAGAGGGTCTGATGGGTGTCGCAAATTTCCCTGACCCGGCGGACAAAGCCCGGCGGTTGGGTTATCATCCCGGCGGCGCCCTGCACTTCCGGCTCCAGGATGACCGCGGCGATTTCATCCGATTTTTCCGCAAGCAATTGCTCCAGCCGGGATAGACAGGCCAACCGGCAGCCGGGGAAGGTTTTTTCTATCGGACAGCGGTAACAATAGGGACTGTGGGCGCGATAGGTCGGAAAAAGGAGGGGATGAAATATCTGATGGAACAAATCTATGCCGCCCAGGCTTACCGCTCCGACGGTGTCGCCGTGATAGGCATTGCTGAAGGTTACAAACCCCGGCTTCTTCTTCCCCTGCAACTGCCAATATTGAAAGGCCATTTTCAATGCTATTTCCACGGCCGTAGAACCATTGTCCGAGTAGAAAATCTTGCTGAGGCCGGCGGGCGCGATCTCCATCAGATCGTGGGCCAACTCAATCGCCGGCACGTTGGAAAGTCCCAGAAAGGTAGAATGGGCTACCCGGTTGAGTTGTCTTTTTATTGCCCGATCCAGTTCCCTTTTGCGATGACCATGAACGTTTACCCACAGCGATGATACCCCATCGAGGTACCTGTTACCATCGGTATCGTACAGATATGACCCCTTGGCTTTTTCGATAACCAGAAAATCCATCTGCCGCCAGTCCTGCATCTGGGTAAAGGGGTGCCAGATATGTTTTTTATCCAGTTGTCGTAATATTTCAGTGCTTGCGTTCATATTCCAACCTTGACGAAGGCTGCCAGCGCCGATTCTATGTCCAGAGGACTGTGGGCAGCCGATGCCGTGATTCTTATCCTGGCGGTTCCTTTGGGTACGGTTGGCGGTCGGATCGGTTTAACCAGTATCCCCTCTTTTAAGAGCGCCGCCGCCAGTGCAACTGCCCTTCCCGTTTCCCCCATCATCAAGGGAATAATCGCCGTTTCGGTAGGCCCGATCAGAAACCCCATCTTGCGCAGGTTATGAAGCAGATTGTGGGTGTTGTCAAAGAGCTTGTCTCTAAGCTGGGAGCAATTTTCCGCCAGATCAATTGCCGCCAGATTGGCCGCCAGTATCGCCGGGGGGAGGGCGGTGCTGAAGATCAAGCTGCGGGCGCTGTTGACCAAAAAATCAACCAGATCAGTGCTTCCGGCCACAAATCCACCGATGCTGCCCAGGGCTTTGCTGAATGTTCCCACGGTTAAATCAATTTCGCCGCCCAGCTCTAAATGCTGGGCCAGACCGCCGCCCGAGCTCCCCAAGACTCCCGTGGCGTGGGCTTCATCAACAATCAGCAGGCAGCCGTATTTTTTTCTAAGCAGAACCAACTTCTGCAAAGGAGCCAGATCGCCGTCCATACTGAATACACTGTCGGTGACAATTATCGCCTTGCCTTCCTTAGGCGCGGCGGCCAGCAACTCTTCCAGATGGTCCATATCTTTATGCCGATAGACGAACAGCTGCCCGCGCGACATCCGGATGCCGTCGATGATGCTGGCGTGGTTGAGCTCATCGGAAAATATGCAATCACCCTTGGCGACGACCGCCGAAATTACACCTACATTTGCCATGTAGCCGGAAGCAAACACGACAGCGGCTGCTGTTTTCTTGAAACGGGCGATTCTCTCTTCCAATTGTTCGTATAGCTCATGGTTGCCACAAATCAAGCGGGATGCCCCGGCTCCGACACCATAGCGGCTGGTTGCTGCGATCACCGCTTCTTTGAGCTCCGGCCGTTGGGAGAGGCCCAAATAGTCATTACTGGAAAGATTTAATAAAAGCCTGTCGCCGCTGGCGATCCTTCCCCCGGGAAGCTGCACTACGGGCTGCAGGAACCGCCTTTGACCCTGAGAGCTCAGGTTATTGATAGCTTGACGGAAAAAATCGTGCTCGATCATTTCAGGGAAGTTCCAGTCCCAGGTCGATAATTAGTTGGCGATCGTCTTCGGGGTTTCTCCCCTGGGTGGTAAGATAGTTTCCCGTCATAAGGCCGTTCGCGCCCGCCAAAAGCAGCAGGGGGTGTGTTTCCCGCAGGTTAACCATTCTGCCGCCGCAGATGATGATATCCTTGTCCTTCAATATCAGGCGGTAAATGGCGACTGTTTTCAATATTTCCCGCGGCGCCAGGCGACTGATGTTTTCCAACGGAGTGCTCATTATCGGATTGAGAAAGTTCATCGGGACGGAATCCACGTTCAGCTCGGCTAACGTCAAGGCCAGCTCGATCCGATCCTGGCGGCTTTCACCAAGCCCGAAGATGCCGCCGCAACAGACGTAAAACCCCATATCCTTAGCGATCTTAACAGTGTTTACGTCCTCCTGATAATCATGGGTGCTGCAGATGCGGGGAAAAAAATTGCGCGATGTTTCGAGATTGTGATGATATTTCCTCAGGCCAGAGCCTTTTAATTCAGCCAGAATATCCGCTCCGAGAATACCCAGCGAGGCGCAAGGTATAATGGCCTCCTCTTTTATCCTGCTGATCGCCCTCTTGATTGTTGCAAGTTCTTCCCTGTTTTTTACCCCCTTGCCGCTGGTGACAATCCCGAACTCGCCGGCCCCGTCCTGGTGTGCCTTACGGGCGGCGGCGACTATAGATTCTTCCGGCAAAAGTGGATAGGCGGAAATGGTGGTTGGGTAATGGGACGACTGGGCGCAAAATTTGCAGTCCTCCGAACATCGGCCCGATTTAGCGTTGACGATGGAACAAAGATTCACCTTTGTGCCCTTATGTTTGAGTCTGACCCGGTGAGCGGCGGAAAGAAGATCGAGAAAATCTTCCTCGGGCAGTTCGTAGAGGTCAAGGGCTTCCTCGACCGTAGGTTGCCATTTGTCTGCAAATGCTTTTTTAAGAGTGTCATTCATATCTTGTTAGTCCTTGGCTTATCCGTGCTTAATCGGGATCGGTCAAACCGGGGGCGATTGGTTCCAGTATTCAGGTTGAACAGGCCGGCAGGGAATCTCAGTTCAACAAGCGCAAACTCATTTCAGACGTGGCGACCAGGAGGGAGAAAGGTAATTATCCGTGCCATCGTAAAGGATTCGCTGATTTGTTCCATTGGCATTCATAACGACAATCCCGGCCTTGCCATCTTTTTTTGACGTAAAGGCAATATATTTGCCGTCGGGCGACCAGGTTGGACTCTCGTTTTCGCCCACCTGCGTAAGCTGGATGGGGTTGAATCCGTCTTCGTCGACGACGAAGATTTGGAAGCGGCCGCCAGTCATGCCTTCATAGGCGATTTTACCGCCCTTGGGCGACCAGGAGGGAGAGGTGTTATAGTTGCCGTCGAAGGTCAGTCTTCTGATGTTACTGCCGTCGGCATTCATGACATATATCTGCGGCGATCCCGCCCGGTTCGAAACAAAGGCGATTTGCTTGCCGTCCGGCGAGTAGCAAGGCGAGACGTCAATTGCAAAATGATTGGTCAGGCGCGTTAGCTGCAAGTCGTCGATGTTCATGCTGTAAATTTCTTCGTTGCCGTCGATACTTAAGGTTATAAGCAGCTTTTTGCCGTCCGGCGACCAGCTCCCCGGCAGATTTATTCCCCGAAACCCCATTATTTTCCTGGTTGTCCCGGCGCCGACCAGGGAACGAAAGTACAGGTCGGGATTGTCCTGCTGATAAGAGGTAAAGGCTATGGTAGTCCCGTCGGTTGACCATTTGAGCGCCAGGAGAAGCGAAGGGACTTCGATGATCCGGGACAGATTCGTACCGTCGAAGTTAATGACGTTGATTGCTGAGGTCTTCCCTTTTCTGCCGACAAAGGCGATTTTGGAATCATAAACGCTGCCGTCTCCGGTGAAATTGGCCAGCACCTCGCTTGCGAAGCGCTGCACCATGATTTTGCGGTCCTCCGGGTTGCCGGTATAGCGCTTGCCCACCAGGAGCTCTCCCTTGATTAAGTCATAAAGGCGCAACTCGACGCTCAACTCCGGCCCGAGCTGCTGGAGACGGCCATTAATCAGATATTCGGCGCCGATTAAGCGCCATTCGGTGAATCTGGTTAAGTCTAACGTGGCTCGGCTGCGATCATCGACTAGCGGCGTCTTTCCCTGAATGTTGAATATACCGGTGATGCTGAGCAGTCGCGAGAGTTCTTTTGGGAACCATCCTATCATTTCATCCGAAGGCAGCCGCTCCTGGCCCTGCCTTTGAAATTCGGAAATGGCAAGCGGTATCCGTTGAAAGGTCGGCGAATCGATATCGATGTAAACCCTGTTGGCCAACCCCTCCGAGACGCCCGCCAATAAAATTATTGCCGCGGCGATGATTATCGCGGAAGCGGTACCTTTGAATTTTTGTATGGTTCTGTTATCTCTCGTATCCATTACCAATAGTCTCCTTTTATCGCAAATCTGTCCCCGCGCCTCCTACCGCTTCATCAAGTCTGCGGAGTGAAACCGGATGCCGATCTCAATTCCGCCCTTGACCCATTCCGGCAGGGGCGGGAAGGGGGAAGCCTTTTTTATCGCCCGGACGGCCGATTCATCGAACTGATTGTTACCTGATCTGTCCTCAAACGACGACTCCATAACCGAGCCGTTGGCGGCCAGCTTAACTATCAGCGTTGCCGAAATATTGCCTTTGGGTACATGCAGGGGGCTGATCGTCCAATGTCCCTTGATAGCCTTCCATATCTGGGTATAGTAGGCCTGCATTAAGGCGCTCATTTCGGCATCGGTCACAGTGGGACCTGCGGAGGGCTCTGCTTTGCCCTCCGCCTTTTTACTTTCATCTCTGGCCGGGACGCTGGCTGCCGGCGCGGACAGGGCAGACGATGCGGATGGCTGGGCAGGCGCCATTGCTCTGGCTCTAAATTCGTCGGAAATCTTTGGAAGCTGACCGGCATCCTTTCGGGTGATCTCAATGCGCCTCAATGGTTCCGTCGGCGTCAAATCGATTGGTTTGCGAAGGGAAATTGCCGGATGCCGAGCAAGCGTCTCCGGCATGAAGCTTCTGCCGCCTGTCTTTTGAACGTTATGGACCGCTGAAACGCTGGCCAGGCTGACCAGCTCCACTGTATGAATCGGGCCAAAGGTCCACCTCGGCTTTTCCTTGGTGAATGATACGCTGAAGGCCAGGTAGAGAAAAAGCAGGTGCAGGAGGACGGATGCCAAGAGTACAGGACCCATTCCCATCCCGGCTCGGCTTTGTAAAGTGTCGGTCGGCATTACTTCGAACCCTCCGGCGGGTCGGTAATCATGCCCAGTTTATCAACGCCCGCCTTTCTTACCTCAGCCATTACCTGTACCACGAAACCGTAAGGGATGTTCTTGTCGGCCCGCATGTACACTTCGCGATCTATCCGGCGATTGAATACCTTCTCCAATGTCTCCCTCAACGCCGGCAGAGAGGTTGTTTCGCGGTCAATAAATATTTCCTGTTGCCGGTTAATCGTCAAAATCAGCTTTTCCTCATGGACATCAATGCTTTTGGACTTTACGCGGGGCAAGTCCACATCGATTCCCATCTGGAGCATGGGGGCGGTAACGATAAAAATTATCAGCAGAACCAATACCACATCCACCAGCGGAGTGACATTTATTTCCGCAATCGCCCTTCTTTCGTTAAATCTATTCCGGCCAAGTCTTCTCATGCGTCATCATTTCCTCGCCTGGTGGCGTTCGACAATGTTTAAAAACTCGGAGGTAAAATTATCCATCTCGAGGGAAATACTTTTTACGTAGTTCAGATAGTAATTATAGAAGATAACCGCCGGGATGGCGGCCGCCAGTCCGGCCGCGGTGGCGATGAGGGCTTCCGATATTCCGGGAGCTACCACGGCAAGCGTCGCCGAACCGCGGGCGCCGATATTCTGGAAGGTGTTCATGATTCCCCAGACGGTGCCAAAAAGCCCGATGAAAGGGCAGGCGCTTCCGGTGGTGGCCAGGAAGCTCAAAGCCTTTTCCAGCTTGGTTGTTTCGGTATCGGCCGCACGGTTCATGGCCCGTTCCAACTGATCAATCGTCCGGAGCTCAAAAAGAGGCGGGGCCGCCTCAGGCGCATCCTTGGCAGCGGTATCCTTCCCCATCTTTGCCATTTTCAGAAGCTCGCCGTACCCCGAGATGAATACTTCGGCCAGGCTGGAATGGCGATATTTTTTTGCCAAAGGAAACATGTCCGCAATCCGCGTATTTCTTGCGTATGTTGCCTGGAAAGATGCGTTTTCCCTCCTTACCGCTCTGAACTGGAAATATTTCATGAAAATTATCGCCCAGGAAACTATGGAAAAAATCAGCAAGAGTACCAGCACGAACTGCACCATTGCGCCTGATGCCAGAATCATATCTACCATGCTGCCATGAAAATTGCCGAATCCTGACGCGCCACCTATTGCCGCAATCTCTTTCACTATATCAGCTCCTTAATCAATGTGAGGGTATCAAGTCCCCATAATTTTCCGGCATTTCAAGCTGGGGCTAAGTCCCAGTCGGGTAATCTGACTTGCCAATGGCACCAGAGCGCCCCCCAAGAGTAACCTTTGACGGTTTTGTAAAAAGTCGCAAAGGCAGCCTCTCCCTTGAGGGGAGAGGGTTGGGTAAAGGTGATAATAGTCGATATCACGAACATTTAGATACGCCTCCCCTTTATCGCCTTCCGCGAGGGGAGAGAAATGCCGGCTTACGTTGCGCTGCATCCCTCGCTGCCGGAAGTTGCCGGCGCAGTCGCGGGCATTGCGCCCGGCCGGGAGTCGCATAAGTCAATGCGAAAGCCTTCCATAAAAGGCCGGCCTGCATAACCGGCCTTTTTCCCGGGGTCATTCTAAAACTTACGTTTTTATGACCTTTTGCCGCTTCATAGCGCTTCCTTAATGAAAAAACCTCCCCTTGTCAATACCTCAAAAGGATTGGTTCCCTTTTGATTGACGGCAGGGTTCTTTTCAGCTATTTAAAGCAGCGACTGAGCGGCAAGGAGCGTTCGACATGACCAGGATATTATTAATCGGCAACGGGGCCAGGGAGCACGCCTTGGCCGAAGCGATAATGAGATCAAAGCGCAGCCCGCGCCTTTTTGCCTGCATGAAGGCAAAAAACCCCGGCATCGCCGCTATCGCGGAAGCTGTAAAGCTGGGCGACTACGCGGATATCGCTGCCATCACGGCCTTTGCCCGGGCTTCACGGGTGGATTTCGCCCTGGTTGGGCCGGAAGAGCCGCTTAATAACGGCGTGGTTGATGCCTTAAGGGAGGACGGCATCCCGGCCGTCGGCCCCAGCAGGACCCTGGCCCGGCTGGAAACCTCCAAATCCTTTACCCGGGATTTGCTTGCGAAATATGAGATACCGGGCAACATCAAATACCGGGTTTTCACCGATATGACGGGGGTGGCGGAATTTCTTGACTCTATCCCTGAGGTGGTGATCAAACCGGATGGATTGACCGGCGGCAAGGGGGTTTTGGTACAGGGGGAACATTTTCACAGCCGGCAGGAGGCCATAGCGGCCTGTCGGCAGATTTTATCCCGGCACCCCCGGTTGATAATAGAAGAGAAGCTTGACGGCGAAGAATTTTCTCTCCAGTGCTTCTGCGACGGCCGCCATGTCCTGGCGATGCCCGCCGTACAGGATCACAAGCGCCGCTTTGCCGATGATACCGGGCCAAATACGGGGGGAATGGGTTCATATTCAATGGCCGACCACTCTCTGCCCTTTTTAACCGGCTCCGAGAGCGCCGAGGGGCTGGCCATTACCACAAGGGTGGCGGCGGCCCTCTACCAGGAAACCGGAGAGTATTACCGGGGAATCATGTACGGCGGGTTCATGGTTACTAAAGACGGGGTGCGCTTGCTGGAGTACAACGCCCGCTTCGGTGATCCGGAGGCGATGAACGTTCTGCCCCTGCTTAAGACTGACATTGTTGACGTTTGCCGGGCCATAATCGAAGGCACGCTGGAGAAGATGGAGGTCATATGGGAAAATAAGGCCACCGTATGCAAGTATCTGGTGCCGAAAAATTACGGTCTGGCCGATGATGCGAAAGCCCCGTCGGTTTCAGGCGATGACCGGCGGATCGTTATCGGCGACACTGGTCAGGCAAGATTGTATTTCTCGGCGGTGGATCAGAGGGACGACGGTCTATATTTGACCAGCTCCCGGGCGGTGGGCCTGGTTGGGATTGCCGCAACGCTGGCAGAGGCGGAGAGGATCGCCGAGGATGCGGCCGGGGCCGTCCGCGGCGGGGTCGATCATCGTCGGGATATCGGATGCGCTTCTCTTATTGAAAAACGCATCCGCCACATGGAAAAGCTTATAGGACATGCTCCCCGATGATTTTGAATGATGAGCAAATCGTAAACGTCATATTGAAAGGAAAAAAAATGAAAACCAATACAATTAAAAGGGCTTTGATCAGCGTAACCGACAAGGCGGGAATAGCTGAATTTGCGAAGGAACTAAAAAAGTACGGGGTGGAGATCCTCTCCACTGGCGGCACGGCTACCCACTTGCGCCAAAACGGCATCGAGGTGGTGGACGTATCGGACTACACCGGCTTTCCGGAGATGATGGACGGCCGTCTCAAGACGCTCCACCCGGCCATTCATGGCGGTATTCTTGCCGAGCGGGACAAGGATGATCATCTTAAATCGCTTTTTGAACACAGGATAGGGCTCATCGACATGGTGGTCATCAACCTCTATCGCTTTGAAGAGACCGTGGCCAAACCCGGGGTAACCCTGGCGCACGCCATTGAAAATATCGACATCGGCGGGCCAACGATGCTCCGAGCGGCGGCTAAGAACTACCGCTTCGTTACCGTCGTCACCGACCCGGCCGACTATGGCGTTATCGCAGCGGAGTTGGCCGCGGGCGGCGGGAGGATCAGCGAGACCACCAATTACAGCCTGGCCGTGAAGGTGTTCCAGCTTACCGCCCGCTACGACGGGGCAATTTCCAATTACCTGGGCCGCTACGATGCCGCCGGAACCGAAGCCGGCCTTTTTCCGGCCACGATCAGTATGCAGTTCACCAAGGCTCAGGACCTGCGTTACGGGGAAAATCCCCATCAGCGGGCGGCCTTTTTCCGGGAGTTGACCCCGCCTTCTCTCTCCATTGCCGCAGCCCGGCAGCTCCAGGGCAAGGAATTGTCGTACAACAACATCATGGATGCGGACGCCGCCTGGCAGATGATCTGCGATTTCACCCGGCCCGGGGCGGTTATTATCAAGCACGCCAATCCCTGCGGCGCCGCGGTATCCGATGACGTGGCCGCAGCCTATGTCAAGGCCATGGCTACCGATCCCGTTTCCGCCTTTGGCGGCATCGTGGCATTTAACCGGCCGGTTGACCGGGCCGCAGCGGAAGAGCTGGTCAAGACCTTCCTCGAGGTAATCGTTGCCCCGGAATTTAGCGCGGAGGCCCTGGCGATCCTGCAGACCAAGCAGAATGTGCGACTGCTTGCCATTCCCGGCAATCAGGCGGCCCTTGCGGGTGGTTTTGATCTGCGCCGGGTAGGAGGCGGGATTCTGCTGCAGGATCGGGATAGCGATAGCTTCGATATCAGAGAGGCCAAGGTGGTCACTAAAAGAAAGCCCACCGAGGCCGAGTATGCCGCGCTGGATTTTGCCTGGCGGGTGGTGAAACACGTCAAGTCTAACGCCATAGTAATTGCCGGCAAGGAACAACTCGTCGGAGTTGGCGCGGGCCAGATGAGCCGGGTGGATTCGGTGCGGATCGCCCGGATGAAATCTCTCCTGCCCACCCGGGGCTGTGTTTTGGCCTCCGATGCCTTCTTCCCCTTCCGCGACGGGCTGGACATGGCGGCCGAAGCGGGGATTACGGCGGTCATCGAGCCGGGAGAGTCGCTAAGGGACGCCGAGGTCATCCAGGCCGCCGACGAGCATAATATGGCAATGATCTTCACGGGCCGAAGGCACTTCAAGCACTGAGTGCCCCGATAGGCGCTGGGGATTCCAAAACTCTGCCTGCTACATTAAAGAGATAACGGCTCAGCTTGTTGAGACTTTCAGCCTTTGAAGGGTGAACTTAATCAAGGCGAGATAAAACCCCTTAAGACGCGGGCCGGGGCGAATAACTGTTCGCCCCGGCTATCGCGTCATGGTCTTGCGGGGCGCGTTTCTTCGTTTTCAAATCCTGCCGCCTATCCTGGTTTAAGTGCTTACAATAAAAGTAATGACGCTTCTTCTTAGAATAAAAAAAACGGCCATCGAGCCGGAAAAAATCGCCCAGGCGGCGGCGGTGATCAAACGGGGAGGGCTGGTGGCCTTCCCCACCGAAACCGTCTATGGCCTGGGGGCTGATGCCTTCAACCCGGAGGCGGTTAAACGGATCTATGCCGTCAAGGGCCGGCCGGTTGACAACCCCTTGATTGTCCACATTGCCGATTTGGCAAAAATCAATTCATTGGTGCGTCTGCTGCCCCCGGAGGCAGGCGTCTTGTGTGCGCGATTCTGGCCGGGTCCCCTGACGCTGGTTTTGGATCGGAGGGAGCATCTGCCGCCCGAAGTATCCGCCGGCCTCTCCACGGTTGCCATCCGGATGCCGGACAATCCCATTGCCCTTGCCCTCATCCGGGCAGCGGGAACTCCGCTTGTTGCTCCTTCGGCGAACCTTTCTTCCCGTCCCAGTCCCACCCAGGCCAGGCATGTCATGGAAGACCTGGCAGGGCTAATCGATTTGATCATCGACGGCGGGAAAACGGCCATTGGCATGGAATCAACCGTGGTTGATTTTACCTCCGGACCCCCGCGGATTCTCAGGCCGGGAGCAATAACGGCACAGGATATTGAAGCTGCGATCGGTCCGCTTGCTTTAGGCGGGGGAAAAAGCGTGCGGCCTAAATCCCCGGGCATGAAATATCGCCATTACGCCCCCCGCACCCGGTTCATTCTGGTTGAAGGGGAAAATTTTCGACACGATATCCGCCAGTTGATTGCGCAAGCGGCGAAGGGAAAAAAGATTGCTGTAATTACCTTCCGGCAAGAATCGAGCTACGAAGACTGTCTGGTCGTCCACGCCGGCAGCAGCTCCCGGACGGTTGCCCGCCGCCTCTTTGAGATCTTTCGCGACCTGGACAACAGGGGGATGGATTTAATAATCGCCGAACCCTATCCGGCGACGGACGGCCTGGATATGATGATTTGGGACCGGCTGAAGAAAGCGGCCGGGACGGGAAATTGACAGCAAACTAACGTTATTCCATAAAAAAAGGAGATTAACATGAGCGAACAAACAGCCGCTGCGGTTAAGGCCATAAAAGAAGGAATGAACTGTTGCCAGGCAATCATCACCAGCTATGGGCCGTCGTTGGGTTTAACGTTTGATGCCACCGTAAAATTAGGCTCCGCGTTTGGCGGCGGCCTGGGACGTACCGGAGAGGTTTGCGGCGCCCTCACCGGCGCAACAATGGTGCTGGGCTTGAAGTACGGCCCGCTTGATGCAAAAAATCCCAAGGCCCGGGATCGCGTCTATGCCCTGACCCAGGAGCTCTTGGCCAACTTCCGCCGGCGCCGGGGTGAAGTCACCTGCCGTAAGTTGCTCAACTGCGACATCAGCAGCGCTGATGGTTACGCCAAAGCGATAGACAGCGGCCTCTTAAAAAATCTCTGCCCGCTATTGGTTCAGGATGCAGCCGAGATTCTGGAGGGCATAATGGTCCGGGAAACCAAGTAGGAAGGATATGTCCAGCGCATCGATCTCTACAGCTACTCTAAATCTTTTAAATGAGAAAGACCCGGCGGGGGTTGTTTTACGTAAGCGGGGGGCGGGAGAGACCAGATGAATTGTCGGAGCGGCAATAAGCTGCCGGAGCAATTTTATGCCCGTCCTGATGTTGAGCGCATCAGCCGGGAGTTGCTGGGGATGCATCTCTTTACGATGATCGAGGGGGAAATCACCGGAGGGATCATCCGGGAAACGGAAGCCTACGGTGGCACTTTGGACCGGGCCTGTCATGCCTATGGGGAGCGCCGCACCCGCCGCACGGAAATCATGTATGCCTCCGGCGGCGTAGCGTACGTTTACCGCTGCTACGGAATCCACTGGCTGCTCAATGTTGTGACCAATGGCCCCCAGATTCCCGAGGCCATACTGATCCGGGCTGTTGAACCAACAGACGGTCTCGAAGTCATGATGCGGCGTCGCGGTAAATTTGCCGGCTCATTAACGGTGGGACCGGGAAATTTGACCCGGGCAATGGGCATAGACGGTAAATTAAACGGCGCCAGTCTCCAGGGGCCGCAAATCTGGATCGAGGATCGAGGCCTGCAACCCCCACCGGATCAAATAATGGCCGGTCCGCGGATAGGAGTCGCTTATGCCGGAGCCGACGCCTTGCGTCCCTGGCGTTTTTGGGTCAAGGGCATAATTCACGACCTCTAAGCGAGGGGAAGGCGGACTTTCCACACTGTCGTCATAACCTAGCGCCAGGTAATCCGGGGGGAAAGGCGCAGCGGCAGCCGCTCGTAGTTGAATTTTGGATAGCCAAGCATCAGGCCGCCAAAGCACTGATGGCCGGGCGGCAGTTGGAGGGCCTCCCCCAGAGGAGGGAAGAAATTAGCCGCCGCCATAAAATAGCCGGCCCAACATCCGCCTAAGCCCAGGGTAGGGGCGGCCAGTTCGAGATAGGTCAGGGCAATGATAGCGGCCGCCGGAGCCATCCGGTTGTCCTTATGGGCATAGGCGACGATCAAAACTGGGGCCTGGCGCAGAAATACGTCCCGGCCTGATTCCCAGCCGGCCAATGCCCGGTCCATATTCATGGCCAGGGCGTATTCAGTCATATTATCCCGCATCCATTTCATCCAGTCCGCCACGATCGCGGAAAGCCGATGGAGTTCCTCCCGGTCGGTTAAAACCAGCCACTCGACACATTGGGAGTTGCGGCCGGTCGGGGCGTAGCGGGCCAGTTCAATGAGCTGCTGGATGGTTTCCCTGGGCACGGTCTGTTTTTTATAGGCCCTGATTGAGCGGCGCGACCGCAGGAAATGCTCGCAGCTCTCCGCGGACAACAGGAGGTCTTTGCGGACAGGAGGACATTTTTCCACCGGCATTTCCCGGTGGGTAAGGCTTGCCGTAGGGCAAACCACTACACAATGGCCGCAACGGATGCACAATGCATCAGCGCCGGCAATGGGGCTGGGATACTCGCCCGGAGCATGTGCGATCAGCGCCGCCGGACAGGAGGCCGCACATCGGCCATCCTGCGTGCATGTTTGCTTATTAATTTCAAGTAGTTTCAATTGTAAACCTCCTTTTGGCCATTCCTACTGTTTTGTTTCCTGGCTTTTAGTGCACCTGATGAGGTTAACTATCCCCAATGCCATAAACACAATCACCATCGCTGAAAAAACATATACCATTTCCAATTTCCACATCCCCTTGATCCAGCCCGCAATATATACCGCCATTGCCCCCACGCCGAAGGTGAGGCTGAATTTGATGCCGTAGCCGGTGCTTCTAAATTGACTGGGAGTAAGTTTTGCAACCAGGGTATTTTCCACCGGCTGCATTCCTAAAGCGAAGAAGATGTAAAAAGAGGCGGCCACAACCAGCGGGATATCCGTCAAAAACGCCATTGCCAGAAGCGAGGGCAGGCCAATTAAGGTAAAGGCCAGGTAAACATGGGCAAGCTTGAACTTGTCTGATATCCAGCCGCCGAAATACTGGCCGAAAATGCCAACGGCGTAGATGAACGTAGCCAGGATAGTTGCTGCCAGGGTGGTTGCGCCCGCGACCTGGGCGAAGTTTAAGCCGCGAAAACAGTCCCACAGAAATGGGGCCCTCAATTCCAGGTAGGCGGGCAAAACCAGCGTATTCATCCGATAGACAATGCCGCTCATGATGAGCACAAAAGCCAGCGCCAGCAGGGTTTTGATATGGACGCCGCTCTTGGCTTGGGCAATGGAGACATCCTGACCATGGACCGGGGTTTCGTCTATTTTGGTAATTCCCAAAAGCAGCCCCAGGGAAACAGAGACGATTCCGGCAATGAGATAAATCATTCGCCAGCCGACGAGCCAGTTGAAAAGCCCGGCCATCAGGGGCGCCATGGCGATGCCCGCGCTGCCGGCCGCTCCATTAATGCCCATCGCCCGGCCGCGTTCCCTTACCCCCCGGGATAACAGGGCCAATCCCGCAGGATGATAACTGCTGATGAAAATTCCAATTATTGCCAGGGAAAAGAAAATGGTGGTGGCGGTTGTAGCAAAGGAGGTTATAATCGACCCAACCCCGGAACCGATAAAAAAGGTGACCAGACAACGCCTGTGGCCGAAACGATCCGATATCATGCCCCAAGGCAAGGCTCCCATACCCAAAAGGAGGTACATCAGGAAGCTGATGGGCAGAACTTCGGCAAGGCTCATGTTGAGAGAGAGGGTAAGAGGGATGGCTAAAGCAGGAAAAATGAGTTCAAAAAAATGGTTATAGAAATGGGCGATGCTGGTATAAATAACGATTTTCTTTTCGTTGTTCATTGACTGACTCCGGTTGTTTAACTATCTCGTTTTTTTGTCCCGGGCCGCACAAAGGCAGGGCAAAGGCTTACGGCCTAAATGGGAACATGGATGCGCCGCTGTGGCGTGCGTATTCTTTTATGAGTTCCTCTGGTTTGCCCAGTTAACATACTGCTCAAAAAAACTCTGATATTTTCGGGGAAAATACATGTTGCCTCCGTAGTCAATGATCAGGCGTCCCTCCAGATGATCCAGTTCATGCTGCACTACCCGTGCGAGAAAACCCTGATAGCTTTTGTTGATCTTTTTACCGGCGTCATCATAGGCCCGCAGCTTGATTTCCGGAAACCGGGGTATCTCCACCTGGATCTCCGGGCAGGACAGGCAGCCTTCGGTCTGTATTTCCAATTCCCCCCTGGCCTGAGTGATTCGGGGATTAACTAGAATCGCGTAAGAATCAGGTTCCTTGGACCAGTTCCGGTCGTCTAAGCCCTTGGTTCTAAAGGCGATTATTCTCTTGTTGATCCCAATTTGCGGCGCCGCCAGACCCAGTGCGTCATCCAGTTCCAAAAATGAATCCCGCAGCGTACATATGTCCCTCCGGTCCTCGTCGGAGAAGGGGATTGCCGTCTCCAGGGAGGGCTTTCTCAAAGTTTTTGTTTCGTCCTCGTTGATCTTAGCTTCCGTCCACAAGGTTAAAATTGGCTTGGTCATTATTTTTTGGCCTCACTAAATGATATGGGTCTGTCTTGTTTCGTAATTATAGTTGCACACTGCTGTAACGTTCTCCTTATTTACCGTGGGTTCATGTATTCTATCCGGTCTCTGCCGCCAATTTTTGCCCGATAGAGGGCATGATCGGCGGCAGCGATCAAGTTTCCAGGCTCCATTCCTGTTCTCGGCGTCACCGATGTCACTCCTATGCTCATGGTAACATAAGCGCCGACAGTAGAATCCGGGTGGGGCAGGGCGAGCATCTTAATGCGCCTTCGGATTTCCAGCGCCACATTCATGGCGCCTTCCTGATCCGTATCCGGCATGACCACGATGAACTCCTCGCCGCCATAGCGGGCAACCATATCAAGCGGGCGTCTTATGGCGTCCTGTATCGCGACGGCTACCTGGATGAGGCAGTTGTCTCCGGCCTGGTGGCCCAGCGCGTCGTTATAACGCTTGAAGAAATCGATGTCTCCCATGATTAAAGAAAGGGTGGTCCCTTCGCGAATGGCAAGTTTCCACTGGCGGCTGAAGAACTCATCAAAGTTCCTCCGGTTGGCGATACCGGTCAAACCGTCCACCAAAGAGAGGTGTTTGAGAGTCTCTTCGTATTTTTTCTGCTCCGTTATATCATGAGCAATGAGAAGCTGATTTGCCCGGTCATCAATGGTGATGGCCGCAGTTACCTCTTCCACCTCAACTGTTGCGCCATCTTTTTTTCGATAAGAGCGTTGTTTCTGCGGCCCTGGTGGATTGCTCATGATTTCCGCCATGGTCATTTCCCTTAGCTCCTGCGGGGAATAACCAAGCCACTGATAAACGAAGCTGTTTTCCGAGAGGATCTTGCCGTCGGCTCCATCCAGGATGAATATTGCCGCGGGCACATTCTGGAATATGAGCTGGAAGCGTTTTTCGGCCCCGAGCAGTTGAGCGCTGGCGGCCAGCAACCGCTGACTGTCGATAAAAAAGACCAGCGTGACTGCAACCAGCAAAAACAGCAAGAGGATAGTTGCCAGGCGGGCCAGAACGATCTCGTCGATTGGAGTCATGATATAAATGGGCCACTGATGGAAACTGTTAACCAGAAGATGGGGGTAGCCGTTGTAGGTCACGATTTTGCCCTGGGGTCTTGCGGATAGCAGCGCCTCCCCGGGAGTGAATCCGTACTCCGGGCTATTTTGGATTCTCTCTTTGACCTCCGGTGTAAGGGGCCACAGGGGCATCCGCCGCAAAATCGGATGGCTGGTCAGCATGATGATCCCCTCCGGGCTGAGATGGAAAGCGTAGCGATGTTTTTTAAGGAAAAATTCCGCCGTTTCGATGTTCTTTGCCATAATAACGCCGCCGCCGATCTCTCCATTCAGGCATCGCACGGGGAATGCCGTCCAATAGATGGGGGCTTCCTTCTTCTGGTCGAAAGTTATGTAATAGCTCCGAAATCCCGATATGGCGTCAGCAAAAAAAGGCAAACTGGTATCCACTTGGCTGATGATTCTATCAGGACGCAAATCCGCAGAGGCAATGACCCGCCCCCGGGAATCCGCCAGGAGGCATGTTTCCAGACGAAAATTCGACTGGGCGGTGAACAGATCGTCGGTAACCTGCGCGAGTGCGCGGTCATCTTGTTCGTTTAGGGCTTTTTTAATTGAGGTAATATTGGCCAAAAGCATTACCCCCTGGTTGACGGCACTCAGTACGCCTCCCAGATGATCCGACATCAAATCGGCGTCGAGCCGGACGCTCGAAATTTTTTCTTTCAGAAAAAAGCCGCCCGTATAATTGGTCAAAAACCAGCCGCCTACGATAATGAACACAAGCAGGGCAAGGGAGGTGTAGAAGTAGTATTTTGACTTGCGGTTAAGATAGGCGGAGATCAGGTAAACTTCGAGCCGTTCGATGGCCAGCCGGGAGAAGAAAAAGGCGATTCCCAGGGTGGAAAGGCCGCTGATGAATAGATACACCAGAGTAAAATTGTTCTGCGGCTGGGGTGGCAAGAGGGGCAAGAGGGGAAAAGACGGTGGCGCCCCGCCAATAAGGCTGGACAAAAAATGAAAGACAAAAAGAAGCCCCTGAAAAAGGAAAAGAAGACCTGCGGCAATCATCCAGAACCGCTCGGGCTTTTTTGTCTTCAGGCCGGCTTGCCAAAAGGCGCCGGCCGCGCCTATCGCAACCATGGCGCCGAGAAAATCGTGAATCGCCACGTCTACAGCCGATCTACTAACGGCTGTGGAAAGAATAATCGCCGTAAAGGGCAACAGCAAAAGCCACCGTCCGGGCCGGCGGCCAGAGGGAAGCCGAATTGCCCGGCGGGTAAATTCGCCAAGAAATAAGAAACCACCAACAACAAAAAAAAGCGGGACTGTTTTAATGATTAAAGAAGAATCGAAGATCAAGACGTTCAGGGCTAAGAGGTAGCCCAAGCCGTAAAACAGGGCATAAAGGGCGATAAAGCCCCAGGGCATATCCTGGCGCTCCTGTCGTATGAGCGGCAAAGAGGCAGCGGCCAGGATGATAAGCGATATCCCTTGAAAAAAGATGAGATAGTCCGAGGATATGTAAAACAAAGATTCCACTGTTCATTTGCCTTTGATGCTCAGGGCGCACTTAGAATGGCCTAAGCTGCTTTTGGGCCGGGGAAAGACCTATCCGAGAAAGTCTTGTCTTGGTCTTGCCACAGTAAACAGGCTGAATTAATTATTCCTCTCGTGATAGCATCAGGCCTCGCTTCGGGATAAATTACATTTTATTCCCCCGATGGTCAATATTTATAATAATTGACGGCGTGGAAAAAAGCCGGTAAAGCCCCCATTGTGGTAATTTTACCGGATGGCCAAAAAAAGACCATCCAGCAATCACGGCGCGGAGCTTAAGGCGTACCCCGTGGGAATGTAAATATCATATGGAACCAGTTGAGGAGATGGCCGCAGTTATCCGCGTCCTGAAGGGGGAACGCGAGGCCTATGCCCTTTTGGTTGATGCCTACCGTACCCAAATATTCAATCTGGCCTACCGGATGACGGGAAGTTACGATGAAGCTGTGGACCTAGCCCAGGAGTCCTTCATCCAGGCCTATCTGAACCTGAAAAAATTCCGGCAGGACCGACGATTTTTCCCCTGGCTCTACACTATCGCCCTGAATATCATCAGAAACCACTGTAAAAAGCAAAAGCGGGAAAGAAGTTTATCGGCTACGCCGGCAGCGCAGGAACTTTACACCCCCGAAGAGTGCCCCGAAAAAATCCTCCTTGGCGACGAACGGACGCAAAAACTTGTCGCCGCCCTGCAACAACTTCCCCTGGACCAGCGGGAGGCAGTTATTCTCAGATTTTACCAGGGGCTCTCCTTCGAGGAAATCGCTGCGACAACAGGTTTTTCCTTGAGCGCCGTAAAGATGCGGGTCTATCGGGGGCTCGAAAATCTAAAAAAAGCGATGGCGGGAGGGGATTGATAAAAGTGTTTGCGCGGGTTATGTGTCTTGTGACTTTTTTAAGGCGGCGATTGTATATGTTTGCAAAAGACAAAAATAGATTTGATTGCCAAATGGAAGAGAAATACTCACAGATCATCGAGATCATTAAGGAAAGCGCACCACTGCCCCCCCCTGCCGATTTTACCCGGAAGGTGATGGCGCGTCTCGCCGGGGTGGAACCGGTTGCCGCCGGGTCGTCCATCCGCCTTTTTTTGACCGGATTACAGGACGACTTCAAATCCCTGCGCTTTGCCCGAAAGATCAGCGGCGCCGAATGCTCCTTTTATTTTTTCCTCACCGGCGTTTTTTATCTCGTCCTGGGGGCGGTACTCATGGCCGGTTTTGTCGATGCCGCGGCCGCCATGACCGGGTGGCTCAAGTTTCAACCATGGATTGCCTTGTTAAATTCGCTGTTATTTCTGGCCTTGGGATTTTCTTTGGGCAGAGAGGGAGCCCAGGCCCTGAGGGCGGTGAAACCAGGCATACTTTTTTTTATCGTCCTTACCTTGATAAACGGGGTTTTCACCCAGATATTCCTGAACATACCCTTGGCCATTACCCTTGGTTTAATCGTGACTAATGCCATGATGGGCCTGTTGCTTCTGCTGGCGGCCCAAAAGACCGATTGGTCCGCAAGGAGCGGAAACGGCCTGGAAAAGACTGCCCACGCCCATATGGGGGGCTTTACCATGCTTGAGGTCATAGCGGTGGTCTTGATCATCGGGATTATCGGCGCCATAGTCGTCTCCCGGGCAACTTCCACTTCCACCTTCAGCCTGAAATCCCAGGCGGATGTGATCCGAACCCATCTGCGTTACGCCCAGACTCGTTCCATGAATACCAGTTCCGTTTATGGCCTCATTTTCGGAAATGCCACCACTTATTCCCTTTTCTACGACGGCGATACAGCTAAAAAGTGGACCCTGGTGGGCGAGGATGGCCAAGAGGTAAATTTAGCGAGCAAAACCCCGGGGATGACGATACTGACAGAAACGCCGATTACGGTAGCCTTTGACAGTATTGGCAGGCCCTGTACCGATCAGGCGGGGACGACTCTCCAAAGCGTGAACAGAACGATAACCCTGTCTTTCGCGGGGGAAACGGAAACCATCACGATCACCAAAAACACGGGGTTTATCCCATGAATTTGCCGCTTTTAAAAAATAACAGGGGTTTTAGCCTGCTGGAACTCATCGTTACCATTGTCATCGCCGGCATCCTCGGGGCGATCCTGGTCGCTTTTCTGGGGGCAAGCATGACCAGAAGCGCGAATCCTGTCGTGATGGTTGCGGAGCGCAATGAATTAGACATGGCGATGGAGAATATTGTGGTGGAATACAAACAGCGTATCAATCTGGGCACCTTGAACATTCAGTCCCTGATGACCTGGATACAAACTAATTACGGTGCCTATGTGGAAAGCGCCAATACCAGGTATATCGCCTTCTCAAGCGCGAATGAGGAAACGGCGTGCGCTGCTGACTGCCGGGGCCTGAAACTGACCCTGAAAAAAGGCGATCAGCGCGTAGTTGGGCTTTTTACGGAGTAGTTATGAAAAATAACAAGGGTTTTACCCTGCTGGAAATAATTATCGTGTTGCTCTTGGTGGGGATATTGTCGGCGGTGGCCGGGATGGGGCTTGTCACCGGCGTGAAGGGCTATCTTTTTGCCAAGGAAAATGCCCCCACGGCGCAGAAGGCGGTGCTGGCCATCTCCCGCCTGAGCCGGGAATTTCAGGAAATCTACAATGTAACCAATACCTATAATAACTCCTCCAGCTCCTTGACCTATGAACACGTAGATGGGTTTCGTTCAGTGGCGTTGGTGGGCGGCGGCATAAATAAAGAAATAAAGATGCTTGACGGGACGACCCTGCCCAACCAAATCACGGGGGATACGCTGATAAATAATGTGAACAGTTTCTCCATAGCCTATTGCAAATACGGACAGTCAACAAACTGCACCTGGACGCCATCCGAGCCGGCAAGTCTGCTTGCGCGGATCAAGGTGACGCTGGTTATCAACCGGGCCGACAGCGGAATCGGGACGCTGACTTTCACATCCGAGATAAATCCAAGGAATACGGGGACATACAATGTGCCAGTCAAGTTTTGAGATCGATAAGCTAAAATCGCGCGCTCCGGGAGGCGCGAACCACCCGGCCGAGGCGCGGGGGATGATCCTCGTGGGCCTGATTCTGACGATGGTGGCCTTTTCGACCCTGGGGGCGGCCCTCGTTTCAATTACCTCCACCTCTTATATGTCTCAGACAGGCGCAAATTATTCCCAGCGGGCGACTTATCTCGCCGAGGCGGGGCATCGCTGGCTGGGGAGCCGGTTTATCACTGCCAACGAGACCCAAAGGGATGACACAATACGAAACATGCACGAACAGACCTTTGTCCTGGCGGACGCCCAGGGCAGTTTCAAGCTGGAGACCTACCCTTATTTTTACCGGACCAAGACCCAGACGTCACCCCCGGGAAACCAGCTTGCGACCGAGATATTGGGTGGGTTTCCCCCGGAACGGGTCATTCCGTCCTCCGGGAAGATTTCCGTTGCCGGTGCGATTAGCGATTATACCAGCTTTACCCGCGCCGGCGCTGAGGTCGTCTTTGTCAAGACCGGGGCCTGGCCGGCGATTTCCGCCGGCACCACCGTCCTGCCCGTCGCCGTTTCCTCTGGCGCAGCGCAAACCTTTAGCCGCGGAGGCACTATTGTCCTTGGTTCCGGCGCCGATGCCTTTCCCCCCCTGCGGGGCACCTTCCGGATTGACGGGAACATGATGGTTTATTCCTACCGGAAGCGGATCGGGAACGAATTGCGGTTCATTACGCTATTGCAGAATCCTCAGGCGGAGTTTAGCAATCCGGTGAGCGTCAATGCCAACACGAACATCACCCTGCTGAAGTACCTGGAGCGGCATTCCACCGGAGCGCTCGGAAGCGGCTTGATGGAGACCAAAAGAAGAATAATCTATCGCGGCCCGATTGCGGCCACGGTGGACGATCAGGCCTCCGGTCTTTTTGAGAACGTGACCGACCTCATCAACTGGCAGATGAAACCCCCCGGTTCATCCTGGGGGAATTTTGCCATTGACAATACGGAACAGGCGCTGAAGGTTACCGCCGTGCAAAGCTCCGCCGACGCGGCCCGGGCCGTTATCGGACACAGCGATTTCCTCAGGGACGCCTGGCTCGCGCAGAACCAGTTCCTGAGCTACTTAGCCCAGGTGAAGGTGAAAAGCACCACGGGTTATTTTCTCGCGGGTATGTCCTTCCGTCTGCCCTCCACTGCGGACGCAAACATGGAAGGCTTCAACCTGTCCTTCGTCCGCAGCTCGGACAACACCAAGTCCAGCGGTGACGGCATTCCGAACAATCTGGCCAATACGGTCAATGATTTCTATATCACCCTCTGGGAGGACACCCCGCTGGGCCAGCAGAAGAAATTGCTGGCCTATAAAAAACTGAGCGCGAGCTCGGGCGTGCTTGACGCGCGTCTGTTCACCGATGATATGCAGGCCTGCCTGCCGGCGCCCGTTTCCCCGGAGAATGCCTGCGCGAACTGGAGCGTGCCAAAAACCACGAAATGGGTGTTATTGAATGTGGGCGGAAACAGGTATTGGCGGCAGGCGGACAATACGCCCGCGGACGCAAAAAACATCCTGACGCTCAAAGGTGTGGTGAACCTTGCTCCCACCAGCCCGGCGACGTTGTCCTTTGAACATTACCTTAAGATCCGCAGCAGCGCTACGAATTTCGGCCGCGCTTATGTGGAAATCTCTACCAATAACGGCAGCACCTGGTCGGCGCTGGCGTCTTACGACCAGGACGAGATTCTAGAGCCCTGGACCAGGAAGGAAATAGTAATCAACCCGCCCTCGCCTTTTTTAACAGACAACGTAAAGATCAGGTTCAGGATAGACCCGAGATTTTCCGGTAATGATGAAAGGGTCTGGCACATTGACAACGTGAGTTTCGGCGCCTCGAACCCCTTTGCCGCCTGGTCAACTCTGCTGGCGCGCATAGATGAGAAGATACTCACTGCGCAGGATGCCCCCACCGCCAAATTCCCGGTGAATACCCGGGTGAACGATATCCGGGTTTATTACGGCTCCCACGCCGCTAACGGCACCGGCAACAATGTGGCAACGGACGACAACCGGTTGGGGAACCCCCGGGAACAGGTTTACTGGCCGCCATTTGGCGCGACCACGCCCCAGAGTGACAGGTTTACCCTGGTCCAGTGGGATGTGGTAGTTGCCGATCCGGCAACGGAGGCAAGGGAGGCCAATACACTCCTGCGGACGAATCGCTACTTAACCACAACCTATAGCGCCGACCGGCCGGAGCTTGGCTTGCACGCCTACGGCGGCAGTGTTTCCAACAACGTGTTTTTCGACGACCTCGCCGTAGCCCTGACGAATCCGGGCAACAAAGACGCCATCGGCATGTTGCCCACAGTGCAGCAGTGATTTTTTCACCTTTTGGTTTAGGGTATTTCTCCCTTCGCCCACTGACGATGTTCATGGCGCCCGCAAAAAAACGGGAAGGCATTAAACCTTCCCGTTTTCCCGGATTAAGTATGATGTTCCTTTAATTTCACTTTTTACGAGTTCATCAAGTATGGTGTCACCTTAATTCCCCGTTACGGTAAATTCCACGTACCCGATGCGGCGTAAGCCGTATCAGCCCCACGCTTCGTCACTGAAATTGTGGCAGCATTGGCTGCACCTGTAACGGTAAAAGTCCAAACGTCTGGAGCTGTTCCGACCGAAGTTTCGGTCCCTGAAGTCCACCCTGCTTCAGTAATAACGTCAGCGGCCGATGCTGGCGCAGCGCTATTTGCCATAAAATACTTCGCGTACGCCAAGTTGAGTGTGGATTTGATTTCCGCCACCTGCCCCTGGGCGGCCTTTGTCTTGGCCTCCGTCTGCAGATCCAGGTACTTCGGCACCGCAACGGCCGCCAAAATGCCCAGGATGACCAGGACGGCGATGATCTCGATCAGCGTAAAACCTCTTTCATTCCTTAAAACGTTTTTTTTCATTTTACTAATCCTCCTAATTGTTTTTGGTTAAACAGCTTCGATTGATCTGTCGGCGCCTCAATTCCTGCGCCGGTACGGGTATAACTACAGCAAATATAGTGCCAAATATCCATCAGCCGTTCATTAAATAAAATTCGGGAGGCGAAGGCCTGAAATAATGCCCGCAGGCTGGGCACAAGGCCGCTTCAGGCCCGGCCCCACATTGCCCAAATCGCGTCTGAAATTGCGGGGCTGGTTTACTTTGACCATCCTGCTGGCTCGTAAAAAGTCGATTTTGTTTCCTTTTGTCATTCCGTGCTTGACACGGAATCCAGTATTTTCAAGCTGCTCTGGACCCCGGCGCCTGTCCCGGACGCCGGATCGCGTCCGGGGCAGGCGCCGATCCGGGATTCGCCGGGGTGACGGGGTCGGTGACTTTTTACGAGGCCGTCAAGCTTTGCGGGGACGAAATAATGGAGAATTATCTCCAAAATATGGAGTTTCTTGCAGGGCGCGTTAGCGGCGGCATTGATTTAAGAGTTGCCCGCGCCAGCTCAAGGGGCCATGGCTGACCTGGGTCAGGGATCAGGCGGCTTTTTCAGGGAGGATACATCAATTCCCAGTTTCTTGACGCGGTGCCAGAGGCTCCGCTGGTTTACCCCAAGAAGGTCGGCCGCCCGCGCCTGCACCCCGCCTGCGCGATTGAGGGCTTCAATAATCAAACCCCTCTCCAGGGCACGAAGACGTTCATCAAGGTTCGCCCCGGCTCCCAGGGCAGCTTCCGGCCCGCTCCAATCCGGGTTAATCCCGGCGGGCAGATGAAAGTATTCGATCACCCCCCTATCGGCCAGCACCGCCGCCCGTTCGATCACGTTCTTCAATTCCCGCACGTTGCCCGGCCAAGAATGGCCCAAAAGCCATTGCAGGGCACGGGGGGCAATCTCCGTCGCCGCGTGGCCGGCAAGAAAGCGCTGACAGAGCAGCAAAATATCCTCCCGTCTGGCCCGCAGCGGGGGAACCGCCAGGGGGAACACGTTCAGCCGGAAAAAAAGGTCCTCCCGGAACTGCCCCTTTCTTACCAGCTCTTCTATGTCCCTGTTCGTGGCGGCGATAAAACGCACATCCACCCGCAGCGACCGGACGCCGCCGACGCGCTCAATTTCTTTTTCCTGCAGGACCCGCAAAAGTTTGGCCTGGGTTGGAAGCGGCATATCGCCAATTTCGTCGAGAAAGATCGTCCCGCCATGGGCCAGCTCGAATTTGCCCTTCTTCTGCGCCACCGCCCCGGTAAAGGCCCCCCTTTCATGGCCGAAGAGTTCGCTCTCCAGGAGCCCTTCCGGAATCGCCACACAGTTGATCTTGATTAACGCCCCCTCTTTGCGCAAGCTGTGCTCGTGCAGCGCCTCGGCCACCAGCTCCTTTCCCGTGCCGCTTTCTCCCGTAATCAGCACGGTCGTATCAGTAGGGGCGACCTTCAGCATCTGGCCGAAGAGGTGGCGCATCACCTGGCTTTGGCCTATGATCCGGGGAAAGAGCTCGCGGGCCTCCACCTTGCCTAAGAGATCCGTCACCTGCGCAAATACCTGCGCGTAATATTCGGGTCTTGCCTTGGCCCGCCCCGGGAATTCTTCCGCCGACGGGGGCATGATCGGCAATTTTTCGCTGTCTTTTACAAACTTCATAACGGGCTTGATTACCTGCGAAAGAACGAGAAAACTACAGGCCAGGGTAATAAGCAACAGGGCGACGATCCCTAAGAAAAAAACCAGTTGAGAGCCGGGGGCGCCTTTTAGGTAGTATATTGTTAAATAGTGGGAGACCAGAGCGCTGATCAGGGAAATGCCGCCGAAGATCAGGGGGACCAGAATATAGAGGCTGAGGGGGATTTTACGATTTTTCATAGGTTTTGTTGCCGGCTACTTCACCATCTTGGTCATATCCCACATGGGCAGGAAAATAGCCAGGGCAAAGAAACCCACTACGACCGCAAGCCCCACCATCAGGATCGGTCCTACCGCGTCGGAAAGGGTTTTCACCTCGTAAGCAACCTCATCGTCATAATGGGCTGTTATCTCCCGCAGCATTTCTTCAATGTTTCCCGATTCCTCGCCGATGGCAATCATGTCAACCACCATGGGAGTAAAGTGTTTGGCCGAGCGCAGAGGCTGGGCAATACCCTGACCTTCCCTGATCCGCTCGCGCACTTGATCCAGTTGATTCGAGATGGCCCTGTTGCCGATGGTCGCGGAAACTATTTCCATCGAAGTCATCACATGGACTCCGCTGGCATACAGGATCGCCATAATGCTGGCAAACCGGGACAGGGCCGCCTTCAGGAAGAGGGGGCCCAGCAACGGGATCTTCAACAGCAGGTTATCGAGGGTAAGTCGGCCGCCGGCGGTCCGGAAAAAGCCCCTTAAGACAAAGATGGTCGCAAATATCACCCCCAACAGCAAGGCCCAGTAGTTTTTCAAAAAGTTGTACATCAGCACGGCTATCTGGGTCGGGAGGGGCAGATCCAGGCCGGCGGCGATAAATATCTGGGCAAATTTGGGGATGACAAAGGTCAAAAGGACGATGAACGCCACCCCCAGCGCAATTAAAACGGTAAGCGGATATTGCAGGGCCGCCTTCATATCCGATTTAATTTTGGCCTCGTGTTCGATGATATAGGTCAGTCGTTGCAACACCTCCGGCACTGTGCCGCTTATCTCGCCGGCCTTAATCATGCTTACGTACAGCGGGGAAAATATCTGTGGATGCTTTTCAATCGCATCAAAAAGGGTCCCTCCTTGTCTGATGTCGGCGACCATCCGGGTGATGGCATTGCGGATGGCGGGGTTCGGGGTCTGGGCCTCCAGGACCTGAAGCAGTCTGATGATGGGCACGCCGGCCTTCATCATTGAGCGGAACTGCTTGGTGAAGATAATAAGTTCGCTCGCCTTGAAGGTGTTCATCATCGCCCTGAGCCGGGCCAGTATGCCGCCGCCCTCCGAGCTGTAGCCGGAATAAGCCGCGTCCTTGCCGGCCGTTATCCTGGTCGGGACGTACCCTCGTTCGCCCAGCATATTTTCCGCCGCTTCGGAAGAATCGGCCTCTACTGAGCCTTTCACGGTTAAACCGTTTTTGTTTATCGCCTCGTAGGAAAAAACGGGCATCGTCTCCTCCTAAACCATCACAGCCGAAGCGGCCTCTTCCAGGGTGGTAATTCCCCGCACAACCTTATCGGCCGCGTCATCTTTCAAGGTTCTGAGTTTCCCCCTCGCGGCCGCGGCCTGGGAAATCTCGCGCGCCGATTTAGCCTTTAGAATCATCTCCTGCACCTCGTCATCGTTGATCAGGACCTCGAAGATGCCGGTTCGTCCCTTGTAACCGGTATAGAAACATTGATAACAACCCTTCCCCCTTTTAAAATCAGGCTGCTCCACTTTATCCAGTCCCCAGACCTGGAGGGCGGCCTCCGGCGGGCGGTAGGATTCATAGCAGTAAGGACAGATGGTCCGGACCAGGCGCTGGGCAAAGGAGGTCAAAAGGACCGAGGCCACCAAAAACGGCTCGATCCCCATGTCAATCAGCCGCACCACCGCGCCCGCCGCATCGTTGGTGTGCAGCGTACTCAAGACGCGATGGCCCGTCATGCCCGCCTGCACGCTGATTCCGGCCGTCTCGGCGTCCCGGATTTCCCCGACCATGATGATATCGGGATCCTGGCGGAGGATGGAGCGGAGTCCGTCGGCGAAGGTCATTCCGGCCCGTCTGTTCAACTGGACCTGCCGGACCCGTTCGATTCGGTACTCCACCGGGTCTTCCAGGGTGATGATATTGCTATCGGGACTATTGAGTTCCGCCAATATGGAATAAAGACTCGTGCTCTTGCCGCTGCCCGTGGGACCGGTACTCAGGATCAGGCCGTAGGGCTTGCGGATAACGCTGTTGATCTTTTCCATATCTATTGACGCCATACCCAGCCTGTCCAAGGTATAGATGGCGGCGCTCATGTTGAGGAGCCTTAAGACCATGTTCTCTCCGAAGATGGTGGGTATTGTGGAGACCCGGACATTAATCTCTTTTTTTTCCATTCGCAGGGTAAAACGTCCGTCCTGCGGCATCCGGGCCAAGGTGATGTCCATATTAGCCAGGATCTTAATCCGTGCCACAATGGGCAAAAAAAGGGATTTGGGGGGCGAGGGGACGTCATGGAGCTTGCCGTCTATCCGGAAGCGCACCTGCACGTTATTCTGCTGCGGGCTGATATGGACGTCGCTGGCCCCCTCGCGGATCGCCTGGGCAAAGATCGAGTTCACCAGGCGGATTACCGGCGCCTCTCCGGCCAGGTCCTCCAGGGACGAAACCGTGACATCTTCCGCCACCTCGTCCTGGGGCTTGTCAGTTTCAGGTTGGGTCTCGATCTCCACCGCGTCCATGAGGCTGGAAAGTCCGGCCTGGGCGCCATAAATGCTATTGATAAGTTGATTAATATCCCGCTCGGAGGCGACCACCGGCTCGACTTCCGCATTGGTCATCATTTCCAGGGTATCGAGGGTGGAAATGTCAAGGGGGTCGGTCAAGGCCACGGTAAGCAACCGCCCCTTCCTTCTCAAGGGGCAAACGAGGTTTTTCTGGGCAAATTCTATCGGAATCAGACGGCTCAGATAGATGTCGAGGGGATACTTATCGGGGGAAAAACTGTCGATCTTCAGTTGACGGCTGAGCAGATGAACAAGTTCCTGTTCCCTGATAACGTTGGCCTTGATGAGGTATTGGCCCAGCTTGAGGCCGCTTTGCTTCTGTTCCGCCAGGGCCTGGTTCAGTTGTTCTTCCGTCAGGAGCTTCCCCTCCAGGAGCATTTCGCCGAGTTTTTTCTTGATCATCATTTTATTTTGCGCTCAATTCAAAAGGCGGTATAAAACACCGTGTCGCTATCCCATTTATCAATTACCCGGGACCGGGCGGATAACTGTCGAGGCAACCTCTCTATTGATTTGGATGCCGATAATTCATCATAGAAAGTCTCTTTCATGTGGAGCGCAAAGACGACTCCACGATTGCTGTTCCAATAGGCAAACAAGCGCAAGGGCGGCACATTGTCCGGTAATTTAAGCAACTGACTATAGGCTTCATCCAGGTTATTGTTACTCGTTACCTCCACCAGGTATGGCTTGTCCCGGGGAGGGGCCGTCTCGCTAATTATGGCCGGAATTATTATCTTCATCCCGGACCTGACGGCGTTGACGTCTGTTATCAGTGGATTGTGCTCCGCCAGTGTCTGCAAGCGACGCTTGGTGTAAACCCCGTAAATCTGCTGAATCACTTCCGACAAGGTGCTATGCCGGGAGATGGTCACCTGGCCCAAAATTTTGGGCATCTCCTTTGCCTGCTGAGTGGTTGCGGCAGCCTCTGGCGCGCTGTTGCCGGCAATCCCCGGCGATATGGCGGAGACTGCTGTTTCGGCCTTGGGGGCGGTTACGTTGGTGATCGTTGGGGAAAGCAAACTCTCGGGTTGCGGCGCCGTCACCGTGGCAACCGGAGATTTTGAGCCTGTTAACCCCGACAGATATTCCCTTAGATATTGGTAATTAAAGCCCAGGCTATAGCCTGCCAGGATAAGGGCAAAAAGGAACCCGGTGATGGCAACGGGAATCAAGGGAAACTTCCTGGTCTTACGGACCGGCAGATGCGCGGCGCTGGCCTTGATGATAGAGGGCGCCGCCTTCTTCTGGTTCGAGACAATCATCGCCAGCATTATCTGATGGCACAGGGTGATAATCCGGCGCGGGTATCCCCTTGATTTGAGCCAGATTGTCCAGTAGGCTCGCAAATTGAAGAACGATGGAATGGTTTCTCCGGCCGCGGCCACCGCCAGCCGGTGATTTATCAAATTTTTTGTCTCACGAAAGCTTAAGGGATCTAAATATAGCAGTTGATTGATCCGATCGGCAAAATTACTATGGTCTTCGAGGAGTTTTTGAAATTCTTTCTGGGCAAAGATAACTATCTGGAGCAGCTTAAATTCGTTGGTTTCATAGTTCAAGAACTCCCGCAGTTTTTCCAGACAAAAAGGCGGGAGCTTCTGCCCTTCGTCAATGATCAAAACGATGATTTTCCCTTCTTCCAGCCCCTTTTGAAAGAGAAAGTTCTTGATTCTTTCCTTCAGATGCCACTCCGTTTCCGTCTCTTCCCCAAAGGCTATGCCGAATCCCTGTGCCACGGTCTGCAAAAATTCGCGGGGAGTGCTGAAATCGGGATCCAGGATCAACTGGGTCTCAAATTGGTCGACCTGCTCATTAAATTTTGCCAGTTTGATGAGGAGCTGACGACAGAGGGTGGTCTTCCCGGTTCCCACCTCTCCCAGAACCACGTTCAGCCCGCGCTTTACCCTGATCGCCAGTTCGAGCTTTTGCAGGCATCCCCAGTGATTTTCCGAAAGATAAAAGAAATCAGGTTCCGGTGAATTAGAAAAGGGCTCTCTTTTCAAATCCAATATCGTGAAATATTTCATCGAAGCACATCCGAAGTTAGAGCATTAAGCATTCGTAACTACGTTCAAAATGAGAAATACACCCGACCAGGCTTTTCGTGTCTGAAAAGTCGTCAGCAGGTTAATGGAGAAATGCCTTGTTTCTTATTCGGACTCTTGTATTCAGAATGCCTGAGTAGTTACAAGCATTCATTGCTTAGCCGGCGGTGGCGATAAAGCAACTGTCCGGGGCGGCAGGATCGAAGGGGTGATGAAAATCAGCACCTCCTCCATCGTGTGATGCCTGCCCTGACTTTTGAACAACCACTGGAACAAAGGGACTGTCATTAAAAAGGGAATTCCCGTCTCGGAATCATCCCGCTTGTGTTTCGTCAGGCCGGAGATGACGATCGTTTCTCCATCATTCACGATCAGGGTGGTCTCGGTGAGCTTCTTGATGATGAAGGGATTGCCCTCCACCGTGCGGGTACGATCCACCTCGTCCTTTTTTACCAGGATTTTCATCTTCAGGTTCCTGCCGTCAATAACATGGGGGGTGATCTCGAGCCTTAAGACGGCATCCTGAAATTGCACTGACCGGCCCCCATCCTTGTCCGTGGTAATAAAGGGGATCCGCTCCCCGTTTTCGGTGAAGGCCTTCTGATTATCGAGAGTGGTGATGGAGGGAGATGAAAGGATGTTGAGCTTCCCATCTTTCTGCAGGGCGTTAAGCTGGACCTCCAGGATATTAGCCCCGATGGAGCCGAACATCAGACCCAAGGATCCCGTCGCGCCCGCCGTCACAGCGGCGCCGGGCAAGTTTACGCCGAAACCCTGTCCGCCGATTCCCATTGCGCCGGAAGTAGGGTTATACCCGCCGGAAAAGGCCGTACCGGGGGGAATGGTGGCGCCTACCCCGCCCGTCCCGCCGGGGGTTACCCACAAACCCTGATCGCCTATCTTCTGACCATAAATCCCGCCCCACTGGATGCCCAGGTTGCGGGCCGTATCTTTCGTGGTTTCAATGATGTTGGCCTTGATCAGAATCTGATACGCGGGCTTGTCTATCTTCTCAATCAGGGGAATGATCCGCTTGATATCATCGCGGCCGGCCTGGATGATGAGGGAGTTGGTATGTTCATCCACCCGTACGGAGCCCCTGGCCTTCCCTGCCGCATCTTTAGTTATGAACTCCTGGATGTTTTCCCTGAGGAGCTTGGCATCCGCATAATCCACATTCACCATCACCGTAAGCAAGGGTTCAATAAGCCGGACCGCCTGCTGCTGTGCCAGCCGCTTCTCCTTGGCCGCCGCGATGCGGAGATCCCGCTCCATTTCTTCGATGGTCATTACCCGGATTATTTCCCCCTCCCAGAGATAGGTAAGACCCTGGCTGCGCAGGATCCCTATAAACACCTGGTCCCAGGGGATTTCCTTGAAGTCGAAGGTGATCTCCCCCTTGATCTCGTTATTAATCAGGAGGTGTATGCCACCGATGCGGGCCAGCGAGCGTAAGACTGCCTTAACCTCGGCTTGACGCATCTTGAGGTTTACACTGACCGTGGGCAGCGGCCTGGGGGAGGTTTCCTCGGGCAGCTTGATCTCGGGGAGTTGGATCTCCCTGAGCCGTTGCACCGGGGAGTGCCCTTTTGATTCGCTGGCGAGGGCCTCCCATTTTTCGAAAAATGGATCCTTCACGGCCTGTTTTGCCGGACCACAGGAAATGATCAGCAGTACAAGCGTCAGAGCAGGCCACAGACATAAATACTTCTGCGGGAAAAATGTCCTCTTCATGGTTATACCTCCCTTCCTACCTTCCTCCCTCCTGCAGATGCACTTCACTCTTGCAGAGACACTTCAAACCTATGCTTATTTGCCTTGTCTTCGATGATTATCTTGTCGGGGAAGATCTGCCTTAAGATATACCCTTCGTTCTCCAAGGATTCATTGATATTATATTCCATGTTATTGATAATCGCTATTTTTTTACCCCATAATTCAAGAAAACCGCTATAAACAAACTGTGGCTTCTTCGCCGCCCCTGCGGCCGCCCGGCTAAATACCCAGTTGTTGTATTTAACCCGTTCGATAAAGGGGTTTTTCCCCCATCGCGCTTCCGCCCGGCCGATCAAGTAGTCATATTTTGCTGGCGTAGTCGTCTGTTTCAACTTAGCCGCGGTAGCGAATACCAACTCTTTAATCTCCTGCTCGTTCCCCGTTTCGACCTTCGGTGGGACAACCTTCGTTTTGGTGGGGGCAAGCGCCAGATCATAAACGGCATAAATGACGACTATCGTCAGGATGGCGAAGATCACTTTTTGACTGTTTGTCTGCTTAGGCATGGCCGATCAACTCACCTCGATATTAACTTTTAGCATAAAAACCGTCCCCAGCGTGGTTTGCCTGATTTGCATCTCCGCAGTCCTGGTTACATAGGGCAATCCATTTATGGCTATGAGGAAGTTACGAAAATCAAACAAATCTCCCTTGAGTTCCGTTACCACCGCAATTCTGGTCGTTTCCTTGACCAAGGCGTCCATGTCCGGAGCAATCAGGACGGCCGTAAGGTTATTTTTCTGCGCCATCTCCTGGATAGTCTGCTTTACCTTGCCGATCTCGTCCCGGGGTATTTTGGCCGGCGCCGGAAAAGGAAGACTCTGCGAAGCCTTGACGTTAAGTCTTTTCTGCAAGTCCTGGAACAGGGGCAGGGCCACCTGCTGGACGTCAATCCGTTTTTTCAAAAGGTCTATTTTGCCTTCATTTTTGCGAGCCGTTCCCGAGAGGGGCAGCAACCCGGCGAATACATATATGAGAATCCCGAAAAGGCAAAACAAAAGGTATATTAAGCTTTGTCGTGGAATATTCAAGTCAGTCGCCCCATTGGCATTATTCAAATTTAACTTGGACAGTAAAATGCAAAATCTTCTTCCCTCCCACGGTCTCCAGGGTACTTTTCTGAATTGCCGCCTGGCTGAAGAGGGGTGATTTATCCAATCGCAGGGCATATTCGGCCAGGATCACCTCCGGAGACTTTTTGGCGCTCGCGATGATCCCCTCTAGTGCGATATTGCCCTGCCCGGAAGCGATCTTGGTCTCCGGTTTTTCCGGGGCGACAGGAGGGGTCTTCGTCTCGACTTTTTCCGGTCCGCTTGCATGGTCCGGGAATGACGCCACGACCGAAATCAAAGCAACCTCCGGCGGGGTCAGGGCCGTCAATTCCGCTACCGTAGCGAGGCCAAGGTGCCGGTCTCCGTACACCATGATTTGCCGATTTTTCACCTCCAGCTCGGCAACATGCTTGGAAATAATGGCTTTATCCACCGGTGGCTGTAGCAGAGAGAATTCCCTCTCCAACTTATGCAACGAAGCTTTACTTTCCGAAACCGTTTTGCCCAGGTAGATAAAGATAACCGTACAAACCATAACCAGGGAAATAAAGGAAATGAATATGAGCTTGTTTATTCTGGCGACACTTACCCGCTCGATCTTGTCCTTGAAGGTGAAAAGCATGTTCGGGGTATGGTCATTAGCGGACAGGGCAAGCCCGATGGCGGCCGTATATGACACCCGTTCAATAACGCCTACCTCGTCAAAATCCATCTTATCCGGCCGTGCCAGGGGCGGATCCAGCAGGCTTACTTCCACCCCAAGCTGCTCATTCATATAGTCCAAAAGCGGTTCGTGAGCGCCGATAACACTGGAATATAAGAGCCTTTGCACCCTGCTTTGTCCTGCGATGGACGCGTAATGGTCAAATGTCCTCTCCACCTGCCTGGTAAGACGATTAAGAGCAGGTAAGATCAAAGAAAGAACATCTTCCTCCTTAAGGTCGTAATCCGCAGGTATGCCGGTCATCAGCTTGTGGCCGGCATACAGGTTTGCCAGAATATTTCTTGCCGCCTCCGGGTCCAGAGGCAGCGGGGCCGGCCCGGTTGGGTCTTCGGAGGGGGGAGTCCGCTTTTCATTATAGCCCTCGATAAAAGACTCAACCAGGCTCCTTGTTCCCGCCTTGATGCCCCGGGTCAGCACCAGGTTTCCCCGGGAGTAGATATCTATCCGTGAAAAATCATTGCCGACGAAAAGGCTGGCGATGGTATCCGCATCGGCCTTAAGCCATTTGGTTCTTAGAAGATTCTGAATCGCAAAGGGGATAATGGTCACCCCGGCCAGGGGCCAACCACATTGCGAAAAAAATCTTTTTATCTCTTCTACTTCACTCCGCAGGGCCGTATAAACCATCACGGAGAGTTTTGGCGCCAACTGATCGTATATTTCCTCATGTACTTCATAATCAAAGATATGTTCCCTTTCATCCAGGGACATTCCTTCTTGCTTGGCGTTCCAGTAGATTGCGTTCGGGATTTGTTTATCGGGGACCCGGGGGATGAAAAGACAACGGACGTCAACGTTGGCGGCGGACAGGGACGTCCATATATCCACCTTGACGGCGCTGCCGCAGAAGGCGCTGAGACTGGCGCTGAGCAGGTCGGCTGCTTCCTTGCTGCCTTTGGTTACCCCCGGCGGGAAGGGAACCAGCTCATAATCGATGAGCCGTTTTTCGCCGTTGGCGTCCGCCTTTATCTTCACCAGCCTGAGGGCATTGTAGCCAATATCAACGCCTACGGTGGCACGAGTCCGCCAGTAATCGAAGGATGGTAAGCGGGCTTTGAATATTTTCCCGCGTCTTGCTTTTACCGGTGTTATGACTGGAGCATCCTCAGGCTCAGGCAAGCCGGATGGCATGGTCGAGCCGCCAGTGCGGATTACCTCCAATAGTTTCTCCGTCGAGGTTAACTCGCGCTGTTTCCCCATCATCGCCTCTAATCAAATCAAAATGGCACAATAATACGGCAGGTTACTGTACGTATTCGGCAATATAGGAAGAGACGCCCCAGCAGGCTTTTTATGACCATCGTAATGGATTCAGTTGTGGGAGAAATATCATGTCGCTATTGTTCCTCCAGTCTTCTGGCTACCCATCAGTTAAAATAGATGCAGGGAGATCCCGATCCTTATTGATTTAATTATACTTTAAATTGTTATGGTTAACAACTTGTTTTTAACGCGAGCCGCGCTCAGCAATCAGCGGCCGGGGTTCCGATAATCAGTAATCAGCCATCTGGGCAATCAGATCCTCGAGATTGACGGCATCGTCAATCTCGTACTGCCTGGATTCGGTGGGATCGTAAGAAGGGGGCGGT
>JBBIRO010000010.1:0-23949 GCA_037441775.1 Syntrophobacterales bacterium
CTCGAGGGCAGGGGAATTCAGACCTTTTACGAACTACTCAATTATCAGGAATCTAAATATTTCTTGACACCAGAAGTTCATCTGTAGTAATTTAGCGCCAAATTCATGAAAGGTTAAGTTGTAAATTCCTTCCATTCGGAGATACTCCAGAATCAAGATTGAATACCCGATATAGATCCTTGACTGTTGCGAAATTAGACTCCCTTAAAGGAGACGGCTGCTGGTGCTTCATTTGGGCTGGTTTAGTCTTGGCGACTTCGTAACAAATTACAAAACCGTTGATTATGGGACGGCTTTGTAAAGAGTTGGCTTTGTAGTACCGCCCCTTGATGGCGGTTGTGCTGTTGCCTGTCGCCAGGCAATGGCGGGCAACAGGCTCGCTTAAGCAGGCATCACCGGGCTGACCGGTGCAGTACCGCCGCTGACTATTTATGATATTGGCGAAGAAGCTCCATCGGGGAGCATATTAATTAATTTGAGAAAAGGCTTATGAATATTGGAGAGATAAAGAGGCAGCCGATAAGTGCTTTAACCAACTTGGCTAAGGAATTAAACGTTGTCGGCGCCAGTGGAATGCGACGACAAGACTTGATATTTGCCATTCTCCAGGCACAGGCGGAAAAGAACGGATTGATATCCGGCGAAGGCGTGTTGGAGATACTTCCCGATGGCTTTGGATTCCTACGGGCGGTTGATTACAATTACCTTCCCAGTCCGGATGACATTTATATTTCTCCTTCCCAGATCCGCCGCTTCAGTCTCAGAACCGGGGATACCGTATCCGGCGAGGTGCGGCCACCCAAGGATGGGGAAAAATATTTTGCTCTGCTTAAGGTAGATCAGGTAAATTTCGAAGGTCCCGAGGTCTCGCGTGACAAGATTCTTTTTGACAACCTGACACCCCTTTATCCCGAGGAACGCTTGAACCTGGAATATGATCCTGAGAATTTATCAACCAGGATCATGGATTTATTTGCCCCCATCGGCAAGGGGCAACGGGGGCTGATCGTCTCTCCTCCCCGGGCCGGCAAAACCGTTCTTCTACAGGATATAGCTCACAGCATCGAGGCTAATCACAAAGAGGTCATCCTGATGGTCCTCCTGATTGACGAGCGTCCCGAAGAGGTGACCGACATGCAGCGCAGCGTCAAGGGAGAGGTCATTTCATCCACCTTTGACGAACCGGCAACCAGGCATGTGCAGGTCGCTGAGATGGTGATCGAAAAGGCCAAACGGCTGGTGGAGCATAAACGGGATGTAGTAATATTATTAGACAGCATAACAAGGCTGGCCCGGGCTTATAATACAGTCGTCCCGCCCAGCGGCAAGGTTCTGTCTGGCGGGGTGGATTCCAACGCCCTGCACAAGCCTAAACGCTTCTTCGGGGCGGCCAGAAACATTGAGTACGGCGGCAGTTTGACCATCATCTCCACTGCCTTGATTGACACCGGCAGTAGAATGGACGAGGTTATTTTCGAGGAATTTAAGGGAACGGGCAACATGGAACTCCACCTGGAGCGCAAGCTGGCCGACCGCCGGGTATTTCCCGCCTTTGATCTGGTACGCTCCGGGACCAGGAAGGAGGATCTCTTGATACCGAAGCATAATCTCAACCGGATCTGGATATTGCGACGGCTTTTGCAGGAGATGAATCCGGCCGATGCCATGGAGTTTATCATTGACAAGGTTAAAAAGATGGACACGAATCAGGCATTTCTTGATTCGATGAACAAGTGATGTTATTATGCCCTCGTCATCGTTGACGAACTCGTAAAAACTCAGCGAAACGTAAATTTTGGGGCGGATTTGTAAATGGTGATGATAATAAATTCAAAGGAGGACAGCTTCAACATGAAAGAAGGAATTCATCCGGCGTATCACAAGACAACCATATCCTGTGTTTGCGGCACGGTGATAGATACCAGATCGACGAGAAAAGATATCCGGGTAGAGATATGTTCCCAATGCCATCCCTTCATGACCGGTAAACAGAAGATAGTGGATACCGCGGGCCGGGTAGAGAGATTCAAGAGAAAGTATGCCGTAAATGAAACGCCGGTCGAGAAAAAAAATGTTAAATCCAAGGCAGGAAAATGACCCTGTCACCGGTTGAAGGCTTGTTATCTAATTTTACGAGAGTGTAAATGTTTGACCGATTGAAGGATCTCGAGACGAGGCACCGGGAGCTGGAGGGTCTCCTCGGGGTTCCGGATGTTCTGAGTAAGCCCGCCTTATTTCAAAAATATGCCAAAGAACTTTCCGATCTGCACGACATTGTTAACGTTTATCGTCAATATGAGGATGTCAAGAATCAGAGCGATGAGGGGCAGGAGATCTTAAACGGAGACGATGAGGAACTGAGGATCATCGCCCGCGAAGATTTGCCGGCCCTCAGGGAGCGCCTTGAGTCCTTGAAGCAGGAGCTAAGAAGGCTCCTTTTACCCCGAGATCCCAATGACGATAAGAACGTCCTTTTGGAAATCAGGGCCGGAACCGGTGGTGACGAGGCCGCCCTCTTTGCGGCGGATCTCTTTAGAATGTACGCCCGCTATGCCGATACCCGCAAGTGGAAGACGGAGATCATGAGCTGCACTCCGGGTGGCGGTATGGGTGGCTACAAGGAGATCATCGCCCTCATCTCCGGGCAGGGCGCCTTCAGCCGCCTGAAATATGAAAGCGGCGTCCATCGGGTTCAGCGGGTACCCATAACCGAAGCGCAAGGCCGTATCCATACCTCGGCAGTGACGGTAGCTATCCTGCCGGAAGTCGAAGAGGTGGAACTAACCATCGATCCCAACGAGCTGCGGATCGATGTTTACCATTCCAGCGGCCATGGAGGACAGAGCGTCAACACCACCGACTCGGCGGTAAGAATTACCCACCTGCCGACCAACACGGTAGTTACCTGCCAGGACGAGAAATCACAATTGAAAAACAAGGCCAAGGCCATGAAGGTCCTTCGGGCGAGACTTCTTGATTCTCTGATCAGGAAGCAGCAGGCGGAGATCTCCGAGACCAGGAAAAATCAAGTAGGGAGTGGAGACCGGAGCGAACGGATCAGGACCTACAACTTTCCCCAAGGAAGGGTTTCGGATCATCGTCTCGGTCTTACCCTGTACAATCTGGAGCAGTTTCTCAATGGTGAAATAGAAGAGATCATCGAACCGCTGATCGCCCATCACCAGGCGGAAGCCCTCAGCAAGGCTGCCTGGGCGTGATTGACAAAAAGCAATGAACATCAGGGAGCTAATAAAAAACACTGCCCTTGCCTTTCATTCGCTCCATATTCCATCCGCCAGACTCGATGTGGAGGTGTTGCTGGCGAATTTTCTTCAAATTGACCGCCTGGAGCTGATTAAACAACCAGATCGTTTGATTGCAGAGGAAGAGCAGGCAGGATTCAGCTGTTGGGTGCGCCGACGCTGCCAGGGGGAGCCGGTGGCCTATATCAGCGGGTGCAAGGAATTCTGGTCTCTCCCCTTTGAAGTTAATCCCCAGGTATTGATACCGCGACCGGAAACGGAACTCCTGGTGGAAGAAACCCTTAATGTGGCATCGTCGTCAGGGGACATCCGGATTCTCGATCTCGGCACGGGATGCGGCGCTCTGGCGGTCGCCTTGGCCCACGAATTGAAAGACGCCCGGCTTACGGCCACCGATATTTCCCCGGCGGCCTTGGATACCGCCCGGAGAAATGCCCGGATAAACGCGGTTAGCGGGCGAATAACGTTCCTTGTGGGGGATTTGTTTTCCCCGCTTAAGGACAGGTTTGATATTATTGTCTCCAATCCTCCCTACATAGCAAGAGCCGATTTTCCTACCCTACCAATCGGGGTAAAGGGCTATGAACCAGCCTTGGCCCTGGTGGGCGGCGAGGACGGGTTAGCGGTAATAAAGCGAATCATTGCCGCAGCGCCTGATTTTCTCCAGCCCGGCGGCTGGCTTTTGTTGGAAATTGGGGCCGGACAGCGGGATGATGTAGCTGGTTTTTTTAAGGAATATGGTTTCGATGAACCTTTTTTCCGGCGGGACTATGCCGGTCACTGGCGGGTAGCCCGGGCAAGGATGGTATAGAGCTTCATGGATAAAATGATAATAAAAGGCGGCCGACGCCTGGAGGGAGAGGTCAGGATCAGCGGCGCCAAGAACGCGGCCCTGCCATTACTAGTATCTGCTCTTTTGACGGAAGGGGTGTGTACCTTTCATAATGTCCCTAACCTCATGGATGTAAGGACGATCAGAAGGCTTCTGGGCAACATGGGTGTTCGAATAGAGGGTCAGGGGACGGTGACGGTTCAGGCCGCTGACCTGACCAACTGTGAAGCCCCCTACGATCTGGTCAAGACCATGCGGGCTTCTGTTTTGGTTTTGGGGCCGCTGGTCGCCAGGTTCGGGCGGGCCAGGGTTTCCCTGCCGGGAGGATGCGCCATTGGCGCCCGGCCGGTGGATCTGCATATCAAAGCCCTGGAGCAACTTGGCGCCGAACTTGAGCTAAGTGAGGGCTACATCGAAGCCCGGGCTTCCCGTCTCCGGGGCGCCGATATCCATTTTGATCTGCCTACCGTAACCGGTACCGAAAACATAATGATGGCCGCCTGTCTCGCAAGCGGCACATCACGGCTCAGTAATGCCGCCCGGGAGCCGGAGATAGTCAATCTGGCCGAGGCATTAAACGGCATGGGCGCCCGGATCACCGGTGCCGGCACCGACCTTATAACCGTTCAGGGGGTGGAGAAGCTTCACGGGGTTGAGGCGGCGGTGATCCCGGATCGGATCGAGGCCGGGACTTTCATGATTGCCGCCGGGATAACCGGTGGGGATATTATCCTGGCGGACTATCAGCAACAGCATCTGGATGCTCTGATTGAAAAACTTTTTGCCGCGGGGATACAGGTGTCACGAGTCAAAAACGGGCTTAGGGTTTGCGGCCGCCAAACCATCAGTAACGTGGATATCAAAACCATGCCCTATCCAGGCTTCCCCACCGATCTGCAGGCCCAGTTCATGGCCCTGATGGCGGTGGGCACCGGCTTGAGCGTGATTACCGAAACGGTATTCGAAAATCGCTTCATGCACGTCAGTGAATTATTGCGAATGGGCGCCAACATTAGCATCCAGGGAAGAAGCGCCGTCGTTAAGGGCACCAGATTGAACGGGGCTCATGTTATGGCTACCGATCTGCGCGCTTCCGCCAGCCTGATTTTGGCGGGGCTGGTAGCGGAAGGCGAGACCTCCTTATCCCGGGTTTACCACATTGATCGGGGCTATGAGGAAATAGAGAAAAAGCTATCCGGCTTGGGGGCCGAAATAACAAGAGTCAGCGGGTGACAACTTATGATTTTTCTGGGCCATCTTTGATAAACTCGTTGAAAATCGGACAAACGTAAATTTTTTGGACAGCTTTGTAAAAAGTTCGCAGGTAAAGCGCGCAAATCACCAAAAATGAGTTGCGCTTTCCGTAGGTTTTGAATGACGAGGGATTTAGTTTGAACGCCGCATTCGGCCTTTATTAACGAAGTCGTCAGCTTTGTAGTGAGGATTATTAATCCATGAGGGTGTTTCTTACCGCTGATCTTGATCTGAGAGGTATCGTGAAGCTTCTCCGCCGAGAAGCAGTCCAACTTGAAGACCATATCTCGAACACCGCGCGGGAAATTGTCGCGGCTGTCCTGGCCGAGGGCGATGACGCCCTGTGTCGCTATACCCTGCTGCACGATGGTTATCCAATCGATACTGCCGCTATCGAAGCAACAGCCTTAGAGCTAGCGGCGGCCGCGGCGGAGGTGACTCCGGTCGATGCCGAGATATTGGAACAGGCCGCCCGGAGGATTGACGAATACCACCAGCAACAACTCAGAGCGCTCGGCAATGAGGACTGGCATTATCAGGAAGGAGAAGGGATTAAACTTGGTCAACTGGCTCGCCCGCTTAAGCGGGTGGGTATCTATGCGCCTGGCGGACGGGCGGTCTATCCATCTTCGGTTCTGATGGCCGCGATACCGGCCCGGGTAGCCGGGGTCAGCGAAATCTTCCTGGTCTCTCCTTTGCGCAATGGCCGGCTCAATCCGCTGGTTGCCCTGGCAGCGCGCATCTCCGGAATTAACCGGGTTTTTAAAATAGGCGGCGCACAGGCTATCGCCGCCCTGGCCTATGGAACGGAAACGATACCCCCGGTGGACAAGATCGTTGGTCCCGGCAATGCCTATGTGGCCGCGGCGAAGAAGCAGGTTTTCGGCCAGGTGGCTATCGACATGATAGCCGGTCCCAGTGAAATTCTCATTATTGCTGATCGCAAGTCCGACGCGGCTTTAGTTGCAGCGGATATGATCGCTCAGGCGGAACACGATGAAATGGCCTGCGCTATTCTGGTCACTGACGATACGTCGCTTGCGGCAAGGGTGGAAGACGAGATTGCCCGGCAACTAATCGATCTGCCTCGGGGCGATATTGCCAGGCGCGCCCTGAAAGATCACGGAGCCGTGATCATCAGCCGGGATATTGCCGAGGCCTTTGAACTGGCCAACCTTTACGGTCCTGAGCACCTGGAAATAATGCTGCCGCAGCCGGAGTCCTGGCTTAAGAACGTCACCAATGCCGGTTGTGTTTTCCTTGGTGAATCCACGCCGGAGACGCTGGGTGATTATATGGCGGGATCGAATCATATTTTGCCGACCGGCGGGACCGCCCGGTTCTCCTCTCCTCTGGGGGTTTATGATTTTATCAAAAGGACCAGCCTCGTTTACTTTTCCCCGGAGAATCTGGCGGCTTTAGGAGCGGCGGCGGCTCGTTTCGCTCGCCTGGAGGGGCTTGACGGCCACGCGAGAAGCATTAATCTCCGGATTAAGCGTAAATGACAGTAGCGGGACTTTTTACGATGCAGGCAAATAAATCTTGACAAAAAGCATATAACATATAGAAGGCAATCAGGAAAAACGGTCATAAATATTCGGCGGGCGTAATTCAGCGGTAGAATGTCAGCTTCCCAAGCTGGACGTCGTGGGTTCGAGTCCCATCGCCCGCTCCATTTTTGCCGTGGGAAACAGTTGTTTTTTCTTGCAATAAACTTTTCAGTGTGTTAGGTACATGTCATGATTAGAAGGTGTGGACGGGTGGGCTTATGCCCACTTTTTTTTTCCCGAGACAAATTATGTTGCCAAAGACGATGACTTACGACGAGCAAATTAGAAGCCTGGTTGAGCCGATTGTGGAAGCAGAAGGCATGGAACTGGTGGATTTGGATTGTCTTAAGATGAAGACCCGCTGGCTGGTAAGGCTCTACATTGATAAAGAGGGAGGCGTCAACCTGGAGGATTGTGCGTCAATAAGCAATCAGGTCGGCGATATCATGGATGTTCACGATCTGCCGGCAGGGCCCTTTACTCTGGAGGTTTCCTCCCCGGGCCTGGACCGGCCCCTAGCCAGGGACAAGGATTTTATCAGGTACCGGGGTTCGCGGATCAAGCTGAAGCTTAATCAGCCGGTCGAGGGGTCGAAAAATTTTACGGGAGTTTTGTTGGATTACATTGAAGCTGACGGAGGGAAGAAAATCCTCATGTCGATTTCGGATCGCTCCTTTGAGATACCCCGGAGTTTTGTGAAAAAGGCTAATCTGGTTTATGAATTTTAGTCATCGCTGAGAAAGCATTAACTACGGCATGGCATCAGGCAATAAAAGCAAGTCCAAGGCGTGGAGGGTAGTATGATACCAGAGCTTAAGCGTTTGATTGAGCAGATGGGTAAGGATAGAGGGATAGATAAAGACGTTATCGTCGAGGCGCTGGAGACTGCCATGTTGACGGCGGCGCGAAAAAAGCTGGGCCAGAATGTTGAGATTGAAGCGCGCTACAATGACGATGTCGGCGAAATAGAGGTCTTTCAGTTTAAAACAGTGGTTGATAAAGTTCTGGACCCGGAAACACAGATCTCGCTCACTCAGACCAGGAGAGAGCTGGATGAGGAAGCGGAACCCGGTGACAGTCTGGGGATGAAGATTGAAACCGCCTCTTTTGGCCGTATTGCTGTTCAGACGGCCAAACAGATCATTATCCAGCGCGTCAAGGACGCCGAACGGGATAATGTTTATGAAGAATTCAAAGAGAAAAAGGGTGAACTGGTCAACGGGTTTGTCCAGAGATTTGAAGGCGGCAACATTATTATCAACATGGGTCGGGCGGAGGCCATGATTCCCCTGTCAGAGCAGATTCCGCGGGAAAACTACAAGCGTGGGGAGAGGATACGGGGATATATTTACGACATCAGGAAGATATCGAAAGGTCCTCCGATTTTGGTTTCCCGAACCCATCCCGGTTTTCTCAAGGCCCTCTTTGAGGTGGAGGTGCCGGAGATTGGCGACAAAATGATAGAAATAGTTGCTGTGGCCCGCGAACCGGGGAGGCGGTCAAAAATTGCGGTCAAGACTTGGGATCGCGATGTCGATCCCGTGGGCGCCTGTGTCGGAATGAGAGGTTCCCGGGTGCAGGCGGTTGTCCAGGAGCTCAAGGGAGAAAAAATTGACATCATACCCTACTCGGAAGATCAGGCCAAGTATGTGTGCGCTACCCTGGCGCCTGCCAAGGTCAGCCGGGTAATGGTGGATGACAACCACCATGCCATGTTGGTGATCGTGCCGGACGACCAGCTTTCGCTGGCAATCGGAAAGGGCGGTCAGAATGTACGGCTTGCGGTCAGGCTCACGGGATGGAAGATTGATGTTAAAAGCGAATCCTCGTTGGCCAAGGGTGAACAGGAGGGTTACAGCGCCCTCATGAAGATACCCGGGGTTGGCCAGGTAACGGCGGAGAGGTTATACGACCAGGGGTTGAAAAGTATTGCCATGATTGCCGCGGCGCCAGTAGAGATGCTGTCCGCCATACCTGGCGTGGGAGAAAAAGCGGCGATTCACTGGATAGAAGAGGCGGTAAAACTGATAGAAAACCAGTCTGCCGGCATTGATAGCACCGCAACAGGCAAGTAGTTCATGGATAAAGTTTGCATGGTCACAGAAAATTGCAGGCCGTGTTGGCCGATGGAGATGTTTGCTAACCTTCGACCTGCAGCCTATCTACCTGAGCAGTTACGGGGATTGATGTATGTCTAAAAAGCGGGTTCACGAGTTAGCCAAGGAACTGGGAATCGATAACAAAGAGATTATCACTCGTCTGGAGAAGCTTGGTATAGTTGTAAAATCGCACCAAAGCACATTAGAAGACGCAGATGTGGAACGAATATCCCGGGAGCTGCGCTCAAAAGATCCCCAGGGTATGGTGGAGCAACGCATTAAGTCCACCATCATCAGGAGGAGGACGGTGCGAACCGCACAGGAGGAGACTCCATCACTGGCTGAAGAAACATTGGAGCCCCAGCAGACGGCGACAACCATTCCCGCAGAGCCAGTGGAGAAGCCGGCAGAGACTAAGCCGAAACCAGCCATGGAGGCGCCAGTCACAGCCGAGCCTGAGCTGGTTGCCCTTGTTACGGCTCCTGCCGCGGAGACACTGCCAGCTTTAGAGCCCGCGCCGGAGGAACCCGGGAAAAAGACTCCCGCCGAAGACGCCGCCGCGCCTGTTATGAGCAGGGAGGATAACACGGAAGCGGAGCGGAAAGTTGAGAAAAATGTCGAGGAAGTAGTAGCTGCGCCTCTTGTTAAACCGGTGCCACCGGTGAGGAAGCCCGGGGTGCCTTTCCGGACCGAAGGAAGGAAACCACTGCCGGAAGAGAGGCGGAGACTGGAGGGGCCTAAGGTGCTAATACCACCCAAAGAGCGTCCGCCGGAACCGCCGAAAGAGCGCCCGCCGGAACCGCCGAAAGAGCGCCCGCCGGAACCGCCCGCGAGAGACCAACGCGCCAGGACAGGCGTCATGCCTCCGGCCAGAACGGGAGGCGCGGGATTATCCACCCGCGCTGAGGGTGTCGATGTTCCAAGGCCCAGACCCCAGGCCAGCGGGCCAACGGTCCAGAAAGATGGCCGTTTAGGGCCGGCGAGTCCCCTTGCGCCGCAGCCGGTAGGGACGCGGAGAGAAGTCCGTCCCATCCCGTCCGTTCCCAAGGTCTTTGTGCCCCCGATCCCGGAAAAGGGACGGAAAGAAGAGGCGGTACGATTCAAGGGAAAGCTAAAAAAACCTGATGAACCTGTTCTCGACGACCATGCGCCCAAAAAAAAGAAGCTGACTTTTGCTAAGGTCCCTGATCTAAGAGAAGTTAGCGATGACCTGGAAGTTCCGGAAAAACAAGTCAGGTGGCGGGAAGAGCGGAAAATCCCGGTAGTAAAAACGATGAAGAAGACGACCATCACCACTCCTAAGGCGATAAAAAGGAGGCTCAAGGTATCAGAGGCGATTACCGTAGGGGAATTGGCGAAAAAAATGGGGGTAAAGGCCGGCGAGGTCATCCGCAAATTGATCGCCCTGGGGCTCATGGTTTCCATAAATCAGCCCATTGACCGCGAAACCGCAACTATAATCGCTGCCGATTATTCCTTTAATATCGAACCCGCGACCGAAGAATACGATGATCTGATAACGCAAAAAACGGCGCCCTTGTCCTCAAACTTGAAAACACGGGCGCCCGTTGTAACCATTATGGGACACGTTGATCACGGCAAGACCTCGCTTTTGGATGCAATCAGGCAGACCAACGTAATCGACGGCGAGGCGGGCGGCATTACCCAGGCTATCGGCGCCTATCATGTGCAGATCAAGGGGCGGGATATCGTTTTTCTGGATACGCCGGGTCATGAGGCTTTTACCGCCATGCGCGCCCGGGGAGCCAAGGTAACCGATATTGTGGTCCTGGTGGTTGCCGCCGATGACGGGGTTAAGGAGCAGACCATTGAGGCCATTAATCATGCGCGGGTGGCAGCGGTTCCTATTTTGGTCGCGGTGAACAAGATTGACAAACCCGGCGCCGATACCGCAAAAATCAAGCAGACGATGACGGAATACAATTTGCTGGCGGAGGAATGGGGTGGTGATACCATCTTTTGCGAAGTGTCGGCGAAAAAGAAGCAGGGGATCGAGGAACTCCTGGAGATGATTCTGCTCCAGGCGGATATCATGGACCTCAAGGCTGATCCGGATCGGCCTGCCCGCGGGATCATTATCGAGGCGAAACTCGACCGGGGGAGAGGCCCCGTTTCGACGGTGCTGATCCAGGAAGGGACATTGCGTGAAGGAGATGCCTTTGTTTCTAAAACAGAGTTTGGCCGGGTTCGCGCCTTGAACAATGACCAGGGCAAAAGGGTGAAAGAGGCGGGGCCCTCCATACCGGTAGAGGTGATCGGTTTTTCCGGTGTTCCCCAGGTCGGTTCAGAATTCGTCGCCGTGGAGGACGAAAAGAAGGCCCGTGCAATCAGCGAAGCCCGGGTTAGAAAAGAACGAGAAAAGGACTTGGTTTCGTCAGCGAAGATCACCCTGGAACAGCTCTACGAAAAAATCAGGGAAGGGGTTAGGGATTTTAATGTCATCATCAAGGGTGATGTGCAGGGCTCGGTGGAGGCCTTGTCCGAATCGCTCAGGAAGCTAAGCGACGCCGAAGTGAAACTCAAGATCATCCATGCCTCAACCGGAGCCGTCACTGAGACGGACGTGATGCTGGCCTCGGCTTCGAATGCCATTATTATCGGCTTCAATGTGCGGCCCGACGGCCGGGTCGCCGAACTGGCCGAGCAGGAAGGGATTGAGATTAAACTTTATGACATTATCTATAACGCGATTGCCGATGTCAAGGCGGCCATGGAGGGCTCGTTGGATCCGCTTTACAAAGAAGTGGTACATGGCCGCGCCGAGGTCAGAAATATCTTCAAGGTACCCAAGATAGGCACCGTAGCCGGATGCTATATTAATGAAGGTAAAATAGCCCGTAGTCACCGGGTCAAGCTGATCAGGGACGGGGTGGTGGTCTATTCCGGCAAAATTCATTCCCTAAGGCGGTTCAAGGATGACGCAAGGGAAGTGGCGACCGGGTTTGAGTGCGGGATATCTATCGAGGGCTTTAATGACATCAAGGTGGGAGATGTCCTTGAAGGATATCTTGAGGAGCAGGTCGAGCGCGGCGGCAAATAGATTCCGTCTGGAAGGGGCAGGCGTGGTTGCAGGTTTGGGAATCATTGAATTATGGCTGGGGGACAGCCGGTCCCTTAAGGACAAGCGTAGCCTGCTTAAGGGTATATTGAGCAGAACCCAGAGAGAGTTCAATATTTCGCTCGCGGAGGTTGGCGCCAACGATGACTGGAGAAGGGCCATCATCGGCTTTGCTACTGTGGGTAACGATCGATCCTACGTCAACGGCAGGATCGACCAAATCCTCAATTATATAGAAAAGCTAAACCTGGCCGAGATTACCGGCCGCCGCTTCGAGCTGCTGAATTTCACGGCTGAGACGGCCTTCGGCGGGTATGGGGAAGAAAAGTATGACTAATTTCAAAAGGGCTTACCGGGTCGCTGATCTAATCCGAAGTGAAATTGCGGATATCTTTAGGAGGCGGCTTAAGGATCCGCGGATCGGAACGATTACCATAACGGATGTGCGTGTCAGTGATGACTTGAAGGTGGCAAGAATATATTACGTGCTGATGGGGCTCGACGAATGCAGTCCGGAGGCGAAAGAAGGCCTGAAGCAGGCCAACGGCTTCCTGAGAAGGGAACTGGGTCAAAGACTGCAACTTAGGGTTGTTCCGGAGCTGATATTTTCCCATGATGATTCTTTCATCCAGGGCAGCCGCATCGAGAGACTGCTGGCGGAGGCAAAGGTGCAGGGTGAAAGCGATGCAAAGTAAGGTTGTAGAAGTCATAAAAAAGAGCGGAAGATTTCTCATAACGGGCCATATCAGGCCAGACGGGGACTCTCTTGGTTCTGAGCTCGCGCTCTATCATTTCCTCGGGGATATGGGAAAACAGGTGGTGGTTTACAATCAAGACCTGACTCCGGCCAATTATGCTTTTCTTCCCGGCACCGATTGCATTGTACACACTCTGCCCGCCATTGATAATTTCGACGCGGTTTTCATTCTTGATTGTGGCGACCTGCAGCGGGTGGGTGAAGAAGGCCAAAAGATACGGCAGGCCAGTATGCTGATCAATGTGGATCATCACCTTGCCGACGGCGAATTCTCGCATATTACGATCAATGATCCAGCCGCCAGCTCTACGGGAGAATTGCTCTGGCGGCTCTTTAGGGAGATGTCAATTGATCTGTCCGCTGATGCCGCCAATTGTCTTTATGCCGCCATCCTTACCGATACCGGCGGTTTCCGTTACGCCAACACCAAACGGGAAACCATGCTAGCGGCGGCGGAGCTAATTGGCGTGGGCGCCAACCCCCAGTGGCTTTCGGAAAACATCTATGAGAACAACGAACGGGTAAAACTTCTTCTCTTGAGGCAGGTCTTAGAAACCCTGGATATAGAAACCGATTGCCGGATTGGCTCTCTGGATGTGAGCCTCAAGGCCCGCCGGGATTTGGGCGCCGCCTATGAGCATACCGAAGGTCTGGTTGACCTGCCCCGGACAATCCGGGGGGTTGAGGTAGCCCTTCTTTTTACTGAAATGTCCGAGGGTCTGATCAAAGTCTCGCTGCGTTCCAAGGATGGCATCAATATCGAACCGGCAGCCAGGAGATTCGGCGGCGGCGGACATATGAACGCCGCATCCTGTCAGGTCAAGGGGGAGTTGGCAGCCGTTAAACAAATGCTGTTCAAGGAGATCACGGAACTTCTTGACTCCTGGGAAATGATGAAAACTCAGTCCGATCGAATTAATGATCACCGACGCGGGGACGGATTTGCGAGCTGTTCCCGCTAATGGAAGCTGCCGGTGGACGCCGTTATTTTAATTGATAAGCCGGAGGGGAAGACTTCCCGCCAGGTGGTTGATATAGTCCAGCGGCGGCTGAAGGCCAATAAGGCCGGTCATGCGGGCACATTGGATCCGCTGGCCACGGGGCTTTTGATAGTCTGCCTCAACGAGGCGACCAAACTGGTCCAGTTTCTGGCGCAGGATACCAAGGAATACGATGTAACAATGATCCTGGGCCTCAAAACGGACACCTGGGACCGGGAGGGGGTTGTTGTTTCGGAAAAACAACCACAGGTGGACCTGGCGAAGATAATTGAGGTGCTGGATGGTTTTCGGGGCAGGATTACTCAAACGGTGCCGACATATTCGGCAGTAAAATATCGGGGGAAACCACTGTACAAGTGGGCGAGGAAGGGTATCGAGGTAGTTGCTCCGGCAAGGGAGGTGGAGATATACGGCATTACCGCGGTCGAGTTGAACCTTCCTTATGTTTCTTTCCGCGTTTCTTGTTCCAAGGGTACCTATATCCGGTCCCTTTGCCACGAAATAGGCGAAATCATAGGCTGTGGCGCTTGTCTGTGGTCGCTGCGAAGGACTAAAAGCGGGGTGTTTTCACTTTGCGACGCCCTCCCTTTGGACAGCCTGCCCAATGGCGATTCCGTTGTTTTAGAAAACGGGTTCATGATTTCCCTGGTGGACGCGTTGCCCAAGCTCCAGAATATCGCAATAGACGCTTCCCGGGCCTGGCAACTGAGATTAGGACGAGAGCTTAGGGTAGGTGATTTGAGGGACAGCCATATACCTTTATTTGCCAAAGGAGATGTGGTAAAGCTTATCACCGGAGACAGACGCCTGGTAGCTATGGCGGAAACTCTTTGTGCAAGCAATGATCTGGGTCATCTTTCCCCAGGCATTCAAGCGGTAAAAATATTGCGGGTGTTTGGCACAAAAGACCAATAGGTCTGCGTAGCTGTTCATTGGCCTGGTGCGGGCCTTGAAAATGGTTTACAATTAGTCAGGAGGGAGGAATATAAGGTGTTAGATACAATTAAGAGGCAGGAGATAGTGGGTGGTTTTCGGCTGCATGAAACGGATACCGGGTCTCCCGAGGTGCAGGTTGCGCTTTTGAGCGCTAGAATAGCCGATTTGACCGAGCATTTTAAAACCCACAAGAAGGATCATCATTCCCGACGTGGTCTTTTGAAGCTGGTCGGTCAGAGAAGGCGGATGCTTGATTACTTGAAAAACAAGGATGTGGAGCGTTATCGAAAACTGATACAAAGACTGGGATTGAGAAAATAAGAATGGTTGGCGCTTAGTCTGAGGAAGGTTGTTGCCCTTAGGCGTTCGCACGCTTTTCGCAAGGAGAATTATAACAATTATTAACGAGAGGAATATAAATGAGTGAAACATTTAGCGTTGAATTTGCCGGCAAGCTGATCCAGTTGAAGGCGAATTACGTGGCCAACCAGACCGATGGCGCCATCTGGGTAACCTATGGCGACACAGTGGTTTTGGTTACGGCGGTATCGCTGAAGGCGGCCCGGGAAGGGACGGACTTTCTGCCCTTGACCGTGGACTATCAGGAAATGACCTACGCGGCAGGTAAGATTCCCGGAAGTTTTTTCCGGCGGGAAGGGCGGCCTAATGAGCGGGAAACTCTTACTTCAAGGTTGATCGATCGTTCTATCCGGCCCCTGTTTCCGGACGGTTACTGCTATGAAACCCAGGTTGTGGCGACGGTTTTGTCCGTCGACGAAAACGGCGAGGCCGATGTGGCCGCGATGATGGGTGCCTCCGCCGCACTGGTTATTTCCGATATCCCCTTCAATGGACCCATTGCGGGGGTAAGGGTTGCCAGGAAAGACGGCCAGTTTCTTTTAAATCCCTCTTCGGAGGATCTGTCGGCCTGTGACCTGAATATTTTTCTTGTCGGCCGAAAACTGCCCCCGGCACAGGCGGGGAAGGACTTCCAGATTAATCTGGTCATGCTCGAGGGCGAGGCCGCGGAGGTCGAGGAAGAAGTTCTGGTTGCGGCTATTAATTTCGGCCTCAATTCCCTGCGGCCAATCATCGAACTGCAGGATCGCCTTCGGGAGTCTGTCGGCAGGGCCAAAAGAGCTTTTAACACCCGGATAATTGACCCGGCAATTACTAAAAAGGTAGAGGAAATGGCGATCCCCGGCCTGCGTGCCGCCTATTTGACGCGGGGAAAGCTGGAGAGATACGCCAAGCTCAACCGCCTGCGGGAAGAGGTTGCGGAGGAGCTTACCAAGGAAGGAATGCACTCCCTTTCCGAAGTGAACTCAGCCTTTGACGAGCTGGAAAGGGCAGTGCTCCGGAAGATGATAATCGAGGATCGCACGCGGATTGACGGCCGGACATTCTCGGAGATAAGACCCATCAGCTCGGAGGTAGGTATTTTGCCCCGAACCCACGGTTCCGCCATTTTTACGCGCGGGGAAACTCAGGCCCTGGTGGTGGTCACCCTGGGGACAACAGCGGATAATCAGCGCCTTGATTACATCGGCGGCGAAGAACTGCGCTCTTTCATGCTTCATTACAATTTCCCACCCTACAGTGTTGGCGAGGCAAAGTTTCTGCGCGGTCCCGGCCGCAGAGAAATCGGACACGGCGCCCTGGCCAGAAAGGCCCTGATGGCGGTACTTCCCAATCAAGATGATTTTCCCTATACCATAAGGATCGTGTCGGAAACCCTTGCTTCCAACGGCTCATCGTCCATGGCCGCGGTTTGCGGCGGCGCCCTGTCCCTAATGGATGCCGGGGTGCCGGTGAAAGATATGGTGGCCGGCATTGCCATGGGCCTGCTTAAGGAAGGAGATGAGGTAATCATCCTTTCGGACATCCTGGGGGATGAGGACCACGCGGGCGATATGGATTTCAAGGTCTGCGGCACCGCCAAGGGCGTCACGGCGATGCAGATGGATATCAAGGTGGACGAGATCGACGAAGCCATCCTTAGTCGCGCCCTTAATCAGGCCCGTGAAGGCCGGTTGCATATCATTGGCAAGCTAAAGGAAACTCTGGACCGGCCCCGGGCGGAGCTGTCTCCCTATGCGCCCCGCATCATCAATATCAAGGTCAAACCCGATAAGGTCCGCACAGTCATCGGCTCAGGCGGCAAGAATATCCGGCAGATCATAAGTGAGACCGGCGTGACAATTGATGTCGAGGATGACGGCAAGATCAGCATCGCGTCGAACAATGCCGAAGCCTCAGCCAAGGCCATCGCCATGATTAAAATGCTTACCGAAGAGGCGGAAATAGGAAGTATCTACAAGGGAACGGTTAAAAAAGTGGTTGATTTCGGCGCATTTGTTGAGATCATTCCCGGCACGGAAGGTCTGGTTCACATTTCTCAGTTGGCCCGGGAGCGGGTCAACAAGGTTACGGATATCCTGCAAGAGGGTGATGAGGTGATGGTGAAGGTTCTGGAAATTGATAAACAGGGGAAAATTCGCCTCAGCCGCAAAGACGCCCTGGGACCAGATGTATAATAAAACCGTCCTTGATAACGGCATCCGGGTCGTATCGGAGGAAATAAGCCAGGTACGATCCGTTTCCATAGGCGTCTGGGTTCTCTGCGGAGCCCGTTACGAAGAGGAGTCATGTTCCGGTATCTGCCATTTCCTGGAGCATATGCTGTTTAAGGGCACGGCTGGGAGAACTGCCTATGACATCGCCTGTGCCGTAGATTCGATCGGCGGATTAATTAACGCCTTTACCAGTAAGGAAATTACTGCTTATTATCTCAAGATTCCTGATTACCACCTGCCGACGGCGGTCAATCTTCTGGCCGATATGTTCAGTAATTCTCTTTTCGACAAGAAAGAAATCGAAAAGGAAAAATCAGTAATTGTCCAGGAGATTAACCTCCTGGAAGATTCCCCGGACGATTATGTGCACGAATACTTTGAAGCCTGCTTTTGGCCGGATCAGCCCCTGGGGCGTGCGGTATTGGGGAGCCGGGAATCGGTAGAGAACATATCCCGGGGAAAGCTGGTTTCTTTTCTTCGCTCCCGGTATGGCGCCTCGAACATGGTGATTTCCGCGGTCGGCAATCTGAAACACGAGGTTTTAATTAGTATGCTGCAAGAGGCTTTTGTCGGCCTCAACCCTGACCCTGCTGCGCCCCGGGATGCAACGCCCGTTTCCCGCGCGGGAGTTCATGTATTGAAGCGCGACCTGGAGCAGGTTCATCTCGTAGTCGGCACTGATGCCCCTTCTGCGCTAAGTCCCCGGAGGCATGCCGCAATCCTTGCCAATGTCATTCTGGGAGGCTGTATGAGCTCGCGGCTTTTCCAGGAAATCAGGGAGAACCGCGGCCTGGCCTACGCAGTGCATTCTTTTATCTCCTCGTATTTTGATACCGGCATCTTCGGGATATACGTCGGCGCGGGCGGCGACAAGATTTCCGAGATAATTCGGCTGATTAATACTGAATTGGACCAGTTGTGCCAAGAACTGGTGACCGAGCGGGAAATCGCCTCCGCCAAGGAACTTATCAAGGGGAACCATCTACTTAGCATGGAAAGCACCGATAGTCGGATGACCCGGCTGGCAAAAAATGAAGCCTGTTTTGGGAGGTACATTGCAATCGAGGAATTCATCGCCCAGATAGACCAGGTCTCCCGGGAAGATATACAGTCCCTGGCGCGGGACATATTCGGGCCGGGTAAGCTTAACCTGGTAGCACTGGGAGATGTCCGCAAGGAAGATCTGTCGGCTTGGCAGCGTTGAAGGACGGGGTTGTTACACATGGAAGAAATTACGGTACCGGTAAAAAGGCTGCCTGGCCATGATGATCTTCCGCTGCCCCGCTATATGACTCCCAAAGCGGCGGGAATGGATCTTTGTGCGGCGATAAAAAGCGAACTGATCCTGAACCCCGGGGAGAGGGCAATGATTCCCACTGGGATTGCCCTGGCCCTTCCGGATGGCTGCGAGGCGCAATTGAGGCCACGTAGCGGGTTAGCCTGGAAAGAGGGGGTAACGCTGCTAAACTCCCCCGGAACTATTGATCCTGATTACCGGGGCGAAGTTGCTGTCATCCTGATTAATCACGGCAGCAAGCCATTCCCGATTAAAAGAGGCGATCGGATTGCCCAGCTGGTTGTCAGTTCCGTCTGTCGAGTTTCCTGGCAAGAGCGCGAAACCCTTGATGAAACAGTTCGCGGCGGCGGCGGTTTTGGCCATACCAAATAGCGAGCGCACGGTGATTACCGCCGATATATCAGATATTTCTATCCCTATCCCTCACCCCCCCATTTTATCCTCTCCCGCCCCGGGGAGTGGAATTCAGCTTTTTTGCGAGGACGTCAATAATATTTCTTGTCAATATCAAAAAAAATAGCTATAAAAACCTCCGCTGATCGTCTAAACAATAAAACTATGCCTGCCAGGTACCTTAAGGTCGGGTGGCGCACTTACCAATTTTCAGGTGGGGCACACCATGAAGTTACTCAAATATCTCTTAATTTTTGTTTTCCTGGGTGGCCTTCTCATTGTCTTTGGTGAACGCGGATTGATTGACAGCTATCGCCTGTCTCAGCGTCTGCAGGATATAAAAAGTCAAAACGAGCAACTACTGCAGGAAAACAAAAAAACGCAACGGATTATTTCCCTGCTCAAAGAAGACCTTGCCTATATTGAAATGATTGCCCGCAGAGAACTTGGAATGACCGGCAGGGAAGAACTGGTGTACCGCTTTACCCAATAAGCGGCCGGAATCTTCTTCGCAGAGCAAGACTTTTTTGACCTTAGCGAGACTGTCATGTTTAGCTTAAGAGACATTTTTTCAAAGCGCAGTCAGGTTATAGGGATCGATGTCGGCTCGAGTTCGTTAAAGCTTCTGGATATCAAGGACTCCTCCCAAGGTCCTCATCTTATCAGGTTTGGCCAGGTAGCCCTGCCCCGGGGGGCAATTGTAAACGGTGAACTGCTGGAGCCGGAGGTCCTTTCCGACAGACTTCTAGAGCTTGTTTCCACCTGCGACTGTAAGCGCAGGCCGGTCGTTTCCTGTCTTTCGGGAAGCTCGGTGATGGCCAAGAAGGTCAGTTTCAACCTGATGGGGGAGGAAGAGCTCCGCGAACTCCTTCGGGATGAGGGCGCTAAGTACCTGCCCTTTGAAGATATTTCTCATGTTTACCTCGATTTCCAGGTTCTCAAGGGTTCTGACGTAAATCCCAACCAGATGGAAGTACTTATCGTAGCGGCGAAGAAGGAGATCGTTGACAGCTATACGTCAGCCTTCCTCAAAGCAGGTCTGGAGGTGGTCATAATGGATGTTGATGCCTACGCCCTTGAGACCATGTATGAAGAAAATTATGATTTTGATGAAGAAGACGTTGTAGCGCTAATTGATATCGGCGCCAGCGCCACTAACATAAATGTGCTCAAGGGCGGCAGATCCATCTTCACCCGGGCCTTTTCCCTGGGGGGAAACATTATTACCGAGGCCATTCAGAACCAGCGGAGTGGAACCTTCGAGGATATAGAGCGGCTAAAGGTAGCCAGCCTTCCCGGCGAAAGCGCGGAAGCGGACAAGCTGCAAGAAAATATCCTCCTGGAGGCCGAACCGATTATCCGGGAAATCGAAAGTTCCCTTGATTACGTCAAGTTCCAGACCAGGGAATTTGTCAAGCAGATTATACTTTCCGGCGGCAGTGCTACTATTTCCGGTCTTGATAGCCTTATTGCCGATAGACTGAACATAGCGGCAAGTATCGTCAATCCCTTCAGGAAAATCCATATCGATCCAAGGACAATCTCACCGGCGATTATTGCCGAGGCCGCGCCTTTCGCGGCGGTCGGAGTTGGCCTGGCCTTGAGAAGAATGGGGGACAGATGATCCGGATCAATCTGCTCCCTTACTGGGAGAAGGAGAAAAAAGAGAACATCAGACGTCAGGTGCTCTTCCTGGCGGCTTCTCTTGTTTTATTTATCTTTGTTCTGTCTTCCTTTTATATTTACACCAGATGGAGCTTGTCCCGCTTGGAAGCCGAGACCAAGGCGATGGAGCAGAGATCTGCCCTGTTGGCCCGGGAGGTGGGGGATGTTGAGGCCAACCTGAAGAAGAAAAAAGAACTTGAGCAGAAGCTTGCGGTAATAGGAGAACTGGACAATAACCGGCGGTTTGCGGTCCGGTTTTTCCGGGAAATGAGCATCTTCACGCCGGTCGGCAACGTCTGGCTGAACAAGGTTGCTCAAAAGGGTACAGAAGTACGCCTGGACGGCTATGCCCGGCATAACATGGCCGTGGCGCAATTCATGAAAAATGTGGAGAAATCGGGCTTCCTCACCGATGTTGAGCTGGTGGTTTCCAAACGGGAGGAGGTAGCAAAAAACCTGGTGCAGCGTTTTGTGGTGACCGGTCGGCTTTCCGGAAATTACCGGGATGTGCCGCTTAAGGAGGGGCCATAGGGCCAAGACAGGTTATGGCGATACAATCCTTCGATGACATAAAAAAGCTTCCCCCCCGCTACAAGGCGATTGCGGCATGCGTTATCTATGCCCTGCTGGCCTATTTTTTCTGGTTTTTCCTTATCCAGTCGGCATGGGAGGAAAGGGCCAAGTTGCAATCATCCCTGGTGGAGCTGGGAAATAAGATCGCCGCTCAGGAAAAGGTGGTGGCGCAAAAGGAAAAGTATCTAAAGGAGTTAAGAATACTCGACGAGCAATTTCGATTGGCGCTAATGAAGCTTCCCGAACGGAAAGAGATCCCGGCGCTGCTTTGGTCTATTGCCCAGGAGGGAAAGATTTCCGGCCTCGATTTTGTCCTTTTCGAACCGATTCCTCCGCCTCCGCCTCCGCCTAAGGAACAACGGCCGGCGCCTAAAAAAGAAGAAGCAATAGCGGACAAGGAACAGTTCTATGAAACCATCCAGATCTATATGACCGTAAGCGGGAGTTTTCACAAAATCGCCTTGTTCTTTGATCGACTGGCTAAGCTTCCCAGAATTATAAATCTGGATCAGATAACAGTTGGCGACCGGGCGACGGCTAAAGAACGCTCGGGCGTTCTGACAACATCAACGCTGATAAAAACGTACATGTTCAAGCCTTCAACAGCAGATGGAAAGAAAGTCACGACTGATGAAAAGAGCAAATAGGGTTTTGATTTGCAGTCTTATTTCTCTCGTTTTCCTCCTTGGCAGCGCGTTGGCCTCAGCGGGAGTGACCAAGAGGGAGCGCCCAGCGGCCAGTGAACGCTCTGGTGTTTTGTGGAAAAGCGATCCATTCAAACCATTTTTGGAGATTGATGCGCAAGTGGCGAGGGCTGGGGAAAAACTTCGGGCCATGCCGCTATCGCCTCTGTTGAACAGCCCCATTGAGAGATTTCGGCTGACGGGGATTGGTGGCGTCCACAGCAGCCGTATGGCGGTGGTGGAAGACGGCAAGGGCAGATTTTATATCCTGCTGCCGGGAAGTCATATCGGGACCAGAAATGGCCGGGTAGTGCAGATTCACCCGGATCATGTCATCATTGAGGAGCGGATGAAAACATCCTCCGGTGAGGAAAAACGAGAAGAGATCAAGCTGAACCTTCATATTGGGGGACAAGAGGGAAGGCCATGAATATCTATCTAAGGCTTTGTGTTGTCTTTATTCTTACCATTTGCGGAATTGTCAATTATCCGGTTTATTGCCACGGAACAACGCCTTCCCCGGTGGAATCCCCCAAGGCCGAGCCCGGTTTTGTGCAGGAAATAAAAGTCGGTTATATCGAGAGCATCACCTTCAGCAGGTCTTCCGGCAGGGAGAGGGTAGTCATTGCCCTGTCCAGTCGGACATTGGTCAGCCTGCCCAAGTTGCCCCTCCTAGCAGTGGAAGACCGGGCCTTGTCGGTGCTCGTCAAGATGGAAGACATGTATGTTCCTGAGCACCTCAGAAGACCCTGGGGAGAAAATATTCCCGGCAATATCATCCGGGTAATGCCGCACCAGGTAACCGTTGATGGCAAGCAGTGGGTCCATCTGGTTGTCGACTTGAAAGAGAAGGTGCCCTATGCTGTCCGCCGAGAAGGCGGCAACATCCTTTTGGATTTTAATGTCGTCTCCCTTGCGGAGACCAAGGCCGCGGTGCCAGCCAAACCGGCGTCCGGAGCAAAGGCTTCTCAATCGGTGACATCTGATGCGCCCACCAGGCCGGCCTCACTGGGGGCGGGGGCTGCACCTGCCCCCCAGCTTGTCTCCCTGGATTTTCAGGAGGCAAACATCAAGAGCGTCCTTAGACTGCTGGCGGAAATGGGAGGGGTCAATATCGTCTCCGCTGAGGACGTTAAGGGCGCAATTACCGTAAATCTGCGGAATGTATCCTGGGAACAGGCACTGGATGTTATTCTCGAGGTAAATAATCTGGCCCGCCGGGAAACGGGTAATGTTATTTCCGTGATGACTATCGAGCGGATGAAGAAGGAGGAGTCCGAGCGGGCGGCTCTTTTAGAGTCTCAGCGACGGGCGGAGTTGGAGCGTCGCAAGGCGGAGCTGGAGAGGGAGAAGGATCAACTGGCGTTAGAAAAGGAGCGGCAGCGTTTTCTGGAGGAGCAGGAACGGCAGAAACTGGCGTTAGAAAAGGAGCGGCAGCGGCTTTGGGAAGAGCAGGAGCAACGCCGGCTGGCCCTGGAGAAGGAGCGGCTGGAGATCGAGTTGCGCACTCGCGCCGAAAAGGAGCGGCCGGTGGTGAAACCGGTTGAGCCGGGGACAGATGTTTTCGTGGATATGGATATCCGCCGGGTGTTCCAGCTTTTGGCCGAGGAAAGCCGGAAGCGCGGCGATCCGGTCAGCATAGTGGCGGGTGATGATGTCAAGGGCGCCCTGACCGCCGATTTCAAGGACGTTCCCTGGGAGCAGAAGCTCAACACCATTTTAGAGATCAAGGGGCTTGCCAAGCGCCAGGTGGGTAATGTTATTTCCGTGATGACTATCGAGCGGATGAAGAAGGAGGAGTCCGAGCGGGCGGCTCTTTTAGAGTCTCAGCGACGGGCGGAGTTGGAGCGTCGCAAGGCGGAGCTGGAGAGGGAGAAGGATCAACTGGCGTTAGAAAAGGAGCGGCAGCGTTTTCTGGAGGAGCAGGAACGGCAGAAACTGGCGTTAGAAAAGGAGCGGCAGCGGCTTTGGGAAGAGCAGGAGCAACGCCG
>JBBIRO010000010.1:24049-43685 GCA_037441775.1 Syntrophobacterales bacterium
TCCGAGCGGGCGGCTCTTTTAGAGTCTCAGCGACGGGCGGAGTTGGAGCGTCGCAGGGCGGAGCTGGAGAAGGAGAAGGATCAACTGGCGTTAGAAAAGGAGCGGCAGCGGCTTTGGGAAGAGCAGGAGCAACGCCGGCTGGCCCTGGAGAAGGAGCGGCTGGAGATCGAGTTGCGCACTCGCGCCGAAAAGGAGCGGCCGGTGGTGAAACCGGTTGAGCCGGGGACAGATGTTTTCGTGGATATGGATATCCGCCGGGTGTTCCAGCTTTTGGCCGAGGAAAGCCGGAAGCGCGGCGATCCGGTCAGCATAGTGGCGGGTGATGATGTCAAGGGCGCCCTGACCGCCGATTTCAAGGACGTTCCCTGGGAGCAGAAGCTCAACACCATTTTAGAGATCAAGGGGCTTGCCAAGCGCCAGGTGGGTAATGTTATTTCCGTGATGACTATCGAGCGGATGAAGAAGGAGGAGTCCGAACGGGCGGCAGCTGATCTGGCCCGCCGCAAGCTGGAACAGGAGCATCGCGAGAAGGAGCAGAAGATCCTGACGGAGCAGATGAAGATCGACCAGAGCAGGCGCAAGGAGGAAATAGCGCAGGCCAGGCCGCCCCTTTTGACCAGAGTAGTCAGCGTCAATTACGCCACCCCTAAGTCGCTGCAGGAAAATCTTAAGGAGCTGCTTTTGAAAGACCAGCGCGAAGGCGTGCCCCAGGGGTCGGTCCAGGTTGACGAGCACAGCAATTCCCTAATCATCCAGGCCACCAGGGAGGACATGGGTCGCCTGATCGCCCTGATAGAAAAGGTGGACAAACCCACCCCGCAAATATCGATCAAGGCCAATATCATAGAGACTACAAAAGACACGGCCCGCGATCTTGGCATTCTATGGGGCGGGGTCTGGGGCCAGAAGATCGGCGATCAGGGCCTGTACATAAACCCGGGTGGTATGGGATCTGTCCCCGGGGCCACAACTCCTCCCGGTCAGGCGTTTTCCGGGGGCTATACGCCCACCTCCGGGTCCCGGGGAATTGGCGGGCAGGGATTTGGCGTTAATTTCCCGGCAACGATGACCGCCGCCGCTTCCGGTTCTTTAGGTGTGATGTTTGGCACGATCGGCGGCAACATCCTGGAAGTTCAGTTGAACGCTATGCAGAAGGACGGAAAATTGAACATCCTTTCCAGCCCGCAGATCACCACCCTGGACAACCAGATGGCCTTCACGGAAAACGGCGAAAAGATACCCTATGTCTCCGTGGATAAAGATGGGAGGCCGGAGGTTAAGTTTCAAGACGCCGTTTTGAGACTGGAGATAACCCCCAATACAATTGATGATAAGACGCTCAAGATGAAGATCATCGTCAAGAAGGACGAGGTTGACACCAGTCGTAACGTTGCGGGCAATCCCTTCATTATAAAGAAACATACGGAAACAAATCTGATTGTTCAAGATGGGGAAACAATTGTTATCTCCGGCTTGACCAAGCAGAAGAATCTCGAAGGAACCAGAGGGATTCCCTGGTTGAAGGACATACCCATTCTGGGCTGGCTGTTTAAGGGAGAGGGAAAGAACGAGTCCATGGAAGAGGTTTTGATCTTTATCACTCCCAATATTCTCAAGGCCAGGGCGGCAATGGGCATCCAGACTGGGCAATAAAGTTTATACAGGCTTCAGCCAAATCCGCCGGTAGGACTAAAACCTTGCGTCAAAAAACACCCGTACACTCAGGAGACAGGCGCTTATGAAACAAGCCTTTGGTTTTTTAAATATAACCGTCTTGATAGTTGCCCTGTTGGTTGTGATGGGAGGCTGCGCCGGACCCAAGTATCAAAAGGGGATGAAAATCTACAATCCGGATAATCCGACGGCGGCGGCGCGGCAGTTGAAGCCGCTGGCTGATGGGGGCAATGCCGATGCTCAGTTCAATCTCGGATCCCTTTACTATCAGGGATGGGGATTACCGCAGGATTATCATGAGGCCATCAAATGGTTCAACAAGTCGGCTGACCAGGGGCATATAGCCGCCCAGGTAAACTTAGGCACCCTGTTTGCCGAGGGCGTCCAGGGAGTTGTCACTCAAGATTATTCGCACGCGCTCAAGTGGTATATCTTGGCTGCAGCCAGTGGTGACCGGGAGGCCATAACGTTGAGGGACAGCCTGGCCGCAAGGATGACCCCGGCGCAAATTGCCGGGGGGCAGCGGATGGCCCGGGAATTCAAACCGGAAGACGTTCATGCTCGGACGCTGCGGGAGGTCACGAAGCTCGCGGAAAAGGGAGACGCCGAGGCCCAGTTAAGGGTGGGCCTGATGTACTACCTGGGCCAGGGGATTACCTCGGATTACCGGGAGGCAATCGGATGGTTTAAAAAAGCAGGCCTCCAGGGCAATCCTTTTGCCCTATCCAATGTCGGCTACATGTACGAAAAGGGTGAGGGAGTACCGCAGGATTTTGTGGAGGCGGCCAAGTGGTATCGTCTCGCCTCGCTCAGGGGTAACGCCCAGGCCCAGCTCTCGCTTGGTTCCATGTACGAGAAGGGTTTTGGGGTGCCGCAGGACGAGGTCCAGGCGCTGAAGTGGTTCACCCTGGCTGCCGTCCAGGGCGGGGCGGCGGCGCGAGCTGCCAGGGACCGGATAACCGTCTGGATGACGGCGGCTCAGATTGCCGATGGCCAGCGGCTGGCCCGGGAATTCAAGGTGGCGGATAAATAAATTCATCCCTCCTGTTCATCAACCAGTCTTTGACGACCTCGTTAAAAGTCACAAAAACGCTTATTCAGGGGACGGCTTTGTTTGTGGAGCATAATCAGTTGTCCCCTGAATTACCCGACAACCGGCAATTAAAAATGGTCGCTGATTTTGTGTAGGGTACTGACTGACATGTTTTTCTTGCCGGGAAGGCCAGCGCTGGCAAGACCACATTTCTGCACAATCTCAAAAAGGCATTCCATAAATTCCTTCCGGCGCCCCGGGAATGCCCCTTCCCGGGGAAAAGGAGCGGTCGTCCCTGACCTCTGAATATGAGCTTTTCCTTGCGGGAAAATCCGTTCCGGACATCGCGGCGGAAAGAAATTTGGCTATTGCTACCATCGAGGGGCATTTGTCACATTTTGTTGGAACCGGTCAATTGCGGGTGAAAAATATCGTTTCCGCAGAAAAAGTAGCAAGAATTACAGAATAATTTTCCGGACTGATAATATTTCGCCGCAAGCGGCGAAGGCGACGCTGGGAGCTCATGTATTATACCAAGAAATAAATTGCGTATTGAAGCACCTTGAATACCTGAGGAAGCGGCAATAAGCGTTACCCGGGAGATGCGGATCACGAAAAATGATGATAGCTTAGACTCATATTTTTCTTGACTTTTTTCCTAACCAAAACCATGCTGTCAACATGGAAAAGGAAGAGCAGGTTCTTCGCTATCTTGACGCCCACAGTACTATTACGCTTTGCACCGCCAAAGATGGCCGGGCGCACGGGGCAACAGTTTTCTACGTCAATAGCGGTTTCGTTCTATATTTTTTAAGCAGTCCCGGCAGCAGACACGTGGCTGATCTTACCGACAATCCGCGAGTCGCGGGGACAATAAGCGAGGACTGCAACAGTTGGCGGGACATTAAGGGAATCCAATTAGAGGGAACGGTGCGGCCCATGGGAACAATTCTGGAAAACATCTCCCTGGCCAAGGCTTACGCAAAAAAAATTCCCGGCGTCAGTGATCTGCTGTTTTCGCCCTCCAGCCTGGACTTGACGGTGATCAAGAAGATAGGCGGCGTTATTTTTTATGAACTTACCCCGCAGCGGATATGCTTTATTGATAATTCCATATCTTTTGGTCACCGCGAGGATCTGCTGTTATCAAATGGCGTTCTCCGAGGGGAACATTATGGGAGTTATTATCAGAGGAGAAGAAAATGAAAAGACTAAACATCAAAACCGCCGTCCGGATTGAAATGATCGATATTACCGATCAACTGCGAGCCCTGCTGAAGGAAACAGGGATAGCAAAAGGCATTTGTCACCTTTTCGTCCCCCATACCACGGCGGCCGTTACCATTAACGAAAATGCCGATCCTGATGTTACCCAGGATATTCTGATCAGTCTGGAAAAACTGATACCTGTCAACGACCCCTATCGCCACATTGAGGGAAATGCGGCGGCGCATATCAAGGCCGCCATCCTGGGCCCGTCGGAGGTTATTTTCATCGAAAATGGCGACTTCGTCTTCGGTATGTGGCAGTCCGTTTTCTTCTGCGAGTTTGACGGTCCGCGCGCCAGGCAGCTTTTGGTCAACATAACGCCCACATAAGCGATCATCTCCTTAAGCCGACAGCAACTCTGCCAGCATTTCCTGATGGATTATCCCGTTTGATGCGGCAATATCCGGTGAGGAAAGCTGATGGGGCCGACCGGAGAGTTCCGTCAGCGCCCCTCCCGCCTCCTTTATCAGAAGCAACCCCGCGGCCACGTCCCAGGGCATCAGTTGCAGCTCCCAGAAGCCGTCAAAACGCCCGGCGGCCACATATGCCATATCCAGGGCCGCAGAACCGGCCCGCCTGACCGCCTGGCATGATACTGCCATACGATTGAAATATTTGATATTGTTGTTTTGTGCGGTCCTTATGTTGTAGGGAAAGCCGGTCGCAAGCAAGCTTGCCTCGAGACTGTCCACCTGGGATACGGAAATCCTGCGGCCATTAAGAAATGCCCCCCGACCCTTTTCAGCGACGAACATCTCACCCAGCATCGGATTGAATACCACCCCCAGGCGGACCTCCCCTCTAATCTCCAAGGCCACCGAGACAGAAAATACGGGGTAGCCATGGGCATAGTTGGTTGTCCCGTCTAGCGGGTCGATAATCCAACGATAATCTGATCCCTTGGTTTGTTGCGGCGATTCTTCCGAAAGAATATCATGCTGGGGATACCGGGAGGTTATCCGGGCGATGATCAGTTCCTCCGACAGCCGGTCCCCTTCGGTAACGATGTTTTTTTCCCCCTTGAAGTCCACCTGGTGAGCTTTATGGAGCCGATTTTTTAGCAGCAGGCCTGCTTCCCTGGCTATCGACAGGGCAAATCCACGATATCGTTCCAATCCTGATTTCTCCTTCCTTCCATGGCATTCGCAATTTTATTTATGTAACGTAAGACGGTTTGGCCGCTTAATGACTCCTGGTTTAAGTGGCTTGCTGGTCAGCTTTTACCACATCTTTGCCCGCTCTTCTTGCTGATTCAATCTTGCAGATTGAACCGGGCCGCCAAAAAAGTTATTTCTGTTGATAATACTCCTGTAAAAATCGGCCGGGCGTAATTGTAGTCCATTTTCGCCTCTGCGTGGCTTTATCGTGCCAATCGGACGGCTATTTTATGTTACTTGCCAGTGGAACGTAAATACTCCCTCAATAGCAGGGTTTTTCGCCCGGGAAGAAATAGGGATTGACTACTTCGTAAAAAGCCAATATGCAGCGCTGGCGAAGTATCCGCACTCTTTACGAGGCGGTCCTTACCGAAATACAAGACCCTAAGGACAAAAATGAACTGGGTTGAGGTAATCGTCATAGCCATCGTGGAAGGCCTCACGGAGTTTCTGCCCGTCTCTTCCACGGGCCACATGATCTTGACCGAAAAGCTGCTGGGGCTGGAAAGCACCGAAGTCAGCCGCCTGTTCATTGTCAATATTCAGTTCGGGGCCATCCTTTCCGTCGTCGTTTTGTACTGGCGGCGTTTTTTTCAGCGCCTTGATTTTTACTACAAGCTCTTTGTCGCCTTTCTCCCGGCGGCCCTTTTCGGTTTCCTCCTGGGGAATTGGCTCGATTCCCTGCTTTCCAGCGCCCTGGTGGTTGCCATAGCGCTTTTGGTGGGGGGAGTCTTCCTCATTTTTGTGGACCGTGTTTTCCAGCAAACCGCGGACGATCAGCAGGTTACCTACCGGAAGGCCTTGATCATCGGCCTCTTTCAATGTCTTGCCATGATCCCCGGGGTATCCCGCTCGGCGGCGACGATCGTGGGAGGTATGTCGCAGAAATTGAACCGCACCGTCGCGGCGGAGTTTTCTTTTTTTCTTGCCGTCCCCACCATGTTTGCCGCTTCGGCCTACAAGCTTATAAAAAACTACGAAATCATGAATCCGGATAACCTCGCGCTACTTCTTGTGGGAAATGCCGTGGCCTTTCTCGTGGCCATGGGGGCGATAAAATTCTTTATCTCCTACCTGACCCGCCATGGTTTCCGGCTGTTCGGGTATTATCGGATTATTGTCGGAACGATGATCCTGATCTTGCTTGCGTCGTCATAAATGTTTGATGTTTCTATAATATCAATCCATTATACGGCTGATCATTTGTTATATGTTTCTTCCCTCGTGGCTGTGTCCCGGTGCATCATCGCCTAAAAATACTTAAGTGCCAGGCTCCGTTTTTGCACCTCTTGCGCCTGTTTCTACTCAGAGGAATTTCAGGGCTGGTCTTATTTGTCGTATTGCTCATGAAGCTTCAGGAAGGGCATTAAGAGAACGCTCATAAGCATAATGACTCCCAACAGGATAAATCCCATGCCAAAGGAGTAGAACTCGCCGAAGAAGCCCAGGATCGCGGGAATAACGCCTGAAGCGACCAAATTTGCCAAAACCATCGTTAAAGAAAGATACAGGCTCCGTGCGGCAGGCGGCGTAATTCGGGAAATGATGGTGAATCCCGCGGGAAAAAAGCAAACGGTCAAGAGAGGCTGGATAAACACAATTACCAGCACCCACCGATCGGGTATTATGGCAAGAACAATCGTCGTTAAGGCGCTGAAGATAAACACTGTCGCAATCATCGGCTTGGGTCCGAAGCGATCGGACAGCCAACCGGAAATCAGGACGATCACCAGAAGGGGGATTCGCGACAGACCGATGACCGAGTTGGCCAGTGTGCGGTCTATCCCCCGCTCCTCAACCAGATACAAGGGCATCATGCTGAACAAACCGACGGTGGACCCAACCGCCAGGGCGAAGAAAACCACTATAATCCAGAAAGCCGGCCCCTTAAGAATCAAGCTGATGCTGGAAACCTGCGGCGGCTCACCTTTGAAATCCGTCCCCGGGGCAAAGCGGAAAAAAAACAAACCCAAAACCAAAGACGCGGTGCCAACCAGCGCGACGACACCCTCCCAGCCCCCCAGGCCAAGGAATGCCTCTACCAGCAGTGGGGCGCAAATAAAGGCCAGGGTTGGGGCATATTCATGGATAGCGATGGCCTTCCCCCAGTTGTCGGGGCGGGTGGCCAGGGTAAGAGCCGTCATTCCTGAGGGCAGATAGAGCCCGGTGGCAAGCCCCAGGAGGAGGAGTCCCCCGCGAATACCCCAAAGTGAGTCACTCAAGGCCACAAGATAGAAGGCAAACGCCGTGGATACCGCCGACATAACAATGGTTCGACGGTTGGAAAGACTAGCTGAAACAAAAGCGGAAGCAAACAGCCCCCCGGCGTAGCCGAAGGCGATAAACATAAACAGGCTGCCAGAGATGGCGTGGCTGATACCAAGCTGACCCTCGAGGACTGGCAAGAGCGGCCCCAGAATCAGGCGGCAAAGCATATTGAGGAAAAAGATGCCCGTCAGAAGAAGAAGGAAGTATAATTGGGATGTTCGGGAAAGATAAATTTCCGCCATCAATTAGCCTCCCGCTTTGCCGTCCGGGACGAGCCTGGCCCGCCTACAGCCGACGGCAAAGGGCAGCAACCTGACCCCGCTTACGAGGAGTAGGGCAAAATATCTGACCCGTGACATTTACAAGATGTTCCCGAAGAAATCCAGCAGCCCGAAGGGCAGGACCCCCAGGTAGATAATGGCGGCGATAAAAAGGTAGCAGAGGGCCTTTTCCCGCGGAGACAGATTTAGTGGTGCGCAGGCAGCGGCTTCCCGGGAATAGCTCATCCTGACTAAATTAAGATAATAGAAGATCGAAATGACCGTATTGACAGCGCCAATGATCACTATCGCCAGATGACCAGCCTCAAAGGCGCTGATAAAAAGGAAAAACTTGCCCGTAAACCCCCCGGTGGGCGGTATTCCCGCCAGGGCAAAGGCGCAAACAGCCAGCGTCAGGGCCAAAAGCGGCGACCGACGGGCCAGCCCCGTCAGATCCTCCACCTGGAGGTTTTCCCCCCCACGGGCCAGGACGAGAATTACAAAAAAAGCGCCCATGTTCATGAACAGGTAAACCAGCGAATAGTATATCACCGCCGCGTAACCGTCGCCATTCCAGGCGATCAGACCGAGCATCAGGTACCCCGCGTGGGCGATGCCGGAATAGGCCAAAAGCCGTTTTAAGTCTTTCTGCACCAATCCCACCAGGTTGCCCAGGGTCATGGAGCAGGCCGCAAGCACAATGAGGACATTGGTAAAGTTCCCGGAATCGCCAGGCGCCATCTGGACGATCCGGATAAGTAATGCCGCCGCCGCCAGCTTGGGCAGGGTGGCAATGAAGGTGGTGGTGGTATTGGAAGAGCCCTCGTAGATGTCCGGTGTCCAAAAATGGAGCGGAAAGAGCGAAAGTTTGAAGAAAAAACCCGCCAAAACCAAAAGCACGGCAAAGGCCGCCAAAGGCTCCCCAATCATTCCAGGAAGTTTCAGCATGATTGCGGTAAGATACGTCGAGTGGGCCAGGCCGTAGAGGTAACCCATGCCGTAGAGCATGATTCCGGTGGACATGGCGCCGAAGAAAAGGTACTTCATCGCCGCCTCTATCTGGGTTTTGGTTTGGGCTTGACGCAGGGGAACAATAACGTACAGGCTGAAGGAAGAGATCTCCAGGGCGATAACCAGGGAAATCAGCTCCACCGCGCTGACCATCATCATCAACCCCAGGGTGGAAAACCCCAGGAACATGAAGTATTCCGCCCCGAACTCCCGCGGGGCGTCACCCCGGTTCTCCCCGGAGAAAAGGATGAGAAATAAACCCGTCATTATGAAAAGTTTGAATACCTGAGAGAAGAGATCTATCTGGTAGGCCGCCCCTAGAATCTCGCCCTCGGCCCCAAGGCAAAGAATGGTTAGCAAAAGACCGATTACGGCCCCTAGACGGGCCTGTCCCAGCAGCTCGAGCTTTTCCTTCCTGAGGGAAGCCAGAAGGAAGAAGATCGAGTAGGCGAGAATATATAGTTCCGGCAGGATGACCATAACAAATCCTCTAGGGGATAAATTTCATAAGTTCCCCTTGATAATAGCTCAAGGTTTTTTCCATGGCAAAGACAAATGGTTTGGGGAAAAGGCCGACCCATAAAACAAACAGCGCTAAGGGGAGCAGAAAAAAGACTTCCCGGAGGCTTAAGTCCACCAGGCCGGACCGGATGTCCTCCCTCCCCCAGGCGATCTGTTTGAGCAGGCGCAACATGTAGGCCGCGGCCAAAAGGGCGCCTAAGACCGTAATAAATCCGATCAGTTTGCCCTTCCCAAAGGCGCTGATGAGCACGTACAGTTCGCTGATGAAATTATTTGTCCCGGGAAAGGCGAAAGAGGAGACGGCAAAGAGGCCGAAGAAGCCCATATAGACGGGCATTATTTTGCCCAGACCGGCATTATCGTGGATTTCCCGGCTGTGAGTCCGTTCATACACGATCCCCACGCAGCAGAAGAGCGCCCCCGTGGTAATGCCGTGGTTTAACATCTGCAGCATGGCGCCCCGGAATCCGAACAGGGCAAACGTAAATATTCCCAGGGTGACGAAACCCATGTGGGCCACGCTGGAGTAGGCAATCAGCTTTTTCATATCGCTCTGGCCCAGGCAGATATAGCCGCCATAGACAATGGCGATAAGCGACAGGGCGATAATCCAGGGCGCCGCCCAGATGCTCGCCTCCGGGGTAATTGGCAGGCTGAAGCGCATAAAACCGTAAGTCCCCATTTTTAAGAGGATGCTGGCCAGAAGGACGCTGCCTGCCGTGGGCGCCTCGGTGTGGGCCGCCGGCAGCCAGGTGTGGAAGGGAAACATGGGGACCTTGATGGCAAAGGCAATCCCGAAGGCCAAAAACACCCAGACTTGAAAAACGAAGGAATAATTCCGGAACATGGCCTCCGGAATATTGAAGGTGCCGTTGTGGAGGTACAGGGCAATGATCCCCACCAGCAGAAATACGCTGCCAAAGAGGGTGTAGATGAAGAACTTGATTGAAGCGTAGTCCCTTTTGGGTCCGCCCCAGACGGCGATAAGCAGATACATGGGGATCAGCATCGCCTCCCAGAATAGATAGAAGAGGACAAAATCCAGGGCGCAGAAAACGCCGATCATCGCCGCTTCCATCAAGAGGACGCAGATCATGAATTCCTTTACCCTGCTTTCAATCGCCCTCCAGGAGCACAGGACGCACAGCGGGGCGATAAGGGTTGTTAAGGGGATAAGAAAAACGCTGATCCCATCCACCCCCAGTAGGTAGTAGATCTCATATTTGGGAATCCAGGGCAGCCTTTCGACGAACTGGAACAGATGAGTTGTCGGGTCGAAGTGAAGGTAAATCAGCAGGGACACAAGAAAGGTAACACTGCTGACGCCAAGGGCCGTAAGCTTGATCAGCCGGTCGCTCTTTAAGAAAAGAATCGCCAGAACCCCCAGCACCGGCAAAAATATAGTGGCGGAAAGCAGGGGAAAATTAAGCTGATTCATTATGAGATACTGGTCCATTGCCAAAAGTCCCTTTATTTGACGTAAGGCCTCACACCCTCGTCATACCACCAAAAACCACAAGACTAAAAAGAAGATCAAAACCGACAGCCCGATATAGGTCTGCAGCTGGCCCGTTTGCAGCTTCCTCACCCCGCCGCCTATCTTAAGGGCGGCCGAAGCGGTTCCGTCCACGATGCCGTCAATGGCCTCTTGATCGAATCTTACCGCCAGAGCCGCCTTCCGGAAGAGAAGCTTGAGGCCGATCGCCTTCCAGACATCGCCCCACCTGTTGTCCGCGGGCGCGATAACGCCCTCGTCCAGACGTACAAAATATTTCGCTCCCTGACGATATAAATAATCGACATCGAGGTTTATCTTCTCCTCTGGTGAAAGCTTCTTGAGCAGGAGGTAAAAGACCAGGCCGGTCATCGTGAGCAACTGGAAGGCTTCCGACAGATGGTGCAGGGTGTAGGGCTGGTATTCTACGTCATATGGCAAAAGCGCGTAAAGCGGGTCCGGATAGACGCCCAGAATGAAGCATAAGGCCGAGGTAAGTCCCATCGCCCAGAGCATATTTTTTGGCGGTTCCTTGGGCGCTATGGCGGATTGTTTCCCAAAAAAGGCGAAATAGGTAACCTTTAGCCCCACTGAAAGAAAGGTGCCGATCGCCGCCAGCTGCATCAGCGCCATCAAATAGAGTCTGCCTTCCTCATGCGCTGCGGCGACAATCATGGACTTGCTGACAAAACCGCTGAAGAGGGGGAAGCCGGAAATGGAAACCGCCCCGACGACGTAGCCCAGCATCGTCAGGGGCATATAACGCCACAATCCCCCCAATTGGCTGAGTTTGGCCGTGCCCGTCATGTAGAGCACCGCTCCGGCGCCCATGAAAAGCAGGGCCTTGTAGAGAATGTGCGCAAAGGCGTGGGCACAGGCGCCATTGACGGCCAGATGCGCGCCGATGCCGATGCCGGCCACCATGTACCCCACCTGGCTGATAATGTGGTAGGCCAGGACCCTGCGCATGTCGTTTTCGATTATCGCATAGATGACGCCGAAGATCGTCATCGCAACACCCATTACCGCCAAAATCTCGAAGCCGGAAAAACCGCGCGCCAAAACATAAACGGCGGTCTTGGTGGTAAAGGCGCACAACAGGACGGCGCCTTCGACCGTCGCCTCGGGGTAGGCATCGGGAAGCCAGGCATGAAGCGGCAACACCGCGGCATTCAGGGCGAATCCGGCTAAAACTAGATATTCCGCCAGCCCCGCCTCAGCAGGAAGAAAAGCCGTAAACTCAAGATCCCCGGTCTTGAAATAAACCAGCATAATGCCCGTAAACAGGCACAGCCCCCCGAAAACATGGACCAAAAGGTACCGGAATCCGGCGTCGATCGCCGCGGGTGTGCGCCGATACCAGATCAGCAAGACCGAAGAGAAGGCCATAATCTCCCAGAAGAGGAAAAGGGTGAGGTAGTCGCCTGCGAAAAGCGCTCCCAGGGAACTGCCCACATAGAAATTCCCCGCCATGTGGTGGCCGGTTTCCTTGACATGCAGCCCATAAATGGCCCCCAGGAGGGCCATGATGACAAAAACCCAGGCAAAGACCAGGCTCAAGCTGTCAACCCGGCCAAAGGTGAGCTCCAGGCCTAAAAACTGAAGCTGTCCATAGACCCCCTCCGTCATGCCTGCCACCAGAAAGATCGAAAAAAGCGGTATCAACAGGGCGAGGGTCTGCCGGGCCTTGCCTTGGAAAAGGGGCATAAGCAAAGAGCCAAGAAAGTAAACCAGCGCCGGATGAAACCAACTATCCATAAAAATCCTCATCTTTGGCCAAAAATAAATGGGCCAGCCCCTTGGCCGCCTTAATCAGCAAAAAACAGCCAACGGCGCCGAAGATGCTCCAGAAAACATATATTTTATCGATTAAAAAATGTGCCTCCGCCCGGGACTGGACGATATCGAAAATAAGAACAACGGCAATCCAGGCGATAAAAACGTTTCTTGCCGTCCTGGCGTTTTTTTGTATCAATTCGATAAATTTAACGATCTCCATTAGAACATACTCCGAATAATCCCGGCAAAGAAATCTGGGAACATTCCCAGAATTACTGAAATCAGCGCGGCAATGACTAAGGGAACCACCATTGTCGCCGGCGCTTCCTTGATATTTTCCCGGCTCCAGACCTTCTTCTCGCCCTGGAAAAAGGCCTTAAAGACAATGGGCACAAAATAAGCCGCATTCAAAATGGTGCTGGTCATCAACACCAAAACGATGCCGATCCGGTCGATCTGCAGCGCGCCGTTGACCAAAAGCCATTTGGTGACAAATCCAGCCACAGGAGGCACGCCGATCATGCTCAAAGACGCCACGGCAAAGGCCCCCATGGTGAAGGGCATGGCGTAGCCGATTCCCGCCAGGTCGCTGATCTTCTTTTTATGAGCCGCTACGTATATGGCCCCCGCGCAGAAAAAGAGCGTGATCTTGCTGAACCCGTGGTTGACGATGTGCAGTACCCCGCCCAACACGCCGGCCTGATCCAAAAGGGCGACCCCTAAAACCACGTAAGAAAGCTGACTAACCGTTGAATAGGCCAGCCTTGCCTTGAGATCTTCCTTGGTGATGGCGATGATCGAAGCGGCCAGAATCGTAAACGAGGCCAGGTAGGCGGTAAAGATGCCGAGGCTCAAGGCATCCATGGTTTCCAACCCGAATAGGGAAAGGATGACCCGGGCGATACAGAAGACGCCGGCCTTCACCACGGCCACCGCATGGAGCAGGGCGGACACCGGCGTCGGCGCGACCATCGCGGCCGGCAGCCAGTTATGGAATGGCATGATAGCCGCCTTGGCAAAACCGGCGATAAAGAGAAAATAGGTAATGGTTATCCAGAGACTATCGGTGCTGCCGGAAAAGACTCCCTGAGAGATGCCATCGGAAAAATTGAGTGTACCGGTCAGGACATAGGTCAAAATCATCGCGGGCAGCAAAAACCCTTTGGAGGTGCCCATCAGGTAAACCATGTATTTTTTTCCCCCTTCATATCCCTCCGCATCCTGATGATGGGCAACGAGGGGATAGGTAAAGAGGGTGATTACCTCATAGAACAGATAGAGGGTAAAGAGACCGCCGGCAAAGGACACTCCCTGAGCGCCCAGGATGGCGATGGCAAAGCAGGCATAATATCGGGTCTGAGCGTGCTCGTTGAGCGAGCGCATGTAGCCGATGTTGTAAAATGACGCAAATATCCACAGAAAAGACGATACGATCCCGAAGATAAGAGAAAGGCCGTCCACGCGGAAACTGATGGCAATGCCCGGGGCAATCTCGGAGATGGAATAGACGATCCGGTTTCCCGCCAGGATTTCCGGCACCATGGCTGCCACGGCGGCAAAGGTAAGTATCGCCCCAGCGATCGACCAGAATTCACGGAGGTTTTCCCTTTTGCCTGACCAGATGATCAGGGTGGTGGTCGCAAGGACGATGAACAGCGGCAATAGCGGCAGGGGGCTTTCGATGACCATATCTTAGTCTTTCATCTCTGCAAGCTTAGCTGATTCGATCTGTCCGAACCGGCGGAAGATCAATATTATCAGGGCCAGGGCCACCGCCGCTTCCGCGGCGGCGAGGCCCATGATAAACAGGGTAAAGACGTAGCCGTAGGCGTTATCTCCCACCGCAAGGCTATTTAATGCAACCAGGTTGAGGCCGGCGCCGTTCATGATGAGCTCCATGGATACGAGCATCCCGATCAGGGTGCGGCGGTACACAATCCCCAGAATCCCGGCGCCCAGAAGAAACAGCGAGATAAAAAGGTAAAAGTCTAAATTGCTGTAAATCATCCCGTCAGTCATTTCCGCACCTTGGACAGCAGGGCAAGCATTATAGCCCCGATAATGCTGACCACGATCAGCAGGGAGATCAATTCAAACGGCAAGATCATCTGGTCGTAAAAGGCACGGCCGATCTCGGCCGTGGCAATGGCGGTCGCCTTGCCGGAAGCGGGGACGGCCCCTTGCACCAGAAAATAGATCGCGCCAGAGGAAAAGACCGCAATCACAAGCGCGCCGGCAAACTTCGTAAGCGTGGTCCATTCTTTTGGTTCTTTGGAGATGGGGCCGGCCAGCATTATGGCAAAGGCAATGATAATGGATATGGCTCCCACATAGATCAGAATCTGCATCATGGCCAAAAATGGGGCGTTGAGATAGATGTAAAGGGCCCCGATGCCGAACATGGTGGCGATAAGGCCCAGCAGGGCATAAATTATTGACCCGGCTAAAACGGCCGCAAGCGCGCCGCCCAGGGTGAAGACGACAATGGCGATAAAAACCAGCTCCGCGAAACTAATCCCAAAAATCATCCTGGCGGCCTCCTCTTCTCAAATTCCCGTACTAGGTCATAGTGAAAATCCTCCCGCCGGAAACCGGCAGGGTTGTAATCCCGGGAAAATTCTAGGGCGCCTACGGGACAGGCCTCAACGCACAGGCCGCACTGGCTGCAGGTGGTGAAATCCAGGATGTAGCCGGTGGCGGTTTTTTTCTTATCTCCCTCCCTCTTTTCGCCGGCCACCTCCTTAATTGAGCCGGAAGGGCAGCTTTTCTCACAAATCCCGCAAACAAAACATTTGTTTTTCCATGGAGATTCAGGATCAGTCGCAAGCTTGGTGTGACCCCGGAATCGCCCCGTCATGGTCAGGGTCTGCCGGGGATACTGGCAGGTGACCACGGGCCGGAACATGCTCTTGAGGGTAACCCAGAGACCCTTCATCAGGGAGATTGCGTCTATAGCAAATTGCACCGGACTTGTCATAGTTTTAAGAGCCCGCCCGTCACGATAATATTCACAAAGGCCACCGGGATCATGATCTTCCAGGCGAAGTTCAAGAGCTGGTCGAACCTGACCCGGGGAAAGGTCCATCTAAACCAGATGATTACAAAGACCAAAAGGTAAGTCTTGGCCAGAAACCACATCCAGCCCGGCAAGAGCGGTCCCTGGTAGCCGCCCAGAAAAAAGCAGGTCGCAATCGCACAGACAATGACAATATTGGTGTATTCGGCCAGGAAAAAGAGGGCAAATCTCATCCCGGTATATTCCGTATGGAACCCGGCCACCAGTTCGCTTTCTGCCTCTGGCAGGTCAAAGGGCGTCCGGTTGGTCTCGGCTACCGCCGCGATGAAAAACAGGAGAAAGGCGACCGGCTGCAGCGCCAAAAACCAGAGTCCCGCCTGGGCCTCGACGATGGCCTTTAAGGAAAAGGAATTGGTCATCATGATAATCGGCAATAGCGACAACAGCAGGGGAATCTCATAGGCGATATTCTGGGCGACGCTGCGGATCGCGCCGATTAACGCATATTTATTGTTGGAGCCCCAGCCGGCCAGAAGGATGGAAAGGACCGAAAGCGATGAAAAGGCGAGAACCACCAGTATCCCAGCATTGATGTCTTTTACCTGCAGATGCCGATCGAAGGGTATTACTATAAAGGATACCAGCACCGGGACAAAAATCAGGGTGGGGGCGAGATAGTAGAGGGGACGGGCCACGTCGTGGGGCGTCAGGAGCTCCTTGCCTAAGAGCTTCAGCGTATCAGCCAGTGGCTGGATAAGCCCGAAGGGGCCGACCTCTTTGGGGCCGATCCGCCGCTGCATGTGCCCGGCCACCTTCCGCTCCAGCCAGGTGAGGAACAGCGCGTTGAGCACCACAAAGGCCAAGACACCTATGAGCCCCACAATCACCCCCAACAGCTCGCGGCCAAAGATTTCTACTAACGCTGTCAATTCCATGCCTGTTACCGCTTCCTCAACGATCTATTTCGGGAATGACCAAATCCAGGCTTCCTAAAACAGCCACCGCATCCGCCAGGAGGATCCCCCGGGCCGATTCGGGAAAGGTCATGAGATTAAAGTAGGACGGCACCCGCCAGTGCATCCGGTAGGGCCTTTCCGTCTCATCGCTGACAATATAGACTCCCAGCTCGCCCCGCGGCGACTCCACGGTGTGATAGACATCCCCCGCAGGCGGCTTGATCTTCTTGGGCACCTTCTCCGCCATCACCGGCCCCGCCGGCAGGGCGGCTATGGCCTGTTCAATAATCCGGAGGCTCATCTCCATCTCGCGGATCCGGATCCGGTACATGTCCAGGGCGCCCCCACCCTGGCCCACCGGAATGTCAAAGCTAAGGCCTTCGTACAGAGAGTAGGGCTCCACTTTCCTGATGTCGAAGGGAAGTCCGGAGCTGCGCAATACCGGCCCGGTTACCCCGTGCTTGCGGGCCGACTCCCGGGTAACCACCCCCACATTTTTCGTTCTGCTGATAAAAATTGGATTGCCCGTGATGAGATTTTCATACAGGGAAAAGCGTTCGCTGCGCATCCGATCGACAAATCGTTTCGTTTTTTCCGTAAAGGTCTCATCCACATCTTCAGGCAGACCGCCAAAACGGAAATAACAGTAGGTCAGACGCGACCCGGTCACGGCTTCGAGAATGTCGAGAATCTGCTCCCGGTCGTCGAAAACAAAAAGAAAGGGGGTGAGAGCGCCCAGATCAGCCAGATAGGCGCCGACCCAGAGGAGGTGGCTTGATATCCGGTTGAGTTCCGTTGTAATAATCCGGATATACTCAGCCCGCGGGGGCGGTGCGATCCCCATGAGTTTTTCCACGGCGGTGACGTAACCCAGATTAAAAGAGATGGCCCCCAGGTAATCCATCCGGCCCGTGTTGGGCAGAAACTGCTGGTATGTCCGGTTTTCCCCCATTTTTTCGTGCATCCGGTGGAGATAACCCAGGACCGGTTCGGCCTCCAGGATATACTCGCCGTCCATCTTGATTATGACCCTGAGAACCCCATGAGTGCTCGGATGCTGGGGGCCCATATTAACAAAAAAAGCGTCGTCGGCCTCGGTAACCGCGAAGGAATTCAGCCGGGCCTTCTCCGCCTCCGGCACGGCAACGCGGTCCTTGCGGAGGGGATAGTCCCTGCGGAGAGGATAGTAGTCGATGGCATCGTGGAGGAAAAGATAGGTAAGATTGCGGTGACCGGTGAAAAAAACGCCGAAAAACTCGCAAACTTCCCGTTCCAGGAAGTAGGCGTTCCGGTAAACATCGCTTATGCTGGGGCAGGAAGGCTTAGCCGGATCAAGGGCCAGGGCCACTTTAAAACGCCTGCGCTCCTCATAATGAAAAAAGAAATAGACAAGCTCAAGTCGCTCCTCCCGGTCAACACAGGTCAGGTCTTCCAGGTAGAAACCGTAGTCATCAAACACCTGCACTACTAAGAGGATATTGCCGGCCGTCGCCCCCAGGCAGTAGTGATAACCCCGGGTCCGGTAATCCGTCTCGGTAATCTCCAGGCCGTCAATAACACCTAGTTTATCTATAGGATTGCTCACCAGTCAACCTCGGGAGTGATAAATCGTCGGGAACCGGTAATCTTCTCTTCGAGCTTGAGCACTCCCTCCAGGAGGCCTTCGGGCCGGGGGGGGCATCCGGGGACATAAACGTCCACCGGAACGAGGAGATCGACTCCTTCGATGACATTGTACTGATCTTCAAAAAGGAACGGGCCGCCGGAAATGGCGCAGTTGCCCATGGCAATGACCCATTTGGGCGAGGGCATCTGCTCATAGAGAGTAACGAGCACCGGCGACATCTTCTTCGTCACGGTGCCTGTTACGATCATCAAATCCGCCTGGCGGGGGGTGGCCCTGAAAACGCCGGCGCCGAAACGGTCCAGGTCAAACCGGGACATGGCCGAGGACATCATTTCAATTGCGCAACAGGCCAGACCGAAGGTCATGGGCCAAAGAGAATTGGCGCGCGCTAAATCGAGCAGCTTCTCCAGGGCGGCAAATTTTACTGGGATAATTTCCTTGGCCAGGTGAATACTCCCTTCCCCCACGCATAGATTACCGCCAAAGCCAGCAGGGCGATAAAAACCAATAGCGAGAAAAATTCATGAATGTTCCCTCCCCGGGTGTAGGCCAGGGCCGCCGGGAAGAGATAGAGAATATCAACATCAAAGGCGATAAAGACGAGGGCGTATATGTAATAGGGAGCGCTGTATCTGATCCAGGCGCTGCCAAAAGGCTCTATTCCGCACTCATAAATCCGGTGGGTCCTGGCCCCTTTGGTGCGGGGGGCAATCAGATAGGCAATGACGATGGGGGCCAGGGTAAAAATAATGGCCACCAGCGCAAAGACCAAGACCGGAAAAAACTCGCTTAATATTTCCATCGAGGCAACCTTAAAAACGAAAAGCGTATTTCTTAGGATATGGCTGCGCACTACCAAAGGTGAAATGTTATGTCAATGCCTTTTTCAGCCTTTTTCAGCCGAGGGGGTAGAAATTAACGAGCTCGCAAAAACTCCGCCTTCCCCTCCCTGCCGGGAGGCGCCGGGATTGCCCTAGGGGCCTCGTGCCCGCGTTTACCTTGGCAATAGGCAACAGTGTTGCCGCCCACCAGGGGCGGCCCTACCGTTTTTGCGCCCTTATTTTTGCCGCTGCCACTCCAGCCCGGATAGTTGCCAAATTCACCAATCTCATCTTGCATTTTTAAAAAAACTGGTCTATAGGGCAGCGCGACCGCAGCATGCTGGCGCTGTCGGCCTTGGTGTTTTACTTGAAGTGAAAGGTTTGCATGAGCTTTGTTCTGACCACATTGCTGATGTTTTTCTTCTGGATCGTCCTTTCAGGAGAGTTCTCCCCCCTATTGCTGGGTTCCGGCATTGTATCCAGTCTATTTGTGGCAGGCCTTTCCCACGACCTTTTTATCGGCCGGGCGGATGTACGCAAGACGCTCAGCGATCTGTTGCGGTTCGCTCAATACCTCCCCTGGTTGCTGTGGCAAATTACGCTGGCCAACATCGATTTGGTTTATCGTACCCTTCACCCCAAAATGCCCATTGACCCGGGGATAATAACTTTTAAAAATGACTGCCAGACGGAAATAGGCATGACAACACTGGCCAATTCAATTACGCTCACGCCGGGAACAGTTACT
>JBBIRO010000010.1:43695-84883 GCA_037441775.1 Syntrophobacterales bacterium
GAGTTCATTGTGCATGCCATCGCCCGTGGTCCGGCGGAGGAACTTATGGGCGGGGAGATGATGGCCCGCGTTAAAAGGATCGGTGAGTTCTGTGTTTGAGCTGGCGGCGGCATTCATCGTTTTGGCGATTGGGCTGGTTATCTACCGGGCTGTCAAGGGGCCCCTGCTGTACGACCGGGTGTTGGCGGTAAACCTTATCGGCACCAAGACGGTCGTGCTTTTGGCCCTGATCGGCTTCATCTACTACCGGCCGTATTTTCTCGATATCGCGCTGGTATATGCGTTGATAAACTTTATTGTAACAATTGCGATTCTAAAATACAGCAAAACGGGAGGACTGGGCTGACCACTTGAGCGTCCGGCGGCCCAGAAGATGAGAAAGTGGAAATCAGACTGATCATAGCGGGTCTCTTGCTGTTCACGGGAGTTTTCCTGATGCTGGTCGCCTCAATCGGCGTCGTGAGGTTTCCTGATTTCTATTCCCGGACGCATCCGGCGGGCCAGAGTGACACTCTGGGGCAGTTCCTGGTCTTGCTTGGCCTGATGGTCTATGAGGGCTTCTCGCTCGTGTCAGTTAAACTCCTTTTGATTATTGCCTTTATCTTCCTCTGCAATCCGACGGCCACCCATGCCATCGTTAAAGCCGCTTACCTCTCAGGGATTAAACCATGGACCCAGGAGGAGAAAAAAGATGATCATTGATTTTATCCTCCTGTTTTTAGTTGTTGTCTGCGGCCTGGCGGCCGTTTTGTATCGAAATATTTTAAATTCAATCATTCTTTTGGGAGCGTACAGCCTCCTGATGGCTCTTTTGTGGACCAGGTACAACTCGGTTGACGTGGCCTTTACTGAAGCCGCGGTCGGCGCCGGGATCACCACGGTGCTGCTTTTGGCGGCGCTGAGCCGCACCCTGATTGAAGAGGAGGAGCCGGAGGCGCCCCCCAAGGCGCTCTTTCCGGCGTTGGCATCACTTTCGCGGTTGATACCCCTGGCGGTTGTCTTGTTCACCGGCGCCGTTTTAATTTACGGAACGCTAGATATGCCGAATTTCGGCGATCCCGGAGCCCCTGCCAACCTGCATGTGGCGCCTTACTATATCGAAAAATCGGTTCCGGAGACGGGGGTCATCAACTTTGTTACGGCCATTTTAGCCAGCTACCGAGGTTATGATACGCTGGGTGAGGTTACGGTTATCTTCACCGCCGGGGTTTGCGTTATTATTTTGCTAAGAAGAAGATGGTCATGAGTGACGATTTTATAAAAAGTCCGGAGGCTCAAGCTCTTCTGCATACGTCTGGATTTATACGACTTGCCGGCGAACTTTTTACAAAACCGTCCCACAGCTTACTTTTCACTGACTTTTTGCGGGTTCATCATGGCTGAGCAGGTGATAATAAGAACCGTTTCCCGGTTGATGATTCCATTTATCCAGCTCTTTGCTTTCTATGTAATTGCCCACGGCGAGCTGGGACCGGGTGGAGGTTTTCAGGGAGGAGTGATTCTGGGGGCGAGCTTTATCCTCCATGCGTTGGTTTTCGGCATTCCCGCAGGCCGCGCAAGACTCTCCCGGGGCGTCAGCGATTTTTTCAGCCCCACGGGGGTATTCATCTATGCGGCAATCGGCCTCTTGTGCATCCTGGGTGGCGGCCTCTATCTGGAATATGGCCGGCTTCCCCTGGTGGGCAATGAAATCATGGCAAGCCAACTGGGCATCTACGGCATTGAAATCGGCGTCGGCATTACTGTTTCGGCGATTATGGTCACCTTGTTTTTTGAAACGGCGCAGCGTGAAGATGATTGAACTTATTGCCGGCAAATACAATTACTGGATATATATCACTCTGATGATGATTGGCTTCTACGCGGTCATCGCCAAGGGCAACCTGATCAAGAAGATCATTGGCCTCAATATCTTTCAAACGGCAGTCTTCCTTTTTTATATCTCGCTTGCGGTCAGAAAGGGAAGCACGGCGCCGATTCTGATCCAAAGTACCTACGGCGCCCTCACCCCGGAGACGGCGACCTATACCAACCCCCTGCCGCATGTTCTCATCCTGACCGCGATTGTCGTGGGCGTTAGCGTCACCGCCGTGGCCCTGGCCCTGGCAATTAGAATTTACCGCGCCTACGGCACCCTTGATGAGCATAAGATAGCGCGAATGGAGCAGGAAGCTAAATGAGTTCCCATTTTCCCATTTTACTAGTCCTGTTCCCTCTCTTCGGCGCCCTCTTGACCTTTTTCTCGGGGCTGACCAGACAAAAATGGGCCTGGTATATCGCCATCCTGGCCACCTTCCTCTCTTTTGCCATTTCCCTGGATCTGCTTTTTTCGGTCCACACCAATGGCCGCATCAGTTACCACCTGGGAGGCTGGGCGCCGCCCTGGGGCATCGAGTATGTAGTGGATATCTTCTCCGGTTACGTTCTGGTTGTCGTCGCCTTCATTTCCCTGATGATCGCCATTTTTTCCGGTGAATATGTAAAGAAACAGATCGGCCCGGAGCGGGAAACAAATTTCTTTGCAATATACTTGCTGCTGGTCACCGGTCTTTTAGGAATGGTCATCACCGGAGATATATTCAATGTTTACGTATTTCTAGAAATAGCATCCCTCTCTGGGTACGCACTAGTTGCGGTGGGAAAGAAAAAGGGCGCGATCGTCGCGAGTTACAATTACCTTATTTTGGGGACCATCGGCGCGGTCTTCGTTCTTTTGGGAATCGGCCATCTCTACATGGTGACCGGAACCCTTAATATGGCGGACCTGCAGGAGCGGCTGCCCGCTCTTTACCATTCCCGGGTGGTCTTGACCGCTTTTGTCTTTTTCGTCATCGGCTTTGGCCTGAAATTTGCCCTGTTTCCGCTGCACACCTGGCTTTTGAGCGCCCATTCGCTGGCGCCGTCAGCGGTTAGCGCCATCCTGGCGGCGGCGGTGTTGAAGGTAAATCTTTACGCCCTGATGCGGGTTATGTTCACCGTTTTTACCCCGGCCTTCATCTATGAAACTGTTCCTATTGCCGAGATCTTATTTATAATCGCCCCCATCGCCATTATTCTCAGTTCCGTCATGGCCCTGGCGCAGACGAACATTAAGCGGATGCTGGCCTATTCGAGCATCGGCCAGATCGGTTATATCGTTCTGGGGATTGCCCTGGCCAACGAGACGGCGCTGACGGGAAGCCTGCTGCACATTCTCAACCATGCCCTGATGAAGGGCGGGCTCTTCCTCATCGCCGGGGTAATCATTTACCAGACGGACCGTTACCATATAACGGACTGGAAGGGACTTGGTAAAACCATGCCGCTGACGATGATTACCTTTACCATTTGTGGCCTGTCGATGATCGGTGTGCCCCTGACGGTGGGATTTGTCAGCAAGTGGTTTCTGGCCGTGGGCGCGCTTGAGGCCGGTCGCTGGTATTTCATCCCGGTCATCCTGGCCAGTTCCCTCCTGACCGCCATGTATTTCTGGCGGATTATCGAATGGGGCTACTTTCACGAGCCGGACGATCCCGCCGATGCGGCCGACCGCTGCGCCGTTCCCTGGGGAATGATGAACCCCATCATGCTGATCGCCTTTCTTATCGTTTTCTTCGGCGTGTTCGCTTCAATACCGCAGGAACTGGCACACAAGGCCGCGGTGATGCTCCTTGGGGTTAGATAATGGAAATGGTTTCTTCACCCCTGCCCCTGTATGCCATCGCCACCTCTCTGGTTGCGGCGGGACTGATCCGATTGTCACATAACCACGTTAACCTCCGGGAGTTTTGGACGATCGGCGCGGCCCTGATCAAGTTCTCGCTGGTTGCGGTTATGCTCCGTCATGTTTTGGCCGGCCAGAGTCTCTCTTATCACGTCTTCACTGTTCTTCCCGGTCTGGATATCGCCTTTAAAGTCGATCCGCTGGGCATTTTTTTCGCATTTACCGCGTCCCTGCTCTGGATAGTTACGTCCTTCTATTCGATCGGTTACGTCCGGGCGCTGGATGAACACGCCCAGACCAGGTATTTCAGTTTCTTTGCGATTGCCCTGGCGGCGACGATGGGGGTCGCCTTTGCCGCCAACCTCTTTACCGCCTTCATCTTTTACGAGATCATCACCTTCTGCACCTTCCCTTTGGTAGCACACAAGCAAACTCCGGAGGCCATCGGCGGTGCCAGAAGATACTTGACATATCTATTGGGAACCTCCGTGGCCTTCCAGCTTCCGGCATTATTCCTCGTCTATTTCGCCGCCGGAACCCTTGATTTTGCCGCCGGAGGAATCATGGCTGGCAAGGGCTCGGATACCCTGATCATCGTAACCTTCGCCCTCTTCATTGCCGGGATTGCCAAGGCCGCCGTGATGCCGTTTCACTCCTGGCTGCCCGCCGCGATGGTGGCCCCCACGCCGGTGAGCGCCCTCTTACATGCGGTCGCCGTGGTCAAGACGGGTGTATTTATGATCTTAAGAGTGGTGCTGGATGTCTTTGGCATCGAACTCTTAGGCGACATCGGCCTGGGAACCATCCTGGCCTATGTGGCCTCTTTCACCATTGTGGTCTCGTCAGTAATTGCCTTAAGGCAGGACAACCTCAAGGCTCGCTTGGCCTATTCCACAATCAGCCAGTTGTCTTACGTGGTACTTGGCGCGGCCCTTTTGGCCCCGGCGGCGGTTACGGGCGGCATCATGCATATCGTACTCCACGCCTTCGGCAAGATCACCCTGTTCTTCACTGCGGGTGCCATCTATGTAGCCGCCCACAAGACAAAAGTAAGCGAGCTCGACGGCATCGGCCGTACCATGCCTGTTACCATGGCCGCCTTCACCATCGGCGCCCTGTCGATGATCGGGCTTCCACCTCTGGGCGGTTTCTTGAGCAAATGGTATATTGCCTTAGGGGCTGTTGAATCTGGCCATTTTCCCATTATCCTCGTGTTGGCTGTAAGCACCATTCTCAACGCCTGTTACTTTATGCCGATTGTCTATTCCGCCTTCTTCAAGCCACCTAAAAAGGAAACGTCTGGCCATGCCAACCCCGGCCACAGTCACGGCGCAGACGAACATGTTTTCTGGCTATGGCGGAAACTGGGCATCCAGGAAGCGCCGCCCCTGATGGTCGCAGCACTGACCTTCACGGCGGCGGGAACAATTCTGCTCTTTTTTGTTCCCGGGGACTTCCTTAAACTGGCGCAGTTTATCGTCGGCGGATAGAGGAGTTAAGATGAAGCGGAGTTTGACTCAATCGAAAAGGAAAGGCCGCGAGGTGCGCGAAATGCCGCGGCATAAGGAACTCCAGGAGCTCTCCCATGCCGCCGTTCCCGGTTACCGCGGTGCCTTTTATATCGTCTTTGCCGCAGGCACAGCCTACCTGGCCTTGATCCTGCTTGCAACCTTATGAAGGAGCCCCCCAGGTGAAGAAAAAAAGTAACCAGGCCGAACCCGGAAAAGTTTATCTGTTCGATCAGCCTAAGAACGTAAAGAGGCTGTTGTGGTCGCTCTACATAAGTTTGGCGCTCCTTATCATCGTCGATTTTTTTATTCCCAAGCATCCCTACTTTCCCTGGGAGGAGTATCCATCCTTTTACGCCACTTACGGCTTTGTTTCCTGCGTGCTCTTGGTGCTTGTCGCCAAATACGCCTTGCGAAAAATTGTGAAAAGGAGCGAAGATTACTATGATCGGTAATATTCCTCCCGCTTTCGTCCTTATTTTGGGCGCCCTCGTCATCCCCTTTCTGAAAAACAGGCTGCTTAGAAACAGCTATATCCTTCTTTTGCCGGTACTGTCGTTTTGGAATATCCTCAGCCTTCCCCAGGGTATTGAAAGCTTACGCTTTGCTTTTCTTGGCTACGACCTGATCCTGGCCCGAGCGGACGGTCTTGCGCTGCCCTTCGGCTACATCTTTTCGTTGGCCGCCTTAATCGGCGCCATCTATTCGATCCACGGACCCAGTGACGAACATGTCGCGGCAATGCTCTACGGCGGCAGCGCGGTGGGGGCGGTCTTTGCCGGCGACTGGCTGACCCTCTTTTTCTTCTGGGAGATTATGGCGCTCGCGGCCGCCTATTTGGTATGGGCCGGCCGGACGCCAGCCTCCTATCAGGCGGGCCTGCGGTACCTCCTGGTTCACCTTTTCGGTGGTCTATGCCTTTTGATGGGAATCGTTATACACGTGCAGCAAACCGGATCCCTTGCGTTCACCGCCCTGGGGCTTTTTGGCCCGGCGTCTTATCTAATCCTGCTGGGCTTCGGCATTAACGCCGCCTTCCCCCTGCTTCACGCCTGGCTGCCCGACGCCTACCCGGAGGCTTCCGCGACCGGAACGGTTTTTTTGAGCGCCTTCACCACAAAAACCGCCGTCTATGTTTTGGCCCGCTCCTTTGCCGGCGTGGAAATTCTCATCTGGATCGGCGCCGCGATGGTGGCCTTCCCCATTTTTTATGCGGTAATCGAAAATAACATGCGCCGAGTGTTATCTTACAGCCTGATCAATCAAGTGGGCTTTATGGTGGTGGGTATAGGCATCGGCACGGAACTGGCGATAAATGGCACGGTTGCGCATGCCTTTTCCCATATTCTCTACAAGGCACTGCTTTTCATGTCGATGGGGGCGGTTTTGCACCAAACCGGCAAGGTCAACGCGACCGACCTGGGCGGGCTCTACCGGACGATGCCGCTCACCGCTATTTTATGTATCATCGGGGCGGCTTCCATCTCCGGGGTGCCTCTATTCAGCGGCTTCGTGAGCAAGGCAATGGTCATCAGCGCGGCCGGAATCGGCAGCCTAGGTTTCATCTGGTTTGTGCTGATCTTTGCCTCCGCCGGCGTCTTTCATCACTCAGGAATCAAAATCCCGTTTTTCGCCTTTTTCGGCCATGACTCGGGACTAAGACCGAAAGAGGCGCCGCTCAATATGCTAATCGCGATGGGGATCGCGGCCTTTTTCTGTATCGCCATCGGCATCTTCCCCGGCTACCTCTATTCCATCCTTCCCTACCCGGTGGACTATGTCCCCTATACGGCCGCTCATGTGGTGGACCAGCTTCAGCTTTTGTTTTTCTCCGCCCTTGCCTTTACGCTCCTGATTCTTTCGGGAATATATCCGGCGGAAATGAGATGCGTCAACCTGGATGCTGATTGGCTCTACCGGAAGGGGGCCAGGGCCTTCCTGTACCTCGTGAACAATCCCCTGGCGAAACTCGGGGCGGCTTTGAACCGGCTGGTTTTCAACCTGATTCCAGGCGGTTTCTTGAATTTCAGCCGGGATCCACAATCGAGTATCAGAATTGCCGCCGAAGAGATGTTGCGTGCCGGGAGCTCTGCCGACCGGCAGGCCTATCTGACAACCAAAATCAGCGAGGAGCGGGCGAAATATCCTCATAACCTCAAGAAGCACTGGACTGTCGCGCCAACGGCCACCTGGATCGTGCTTTTGCTTTTGGCCTACCTGAGCGTCTACTACTTCTTGTAAACCTAAACCCTACCCAATTTCGGCAACCTTGCTTTCAGAGGAGGCTTTCGATGCTCAGACCGGCGATGGCGGCCTGAGCTGCCACCAAGTCATCGTGATTGCCGTAGATGCCGGTATTTGCCCCGGCTATAGCCTCTGCCAGCCAGGAATCGGCCGCCTGCCTTATGTATGCGGCATCAGCCGCCAATATCCGGCGGCGGAATTTGTCGCGCTCATGGTCATCAAGATCGCTGAAGTGGCGAATCAAAGCCGTATAGCCGCGGCCCGCGGGATCTGATGGCCGATCGAGGCCGGCAATCGTCCCGATGATGGCCTGATCCAGTTCCTGACGGGTCATCAGGTTATTACTCAGATACTGACCGGCCTGGCGGTAGGCCTCCAGAGTCTCCCCTATATGGGGGTCTCGGTACGACATCAGGGCAAAGACGCCGTTTAAGGGCTCATAGACCGCCATAGCCCCGTAAGCTCCGCCCTGAACGCGGATCTTCTGATAGAGGTAGCCGGTGGCTAAAAAGCGCGCGATAATTGTCAGGTATGGGGAGCGGGGATCGCTGTACAGCGGGGCGGCCGCTGCCTGGGCGACATAAGATACCTGGCTTGGCAAAAAAACACCCTGACGGATGGGTCGGGGAAAGCCAGTCTCAGAAATCGCTTCACTCCGGTCGCCGGGCGGCAGACGATTGAGCAATGTCCCCAGGGCGCCGGTCATCAGGTCCAGCCCCTCCCGATCGGCGGTCAAGTTGATCAACAGGCGGTCCCGACCAAAAATTCGCCCACGCAGTTGGGCTAGAACCTGTGCCAGCCCCGCTGTACTTTGGGGCAAATCCCTGCTAATCTCGTTGAGGAATCTAAGCTGGGTCCGGCCGTGCCACTGTTCGTCCCTCAGGCAGGAGAGGCTCAGCCCCGCCGCAGCGCTGCGCCTGGCGAAAATATGACCCGAAGGAATCACCGCCGCCTGGAGGTCGTTGCGCTTTTCCAGGACAAGCTCGCTCATCCGTTCCTGATGCGTCAGATCACCGGCGCACAACAGGTCAGCCAGCACCCCCATTACCGCGTCAACGTTACGATAGAGGAATTTCACTCGCATGATGTACTTTTGCCATACCCTTGTGCCCGTCTGGTTCAGGCCCGCGGCGAGATTATAGCCGATTCCACCTGCCGTAAGCGCAATCCGTTTGGCCATCTCCTCATAGGTAAAATCGCCCGCCCCCATATTAAGGGTGATCTTTCCCAAAAGGGGCAGGTACTGATGGAGGGCATCCGGAATATCGTCAACGTCGAAAGCCAGGTCGAGATAGCCGATGCCGTTGGTGAATATTTCGTGGTTAAGTACTGGAACCGCGGCAATTTCACCCCGAACAGTGGGAATGCGGTCTGCCTGGGGAGATATCGCCTGGAGAGATAGCCGGGGCAGGCAAGCCGCAACCTCTGGCGGATCCGACTCGGCCTGATACTTGCGCAGCCGGATAGCCTCTTGCCTGATGCGCTCCAACTGCCTCGGTGTCTGCGCTGATTTCAACCGCGCCATTTCCTGTTTTTCTGCCGCAGCCTCTTCCTCCTGAATGGTCCAACTCGGTTGCATCACGGAAAGGACTCGATGCCCGTTGTCCAAGAACCAGGTCTTGATAATATCGGCAAAGATCCGGGGATTTTCCTCCCACTTGCAACGAATTTTAGCCATCTGCCGGGGAAGGTTGAGACCCGCCAGGGGATCGCCGTCATAGAGCCAGGAATGGAAAACCCGCCCCATGAGGACAATGCCATAGGGATAGGCGGCGCGCACTATTTCCCGGCCGTGGAACTCGACCTGGTGGAGCACGCCTTCGATAAGCTGCCGTTCAAAACCGACTTGAGAGGTTTCTCTTAAAGACCGCAGAATTAGCTCTTCGATTGCATCGACCCGATCCGGATCAGCGCCGCGCAGCCCCACGGCAAAGATAAGCTGCCGCAACTCCCTTTCCAGGCCGGTAACCGGCGACAGGTCCTGACCGAAGCCAGAATCGATGAGAGCTTTTCTCAGGGGAGATGCGGCGTTGCCCACCAGAGCAGCTATCGCTATTTCTAAAAGCAGGGCTGTTTCGTAATCGGTGTTTTCCGTCAAAAGCCAGGCCATGTTGACGATGGTTTTTGCTTCTTTAGCCTCTTCCTTTGCCAGGGGATAGCGGGAATAAGTCCTTATTGGCTCCTGACGCCGCTGCTGCAGGGGAATAGAGGAATCAACCGGCGCTCGTTCGAATCCGTCGAGTATCTCGGCCAGAAAAGCGAGCTGTTCTTCACTGTCGATGTTGCCGTAGAGGAAAAAGCGGGCGTTCGACGGCACGTAATAGGCGGCATGAAAGGCCTGCAGCGCCTCATAGGTAAGGCTGGGGATGACCCGTGGGTTGCCGCCGGAGTCAAAGGCATAGGGGTGCTCAAAAAAGATGCCCTCCTGGATGGCCTTGTACATCAGCGTATCCGGAGAAGAATAGGCCCCCTTCATCTCGTTGTAGACGATGCCGGAGGTTAACAGATCGCCGGCATCGCTTTGCAAGTCGGCAAATTCCAGATGGTGCCCCTCCTGGAGAAATGTTTCCCGCAACAGCCGTGGCCTAAACACCAAATCCGCGTAAACGCGCGCCAGATTGAAAAAATCCGCCCGGTTCTGGCTTGCGACCGGATAGATGGTCTTGTCAGGATATGTAAAGGCGTTGATGAAGGTCTGGAGCGATCCCTTCATCAGTTCGTTGAAAACATCCTTGAGCGGATAGCGCAATGAGCCCGCTAGCACGGCATGTTCCAGGATGTGAGGAGCGCCGGTGGAATCCCGAGGCGGCGTTCGAAAGGCTATAGCAAAGAGGTTTTCCGGGTCATCGCAGTGCAGGTGCAGCACCTGGGCGCCAGTTGCTTCATGGATCATTTCATAAGCTATGACGCGGATTTCCGGAATGCTCTCGATCCGCTTCAGCAAAAAACCATGCCGGTATTGCCCGACATGGAGAGAGCCGTACGGTCGTTTTTCTTTGTGGATCACTGCAACCTCCCTTTTTTAGAAAATTACCCCCACGTTTTTCCCGGCCGCGTCATGGCATAACGCTATTTTACCGGTTCGTCAGGGGTGACGACTTTGTAAAAAATCATGAGCTCCCTCTCCCTTGAGGGGAGATCGTTTGGGGAATTCGAACTTATTACGATCTCATCAGAGATGATCTCAAGCTCAACGCGCAAGACATGACAATGGTGAAAGTTATCCGGAAAATCAGCCAGTTTTACCGAGTCCTTTTCGGTTGTCACAAGAAAATCGGCCTTTTTTTCCAGGAAAAGACTATGCATACGGGCGAGATCTTCCTGCCGGTAGTTATGGTGGTCAGGAAAGATCCGGTATGCCGTCACCAGGGCCCCCAGTGACTCCACGGTATTTTTGAACCCCGCCGGTGATCCGATGCCGGAGAAAAGACAAACCTTCTTCCCCCGTAGGGTTTCCGGGGGCCAGGATTGACCGCTGGCCGGATGGAACAACTCCGTTGGCTTATGGCAGGCGATAAACCGCGGCGCTTTAACGTTTGAAGGAATTAGAATTTTTTCTAAATCATAGTTTCTGACCGCGGAATCGTCCCGACCGGTATAAACAATCACATCCGCCCGCTTCAATCCTTCCCGGCTCTCCCGCAGGGTTCCCCGGGGCAAAAGCCAGCCGTTACCAAAAGGCCGTAAATAATCCAGCAGGACTATATCTATATCCCGAAACAGGCTGCGATGCTGAAAAGCGTCATCCAGGATCAGCAGATCAGACTGAAACATCTTTCGGGCCGCCTGACCGGCAAGCGCCCTTTTTTTGGCCACTAAAACCGGCACCCCGGGCAGACGACGGGCCAAAAGAATGGCCTCCTCGCCGACCGTCTCATGATTACTGAGAATATCTTTCCCGTTAGAGACCAGTATCACCCCGGATTGCCGCTTACCCCCGTAACCACGGGTGAGAACCGCCGGAGAAAAACCCTGTTGTTGGAAATAGCGGGCCAGGCTGATCACCAGCGGCGTCTTCCCCGTGCCCCCCACGGTAATATTTCCTACACTGATGACCGGACAGGACAGCTTTGTTGCCCTCAGGATGCCGCGATCGAAGAGGATGTTTCGAAAAGAGATCAGTAACCGGTACGGACCGGACAAGAGCCCTAAAAGCAGCGTGAGAAAGCTGTTTTGCGCTGCCTCGTCCCCCTCCCAGATCCTGGTAATCTCTTCTCTCATTTTTGTTTTCCTGTAACTGCACAGGTGTTTGGACTGTAAGTTTTTTGTAGTAATTACTAAGATATTCAGTAGTCAGGAGGGTCAAGGGTTATCCCGTCTCCTGTCTCCTGTCTCCTGTCTTCTGTCTTCTGTCTCATATCTCCTGTCTCCTAAATTCTGACTACTGAGCATTTACATCTTCCCGCGGACCATTTTGGGCAAACTGCAGCTCGTAGAGCTTACGATACTCGCCACCCAAAGCCAGGAGTTCTTCATTGGAACCCTCTTCGACAATCCTCCCATCCACCAGGACATATATCCGGTCGGCATTGCGGATGGTGGAGAGGCGATGGGCGATTACCAGAGTAGTCCTGTCTTTCATCAAGACTTCCAGTGCGGATTGAACCTCCTTCTCCCCTTCCGTGTCAAGCGACGAGGTAGCTTCATCCAAGATCAGAATCGGGGCATTCTTCAGCAGCGCCCGGGCGATGGCAATACGCTGCCGTTCCCCTCCGGAGAGCTTCACCCCCTGCTCTCCGATAACAGTTTCATAACCAGCCGGCAGCTCCATGATAAAATCGTGGGCGTAGGCAGCTTTAGCTGCGCTTATCACCTCTTCTTCCCCCCTTGCCCGGTCACCATAGGCAATGTTGTTGCGGACGGTATCATTAAAAAGTATGGTCTGCTGAGTTACGATTGCGATCTGGGAACGAAGCGAGTCGAGGGTAGCTTCGCGGATATCAGTTCCGTCAATCAATACCCGTCCGGCGTTCACATCATAGAAACGAGGGATAAGATTGACCAAGGTGGTCTTCCCGCCGCCGCTCATACCGACAAAAGCCACCACCCGGCCCACCGGAATGGTTAGATTTATATTCTTCAGAACAGGCTTATCCTCATACGAAAAGGTAACATCCTCGAGCCGTATCTCTCGCGATATCCGGGGCAGTGCCGTTGCAGCCGGGTGATCTTTTATTTCCGGCTCCCGGTCGATGATGTTAAATACCCTCTCGGCCCCAGCCAGCCCCTGTTGGATGGTATTGTTGACATTGGTAAGCCTCTTGACTGGTTCGTAAAGCATGATCAGCGCGGCCAGGAAGGAAAAGAATGTTCCCGGGGTTGAAGACCCGTGAAGGACCTGGTAGCCGCCGTAAAAGACAACAGCCCCCACCCCCAGACCGCCCAGAAACTCCATGAAGGGGCTGGAAATAGCCTGAACGGACACGGTCTTCAAGGTTAGCTTGAAAAGCTGCTCGTTTTCCGCGGAAAACCTCTTATTTTCATGCTCCTCCATATTGAACGCTTTGACGATCCTGATCCCCGAGATCGTCTCCTGCAAGAGTGAAGCGAGACTTCCCATCCGCGTCTGAGTCCGAGTGGCCACTTTCCTCATCATCCGGCCGAACTTGGCAATGGGATAGACCGTGAGGGGGAAAACCAGCATTGCGATAAAGGCCAGCTTCCAATCCCGGTAGAAGACCACAAAAACAAGAAACATCAGGGTAAAGCTGTCTTTGAACAGACTGGTCACCGCTTCCGATACGGCTCCCTGAATATAGGAGACATCATTGGTGATCCGGGAGATGAGCATCCCGGTGGGGTTAGCGGCGAAAAAGGACAAAGGCTGGATTTGGATGCGGCGATAGAGGCTGGCCCTTAAGTCGGCGATGACCCGTTGACCGATGAAGCTCATCAGGATGTTCTGGGCATAGGTGCAGGCCCCCTTGACGAAATAAATCAGGATTATCATAAGCGGTAGCCAACGGATGGCCGCCTCATTTTTATTGAGGAATATTTCGTCTAAGACGGGTTTTACCAAAAAGGCCATGGACGAGGTAGAAGCGCCTACCCCCAGCATGCACATCAGGGCGATGAGGAACTTTACCCAGTGGGGTTTCGCCAATAGCATAAGCCGTCGGAATACCATTTTCAATCACCCATCCGGATCATTTCAGCGGCAATTTTTGCCGTCCTCTTTGCCGCCCCGGCGCGCCCCAACCGGTCATGGAGGTTGGATAATTCCTCAACCATTCGCTGTCTTCTTGCCGGATCACTTAGGATTGCCAGTGCCTCGGTAGCTATTGCTTCCGGATTCGCCCGCTCCTGGATCAATTCTGGCATGATGCTCTTGCCGGCAATGATATTAACCAGGCCGATATAGGGAATATTGATGAAAAGCCGGCCGATCAGATAGGAAAGCCAAGAGACGCGGTAGATTATGATCATCGGTTTACCCAGCAGGGCGATCTCCAGGGTCGCCGTGCCGGAGGCGACGATTGCCAGATCGGACGCGGCAATGGCGTCGTAGATATTTTCTTTCACAACGGTGACGGCCAGGGGGGACAGGCTCAACTGTTCCCGTATCATCTCTACGGGGATTGCATCCGCCAGGGGGATCAGATACTGCACCTGACCCAACCGGGCATTTATCAGTTCGGCCCCCTTGAGCATTTCCGGAAGGTGCCTGGCCACTTCCCTCTCGCGGCTCCCGGGGAGAAGGGCAATGGTGGTTGCCCCCTCTGGCAGCTGAAAAAATCTTTTCGCCTCGGCGACGGTGAATTGTGTTTTAACCTCATCAAGCAGGGGATGGCCGACAAAAGTGACATCCACCTTGGAAGACCGATAGAAATCTTCTTCAAAAGGCAGGATCACCACCATCTTGTCCACGTTTTTCTCTATCTTCCTGACCCGGCCGCGCCGCCAGGCCCAGACTTGCGGACTTATGTAGTACAGCACCTTAATGCCGATCTTTTTGGCATAGGAAGCAATCATAAGATTAAAATCGGGAAAATCAATCAGGATCAACAGGGCCGGCCGCTCTTCGCGCAGGGTTCGCCGCACCAGACGCATGGCCGTCCAGATGCGGGGCAGCTTAATAAAAGCTTCGGTGATTCCCACAACGGCAATATCCGCCACAGCGAGAATCATCCGGACTCCGGCCTCTTTCATCCGGGCGCCTCCCAACCCGATAATATCCAGCAGGGGATCAATCTTTTTGAGCTCCCGAACCAGACTCGCCCCATGAAAATCCCCAGAGGACTCGCCAGCCATGATCATGACGGTTTTTTTGCTTTCCAAGGGCATGATTAACTCACAAGAAGCAAGGACAAGATCGATTGTAAAATGGCTTCACAATCGCGTGGCGCGGCGCGCCTGGTTTAACTGGCGGCGTCAGGTCAGCCTCCCGGCTGGGTTTTCATGTTGGCAATCACCATTAGGGCCAATGCCAGCGCATCCCGGCCATCTCTTCCCGTTACCGGAGGCTCCGTATTGTCGCGAATCGAATTAAGAAAAGAGCGGATCTCCTCTTCGAGCGGATCATGCTTAGATATCTCCAGCCGCTTATCGACGATCTCTCTTTTCCCCTGCGCCGAGACCGCGAATCCCAGAGATACCAGATCCCGGTTGCGGTAATCCACGGAGTGGTATCCGCCCTGTTCAAAAAAGCGGATCTTCTGCATCCGTTGCAGACTCAGCCTGCTGGCCGTCACGTTGGCAATGCAGCCGCCGGCGAATTTTATTCGCGCATTGGTAATGTCCGTCTTTTCCGACAAAACGGCTACACCGACGGCATCTACCGACAGCACCGGTGATTTTACGTATTTCAATATGATATCCAGATCATGGATCATCAGGTCTAGGACTACGTCAACTTCAATTCCCCGTTCCTGGTAAGGATGAAGACGATGCGCCTCAATGAAAAAAGGGCGCATATTAAGGCGGTCCAGGGCCATTATGGCCGGGTTGAAACGCTCGACCATCCCCACCTGCAAAACAAGCCCCTTTTGCTGAGCGATCGCAATCAGCTCATCCGCCTCAGCCAGGCTGGCCGTAAAGGGCTTCTCCACTAGAACATGGACACCGGCCAGGAGAAAATCGCGAGCCACCTGATAATGTCCAGCCGTGGGCACGCAAATGCTGACCGCATCGAGGGCCCCAAGCAAATCACGATAATCCGCCGATGCCAGGCAATGGTACTCGAGAGCCGCGGCGGAAGCTTTTCCGGGAATGACATCGGCCGCGCCGGCGATCTGGCATTGTGGCAATTTGCTGTATTTTTGGAGATGGTAAGTGCCCAGATGGCCGATGCCGACGACCCCGACTCTAATTTTCTTCATTGTTTTTAGAATCCTTCGACTTAAGCCGTGGCCGGCAGACGCCCTTGGGGGAATTTTCTATAAATTCGATAAACTGTCTGACCTCGGCAATGTCCGGCACTTCGGCCCTTATTTTTTCGCAGGCCTTGGCCACGGTCAGCGAGGAACGGAAAAATATCCGCTGGGCCTCCTGAAGAGCAGCGATTGTTTCCTTGGCAAATCCCCGTCGTTTGAGTCCAATCAGGTTAAGACCGTAGAGTTTGGCGTGATTGCCCGAAACCATGGCAAAAGGTGGAACATCCTTCGTTACCGCCGAGGCGCCGCCGACGATAGAATGCGCGCCGATCCGCACAAACTGAAGAATTCCGGAAAGGCCGCCGATAATCGCATGGTCGTCAATATGGATATGACCGGCCAGGTTGGCCGAGTTGGCCATTACGATATGACTGCCCAGACGGCAGTTATGGGCGATATGGCAATAGGCCATGATCAGATTGTGATCTCCCATGATAGTCGTGCCGATGTCCGCGGCGGTGGCCCGGTGAATCGTCACGAACTCTCTGATGCTGTTGTGGTTGCCGATTATTACCCGGGTCTTTTCGCCCCGGTACTTCAAATCCTGCGGAATGCCGCCAATCGAGCAGAACTGAAAGATATGGCAACTCTCGCCAATATCGGTATGCTCCTCAATAACCGTATGCGGCCCGATAATGGTGTTTTTGCCGATATTGACATCGTGACTGATTACCGCATAGGGGCCAATTTCTACCCCTTCCGCCAACCTCGCGCCGGGAGATATTACCGCCGTAGGATGAATTGCCATTTCTGTTCCTCTGGTTTATAAAAAATTAAAGCCGCCCGACCGGCAAAGGCGGTTTTAGTGTCCTGTTGCGGAAAAAATTATACCTACTCGACCGGCCTGTTTTCCAGCTCTTTGATCCTCTGCTCCAAACCGGCAATCCTTTCCCTCAATTCCGGAATTCTGGCCAGGCTGGCTTCCTTCTTCAACCATTCCCGGTGGGGGAGATGGGGAAAACCTGCCACCACCTGACCCGGCGAAACGTCTTTATGCACTCCGGATCCGGCAGCTATCATGACCCGGTCTCCGATTGTTATATGACCGACCACTCCGGCCTGGCCGCCTATGATTACGCTCTTTCCCAGTTTGGCGCTTCCCGCGAGGCCAACCTGGGCGACAATAACCGAATTCTCGCCGATTACAACGTTGTGGGCAATCATCACCAGATTGTCGATCTTCGTTCCGCGCTGGATCCAGGTCCGGCCCATCGTCCCGCGATCGATGGTGGTATTGGCTCCTATTTCCACATCATCATCGATCTGCACGTAACCGATCTGGGGAATTTTAAGATTGTTTGCGCCCGGACTGGCATAACCGAATCCATCGCTGCCGATGACAACGCCGGCATGAATGACAACCCGGCGACCGATTAGGGACCGGCGGTAGATCGTCACACCCGGGTAAATAACCGTATCCTCGCCGATGACGCTCTCATTGCCCACATAAACACCGGGGTAAAGCACCACTCCTCGCTCTACCCGGGCGCCTTGGCCCACGTACACCTGCGGGAAAATCACCGCCTCCGGCGAGACCACCGCTGCCGGATCGATAAACGCCCCTGTCCTATCTCCCACGGCGGGGTTGTCTTCCGGATAGTAAAGGAGAAGCAACTTGGCCAGGGCCGCGTAGGGATCCGGCACCAGGATGACGTTTTTATAAAGAGGCTGCTCGCGCTCGGACTGGATGACAGCTCCCGCCCGGGTAATAGCCAGCTTCTTGCGGTATTTATGGCTCGCAACCAGCGTAATATCACCCGGCCCGGCTTCCTCGATCCCCCTCACGCCGGTTATCTCCTGGCGCTCCTCGCCTTGCCACTGAGCATCGAGAAGCGCTGCTATTTCCTTTAATGTCTTTAACATGACACAAAACGCTGCGGAAATCTTACACGTTGAACCTATTTCTTCGGCGGCCGGTAGGTCCTGTTGAATTCATCGATCACCCGCTTGGTGATATCCAGTTCCTTGGAGAAAAACGGCAACGGCACAGAACTTGTATCCATAATCATCGTGTATTTTTCCCTTTCGCCAAAGGAGGTGATAACCTTCAACACCTCGGGCATCAGAGCCTTGGTAAGCTCCTGATCCCTCTGCTGCAGCGCCTCATTGGCATCGCGCACCAGGTTCTGGTAATCTCTGAATCTCTTCTGATAGGAGGTCTCCCGATCCCTAAGCGCGCTTTCCGTCATCACCGGCCGCTGCCGATCAAGGTCGTCCTTGAGTTTTTTTAATTCCGCTTCGCGGGCCTGGATGACCTCCCTCTCCTTTTCAAAGACCTTCTTGAATTCGTCGGCGGCCCTTTTCCCCGCCTCCGACGAGACCATCACCTCCCTCATATCCACAAAACCGATCTTGCCGCTGGCCAAAGCCGCTGTTGACGCAAAAACAAGGGCAACTAAAACCAAGATGTTTACCGCAAAAAACTGTATTTTTTTCATGATAAGCTTCTCCCTCACGGATATATTTTTTAGCATCTAATTATTTACATCATCATCCCGATAGTAAATTCCCAGCGGCTGGGGGTTTCTCCATCCTTTCTGTCGAGGACATGGCCCCACTCCAGCCTAAGGGGTCCGATCGGTGAATACCAGCGGACGCCAATGCCGGCAGTGTGCCGCAGATCGCCCATGTTATAGCCGGACTGCCAACTGTTACCCGTATCATAAAAAAGGACTCCCTTCATCCCGGCTTCCTTCACAAGTGGGAAGAGGTACTCGAAATTAGCATTGAACATCGTCAATCCGCCGATCACATCGCCGGTGGCTGGGTCCACGGGCCCGATGCTGCGCAGCCCCCGGAGGGAATTCATCCCGCCCAAAAAGTAGCGCTCGTAAATGGGTACATTCTGATCGCCCACTCTATCCATGTAACCCAAGCGACCCCGGACACTGAAAGTAGTATTAAGGGGCAAGGGGAAAAACCAGGCGCTGGAAAGCTGATACCGGATAAAGGCGGTGTCTCCGCCCAGGAAACCACCAGTATAGTCCATTCCGATCGAGTGTTTCGTGCCGCGCGAAGGAAAGATGTTATCATCCGTCGAATCCTTGCTCAGACCCAAACTCAGAGTATTGGCAGTAGTTTTGCCTCTCTGTTCCTTTATGTAGTTAGCAGCCGTATCCTTGACCTTAGAGATATCGTTGGCCGTTTGGCGCAATCCCACATACCCGGACACATCCCGCCAGATGGGATATCCAAAGGAAAGGCCGAAACCCATCGTACCCAAATGATAAGTATCATAATCCCGGGCGGAATCCCAGGCGTCAATTCTCATCCACAGGGGAATATCAAAAAGCCAAGGTTCAACAAAAGAGATATCATACATGCTGGAGGTAGAACCAATGGTTGCCTTAACCGAGAGGGTCTGACCGCGCCCGAAAAGATTCTGCTGCGAAATCATGGCAGTGAAAACCGCATGATCGATCGCGCTGTACCCCGCGCCGATACTGAACATACCGGTTGGTTTTTCTTTAACGTGAACATTTAAATCAGTAAGGTTTGCCGCCGGCCCATGCTCGGTTTGAAAATCCACCTCTTCAAAATAGCGGAGGCGATTCAAGTTCATGAAGCTGGTCTTCATCTTGCTGCTGCCAAAGAGTTCTCCCTCCCCGAGGGCCAGCTGTCGCCTGATCACCTTATCTCTGGTTTTGGTATTGCCCAGGATATTTATCCGGTTGACGAAAATCTGTTGTCCCTTCCTGATATGATAGGTGATATCGACGATATTCTTTGTCTGATCCACCCGGCTTTCGGGAGACACCTCGGCATAAGCAAAGCCCTCGTCGCTGCATGCCTGAGTCAGGTAATCAATGTCCCTGATTACGGCGCCTCGGTCATAGTAGGGTTTTCCCGTCAGTTGCAGGCCCTTGGCCAGGGTCTGCCGGTCAACCTTCAGGGTATCTCCCGATATTTCAACCTTGCCAACCTTGAACTGCTTTCCCTCGACAATGGCAATATTGACGTAAATACCCTTGTCATCATGGGTTATTTCCGGCTCGCTGACCTGGACGTTGATAAAGCCGGAATTGAGATAGAAGGCGGCCAACTTCTGCAAATCCTGCTTCAGCACTTCATTGTTGAGGATACCGGAATCGGTAAAGAAGGAAAATAGGCCCTTTTCCGTGATACTCAATAATTTCCTCAGGGTTTTCTCCGGATATACAATGTTGCCGGTAAAAGATATTCTTCTTACATAGAGCTTTTTCGCTTCTTTAATATCGATCAAAACGGTTACGTCCCGTTCCCCGATGATCCTGAAGCTGTCGGTAATCGTAGTGTTAAGGTAGCCTTTACGCCGGTAGAGCTCCCTGATCTTTTCGGTATCTTCCTTGATTTTTTCCGGGTTTAGGCTCTGACGAACCTTGATCGTCATCACCTCCTCGATATCTGCCCTTTTAATCGCCTTATTGCCGCTAATGACTATGTCGGAAATAAGCGGTTTTTCCTGCACTTCAAAGGTAACGACCAGTCCCTGTGGGCTGTCACTGACACTTGCCGTAACATCAGAGAAATATCCCATCCGGAATATAGCTCTTATATCCGTCGCTATCCGGACCTCGGAATAGAGGCTGCCCGTCCGGGTCTGCAGCACCTGGATGATGGCCGGGCTTTCTATTTTTCTGTTGCCCCTGATATCTATTCTGGCAACGATAGCTCCCGCCTCGAGCTTAAGGATGATATGGTCACTGATCTGTTTGAGCAGTGGCCTCAGACCGTCGGCCAGTTTGCCGTGAAAGAAGGCGCTGTCTGCCAAAGAAGGCTTTCTTGCGTCCACGATCTTCAAATCTATCCCGACTGCTCCGCCTATTTCGGTTAAGCTCCCCATGATAGCGAAGTTCCCGTCCGTTCTTCTGAGGATATCCCTGACCAGAGGTTCGTTCACAATCCTGCCCTGAATCGCACTCATCAGTGCGCCGCGATCCAATAGACTTAAGAAGCGGTTCTTACCCATCTCCGCCGTCAAGCCACTGTAGATCTCCTCCCGCAGCCGATCCGAATCACGTGCGCTCTGGATGTCAAAAGGCAGCAGGACTACCTTCTTTACCTCTTGCGCGTAACTTAAGGAAGCCGCAAAAGCGACCATAAGAAGGACAATAAAAAAAGTCCCTACGTAAACGGCATACTTTTTTATCATATTATCCTCAAAGTTATACTTTAATGGAGTTTATCGGGGTTCCGAACATATCTCGTCCACGATGACCAAAGACGCACGATAACACCCAAGCCGGCTCATGAGATCTTTATTTTTCCATCACTGAGCCTGATGATCCGGGACATCCGGGCCGCCAGCGATTCATTATGCGTCACCACAATCAGGGTAATTTTTCTTCCAGTGTTTAAGTGCAGGAGCAACTCTTCTACCTTCCTTCCCGTCTCGCTGTCAAGGTTCCCCGTTGGCTCATCCGCCAGAATAATGTCGGGGTCCATCATCAGCGCCCTGGCAACGGCCACCCGCTGCTGCTCGCCACCGGAAAGCTCGGACGGCTTATGGCCGACCCGGTGGCCAAGACCCAGCTCCTCCAGCAACGCCAGCGCTTTTTGCCGGGCTTTGGCCTTAGTCAGGCCGGAAATCAGCGCGGGCAGGAAAACATTTTCCACACTGGTGAATTCCGGCAGCAGATTATGAAACTGGAAGATAAATCCAATCTTTCTGTTTCTGAATTCCGCCAGTTTCCTTTCGTCCCAAAGGAAAACGTCGGCGCCGTCATAGGTGACCGATCCCCCGGAAGGACGATCCAAGGTGCCCAGAATATGAACCAGGGTGCTTTTACCGGCGCCGGAGACGCCTACTACCGCCAGGGATTCCCCGTGGAAAATCTCCAGGTCAAGCCCGCTTAACACGTCGATCCGGTGGCCGTCTTTGATAAAATACTTTTGCAGCTTCTCAACTTTTATCATTTTATCGCGGGGCTCTTAATGGATCTCTCTTTGCGCAGATCATTCATTCCTCAGTATCTCCACCGGATCCAGGCGCGCGGCCTTCCAGGAGGGATATATCGTCGCCAGCAGGCTGATCGATATGGCGGTTACCGCAATGATTACAACGTCAGAATAGACTACCTGCGAAGGCAGATGACTCAGATAATAGATGTCCGCCGGCAGGATTTTGAATCCGAGAAGGTTTTCAATGAACATAGTTATCGCTTCCAGGTTGTACGATACTGCCAGGCCGGCAATACATCCCAGGATCGTTCCGGCGACCCCAATAGTCAGGCCATGCAAAACAAAAATTTTCATGATGCTTCTTGAAGTGGCACCCAAGGCCTTTAAAATGGCAATATCCCTGTTCTTTTCCATTACGATCATGATCAGAGTAGCTATGATATTAAACGCCGCCACCAAAACGATCAGGCTCAAGATGACGAACATGGCTCTTCTTTCCAGCTTGAGCGCTGAGAATAGATTCTTATTCATTTCCATCCAGGTCCTCACCCAGTACCTGAGGCCCAGTTTCTTGCTGATTTCCCGGGCGATACCCTCCGCTCGGTAGATATCATCCAGCTTAACTTCCACCCCCGTGATCCGGTCGTCCATGTTGAAAAAACCCTGCGCATCCTTGAGAGACATGAATACCAGGGAGGAGTCATACTCATAGAAACCGGATTCGAAAATGCCGACCAGAACAAACTTTTTTACCCGCGGGATCTGCCCCATCGGGGTTGATACCCCAAATGGCGATACCATGCTCACCGTATCGTGCAACCGCAGGTCCAAGTGCCGGGCAAGTTCCACTCCGGCGACGATCCCCGGCAGCTCCTCCCCGCCTTTCCTCCCGCCTATCTCCCCGGCTGAAGAAGATGAGAGGCGGGAAAATTCTCCCGCATACATCTTCCCCAGATTAATTACCCGGAGGGCCTCTTCCGGAACTACCCCTTTAATGAGCGTCCCTCTTATCATCTGGCCGTTTTTAATCATCCCCTGGCCGACGATGAAGGCTGAGGAAGCCTGTACCCCCGGAATTTCCGCCAGAGTTTCTCTGATGGAGAGCAGATTATCTATTTCTCCTCCGTATCCGGTTACCACCAGGTGGGAGTTGATACCCAGGATCTTGTTGCGCAACTCCGCGGCAAAACCATTCATAACGGCAAGCACGATGATCAGGGCCGCCACTCCCAGAAAGATACCCGCCATGGAAATAATGGTGATGATGGAGACAAAAACCTGCTTGCGCTTCGACCGGAGATAGCGCAGATTGATAAATAATTCAAAATATTTCAAAATACCTTCTCTGTAATGTCTAGGAATTTTTCAAGGACGATCTTCATTGCTCTTTCGTCCTGAGCTGCGGAAAGAGGATCACATCCCTGATGGAAGGTGAATTGGTAAAGAGCATGACCAGCCGGTCAATGCCTATCCCTTCGCCGGCGGTGGGAGGCATGCCGTATTCCAGGACGCTTATGTAATCCTCGTCCATTTCATGAGCCTCCCGGTCTCCCCGGTTCCTCTCTTCCTGTTGCATAACGAACCGTTCCCGCTGATCCACCGGATCATTGAGCTCAGAGAAGGCATTGGCAATTTCGCGGCCGCAAATAAATAGTTCAAAACGATCGGTGATGGTCGGATCAGCGTCGTTGCGGCGGGCCAGGGGCGAGACCTCGACGGGATAATGGGTAACAAATGTCGGTTGGATTAGGGTATTTTCAACCAACGCCTCGAAAATTGCCATAAGCAGCTTGCCTGCCGGGTCATGTTCGGCACATTCTATCCCCCGGGCCAGGGCAAAGGCCCTCAGTTTTACTGGATCGGTAATCTCCCCGGGCGTCAGACCGGCAACCTCCGCCACCGCCTCGCGCACCGATACCCGCCGCCAGGGAGGGCTAAGATCGACTTCCGTGCCCTGATACTGGAATTGGAGGCCGGCAAAAAGCTCCCGGGCAATAAAGGAAAATAACTCTTCCGTAAGCGCCATCAAGTCTTCGTAGGTTGCGTAGGCCTGGTAGAATTCCATCATAGTGAATTCCGGATTATGAAGGGTGGAGATACCTTCATTACGGAAGTTTCTATTTATCTCATAGACCCGTTCCAAATCCCCGGTGATCAGACGTTTCAAGTATAATTCCGGAGCAATTCGCAGGTACAGATCCATTCCCAGAGCGTTGTGGTGGGTTATGAAAGGACGGGCAACCGCGCCCCCGGCGCGAGGTTGCATCATCGGGGTTTCGACTTCCAGAAAATCACGTTCATTCATGAACTGACGAATCAATTGAATGATCCGGCTGCGGGTGATAAACACGCCGCGGATCTCCGGGTTGGAAATAAGATCTAGATGCCGCAGGCGATACCTAGTTTCGATATCGGTTAAGCCGTGCCACTTCTCCGGCAGGGGTCGTAGCGCTTTGGATAGGAGGCGAAACCAGGCGGCATCAATGGTCAGCTCGCCGGTTTTCGTCCGAAATACCCGGCCCGAGACCGCGATAATATCGCCCACATCGAGCTTCTTGAAAATACTGTATCCCGCCTCCCCGATCTTTTCTTTGCTTACGTAAACCTGCAGCCTCCCCTTGCGGTCCTGGAGGCTGACAAAGGCGGCCTTGCCGAAGTTTCTAAGCGCCATAATCCGGCCGGCGAGAGAGAACTTCTCCTCTATCTGTTCCAGTTCTGCGCCCGTCAGAGCGGCGAAACGTTTGGAGATGCCCACGCTGGTCGCGGTAACCTCCGTGCCGCCGGCATATAAGACCACTCCTTCAGCTTTGAGCTCCTCAATCTTTTCCCGTCGTTTCCTGATTAGTTCCGTTTCTTCCATTATGCCTGCCCTGATATGAATAATCCTTTTGATAACTATATTTTTCGCGGGCTTTAGTCAAGCTTCATTTGGTTTTAGGGGTAAAGATGCAGTTACCGCTGGCCAGACAATCTTCCGGGGCAAAGCGCTAAAACTCTGACTTCCCCTCCCGGACGGCAGGAGCCGGGATTGCCCAAACCCCTGTGCGTAGGGGCCTTGTGCCCTTTGCCCACCTTGTCAATAGACAACACCAATTACTACTATGGCGCCCAATTACTCCCGCCCACAGGGGCGGGAGTAACAGAACCCCCCAATATTCTTTATTCCGAACCCCCACCTTACTGCTTTTCGGCTACGCGCAGGCGTGAGGGCACATGGCAATGTTTACGAAAGCAATCGTTGCCGTGGGAACAGATCTTCGCCAGAGCCATTCCAGCAACGTCACAAAAAAAACAAGACCCCAAAGGTATTAAGTACCTTCAGGGTCTGTCGGGGATTTTTCGCTGTTGTTGCAGCCGGATAATCGGCCGGGCAAAACACCGCCTTCGGGTATCACCAACTGCTGTTGCTCGCCAGGCGCGCCGTTATTTCTTCTTTTCGGGCGCGGCCGGTGCCGCTTCCAGCGCTTTGGCTAAGTTCTCCACCTGGGTTTTCAACTGAGCCTGGGTTTCCATAAGCTTATCCTTGGCTTCACGAATCTTGCCTCCCCCCAGCTCCCCTTTGGCCGCCGTGAGCTGCACTTCCCACTTGCCTATTGCCGCCTGGACTTCTTCACGGTTTACCTGAATCTTCTTCTTTATTGCCGCTACCATCTGGCCCTTGACATTCTCCATCTCCTTCTGAATATCAGTAAGCATTTGTTCGGCGTCGGTCTTCATCTTTGCCTTGTTGGTCTCCACGTCGGCCAGGGACTGATTGGCCAATGTTGCCGCCTGTTCCGCTGCCGCCTTGGCTTCCTTATACTTCTTGCCGCCAACCAGATCCTTGGCGCTCTGCAGAGCGGCTTCGGCCTTTTTGAAGGCCTCTTCCGCGTAGAGGTTAGCCTCCTTTTCCTTGGCTCCCGCTATCGCCTTTTCCGCCTTCTCCATTTCGGCGGTCGGTGGCTTGGCGCAGCCGACAAAAAATAACAGGGACAAAACTGCGACCAAAAACATTACTTTGCTCAAAACACTCTTGTTTGCCATTTGTACCTCCTTGTAATTTGATTGTTTTTTCGAAATAAATTACCTGATCCCGATCAGGCGCCTCACTCGAAGCTCCAGGAGGTGCCGTCGGGAGTATCCCTGATAACTATATTCTTTTCCGCCAGTTGGCGTCTGATCTCGTCCGCCCGGCTCCAGTCTCTGGCTGCCCGGGCGGCGATTCTGGTTTTGACCAGCTCTGCTATTTCATTGATATCCCAACCTTCTCTTTTGGCCCGCGCGTCACGCTCCTGGCGGAAAAAATTTTCCGGCTCTTCCTGGAGCAGCCCAAAGACAAAACCGGCATCAGCCAGAAAAACTCTAGTCTCATGTAAAATTTCAAGCCCAAATAACGATAACCGGAGGGACTTTTCCCCCAGAAAGGCATTGATGGCCCGGGCCAAATCAAATACCAGCCCCAGGGCGCGGGCGGTATTGAAATCATCGTCCATTGCTTCGATGAAACCCGCCGCCACCTCCTCTCTCTTGGCGGCAAGCTTTTCTTCCGCCTCCGTCAGGACTGATTGCTTCTGATCAGGCTCTATCCGGGCGAGGCCTTCATCAATGGTCTGAAGCGTGGAGTAGAGGCGCATTATGCCCTGTCGCGCCTCGACGAGAGAGTCGTGGGAAAAGTCCAGTGGACTGCGATAATGGCTCTGCAGGAGAAACAGGCGCAGCACCTCCGGATGAAACTCCTCCAATATATCTTTGATATTAAAGATATTGCCGATGGATTTGGACATCTTTTCCCGGTTCACCCGGACGAAGCCATTGTGAAGCCAATAGTTGGCCGGCTGTTTTCCGGTCGCCGCCTGTGATTGCGCGATCTCGTTTTCGTGATGGGGGAAGACCAGATCCTCCCCGCCACCATGAATATCAAAAGTTGTTCCCAGATATTCCTGACTCATGACGGAACACTCGATATGCCAGCCGGGCCGCCCCCTGCCCCAGGGACTCTCCCACCAGGGCTCTCCCTCCTTGGCGGCCTTCCAGAGGACAAAATCCAGGGGGTTTTTCTTTTTTTCATTAATGTCCACCCGGGCGCCGGCCTGCATATCCTCTAGTGAGCGGCCCGAGAGTTTTCCGTAGTCGGGAAACTTATCGACGGAGAAATAAACATCGCCGTCACTTAAGTAGGCAATGCCTTTGGACTCGAGCTCCCCAATCCAGGAGATCATCCTCGAGATGTGATCGGTTGCTTTAGGACTGTACGTTGGCCTGATAACACCCAGTCTATCCATTTCCCGGTCATGTTCTGTAATGAATCTCTCGGCTACTTCCGGGACGGCAATCCCCAACTTGCCGGCCTTTTCTATGATCTTATCATCGATATCCGTATAATTTTTAACATAAGTAACTTCTTTGCCGCGGTATTTGAAATACCTGGCAATGACATCAAAGACTACCGCCGATCTGGCGTGACCGATATGACATGAATCGTAAGCCGTAATTCCGCAAACATAGAGACCCACCCGACCTTCTTGTAGGGGGTGGAATTCCTCCTTTTTCCTGGTCATGGTATTGTAGAGCTTAAGCGCCACTGGAACTATTCCCCTAATAGGTTTACGGGAAAACCGCAATAGCTTCCAGTCCTGTTGTTTCTGGAATGCCGCAGATGATGTTCATGTTCTGGATTGCCTGACCGGAGGCCCCCTTGATCAGATTGTCAATGGCCGAGATGATCGTAAAACGCCCCATTCTGCGGTCCACATGGAAGCCAATATCACAAAAATTAGTGCCCCGCACCGAAGAGATATTCGGAAATTCACCTTCCCGGCAGATTCGGACAAAGGGCTCGGAGCGGAAAAAATCCTCGTACAGTTCTCTTAACGCCGGCGCGGTTATATCACTTTTCGCGGTCCCATAGATACTGCTCAAGATACCGCGGTTGACGGGAAGTAGGTGAGGAGTAAAGGTAATCTGTACATCGCAGCCAGCCAGACGGCTCAACTCCTGTTCTATTTCCGGTGTATGACGATGCTGTCCTATTTTATAGGCCTTGAATCCCTCATCAACTTCACAGAAGAGTAAACCCGTCTGGGCTTCACGGCCGGCGCCGCTCACACCTGATTTCGCATCCACAATGATTGAGGATGTATCGAGCCAGCCAGCTTTTAGCAGGGGGGCCAGGGCAAGAATGATGCTGGTCGGGTAACAGCCGGGATTAGCTACCAGCCGGGCCGGGGCTATCTGCCGCCGATAGAGCTCCGGTATCCCGTAAACGCTTTCGTAAAGCAGTCCTGGCTCACTGTGGAGGCCGTACCAAGCGGCATAGACATCTTTATCTTTAAGGCGAAAATCGGCGCTTAAGTCGATGACTTTTTTCCCTGCCGCAAGGAATAGCGGGGCAAACTGCATTGAATTGCTGTGCGGCAGGGCCAGAAAGATAACGTCGGCAATGCCGGCCACCTCCTGGGGGGACAAATCACTGAAGGTCAGCTCCGTCAGTCCGCGCAGGTGCGGATACACACCGTAAACAGGCGTTCCCGTAAGTTTTCTGGAGGTAATCGCCACCACCTCCACCTGCGGGTGACGACAAAGGAGACGCACCAGCTCCTGCCCGGTGTACCCACTGGCGCCATATATTGCGGTCCTGATCACTATTGCTTACCTTTAAGAAGAGCTATAAGTAAGGGAGGCGAATGCCTCCCCGTTCTCATCTCTTGGAAAACTGGAATCTTTTCCGTGCCCCAGGCTGACCGTATTTCTTCCTCTCTTTAGTTCGGGAGTCTCTGGTCAAAAGACCCGCCTTCTTGAGGAGGGGCCTCATAAGGCCATCGTAATCCAAGAGGGCCTTGGAAATTCCATGCTTTACCGCCCCGGCCTGACCGGCTATCCCACCGCCGTTGACATTGACAAATACATCAAACTGACCTTTTTTCCCCACCAGTTCAAAGGGTTGATTGATCATCATCTTCAAACTCTCGCGGGGAAAATATTCGTCGCAGCTCCTTTTGTTGACGGTAATCAAACCACTGCCATCCTTCATGTAAACTCTGGCGATGGCCGTTTTTCTTTTACCCGTCGCATAATAGCGCTTTTCCGTCATAACCTCTCCCAATATCTACTTCGTAACCTTTTAATGTCGGTCAAGCAACTCCTCCTGCCTCAGGCATTGACCGCAATGTCGCAGAATACCATTTGCCGGATCAGTTGGGCAATTCAATCGTCCGGGGACACTGAGCGGCATGATTATGGTCGCCTCCCACATAAATTTTGAGCTTCTTGAGCATCTTCCGTCCCAGGGAATTTTTGGGCAGCATCCCTTTGACCGCAATCCGCAATATCTCGGTAGGTTTCTCCTGCAGCATCTTCCCTGCCGCGGTACTCTTGAGACCACCAGGATAGCCGCTGTGGCGGTGATAAATCTTGTCGGTTAGTTTCTTACCCGTAAGAACCACCTTTTCCGCGTTCACCACGATAACGAAATCCCCGGTGTCCACGTAGGGAGTATAGATCGGCTTGTGCTTGCCGCGAAGCCTCGCCGCGATTTCACAGGCCAGATGCCCCAGAACGAGACCGTTGCCGTCAATAAGGCACCAATCCCTCACCACTTCTTCTTTTTTAGCATTGTACGTCTTCATGCAATCACCAACTCCGCGGGAATTAAAGTGTGATGTTTATGCAATTATCAGCCGTTTGTCAAGTAAAACAATGCGCGAGGAGAAAAGATTGCGAACTGGTAAAAAGTCGCAAAAACTTTGAATTTGGGACGGCTTTGCAAAAAGGCCGCCCGGCTTGAGCGTGCAAATCCGTAAGGAATGAGCCGCGGGCCTTGCGCCCACAAGGGGCGGCGCTACCTTTTTATCGCCTTATTGTAATCGCCACCACTCATCCCTGCCGGGAGGAGCCGGCAAATTTATCGCAGCCCATACTGTTACCGGGAGTATTCGTAAACACCTCGCCCCGTTTTTCTTCCCAGTCGGCCCGCACGGACCAGTTGTTTCAGCAGGGGCGCGGGGCGGTACTTATCGCCCAGTTCCCGGTGCAGCCCCTCCATAACCCGAAGCATGGTATCATTGCCCACCAGGTCCGCCAAAGCCAACGGCCCGATAGGATGGTTGCAGCCCAAAACCATCCCCCGATCGATATCCTCGGCACTGGCAATACCCTCGCCCAAAGCAAAAAAAGCCTCATTGATCATCGTGCAAAGAAGCCGGTTTACCGCAAAGGCCGGCGCTTCCTTCACCACAATAATTTCCTTGCCCAGCTTCCTGCCCCATTCTTTGGCTATTTCCAGAGTCTCAGGTGATGTTTCGTATCCCCGTATAATCTCCAGCAGCCGCATTACCGGCACGGGATTGAAAAAGTGGGTGCCGATGAACCGCTCCGGTCTTTTGGTGATAGCGGCCATCTCAGTAATGCTCAGCCCGGAGGTATTGGTAAAGAATAAACAATGCCCGGGAACTATCTGCTCTAGCTCTCCGTATAGTTGTTTTTTAACCTCCATCACCTCCACCACCACTTCCACCACCACGTCGGCGCCGGCCGCTGCCTCCCGCAGGTCCAGGGTAGGCCGAATCCGGCCCATAATTGCCTCCATCTCCTCCCGCGACTTTTTCCCCTTCTCCACATCGCGAGCCAGATTTTTTCGGATGGAACTCATTCCGCTGTCAATAAACTTCTGCTCTATGTCCCGCATGGTAACCTGGAAACCCGCTTGGGAGCAAACCTGGGCAATACCGCTTCCCATCAAACCCGCGCCCAGCACACAGACATTTTTTATCTCCATAAAAGCAGTTCCTCCCGTCTTAAGTTATAAATCCATTGTAAGGACTCCAAATTGTTGCGACATGACTAGCAACAGCGGAAAAACAAGTCAAGATAAAACGTGACGATACAGTTTGAATTCCATCACGGGTAGGAGCGAATTGCAAAGCTTACGGCAAAGACGCCCTATGCGGAGCCTGCCCCTCCGAAAGGCGCAGCAATCGGGACGTTTTGGAGGAGTGAAACGCTCCGTCGCGTCCGCTGGTTTTGCAATGGACTCAGGCGAAGGCAATATTTTTCTAAACTACTCCCCCATCCCTAACTGAATATTTACCCGACACAGTCAGAAAGACCAGCCGCTTATCTGTCTATATGGTTTCGTCTTGCCATGACTGGGCGGTAGCTATATGATACGTTCATCATTACAGGAAAGAAGGGGCTAAGGAATCCTTCCATGCACATCATCGTTGACGGCTACAATCTTATCCGGCAATCGCAGACGCTGCGGGCCAAAGAGCGGATCAGCATCGAAGCGGGCCGGGACAGCCTTATAAAACTGCTTGCCGAATTCAAAAAGATACGACCGCACCGGATTACCTGCGTCTTTGACGGCCGGGAAGGAATCAGTGCCCAGGAAACAAACGAGACTAAATCGGGCATACAGGTAATCTACTCGGCTATCGGGGATACGGCCGATGACGTTATCAAAAAAATCGCTCAAAAGGGGGCGGGAAACCTGCTGGTGGCAACATCGGACCGGGAAATAGCAAATTATGTCCATCGCCGGGGAGGGGTTACGGTTTCAGCGCCGGAATTTGAGGACAGGCTCTTGATGACCATAAGCGGCAGCTCTTTTTCACCGGAAAAAACGGACGATGTAGAAAATGAGGAAGAGCCCGTTCGGAAAACGGCAAAAAAAGGACCATCCCGACGCCCTTCCCGCAGCGAGAAAAGACTCCGACAGAACCTAAGCAGGCTCTAGGTCTAACTATGCCTTGTCAGGCGGTCTCCCCGATGCAGCGAATCAATCTAACGATTATTAAATGACGTGCCCGCAGTGCCCCCGGCGGTAGCCCGGATGATAAACCTCTCGATCAGCAGACCGGGATCCTGAGTGCTGGTTTTAAGAGCGAGGTCGATTTCCGACAGCTCCTCCAGCATCATGACCAATTCTTTCCGCGGACGACGGGCGGCGTTTTTGAGACAGTTATAGATGACATAGGGGTGCTGTCCGGCAAGCATTCCGGACGCCTTGGCCGTCGGGGCCGCCTCTGCTTTGATCCGCGGATAAACATCCGCTTGAAAACGCTGGAAATCCATACGGGGAGAGTATTTCCCTCCCGCTGACCCCTGAACGTCCTTGGCCTGCAGCATCAGCCGGACCTCTTTGGCAAAAAACGACAGTATCTGAACGTGGTTCAGCCGATAGAGAAGACCGTTAAAAATCACCAAAGCCCGGGCCAGTTTTTTCTCCCAAGTGGCCGTCATCAGGTCAAAGAGGGTTGACTCGCTGTAGTTACCAACCACCACTTCCACATCCTGTTCGGTAATTTTTCGGGCGTCACCATAGTTGACCAGTTTCTCCAGCGCCACCCGCGCCGTCTGCAAATCAAAGTCCACCCTGCTTCCCAGCTCCTCCCAGGCACGGGGCGACATCTCCTTGCCTGCCGCCGCCAGCATCTCCCTCCCCATTTCCATCATAGCCTGGAGCTGCCGACTTTGCCTTTTATCCTTGGGAAAATATACGATCCGCCCGACCTCGCCGATCACCTTGTAGAGCCTTTTACGGCGGTCAACCGACGGGGCGGTCAGGATCAGGTGGACGTCGGGAGGAAAACCTTGTGCCAGGCTGTCAATCAGCTCCTGGGCATCTTCGGCACCGGCGGGACTGCCCTGTTGCCGGCTGGCGCAGAGCTCGATAATCCCGGGCATCCAGTTGGCCCGCTCCTGCCAGGCTTCCGGCGACATGATCTTAAGCCCCTCGGCCTCCCCAATGCTTCGCCAGCCCCCAGCTACAAGGTCTTCCAGGCGATATCCCAGTTGGGAGATGACCTTGCCAAAATCTTCGGCGGCTTTAGCCGGGTTTTCTGTCAGCAGTTCCCGTATCCGGTCGATTGCGGCCGGCAGTGTTTCTTTGGATTGAAAAAGGTTGGTGTCCCGGCAGACGATTATTTTTCTTCCTGGAACAAGCGGGCTGGCCTGGACAGCAGCCAAGAGATGCCTCAGGCTCGCCCTGTCGGCGTCCTGGTAGAAAAGCAGGAAATCGCGATCCTCCGGAAGAACTGCAAGATCGATTATCCTCTTTAGAGCCTCTTTAATCTGAAAATCCTCCTCGCCCCAGAGGAGATAACAGGGAACGAAACAGCCTGCGGCCATTTCTTTTAAAACTCGCTCAATATTGCCTTCTTCCGGGTCTGCCGCAGCTGCCATGGGGGATTAAAAAGAAGCGAAAGGCAAGAGGTTCGACCTCTTGCCCGCAAGAAAAAAGACCGAAAGTCCTCATCAAAGGACCACGTGTTTTGTTATGTACCGAACGACCTCATCGGGATCATCGATAACTGCAAAAATATCTAAGTCATCGCCAGATATTCTCCCGTCCGCCAGAACTGTATTTTTCAGCCATTCCAGGAGACCATGCCAATATTCACTACCCATGAGGATCACCGGAAAACGGCGAATCCGTCTGGTCTGGATCAGGGTCAGGGCCTCAAAAAGCTCGTCTAGCGTTCCCAAACCGCCGGGCAGAATGACATAGGCCACGGCGTATTTGATAAACATCACCTTGCGGATAAAGAAATACTTGAAATCAATTGGGAGATTAGCAAAAACATTAGGTTTTTGCTCATAGGGAAGTTTGATGTTCAACCCCACGGAAATCCCGCCGCCATCCAGCGCGCCCTTGTTGCCCGCCTCCATGATGCCTGGTCCGCCGCCGGTAATAATGCTGAATCCCTTTTCCGCCAGCCGTCGGGCCAGATATTCCGTCTTAATGTAATATGGTTCCCCCGGGGCTGTCCTGGCGGAGCCAAAAATAGTCACCCCATTTCTGATTTCCGACAGTGATTCAATCCCCTCTACAAATTCCGCCATAATGCGGAATATGCGCCAGGACTCCTCAATGGATAGAGCATCCAGGACGAATTGTTTCTCCTTCATTGAATCACCTCGTGGTTTGGGGCTAACTTAGGAGATTTGCTCCCGGGTGCATTGCATGTTATGAAGACCTTCTTCTCTGGACCTTAGCCAGTCGCCTTCTGGCTTCGATGGCTTTCCTCTTTTTTTTCACCGAAGGTTTCTCGTAAGCCCGCCTGAGCTTAAGCTCTTTGAACAGGCCGCTTTTGGAAAGCTTGTTCTTGAGGATTTTAAGCGCCTTTTCGATATCATTGTCAAATACTTTTACTTCCAAGGTTAATCTTCCTTTCTTTTGTTTTTGGCATGCATAAAAAAAGGGCAGCACGTCGGAACGACCTGCATCCGCCGTTAACCACCCTCACCAGTTTTATCAATATGTTAGATCACGCTCCCAACTCTGCGGCCATACTTCTTAAGGCTTGAACTAAAACAGCATTCTCATCCTGACTGCCCACGGTAACCCGTAGACAATTGTTTAAGATACCGGGAGAGTTTAAATTTCTCACCATTATCCCCTGCTCTACGAGGCGACAATATATATGATCCGCGTCTATAGTGCAACGAAAAAAAATGAAATTGGCGTCAGTCGGATAGACCTGTATTATGCTTATGGTCTTAAGATCTTTTTGCAGTGCCTCCCGCAGCCGGATTATTTCGCGGGTCTGCTCGATGAATCTAGCCTCGTGATCGATAAAAAACTCCGCCGCCGCCTGGGAAAAGGCGTTGAGATTGTAGGGCAGCCTCACCTTGTTTAGTTCGTGGATCAACGAAGCGCCTCCCACCAGAAGGCCTATCCGCAGGGCCGCCAGTCCAACCTTGGAAAAGCTTCTCAATATCACCAGGTTGTCGTATTTTGAAAGCAGGGGAATAAAGGTACGGCCGGAAAAATGATAATAAGCCTCGTCAACCACAACAATCCCCGAAGATTCACGGATGATCTCCTCGACAAGATCCTTCTGGAAACAGTTTCCAGTCGGATTGTTCGGATAGCTAATGAAGGTTAGGACCGGCCTTTTTTCCCGGATCTGCTGTCGCATGGCCTCGATATCCAACCCAAATGTCCCATCCAACGGGACCTCAATAATTTCATGACCATAGTTCTGGGCGGAAATACGATACATTGCAAAGGTCGGCGTCGGGTACAATGTTTGGGAACCAACGCCGCCAGTGGCCGCACCGAGGAGCGCGATGAGTTCATCCGAACCATTGCCGACTAAAACCATATCCTTTGGTAGGCCAAGCGACGCTGCTATCCGCCCAATTAATGAGGGCGAGCCCGCCGCCGGGTAACGATGCAGGGGAATTTCATTTAAGCGGTCAAAAAGCTTTTGTTTTAAATCCGGCGGCAGGGGGTAAGGGTTTTCGTTGGCATCCAGCTTAACGGGACAACTGAGTTCTCCCGCATGGTAGGCTTTTTGGTTGATTATTTCCCGGCGGATAATTTTTTTCAGATCCATCGTTTGTCCATTTCACCTTCGAAATTCCCATTACTCCATCGTTACTTTTGAACTGCTAAGTTCCTGCACCAGAGTTGTTTCTTGCAGTGCAAATTCTTTTCGACGGAATGCAGTGCAGCTCGATCATCAGGACTTTTTACAAAGCCGTCAAAACTCATTGGCAATGTATTCCTGATACTCCTGAGAGTTAAGGAGATCATCGAGTTCCCGCAAATCAGACATGTCCACCATTATCAGCCATCCGGCATCGTGGGGATCGCTGTTAATGATGCTTATATCGTCGGCTACGTCATCATTGACGCTGATCACCTCGCCACTCACCGGCGAAACAAGTTCCGTCACCACCGCCGGCGGCGCCGCCTCAAGGGAGCCAAACTGTTCATCTGCCTCCACATAGTTGTTGGGATCAGGGAGTTCGATAGAAATCAACTCGCCAAGTTTCTCCTGGGCGTAATCGGTAATCCCGATTGTAGCGAGGTTGCCATCCACCCGCACCCACATGTGTTCACGACTATAGAGCAGATCTTCCGGAAATACTTTCATGCGACAACACCATTATTCAAGTTCTATCAATTTTTTTTCGGTTCCCGATATAACTGAGCAGTCAAACTCTCTGACCAGTACCAGATCCTCGATCCTTATCCCCCAGCAACCAGGCAGATAGACCCCCGGTTCGACGGTCACAACCATCCCCGCCTCCAGAACTCCGGTGGTGTTTGCCGCCAAACGGGGATGCTCATGCACGTCCAGACCAACCCCGTGACCGGTGCCATGAGAAAATAATTCCACCATTCCGCCCTTTTCAATGTGTTCTCTGGCCTGGCGATCAACCTCTGCGGTTGCGACGCCGGCCCTGATCGCCGACAGCGCCAGGTCATGGGCTTCTTTAACCAGGCGATAGGCAGCCGCAAAGTTCGTTGCGGCCCTGCCTACCATCAGGGTGCAGGTTTCATCGGATCGATAGCCCTCATAAACAGCGCCCCAATCGATGACCAGCGCATCTCCCTTTTCAATTATCCGGTCACCAGGCCGGGCATGGGGCAGCGCCGAGTTGGGCCCGGAGGCAACAATGGTCTGAAAGGCCGCATCCTCCGCGCCGTTTTTACGCATCTGATAATCCAGCTCCAGGGCGATCTCCCTCTCCCTCATCCCCGGCCTAATCATCGGCAAGATTGACTGAAAGGCCCTGGTTGCCATAGCAGACGCAGTCCTGATCCGGCTGATTTCAGTCTCATCCTTGATAGCTCTCAAACCGGCCAGGTCAGTAGCCCGCAGCGCTAAAAAATATATGGCCTCATTTCCTTCTCTTATTTTGAGATAGAGATCATGGCTTAAGCCGCCTGCTTCAATGGCCACCCGGCGATAGTTGCCGGCCGCCAGGAGATTTTTTATACCTTCTATCTTGTCCCGGCACAAAACTATCCGGGCGCCGGAAACCTGTTTTTTGGCCTGGGTCAGATAACGGCCATCAACAAAGAGTTCCGCGCCTTCGGGAGTTACCAGTAAAGCGCCCTCGCTGCCGGTAAAACCGACCAGATACCTGATGTTTTTCAGATCGAAAAAGAGGATTCCCGCCACATCCATGCCGGATACCAGGGCCAGTGCCCGTTTAATCCTGGAGGCGTAAAGGTCCGAATCAGAGGGCATGCTTCTTCATTCTCAAGGCATTATCTAGCCAGCGGCTAAGTTCATCCACCACCCGCTGGCGTTTTTTATCCGCCAGGTCGGAAATCATCTTCCGGCGCCGGTTTTGCTTCACTTCGTCCAACCGCGCAAGACCGGCTTCCCTCATACCATCCCTGGTTACGATAACATCCAGGAGCCGCTCGGCCATATCCAGGTGTCCCTGGCTGATATAAAGGTCGGCCATGGAAAGCGTGTAAAAATCCGGGGCCAGTTCATCTTCAACAACATCATCATCTTCTTCGGCACCTCTGGTTGCTGAGGTCCCCGCCAGCAATGTTATTTTTTCCTTCACCCGGCCGACCTGGGGCGAGTGGGGATCAATTGTGATAAACCGTCGGTAATAACGAAGGGATTCCTGGAGAAGCCCGGCATTATGACAAATATCACCCAGGGACATATAAATTCCACCGAGTCTGGCAATCTTGTCTTCCGCCTCCGCCAGGGCAGCCATGGCCTCCCCCAGGCGGCCCAGCCTGATCCAGGCGTGGCAAATGGCAATAGTGGCATCCACATCGCCGGGGAAGAGAAGGAGACGTTCCTCTGCAATATCAAGCGCCGCCTGAAAATCGCTCTGTTCCAGACGCTCCTCTACCCGGGCCAGAAAGGTGGCACGATCCGTCACTTCTGGTTCTGACATAATCATTTGGCCTGGCGGTTGAAAACGGACAACTTTGTAAAAACTGATCTTCCCTCAAAAAGTGGTGGGAACGCTAACATAGGCCAGTTAATAGTGTCAAGCAGGAAAGAGATAAACGAGTGGCTATGCGATTGTAAGTGGTCAGACAATAGGCCTGGCTGCACGCAATAACCCTGGTTTCCCCGTCCGCAGGCGCCTTCCTGTGCCTAAAGGCAAACAGTAATGAACCCCCGCCACTCAAGACTGAATCCTTACGTGCCTGGTTTCGCTTATCTCACCAATTGTATCAACAATTATCTAATAATGTGAGGTAATTATATTCATACTAACAGATTTTGTTCCACTGATTCAGGTTAATCATTGCTAAATTGGGTCAGAAAATATTAGGGGCGTTTGCGAGCATTTTGAAGATGATTCAATGTGGGAAGCGCCTCTGTCTTTATCTGCTTTTCATAACCCCAACGCGATCACAGAAATCCGCCACTGGGCATCTACTGCAAAGGGGCGATACGGGACGGCAGAGGGTGCGGCCAAAGGCTACCAGCAGGGTATTAAAACTACGCCAGAGGGAAAGAGGTAGCTTGGCGCGCAATGCGAATTCGGTTTCTTCCGGAGAGCTGGTGCTGATGTACCCCAGGCGATTCGAAATCCGGTGCACGTGGGTATCGACACAAATCGCATCCTTGTTGAACCCAAGGGCAATAACAAGGTTGGCGGTCTTCCGTCCGATGCCTTTGATGCTCAGAAGTTCGTCTAGAGAATCAGGCACATGCCCAGCGAATCTATCCAACAATTCCCGGCATACATGGTGGATTGATTTGGCCTTCACTCGGTAGAACCCAACCGGAAAGATGATTTGGGCGATATTTTCCTCAGGAATGTTAAGCATCTCTATCGGGTTTTTCGCCCGCGCAAACAGGCGGTCCGCGGCCAGGGCGGTGACCTCGTCCTTAGTTCGTAAGCTAAGCAGGGTGGCGATGAGGATTAAAAAGGGATCGGGAGAGTCGGTTTCGGCATGGGAGGAAATGAGCGGCGGCTCCGGGTTACTAGCTGCCAGTATCGCCATTACCTTGACAATATCTTCGTTTTTCATCAAATATAAGAGCTTCGTAAAAAGTCAAAAACCCCTTTTCTCTTAATGTATGAGGGTTTACGGCGAGGTCGATAGTAGTCGCCATCTTAAGCATTTAGCTCCCCATACCCATTATCACCTCCTGCGAGGTGATAAGAAACGGCAGTACCGCCCCTTGTGGGCGGGTCACGGTTACACCAAGAACTTTTCGTAACGAAGAATTTAGCGCAACTTATGCATCCGGACTTTTTACGAGGACGTCATCATATGAACCGGTAAAAAATCGATAAATTTCAGTTATAGCCCTCCTCGTAGGCCAAAAGATCAAGATGGAGGGTGGCAACATCTTCTACGTCCAGGTTCGCCTGTTGGTCGCTATTGCGAAAATCCACCATTTTGATATAGCGATTACAGGAATTGCAGACATCGACCCGGTATCTCTCCTCGCCTTCGATGGTGAAATAGGCCAGGGACTGGTATTCCTGGTTGCCGCAAAAAGGGCATCTTAACGGGTCAAAACCCCATTTGAATCCACAACGATAACAGAACAGATAGCGGATCTCGTCATCATCCTTGATCTCACCTATCTTGGGTTCCTCCCCGCAAATCGGGCAATATCCTTCGTTCCAGCCGGTTAAGTTGATGATTTCGGAGTATTTTTCGGCTACTTTCTCCAATTCCGGACGAAGACATTCGTCAAGCAGAAAATCGACCATTTCGAAGGGGAGGTCAACTTCGCTTTCAAGCGGTTCACCGTCGGCATCTATGTCGGCTGCGCCGCTTAGCAACTTTTCAAAATCAACGCTTCCCGAAACAATGTTCTTAGCCAGTTCGGCAGCCTCAACATATCCCTTTTGCTCCGCCATTTTCAGAAGGCTAAGAAAGTATTCCCGGGGGCGCGTCAAGTCAAAATCACTTAGCGAAAAGTCAATCAACGGGAACCCGCCCTGAAGCTTGGCTGTAATTAGCCTTTCATCAACAGAAAAGAGGATGTTTTCTATACCTTTTTTGTGCTCCATGCGCAGCACCAATATATCTGCGAGAATATCGAGCAGCTCATTGTGATGGAGGCTTGTTAACTTGTAAAACTCAATGGTTTTTAACGCCTGGGTGAGAAGCTGCGACATTATTTAATTCTCCGCCTTATTTTGAAGGCCTCTTAAGTTGGTGATTTGCGGTCGGCTCCAGTGTCGGCCCGTGGGCTTGGTCGTATATCTCTTATCTCTTTCGGCGTCAAGTTACTATTGACGCCCAAATCCAGCCCTTGTTTTAACGAAGTGTTCTTTGTTTTTTAAGTTTTCCCTTCTGCTTGCGTAAACCTTTTGGTGGGGCAAAGCCAGGGACAATAACCGCTTAGAATTTTTCTATTGCCCTTTTGACGGCCCGGACGATTTCGTCGATGTCTCCTTTTGTTGCAATCAGGGCCGGCACAAAATTCATGATCGTGTTGTTTCCCGGCAGGCTGGTGTTTGTTCGACCCACCAGGACGCCCTCCGCCGCCACCAGACCCATGATACGGCCCATCTCCGCCTCGGTGATCGGCTCCTTGCTCTGCTTGTCTTTCACAAACTCGATGCCACAGAAAAGACCCCGGCCCCGCACATCGCCGACAAGCGGCATATCACGAAGAGACATAAGCCCTGTAAGCAGGTAATCTCCCATCAACCGGCTGTTTTGCACCAAATTTTCCGCTTCGATGATCCGGGTGCTTTCCAAAGCGGCAGTCGCAGCGGCGGCGCAGCCACCATAAGTGCTGACGTCCCGGAAGAAGTTCATCCTTTCGGCGGGATCTTCCTGATCACAAAGGAACTTGTTGAATATCTCCTGGCGCACGGCAATGGCGGAAAGTGGCATGTATGAACTGGCCAGCCCCTTGGCCATGGTGACCATATCAGGGTCCGCATCGTAGTGGTCGTGGCCCCAGAACTTTCCCGTGCGTCCGAACCCGCAGACCACCTCGTCCATGATCAGGTAAATGCCGTACCTGTTGCAAATATCCTGCAAAATCGGATAGTACTCCGGCACTGGCACAATAATGCCGCCACCGGCGGTTATCGGCTCGACAATGCAACCCCCGATACTGTCTGCGCCTTCTTTCAGGATAATATCTTCCACTTTTCTGGCGCAGTCGATGTCACAGCCCGGATAGGTCTTGTCCATAGGACAGCGGTAGCAAAGAGCATGAGGAAACTCGACAAATCCCTCGGCCAATGGACCGTAATGTTGTTTTCGCTCCCACTGGCCTGTGGCGCTGAGGGCGCCGATGGTCGTGCCATGATAGGAACGGTTACGGAAAAGAATCTTGTATTTTCCCTTTCTGTCCGGGTCGATGTGGGAGAGCTGCCTGACGATCTTGAAGGCCTTTTCATTGGCTTCTGAACCGCTGTTGGAAAAAAACACCTTGCCCATCCGGGGCAACAATTCTATCAATTTAGCGGCAAACTTAATGGTCGGCACATTGCCTACCGTGCCCACATAGTAAGCCAGGGTTTTCAACTGCCCGTAAACAGCGGCCGCGATGCTTTCCCGTCCGTGACCCACCATCACGCTCCAGACGCCGCCGGAAGTGGCATCAAGGTATTCGCGACCGCGGATGTCCTTGACCCGTAACCCTTTACCCTCCACGATAATCATCTGTTCGGCGGTCTGAAAGATTTTGTGGGGTTTAAGGTGATGCCATAGGTAGTCACGATCCCCGCGTACAATCTCCTCGGTATCGTAATCCAACCAATTTGTTCGGGTACTCATTATAATTCACTCCTTTTGT
>JBBIRO010000011.1:0-66054 GCA_037441775.1 Syntrophobacterales bacterium
GAAAGAGGGAAAAAGTAGCGGTATCAGTCTTTTTTTCTGACGAAAACGAACGCTTTCTGTAGCGGAAAAAAGATTTGTTCCCCGGGGAAAAGAACCTGGCGAACAGGCAGTCGAAATTGTTAAGGCGCTGCTCGACGGTTCCAAGACGGGCCTGGTTAATTCGTTTCCGCCTGGGGTGGTCTTAAACGGCGTGAAGATCGCCGATGAGACTGCGGTTGTCGATCTGGGAAAGCAACTGCAGGAATTACATCCCGGAGGTAGCGCCAGCGAGATGGCAACGATCTATTCCCTGACTAACTCGCTTATCACCAACTTACCAGAGATAAAAAGGGTAAAGATCCTGGTGGACGGAGCGGAAATATTGTCCATCAAGGGGCATATCGATACCAGACGGCCATTTGTCTTCAATAAGGAGTTTGTCGCGCCGCAGGCTAAGGGAGAGGCCAATAAGCGTTAAGATTATCGGGAGACGGAAAATCAGATGGCCGGCAAATCAAAGATAGCAAGAATGAGAAATATCGGTATTACGGCACACATTGATGCCGGCAAGACCACTGTTTCCGAGAGGATTCTCTTTTATACCGGCAAATCTCACAAGATGGGCGAGGTGCACGACGGTCAGGCGACCATGGACTGGATGCCCCAGGAGCAGGAACGCGGCATTACGATAACATCGGCAGTGACTAACTGCGACTGGGCCAACCACGAGATTCATATTATAGACACCCCCGGACACGTTGACTTTACTATCGAGGTGGAAAGGAGTCTCCGTGTTCTGGACGGGGCGCTGGTGGTCTTTTGCGCGGTTGGCGGAGTGGAACCTCAATCAGAGGCGGTCTGGCATCAGGCAGATAAATACGGTGTACCCAAAATTGCCTTTATCAATAAGATGGATCGAATCGGCGCGGACTACTTCGGCACGATTGAAACCATGCGGGAACGATTTAATTCCGTTCCCCTGCCGATTCAGATTCCCTGGGGCAAGGAAAGCGGTTTTAAAGGGGTGATCGATTTGATCAGCCAGAAACTCATTACTTGGCAGGATGAGTCTTTAGGCGCTGCGTATGATGTTGTTGAGGTGCCGCCCATAATGAGGCAGGAAACCATCGAAAACCGGTCAAAGATGCTGGAGGCGCTTGCTGAGTATGATGACCTCCTCGCGGAAAAGTACCTGGAAGGCGAAGATATTTCGAGCGCAGAAATTATGGCGGTCATTAGACAAGCCACCATATCGCTGAAGGTTGTTCCGATTTTATGCGGGGCGGCTTTAAAGAACAGAGGGATACAGCCTCTTTTGGATGCGATTGTCGATTACCTTCCCTCGCCGGAAGATGTTCCGCCGGTTACGGGCGTTAATCCGCTGACCAGGGCAATTGAGGAGCGTAAAAGTACCGATAAGGCCCCACTGGCGGCCCTGGCATTCAAGGTCATGCAGGATGAGGGACGCAAACTGACATATCTTAGAATCTATTCCGGCCGTATCTCGGCCGGAGATGATGTGTTCAACCCTGGTAAGGGAAAGCTGGAAAAGGTTTCCCGTCTTTTGAGAATGCATGCCAATAAGAGGGAACGGATCGAAGGGGTCGGGGCAGGCGAGATCGTCGCGGTGATGGGTTTGCGGGATACAACAACGGGCGACACCATCTGTGTCGAAGCCTCGCCGATTCTTTTGGAGCCGATCAAACTCTACGAACCGGTGATCAGCCAGGCCATTGAGCCCAAGACGGCGGCTGACCAGGAGAAGCTGCATGTTGCCCTGCAGAAGCTAATGGAGGAGGACCCAACTGTCAAGTTAAGGTACGATGATGAAACCGCACAGACGGTAATCTCCGGGATGGGGGAACTGCATCTGGAGGTGCTTCTGGACCGCCTCGAACGGGAATTTAATGTTCATGTAAACGTGGGCCGGCCCAGAGTTGTCTGCCGGGAGACTATCCAGCGAACCGCTGCAACCGAAGGCCTGTTTGAAAGGGAACTGGGAGATAAGAAACATTACGGACATGTTCTACTCATGTTGAAACCACGGCCGGTGGGTCTGGGGAATCAGATTAAATTTGAGCTGTCGGAAGAAGGGTTGCACCTGCCGCCTGAGTTTCACTCCGCGATTGAATCGGGCATCAGCGAGTCCATGTACGCGGGCGTTCTCAGTGGCTACCCCGTGGTCGATGTGGAAGTAGTCATCACTGGCGGAACCTTCCGTGAGGGCGAATCATCATTTTTAGGCTATAAGATGGCAGCCTCCATGGCCTTTAAAGAGGGGTGTCAGCAGGCGGAGCCGGTCATTTTAGAGCCGATCATGCTGGTTGATATCATTACTCCAAAGGAATTTATGGGCGAATTGATCGGGGATATTAACTCCCGCCGGGGTGAGATTCAGACGATTACCCCCAAGGGTGCGATAACCGATATCAAGGCAAGAGTGCCCCTACGTTCCCTTTTCGGATACTCCACTGACCTGCGTTCCCTAACCCAGGGCCGGGCGGTGTTCACCATGCAGTTTTTGGCCTATGATAAGGCTTGACGACTTTGGCAAAAAGTCACCCGCTCCGGCGCCAAATTTCCGTTTTTTTGATTTTATAAAGGTTCATTGATGAATGAATTGTCACCAAACACCAAGCTTCAAACTACCAGGCCGCTTTTGGATAAGGACAAGCTGCTGAAGAGTATTTTCAAAATAAGCGCCTTTTTGACCGCCCCTTCCAATGTGGACGAAATTTTGGGAAAAATCCTCGACGAGGTGGTGGATACCATCGGTTTTCACCGCGGCATAATCCGCCTGTTTGACGATAACAGACAATATCTGGAGACCAAGGTAGTTAAAAATTACGGTCAGGAAGAAGCGAAGCGGGCGTTTTCGGTTGCCCTCAATATGAACGAGCATGTTTGTATCGCCACCCGCGTAGCCAGAACAGGTATTCCGATCGCCGTCGAGGACGCCGCAACCGATCCACGGATTTCTGACTATGACCGCTATCTCACCAGCATATCGAATCAGGGTTCCTATTTCTGCTCGCCATTAAAGATTGAAAATGAAGTCATCGGCATAATCGCGGTATGGTGTCGGGAGGAAACCAGGTTTTATCCAGAGGAAATCAATCTTTTTCTGGCCTTTGCCAATCAGATCAGCATCATTATCCACAGCGCCAGGCTCTTTGAGAAAAATGCACAAAAGATCAGTCAATTAACCGCCTTGCAGGAAGCGGTAACGACCATGAACCAGAGCTACAACCTGGATAATCACATCCACGATATCCTGGTAACATGGTCCAGGAGAATAGCGGGAGCGGAAAAAGCCCTTGTTTACTTCTGGGATATAGAAAATGACCGTTGCCTGATCAACGATGGCGAACGGGTAACGGTTGAAGATGGAGGGCCAGGTCAAGAGATTATCGGACGCAGCATAATAAAAAACGCGATTGAAACCGGTAAAATCGTAACCAGACAAGCGGCAGACAGAGATAAGCCGCCTCTTTATGATGGTTATGACTCTGAAATAGCGCTGCCGCTTTCAATCAGGGACAAGTTCAAAGGCGCCTTATATCTGGCCTCAAAGTCTGCCCGGTATTCGCAGGATTTGGTGAACATTATAGATATTCTGGTCAAGAACGCGGCGATTTCCTATGATAATGCCATTATGCATTCGCTAATTTCTCTTGAGGCCAAAAATCTCAAAAGCGAAGTTGAAAAACTCAAGCAGCGGGAGGATATTCTGCTGGGATTTCATAATATTATCGGTAAATCAAAAAAAATCACCGATATCTTTTACTTGATCCAGGAGGTGGCGGACCACAACACCAATATCCTGATCCAGGGAGAGAGCGGCACAGGCAAGGAACTCATCGCCCGGGCTATCCATCGACAAAGCATCCGCGCCGCCAAACCTTTTATCTCCCTAAATTGCGCGGCCATTCCGGGGACGCTCCTGGAGAGCGAATTATTTGGTTATGAAGCGGGCGCCTTCACCGATGCCAAAAAAAGGAAACTGGGCATTATTGATTCGGCCAACGGCGGCACCCTGCTTTTAGACGAGATTGCCGATATGAGTATCCACATCCAGGCTAAATTTCTGCGGGTCTTAGAAGAAGGCTCTCTCAGGCGCCTGGGGGGGACGGAAAATATTCCCATTGATGTCCGGTTCATTTTTTCCACCAACAAGGACCTCAGCAAAATGGTACAGGAGGGAACATTTCGGGATGACCTCTTCTACCGGATCAGCGTCCTTCCCATAACCATTCCTCCGCTTCGAGAGAGACCTGAGGATGTTGCGCTTTTGGCCAATCATTACCTGGAAGAATTCAACCAGAAATTCAAGAAACGGGTCAAGGGCTTCAGCTATGACGCGGAGTACGTGCTTAGGAATCACCCCTGGCCCGGTAATGTGCGGGAGTTGAGAAATGTCATTGAGCGAGTGATGATCCTGCAGCCCGCCGATTCGATTATTACCCTGGACAATCTGCCGACAGAGGTGAAATCTGCCAAAGCAGTCGGGCCGATCAACCTGACCATGAACAATGTGAATTTCCTGCTGCCTGCAGAAAAAATGAATTTCACCCGACTGACTGAAAATATTATTCATGAAATCAAGGATAAAATGATTAGACAAGCCCTGGAAACCAGCCGCGGCAACAAGACCAAGGCCGCCAAACTGCTGGGAATTTCCCGTTACAAGCTCATCAGGGAACAGAAAAAGACGTTGGCGGGAAGTAATTAGCAGGCAAAAGAAATTGGTTCAATTTTGCCGTGACGTGGAAAGTAGTTCCAAACGGTCGCCTAGATCGTCCCAGGCAATATACATCCTGGTTAGCTCCGCGGTTATGACGACCAGTTCCCGGTGAAACTCCCGCACCCTGGCCGAATTTCTGAGAATGGCGGGGTCGCACAGAAAGGATTCGTTTTTCGCTCTTAGTTCTTCAAGACGAAAAATTTCCGCCTCCAGCGCGGCAAGTTCCTTTCGTAAAGCCGTCTTGAGCTGATAAAGCCGGTTTCTCTCCTGGGCCGCGCTTCTTTTATCTGGCAGGGATTTCGTGTCCGGGGCCGGTGACCCCTTAGGCTTAGCAGATAGGGCAAAAGCCGGCGCCCCACTGAGGAGTTCCTTTCTTTTTTCGATAAAATAAGTGTAGTTTCCGGGATAATCAAACAGCGCGCCGCCGCTTACTTCCATGACCCGGCCCACCAGCCGGTCGAGGAAATAACGGTCATGGGATACCACGATGATCGTACCCTGATAACCCAGCAGGGCCTCCTGGAATACTTCTTTGGTTTTCATATCCAAATGATTCGTGGGCTCATCGAGGATCAGAACATTGGTATTGCCCAGGAGAATCTTAAGCAGAGCCAGCCGGGATTTTTCCCCGCCGGACAGAACTGATATAGGCTTGAAGATATCATCAGCAAAGAAGAGGAAAGACCCCAGCAGCGTTCTCTTTTCCTGGTCATTCATGCTGCTTGTGGTTGCAAGTATCTCTTCCCAGACGTTTTGCTGATGGTTCAGATTTTCGGCTGTCTCCTGGGAGAAAAAGGCTAAACGGACATTTTGACCCCATTCCAGACGGCCACAGGACGGCTCCTCGGTCCGCGCGATCAGTCTGGTCAGAGTTGATTTGCCTGCCCCGTTGACCCCCACCAGGGCCACCTTCTCACCGCGCAGGATGGTGAAATTAACCTTGCTGAAAACAGTCTTTTCCTCGTATTTTTTGCCCAGCTCCACAGCTTTTATCACTTCCCGGCCGGTTTTTGGGGGTGTGGGAAAGCGCATGGCCACTTTTTTTTCGGGACGCTCTTGCTGTATAATGGGCATCTTCTCCAGCATTTTTAGCCTGCTTTGGGCTTGCCTAGCTTTGGTCGCCTTATAGCGAAAGCGTTCGATGAAGGCCTGGTGACGGGTAATTTCGGCCTGCTGGTGGATAATCTCTTTTTTCATCAGCTCATCGCGCTCCTTTTTTTCCTTAAGGTAGCGCGAGTAATTGCCGTTAAACAGTGTGAGCCTCCCTTTGGCCAGCTCGGCAATCTGGGAAACCATCTTATCCAGAAACCAGCGGTCGTGGGAAACGACGATGATGGTTCCCCGATAGTCCGCCAGGTACTCTTCCAGCCATTCCATGCTTGGCGCGTCCAGATGATTTGTCGGCTCATCCAGCAGCAGGATATCCGGTTGGGATATCAGCAGAGCCGCCAGGAAGATCCGCATTTTCCAGCCGCCGGAAAAATCTCGGCAGCTCTTGAACAAATCATCGTCCTTAAAACCCAAACCGGCCAGGATCTGTTTCGCTCGGGCCTCAAAGGCATAACCACCCCGGGCGCTAAAGAGGGCCACCGCCCGTTCGTATTCTTCTAAGGCTTGTGACCGGCCCAGGTCACCCTCTTCCCCAAGCGCTATCTGTTCGCCGCCGATTTCGATGGTCTTTTCCAGGGCGAGGATGCCGCTTTGTTTTTTCAGAAAGTAAAGCAGGCCGTCTTCCCTCAGCTCCAGCAGGTCCTGGGGCAGGTAGCCGATAATTTTATTCTTGCGGTCAGGAATGCTGACCTGGCCCCGGTCCAACTCCACATCTCCCATGATCGCCCTCAGGAGGGTGGTCTTCCCCGTACCGTTGTCTCCCACCAGGCCGATCCGGCTGCCCGTGGGAATAGTGGAGTTAATCTCGGCAAAAAGAGTCTTCTCACCCAGTGACAGGCTTACATCCTTGATGATTATCACTTATCTAGTTCCTTGAAGACATTTTGATGCGCGGTAAAAAAGAGGTGCGGCAGGGTTAGATACCAAGGTAGGCCTTCTGTACGTTTTCATTATGGAGCAGACTTTCTCCTGAACCCGTGAGGGTAATCAGGCCGTTTTCCATGACATAGCCGCGATGGGCCACTTTAAGGGCCATGTTGGCATTTTGTTCCACCAACAAAATAGTTACGCCGTCCTCCCTGTTGATTCGTTCGATGATCTGGAAAATAAGCTTTACGTACAACGGCGCCAGCCCCAGGGAAGGCTCGTCCAGGAGCAACAGGCGGGGACGGGCCATCAGCGCCCGCGAAATGGCCAGCATCTGCTGTTCGCCGCCGCTTAAAGTTCCCCCCATCTGGTGGCGGCGTTTGCCCAGGACGGGGAACAGGTCCAGGAGGTGTCCCATATCCTTCTTTATTCCTGCGTGATCCCTCCTCAGGAAAGCGCCCATGTCCAGATTCTCCTGTACGGTAAGCCCCGGAAATATCCGACGGCCCTCCGGTACCTGGGAGATGCCTAAAGTCACGATCATATCCGGTGTCAGATCGTGGATATTTTTCCCGAGAAAGGTTATCTCGCCAGAGCGGATCGGGCTTACCCCGCAGATGGACATGAGGGTGGTGCTTTTGCCCGCGCCGTTTGCCCCGATTAGGGTGATGATCTCTCCTGGGGCAACCTGCAGGGTTACCCCCTTGAGGGCTTTGATATTGCCGTAATAGGTCTCTATGTTTTTAAGCTCCAGCATGCATGATGCCCCTGTTCGTCGTTCGCCGCTAATCTGTTTCATCGCCCAGGTAGGCCTTGATGACCTTCTGATTAGCTCTCACCTCTTGGGGAGTACCGTTGGCAATCATCTCCCCGTGATCCATGACAAATATCCGGTCGGAAAGGCTCATGACCAGTTTCATGTCATGTTCGATTAGGAGGATCGAAATTTGCTCTTCATCCCGGATTTTCACGATCAAATCGTCGAGGGTCTTCGTTTCTTGGGGGTTCATGCCGGCAGCCGGCTCATCTAGCAGGATAATAAAGGGCTCTGTTGCCAACGCCCGGGCGATTTCCAGCCGCCGCTGGGCTCCGTAGGGCAGATTTTTCGCCAGCTCGTTGACATAAGCCTGCAGACCCATTTTTTCCAGGATTCGGTAACTTTTTTCAACAATGCTCTCTTCCTCGCGCCTGGTTTTTTTATCGCGGATTATCGCGCCGATGATGCCGCCTCGGGCCCGGCAGTGGCGGCCGATCATGACATTTTCCAGGACGGTCATGTTCTGGAACAGGCGAATGTTCTGAAAGGTGCGGGCGACGCCCAGCTCCGTTATGGAATTGATTTTTTTTCCGTTGATCCGTTTTTTACTTCCGCCGGGAGGGTTGATATAAATATTTCCCCCGGTCGCTTCGTATACCCCGGTTATGCAATTGAAAACAGTGGTTTTGCCCGCCCCGTTGGGGCCGATGAGGGCCACGATCTCTTTCTCTTTGACCTCCAGGCTAACATTAGCCGCCGCCCGCAGGCCGCCAAAATCCATGGTCAGGTTATCGGTGTGCAGCACAACTTCCATTACTCGGTCCCACCCGCGTTTTTCGGCGCGGCTTTAAACTGATATTTGGCGCGCACTCCGGGAAGGATGCCCTGTGGCCGGAAAACCATCATCAGGACCATGCTGACGCCAAAGGCGATCATCCGGTAGTCGCTGAAGGCACGCAGGTACTCCGGCAGGAGGATCAGGATCAGCGCGCCCAGAATGACCCCCATAATGGAACCCATGCCGCCCATAACGACAATGCAGAGGATTATGGCCGATTCCATAAAAGTGAAGCTGGCCGGATTTATAAAAGTGGTCTTCGCGGCAAAGATGACGCCGATCATCCCCGCCCAGGTAGCCCCCAGGGCGAAGGCGGCGAGCTTGGTCTTGGTCTTATCTATTCCCATCGCCTGACAGGCAATCTCATCTTCCCGAAGGGCGATCCAGGCCCGGCCGATGCGGGACTTCTCCAGCCGGTTGACCACGAATATGGTGAACAAGCATAAGGCAATCATGATGAAATAGATATAGATGGTTGCCTCGCTGAAACTGAGATTTATTCCGAAAAAACCAGGGCGGTCGATATTGGATATCCCGCTTGGTCCAAAGGAAAATTCGTTCCAGTTCTCCAAAATCAGCCTGATTATCTCGCCGAAACCCAACGTGACGATGGCCAGATAATCTCCCCTCAGCCTCAAGACGGGAAATCCCAGGAGAATACCGGCGATAAAGGCCAAAAACGCGCCGATGGGCAGGGCCGCCCAGAAGCCGATATCGTAATGATGATTCAAAAGGGCGTAGGCATAGGCGCCGACCGCGTAGAAGGCCACGTATCCTAAATCAAGCAGACCAGCCAGGCCAACCACAATATTGAGGCCCAGTCCCAAGACAACAAACATCAGGGCAGTGACCATGATGTTGACCTGATAAACCGATAGGACAAAGGGGAAAATGATTACCCCGACCCCCAAGGCGGCCAGCAAGGGGATCAGCAGACGGGGGTTCTCCATAATCCGCTGCGTCCAGGGGAGCAGCGGGACTGCCGCTGCGCTTTCTTTTCCTCCAGTTGTCTTTATGGTAAACAGGTAACGCCAGGCAAAGGAAAGGACAAAACTGACGACAGCGACTAAGACCATATTATGCCAGCGCCACTCAATCTCGTTTTCGATGGTGTTGACCCTGATTACCATAATGGGAAAGGTCAAGATGATAAACCAGATGGCCACCAGGAGAGAGTCTTTTATTTGTCTGGCAATGTTCATGCTGAATTCAGACCTTCTGTGCGGTCGCCTTCCCTAAAAGACCAGTGGGTTTGAAAATAAGGATCAGTACCAGAAAGACAAAGGCAAACACATCTTCATAGTCGCTCGATATGTAGCCAGTGGCAAAGCTCTCGGTCCAACCCAGAACCAGCCCGCCCAGGACCGCCCCGGGGATGCTTCCTATCCCGCCTAAGACGGCGGCGGTAAACGCCTTGATCCCGGCAATGAAACCGATATAGAAGTTGATCCGGCCGACATGAGAAGCAACCAGCACTCCGCCCACCGCGGCTAGGGCGGAGCCGAGAATGAAGGTGTTGGAGATTACCCTGTTGACGTTAACCCCCAAAAGCATCGCCATACTGCGATCCTGAGCCGTGGCGCGCATGGCCTTGCCCATCATTGTGAACTTGATGAACAGGGTCAGACAGACCATGACGACAGCGGTGATAGCGATAATCGCCAGGTCGGTTGATCCAATAATATGCTGATATTTCTCTGGTAATTCAAATTCCGGGATCAAACTGGGGAAGGGCAGAAAATCCGATGTCTGGGCAAGGAGAACATAGTTCTGCAGAAATATCGACATACCGATGGCGCTGATCAAAGGTGACAGGCGCGGCGCCTGCCTCAATGGCTTGTAGGCTATTTTTTCGACGGTGAAGGCGTAGGCGGCAGCGTACATCATGGCCAAAACCGTCGAAAGGATCAGTAACGACACCCCTTCCATTCCGTACCAGGATAGGACACCGGAGACGATAAGCGCCGTGAAGGCGCCGATCATGTAGATCTCGCCGTGGGCAAAGTTTATCAGCTGGATAATGCCGTACACCATTGTATAGCCCAGTGCAATCAAGGCGTAAATGCTACCGCGGGTCAGGCCGCTGAAAAACAGTTCGAGAAAATATTCCATGGTTTAGGGATTATATTCTTTCTGCCTTAAGATATTGGACACAGTTCAAGAATTCTTAAAAAAATTTCCGAGAAGGCGTAAAGAAAACCTTCCCGGAAATAGTGGCGCCGTTAAAACTATTTGAGCTCCGTAAAGACGCCCTTCTTCACCTGATACACCGAGAAGCCGACGCCGATGGCATCACCCTTCTTGTCGAACTTGACCTTGCCCAGCGGGGTGTCAACTTCCTGGCCGCGAAGGACCGCTTCCACTTTGGCCGCTTCCGTGCTGCCAGCCTTCTGGATGGCGTTTAAGAGAGCCTGCGTGGCGGCCACCGCGTTGAGGAAAAAGGCGCCGGGATCAGCTCCGTAAGCTTTCTTATGGGCGTCATTGAAGGCCACGGCGAGGGGATTTTTCGAAACATCACGGGGGCCCGTGGCATATACGCCTTCGGCGCTCTTGCCGGCGACCTTGATGAAGGTGTCATCCTTAACTCCATCGGCGGAGATGAAATTGGTTTTCATCTTCTTTTTTCTCATAAGCATCACGATGGAAGAGGCTTCCGGGTGATAGCCGCCATAAATCACCGTATCCGCCTTGGCCTGCCTGATCTTCTGGACAATCGCCGAGTAATCCACCGCCCCGGGGGTGATGCCTTCGAAGAGAACGATTTCGGCGGTTTTCGCTTCCTCGACGAACTTCTTGGCAAACTCTGCATACCCCTTGCCGTAGTCACCCTTGTCATGAACAATGGCTATCTTCTTGGCTTTCAATTTGTTGAGGGTAAAATGCACTCCCAACTTGGCCTGATCGTCATCGGCGGCGATGGTGCGGTAGAAATTGGGAAAGTCGCCCGACTGGGTCAGGGCGGGATTAGTAGCGGAAGGAGAGATGGCGATCACCTTGGCGTCCTTGTAAATCCCCAGCGCAGCCCTGGTTGCGCCGCTGCAGACATGCCCTACCACCACATGAACACCTTTGGACACGAGCTTCGTCGCCGTATTGGTGGCCAGTTCCGGTTTGCAGACGTCATCTTCAACCAGAAGCTCCACCTGACGGCCCAGGACACCGCCTTTGGCGTTGATCTCCTTGACTACCAGTTCCGCCGCCTTGATGGACGGAATACCGTAGGAGGCAAGGTCACCGGAATGAGGCCCCGCAACGCCGAGCTTGATTGTCTCCTGGGCTAAAGCCATACCGGTAAACAAAAATAAAGAAATGACCAATGTGGAGATAACGTTCCCGAACAACTTCTTCTTCATAAATCCCTTCCTCCCTGTTTAAAGTAGATATAAATAAGCGAATTACCCGAGTCTTTCTAACCAGAAACAGGCAATCCCGTCAAGTCAAAAATACTGTCTAGAGAGTCCCTTCGCGTCATTCACTTCATTTTTCGCTCAGTTGTTTCTTTTGCTTTCTCATCCTTCCGGGGCGCCTGGTCCTCATCTGACTTTGGCAACCATTGGTGCTTTCTGAGTAAATCGGCGCCTTTTCCCATCAAGTCCTTCACGTCTTGATACATCTCATTGAATTTGTCCTTTGTCTCGATGGTCTTATCTATTGCCTCCTTGGCGGAAGGAATTACGTCTTGAGGCTTGCGCTGCGGATCCTTGAGGTAGTGATACCCCCCGAAGATAAGGATAATCAACAGGAGGATTAAAAATATTTTAATAAATTGCTTGAAGATGAAATAGATGACTAAAAGCAGGACAAACCCGATTGCCAGGGCTGCCATGTGATTTTCAGCAATGATGGCCATCAGTCTGTCCATTTTAATCCCCTTATCTGTGGGTAGAGGTTAGAACCTTCCCGCCAGCAGTGAAACGATCCTATCATAAAAGGCAAGGATTATTCTATTAGTATCTTGTCCTGAAATCTTTTCGAATCACCAAAAGGGTGGTTTTATTAATGCGATTGCGAGGCACCTTATTTCCCGGCTTTCGCCAGGGGGCTCAAGGCCTCCCGGTCGCCGCCGCTCATGCCGGCGATATACTTTACCAGCTTCTTGCGGGACTCTATGTCGTACTGGGTCGTAATCGCAATCTGCTCCATGATCGGCGAGCCGCCGCCATGATAATTGCCCACGTTCGCGATACCTCCCGATGCCGAGCAGAGCCCGTCGCCCAGAAATCTCCAGAACTGGGCCTGATCTTCCGCGGACATGTTGGGATTACGCCTGGTGTACTTCAGGAGCAACTCTCCCGTCTCGGGATTCATAAAATCTTTCTCGTGGGGGAAGGTCGCCGTAACGCCGCCGGAGATGTCGCATAGAATCTCCGCCTCACGAAAGACCGCTTCGCCCGACAGGCAACGTCCGACATTGCAGTAGATGGAATGCGGAATGTATGAACCCGGACCATAGGGCACAAAACCGAATCCGGGAACAAAAACTTCTGGTTTGCCCAGGTCGGAGGCCGTATAGCCTGCGGCGTAACCGAGTTCGATGGTCATGATGAGCTCGGCCAGCTTCTCCCTGACATGGGATTCCTTATGGATATTATTCACTTCCGCGGCAAGTGCCGCTGCGCCAAGGATGATGTCTCCTATGGCGGGCTTGCAGCCAGAATAAGAATGGCGGTGGAATAGGGCAAAAAGCAAGGCGCAGGCGCCGCCGTGTTGATGCTCACCGGCCAAAAAAACCCGCTCCCAAGGAATGAAACAGTCCTCGAAGATCATGTAGGAATCTGTCGCGCCGGGCTGGAAGCCACGTTTGTAATGCTCGCGGGGACGGAGGTTATGGATGGTTACCACTTGCTTCAGGCCGTCCCAGTCGCCCGGAATGGCAAAGGCAACCGCATAATCTTTATCCTGGGAACGCAGCGCCCGGGTGGGAACCACCAGTACCTCGTCGGCCACGGAGGCCTCTGAAATGTGCACCTTGCAGCCCTCGACGACGATACCGTCCTTCAGACGCTCCTTGATCCGTACATAGGCGCTGGGGTCGGGCTGGTCAGCAGGGCGAAGCATACGATCTCCCTTCGTGTCCGTCTGCGCGCAGCAGCCGATGAGGTCTTCCGTCTGGAAGCGGATGAGCCACTTCTTGAAGTTCTCATGGTACTGGGTAGCGCCATTGTTAAGCTTGTCCGCCTCGTAGGATACATTGTAAATGGCGTTTGTCCCGTCAATCCCCATGCAGCGCTGGATGCAGCCGCCGACCTTCTGGCAGAGCATGCGGGTCATGTCCTGTTTCCGGTGAAGGTCTTCCTTATTCTGGTGAATGTGATTAAACCGATTGATGCGCTCCCCCGTTAGATGAGAAATTGCCGTGCACAGATCCTGGTTTTCCGGCTTGGCCGCTTCGTCGTACGTTGTGCCGATGGTATTGATACAATCCATCTGCAACTCGTCCGTCCGGTCAATCAACTGACCGTTAAAAAAAATGTTACGCTTCATTGTTGATAATCCCTTGATATAATCCTGTTTTGTTCTCATTTGCCTTTTCCTTTCTGTTCGTGTACCGATGAGGACGCCGTAGGTTACGATGGGAACGCTTTTAACTTATTAACTTACTTCTTGACAGTGCCGGCAATGGAGCCTATTGAGGCGCCATGCCGCAAGGATTACGCTTAGCCGCAGCAGATGTCGTCATATAATGACGATTTTTTACCACGCCGTCAAGCATTGCGAATTCGTAAAAAGTCCGCACTCCCCTCACTTTTCTTTTCCCCCTTTTCTCTTCTATTTGGTCATCTGTAACCGCTGCTCCTCCCGGGGAACAAACCACTTGATGAAGTTGTGCCCAATTCCGATCGGCGCCGGCTCTATGCCCTGAAAACGACCGTGAATAATCGGCAGGGCGTCGGGAACATACAAAAATGTATATGGCTGGTCTTCGGCGATAATCTCCTGTATCCGGTGATAGGCCCGGCGGCGTTTCTCCAAATCGAAAGTGCCGCGTCCCTTTTCCAAAAGATCGTCGAGTTCTTCGTTTTTGTAGGAAATAAAGTTCAACTCCCGGGCGCCGACCTTGCTGGAATGCCAGACATCGTACATGTCCGGATCCATTGGAATCGTCCATCCCAAAATGGTTGCGTCGAAACGCCGCTTGTTGATGAATTCGTTTACGAAGGCCGCCCACTCGATTACCCTTATTTTCACTGTAATGCCTATCTCGGCCAGTCGCCGCTGAATGATCTCGGCGGTCTTGGCCCGTACTTCATTTCCCTGGTTGGTGATTATCTCGAAACTGAAGGGTTTGCCGTCCTTATCCAGAATGCCGTCATTGTTGCTGTCGCGCCAGCCGGCCTCGGCCAAAAGCGCCTTCGCCTTCTTGGGATCATAGGGATACTTACGGACATTTTCATTGTGAGCCCAGCTGCCGGGCTTCAGAGGACCAGTGGCCTCCCGGCCCAGGCCGAGCAGCACGCCGTTGATAATCTCATTTTTGTCGATGGCGTGCGAAATCCCCTGGCGCACCCTCTTGTCCGCAAACAACGGATTTTTGAGGTTATACCCCAGGTAGGTATAGGAGAACGAAAGGTAACGAAACTTGTTGTATTTTTGTTTGAAGGCGCCGGTTTCCGTCTGTCTCGTGTATTGCAGAGGGGTAAGGCCCATCCGATCGATGTTGTTTGCCCGCAACTCCAGGAACATGGTGGCCATATCGGGAATGATCCGCATGATATAGCCGTCGATATAGGGTCGGCCTTCGAAATATTCAGGGTTAGATATCAAAACTATTTTCTGCCCCGTAACCCACTCCTTGAACATGTAGGGACCGGTGCCGACAGGGTGCCGGGAAAGCGGGCTTTTTGTAATGTCTTTTCCGGAAAGCAGGTGACGCGGCAGGATGCTGCTGCCCCAACTGGCCAACGCCGGGGCGAAAGGTTTATTGTAAGTCACCCGAAAGGTGTGGGAATCCAAGACCTCCGCCTTTTTCACCTTCTGGAAATCTCCGGCGTAGGCGGTCGGGGTATTTGGATCGATTGTCACCCGGTAGGTATATAGGACGTCTTCGGCGGTAAATGGTTGTCCATCGTGCCACTTGACCCCCTTGCGCAGGGAAAATGTGATAACCAGCCCATCAGGCGATATCTCCCATGATTCGGCCAGGTCGCCGACTATTTTTATATCCTTGTCGTACTTCACCAGGCCGTTATAGACCAGCGCAGCGATGCCGTGCGAGGTGCTGTCGGAGGCCAAAAGCGGGATCAGACTGCTGGCATCACCGATGGAGCCCTCCACGATGATATCGCCGTAGGCGGGCGTTGCCGGCCTCTTTTTATCGGCATAGGCCGCGGCGCCACCAGCAACTAAAATGAAAAAAGTCATCAAAACAAATATGAACGTCCTTTTCATGCAGTGACTTTTCATTTGCACCCCATCCCTTTCTGATAAACCTAGCCCTCGAGATTGTTTTTTATAATCTATCCCAGTAACAGCAATTTTGCAAAGAGATTGCGCTAAAAATCTACCTGGTATAGATGTAAGGTGGAAAATGCAGGTTTTTTGTTTCCATCGGACATATTACCGCTTACGACATAACAACTCGCCGATTCATAATGCCCTTAAATAAATGATAAACAAAAAAAGCGATCGCCAAAACAAAAAAGCCGAGACGATTCAATTGCAACTGGCCGGCATCTTGGACATTGTGCTTGATGCGGCACGAAATTTTAACCTCAACTGCGGCACCAACCAGGCAGCGGCCATCGGGTTCTTTGCCCTCCTTTCAATTATTCCGCTCTTGATCCTCACGATGATCCTGGTGAACTATTTTTTTGGCTCCTTCCCCGGGGCCCAGGAGCTCTTGTTTGAGGCCATAAATGAATATCATCCTTATATCTCGGAAAAGCTGTTCGAACAGTTAGGTCGGGTAGAAGAAAAGAAGCGGCTTATGGGGGGTTTGGGCCTTCTTAGTTTGGCCTGGCTGGCAATAATGGTTGTCCGCGCCTTGGGACGCTCACTCAACATGATCTTCCGGGTAGAGGGAAAGCAGAACTTCATTGCCTCGACGTTGATCGCAATGGGAATTATATTACTGCTGTGGACGGCAACCATGGTGATGATTGCAGCCAATTACAGCCGGGAGATCTTGCATCTTGATCATCCACTACAGGAATTGATCTTCGGATCAATCCCCCCTTCCCTGATGGTTCTTATTGACAGCGGCCTGCCAAAACTGATCACGGTTCTGATGGTGGGGCTAAGCTACAAAGTCATCCCCAAAAGCCGGATAACATTTAAAAACGCGCTCGCCGGAGGGATCATCTTCACTTTTTTGATGGCTACAGCAAAAAGCGGGTTCTCTCTATATCTGGCCAACTATGCCCGCTACGGGGTCATCTACGGTTCACTCGATGTGCTGATCATTGTCATTATCTGGATATTTTTTCTGTCTTTAATCTTTCTTTTTACAGCCGAACTAGTTTCTTCCTATTGTCGGCGGGATTTGATTCTCCTGGAGAGAATCATTCTGGGACAGAAGAAAAAGATGTTCCGCGTTGCAGACCGGATTTATCGTAAGTTCGGTCAGACTTACCAACCTGGCGCATTCATTTTCAAAGAAGGGGATTCCGGGCAGGAAATGTTCTATATTCTCCGGGGACGTGTTCAGATGGAGAAGAGAGCCGGCGACATCACCAGGGTTCTGGCCCAAATGGGTGAAGGCGATTACTTCGGCGAGATGGCTCTTCTGGTAGATACCCAAAGGACCGCCTCAGCCAAGGTAATGGAAACATCGCTCATTGCCACGATTCAGCCAAAAACATTCCGTGCGCTAATCAGGGAAAATGAAGAGGTAGCATTGCTGATGCTGCGGGAGTTTTCGCGACGGCTCAAGAATACCGGTATTCTCTTAGAGGAGCTCAGTCAGTCCTGGTCACGGCTGATGGTGGCGGCCTATATTATACTGCAAGAGAAAAGCCTTCCGGCGGACGCCCGTGATATATCCGCTCGTCTGGCCGCCATAACCGGAAAGGACACGGGTGAAATAGCCGCGCTTCTGGAGAGCTTACACCAGTTGGGCCTTTTGACAGGTGAAAACGGGAAAATAACCAGCATAGACAAGTCCGGGGCGCTGGATCTAATAAAAAATGTAAAAAATTAACCGCCTCCGGCCGGTCACTTAGGAGAGCGCCCGCCGATCTTCTTTACCCGGATCATGTTGGTCGTGCCGGCCATCATTAACGGGTGGCCCACCGTTATTACCGCCAGATCCCCCTTTTCCACCAATCCTGCTTCGAGGGCTGTTTGCGCCGACCTTTCAATCATTTCATCCGTATCGGTAGGCTGATTGGTAATTATCGGCAGGCAGCCCCAGACCAACGATAGCCTTCTCACGGTGGTTTCACTGGGTGAGATGGCCAAAATCGGCTGCCGGGGACGAAACCGGGCAATCTGCCGGGCGGTCAGCCCTGATTGGGTGTGGGCGATGATCAGCCGGGCTTCAAGGTGATCCGCCAGAATACAGGAGGCATGGGCTACCGAGGCGGAGAGCTCCTTTTCTGGTACGGTTGCAAGATATGTTTGGTAGGGAAATCCGGTTTCCGCCGTTGACGTGATCCTGCTCATGAAGCCTACCGCTTCCACCGGGTAACTACCTGATGCAGTTTCTTCCGACAACATGACCGCATCAGTCCCATCCAGAACGGCATTGGCCACATCCGCCGCCTCCGCCCTGGTTGGCCTGGGCTGACTCACCATAGAACGGAGCATCTGGGTTGCTGTGATCACCGGTTTTCCCTGACTATTGGCGGACCGAATAATTTTTTTCTGGATTAAGGGCACCTCTTCCGGTGGTATCTCCACCCCCAAATCGCCCCGGGCGACCATTAACCCGTCGGCATGGGTCAGTATCTCATCTAAGTGCACCAGTGCCTCATGCTTCTCGATTTTGGCGATAACCGGAGTGTCGGCGGCATTTTCGGCGATCATCTTTTTGACGGCCAGGATATCGTCCCCGGATTTCACGAAGGACAGGGCAATGTAATCAACCTTGTTTTCCAGCCCGAAAAGGAGGTCCACCTTATCCTTTTCGGTTAGCGGCGGGGCGTTGATTGTATTGGTGGGTAAGTTGATACCCTTATGGGAGCTCAATAAACCGCCGGTTATTACCCGGCAAACAATATCCGTTTCGTTAGTTTCTTCCACCGACAGCTCCATGAGACCATCGGCCAATAGCAGGCGGTCGCCTCTTTTCACGTCGCGGGGCAAGTTGCGGTAGCTAATGGAAACCATCCCGTCAATACCGTAGACGGAACGGCTGGTAAGAATAAACTTTCCTCCTGGCGCAAGCAGGATGCCCGGCTCGGGGATCCTGCCGACCCTTATTTTCGGTCCGGCCAGGTCCTGCAACACGGCCACGGGAATCCCCATCCGGCCCGATATTTCCCGGATCAGCCGGATCTTTTCAAAGTGATATTCTCTTGTTCCGTGGGAAAAATTGAGCCTGGCCACGTTCATGCCGGCATGGATCATCTGTTCGATTAAAACCTCGGTGTCACAGGAGGGCCCGATAGTGCATACGATCTTGGTTTTGCGCATAATCCTTCCTTTTGGCTGCACTGTATCACCGCATAACGGCAAGGTAAAAATCATCCGCCCGGCAAGCGACACTTTTTTCTATAAAATCAAGCCATTTAAGTCAAGACATTTTCCGCGGGTGGCTGGTTTTTGCCTTTACAATAACAGCAAATCCTGTTACTTAGTTCATTGAATTCAGGCATCAGCAAACGAAAGGATTTGTCACATTGGAAGACGAACACATTATACGGATTAAGCTAAATGAAAAAGAGATTACCCTGGTCGGCACAGCTCATATATCCAAAGAGAGTGCCTTAGAGGTGGAACGGATAATCGAACAGGAGAAACCAGAGAACGTTTGTGTCGAACTATGCCAGGCCCGCTATGACGCTATCAGCCAGCACCAGGGCTGGCAGGAAATGGATATTATACAACTCATCAGGGGGAAAAGGGCTTCCCTCCTCCTGGCCCAGTGGATTGTCGCCGCCTACCAAAGAAAGATTGCCCAGAAGCTGGGCATCCGTCCGGGAGAAGAAATGATAAGGGCCATTAATAAGGCTCGCGAGGTAGGAGCAAGCGTCATTCTGGCAGACCGCAGCATCCGGGTTAGCATGCTTCGCACCTGGCGGATGATGAGCTTCTGGGGAAAGGCGAGACTCATGACTGAGATTATCGCCTCGGCCCTCTTTAACGAAAACATATCGGAAGAGGATATTGAAAAACTCAAGAAACAAGACGTGCTGGATCTGGCAATAGCATCTCTCCAGAAAAGTCTTCCCACCGTAAAATCCACCTTGATTGACGAACGAGATCGCTGGCTTGCCCATACGATCGGCAATGCGCCGGGAAACAGGATCGTTGCCGTTGTGGGGGCGGGCCACCTGGCTGGAGTGGCGCAGAACCTGGGGAAAGACCTTGACTGCGAAGCAATAAACGTAATCCCGCCGGCATCCGTCTGGTCACGGGTAGCATCCTGGACATTCCCGGCCCTTATTGTAGGCTTGATCCTGGCCGGATTCTTATACGCCGGCGATAAGGCCGGAATAAGCATGGTTCTCTGGTGGTCCGCCATAACCGCCTCGGCCTCGGCACTGGGGGCGATTCTGATGCTGGCCCACCCGGCCACCATTCTGGCCTCCGCCCTGGCAGCCCCGTTTACCACCCTCCATCCCTTTCTGGCGGCCGGTTGGGTTGCCGGCATTACCGAGGCTACCCTGCGTAAGCCCCAGGTAAAGGATTTCATGAACCTGCGGGATGATATTATTAGCCTGCGCGGTTTTTTCCGGAACAAGATCACCAGAATTTTGATTATTGTGGCCGTGGTGAACATCACCACCTCCCTGGGCACCTTTGCGGCCATCCCGATGATGATGAGGTTTTTCTGACCAACAGGGAATTCCACACTACTGAGAGGCACATAACAGAAGCCATGATACGCTCTACTCGGAACTCATTGCTTTGCCCCCGCTGTCGCAAGCTCATCAGCAGTGACGAGAGAATCTGCCCTTACTGTTCTCTTACCAATCCCGCCGACCGCAAGCTACTGAAGATGGTCAATCTCTTGGGTATGGACAGACTAGACATGATTAATCTCATTGTTTACCTAAATGCCGGTTTTTATCTGCTGGCGTTGCTACTGGACCCTTACACTGCGACGCTGGCGATAAATCCCTTCACCTTCCTGTCACCTTCCAATGAAAGTCTTTTCTATCTCGGGGCATCGGGGGCAATCCCCCTGACCGGATACAACCGGTGGTGGACAATAATTTCCGCCTCGTTCCTCCACGGCAGTCTGCTCCACATTTTCTTTAACATGATCGCCTTTAAGCAACTGGGGCCTTTCGTTCTGAGGGAATACGGGGTTTCCCGTTTTCTTGTCATATACATCCTGGCCGGGGGCATGGGTTTTCTCATCTCATCTCTAGCCGGGGTAGCCCTGACCATTGGCGCTTCCGCAAGCATCTGCGCCCTCATCGGCGCCATTATCTACTACGGAAAGAGCAGGGGGGATTTCTACGGCCACCTGATATACCGTCAGGCTCTGGGGTGGGTGGTCGGCCTGGTGATCATCGGCCTCATTGTACCGGGAATCAATAACCTGGCCCACGGCAGCGGTCTGGTCTCTGGCATCGCCCTGGCCTGGCTGCTGGGATACCAGGAGGGCAGGGATCGTCAGGTGGCGCTGGTTGTTGCCGGTTGGCTCTGTGCGGCGGCAACCGCGCTGATATTGCTCTGGGCAATTGCCGGAGCGCTGCTGGCGGCTTATGCCCAATAGCAACAGGCTGAAGGGAGCCCATTAATATCCGGCGAAACATATTGGAAAAAGGGGGTCATGATGATCGGATTAGTTAAGATTGACGAACTCGTAAAAAGTCGTAAAAATGTGAGTTTCAGAACGGCTTTGCAACAAGGCCGCGGTCAAGGCGCGCAAATCCCGAAAAATGAGAGGGACTTTCCACACGCCGCACTGACGAAGGATTTAGCGCAACGCCACATCCGATCTTTTTGCAAAGCCGTCAAGATTGTTCTTTGTATCATTCCGTTACTGCTCACCGCTTGTGATGGCGCCATAAGCGTAGGTGGCAGGACCATCGGGGTTCAATCGGGAAAGTTTATTTTCAGCGATGGTTTTGTCCAGACCAACTTCCCCTACCCCTATGAGCGGACCTGGGCCGCCGCAGAAAAGGCCATGCTCGACCTGAAGGCGCAGGACATAATGAAAATGGAGCGTATCGGCCGCGGTGAGATCAAGGGCCTGATCAAAGACGAGACGGTGACTGTTGCGGTTAAGCATATCCAGAGGGAAGGAACTGCCGTTGCGGTCCGCGTTGGTCTGGTGGGAAACAATATCGCCGCCCAACTGATTCTGGAACGGGTGGCCCGCAACCTGCAGTGATAGCTGCCGCCAGAGATGGAAGCATCATCAAAATTAATTTTCGCGGCTTCACAAAAAGTCCGGACGCTTACGTTCATGATAAATCCCTCGTCACTCCAGACGTAAGCTGTAGGGGCGTGCTTCATGACCGCCCTTCTCATTCATCTTGATTTGCCGCTTAGGCCTTGCGAACTTTTTACGTGCCGTCCGAAAATTGCAGTTTTACGGAGTTTTGACTGTTTCATCAATTCTAACTTGGTAAAGGGGGCCCCATGAGGAAACCGAGCAGCAATAATTCGGAGCAGGGCGAAAGTTCAATGGAGAGCATCCCCTCAGCAAGCGGGCCTTGCGTTGAGGAGCTCATCGGGTACAGAGCGCCCGTTAACTTGGAGGAGCGTTACCGGGCCTTAATCGACAGCATCGCCGACGGCTATTATGAGGTGGATATTCAGGGCAACTTCACGGTGGCATCAACTTACATGGAGCGCCTTGGCTATCTGGCAAGCGAGATCAGGGGAATGAATTTTGGCGCCTTCATAACAAAAGAGAATTACAAATTGGTTTTCCAAGCTTTCCATGAGGTATTCAAAACAGGCAAGCCTATTAAAAACCTGGAATTTGACCTGACCACCAAGGGGGGTGAAGAAAAAACGGTTTCCATTTCCTCCGCTCCGATCAAGGACGAAGCCGGCCAAGTTATCGGCTTCAGGGGGATTTTTCAGGATATAACCGAGCTTGTGGAACCGGAAAACCTCTTGCTGGAGATATCCCGAACCTCACCCTTCGGGATCTACGCCCTGGAGAGTGGTAAATTCATTTACGCCAACCAGGCCTTTTTAAAGCTTACCGGCTACTCTAAAGACGAACTAATTGGAATCAAACCCGGGTTATTAGTCCATCCCGAGGATTGGCAGCGGGTCAGAAACAAGGCCGTTACAATGCTCAAAGGACAAGCCTGCCCTCCCTATGAGTTCCGACTCATCAGGAAGGATGGCCAGATAATATGGGTTATGGAATCGCTCTGGTCCATCAGGCTGCGGGGGAAGAAGTTGGCCTTTGGGAGTATTTTGGATATCAACCCGCTTAAGAAGACCGAGTTGGCCCTCAGGCAAAGTGAGGAGCGTTATCGCACCATCATCGAAAACATTCAGGAAGGATACTATGAAGCCGACGAAGCCGGTCGAATAATATTTATCAACGACGCCTTCGGAAAAATATTGGGTTACGAAAGAGAAGAACTCCAAAATAAGGAATTTACGAAGCTATCGTCTGCGGACCATCTGGAAGAGCTAAAAGAGAAACTAAAAATAATTCGTGAGACGGGACAACCCAACCCATCAATCGAATGGGGAGCAGTTACTAAAGATGGCCTGCTGATATTTACCGAACTGTCCGCGACACCGATGCGGGATGAAACAGGAACTCTTGTGGGATTCCGCGGAATCCTCCGGGACACTACGGAGCGGCGAGAGCGCGAGCAGGCAATAAAACAACTGGCCTATTACGATCCCCTGACCGGCCTCCCCAATCGCCGTCTTTTTGAAGACCGTTTCAATCTGGCGCTGGCCAACGCGTCAAGACAGGAGAGCATGCTCGCGCTTTTGGTCATTGATTTGGATAACTTTAAGGAAATCAACGATAACTATGGCCATGATGCGGGTGATAGCCTGCTTAGGGAAATCGGCAGCCGCCTATCAGACCTGCTCCGGAAGGGCGACAGTGTGGCCCGGATTGGCGGGGATGAATTTATGGTCCTGCTGCCTAATACCCACCGGAGAAACGACATTGCCGTCGTAGCCAATAAGATTCTGGCAGCGATCGAACAGTCATTTCAACTGGGCGGAGAGCCAATCCGGGTAGCAGCCAGTATCGGTATCTCTATCTACCCAGAGCATGGCAGCGATAAAATAGCCCTGACGCGGCAGGCCGACCGAGCCATGTACCAGGCAAAAAGGACGGGAAACAGTTACAAGTTTTTCTCGCCCGTCCCTGTCAAAAAAAAACCGATGACCGCAAAAAACCTAAACAAGACTTGAGGCAAGCCACCCGGGACATTAATCGCCGAAAGACAGCATCAGCCCCTTCAAATACCTCCCCTCCGGGTGCCCGAGGTCAACCGGATGATCGGGGCCAGCACCAAGAGTCTTGAGCAACCGAGCATCTTTGCCCGCATCCCGGCTCGCCGCAAGGACGATTTTTTCAAACAGCATCTCATCAATGAAGCTGGAGCAGGAGAAGGTAAAGAGCAGACCTCCTTTCTTGAGCTTTTTGATGCCCTGTCTATTGATCTCCTTGTATCCCGCCGCGGCAGCGGCAACATCTCTTGCGTTTCGGGCGAAAGCTGGCGGGTCCAGGATGATCAGATCGTATTGCCCCTCGGTCTGGCGCAGATAATCAAAAACGTCGGCGGTAACCACTAGCTGAGCATCCTCCGGAAGAGAGTTTTTCCGCCAGTTTACCTCGGCCAGCCTGGCTGCCGCGCTGGAAACATCCACCGAGGTCACCTCAAGAGCGCCGCCGCAGCCGGCATATACGGAAAAACCACCACTGTAGGAAAAGCAGTTCAGCACCCTCGCCCCGCCGGAAAGGGCGCCAACCAATTCCCGATTGACCCGCTGGTCCAGGAAGAATCCCGTCTTCTGGCCGGAGACGATATCAACATCAAAGACCAGGCCGTTTTCCCGAATTTCCACGGTCGGCGGCGGCATCCGGCCCATGGCCGGGCCTACCCGATCAGCCAGACCATCCGTATTTCTCGCCCGGCCTTCGCTGCGTTCAAAGATCGCAATTGGCTGGAATTCTTTTTTAAGAATTTTCAAAACATCTCGCTGAAACCTTTCCATTCCGGCAGTCGCCACGGAAACTACCAGATATCGGCCGTAACGATCAACCACCAGACCCGGCAGGCCATCGCCTTCGGCATTGATCACCCGGTAGGCATCGGTTTGGCCGCTTACCACCTTCTCGCGGAGATGCCGGGCCCGGGATATTCTTTGCCGGAAAAATCCCGCATCCACAATGGTATCCGGATCCCGGCTCAAAGAGCGGAAGGCGATGCTGTTTAGCGGATGATAAAAACCCACCGCCAACGCCTCCCCGGCGGCGGAGACAATCCGCACGATGCTCCCCGGTGCAGGGGGTGTTACGCAATTTGCCAGCGCCCCGGAGAAGACCCAGGGGTGACCTTTGAGGAGAGACCTCTCGCGGCCGGGCTTTAATAATAACTTGGGGTATCGGCTATCCACCAATTGCTCCTCCTGATTAACTGTCACAAATCCGCTTGCTTGCTTTTTACGAAGCCAAATGTATTGCGACGGGCGCCAAATCTATCGATTAACAACGCAAAAAGCAAGGCCGGATGACCCAGTTGCTAACGATTCAGCCTCAAGCGGCCAGACAAGTCTTGCCGGTTTCTGCCGCTACGGCAATGAACCGCCGCCGCTCAAGACGGAATCGTTACCCCCTGGCCGCTAACCAAGTTGCCAGAGGCGCAGTTTTCTGCTAATGGTTTGCATTCGAGGTCGAGGACTTAGCCAAGGGAGGAAACCAACTTGACCGTATCGGACGAGACAAATAGTCCCGCGTTTGCGGTAATCATGGCCGGCGGCAGCGGCACCAGGTTCTGGCCTTACAGCCGTCGGAAGCGGCCCAAGCATCTATTAGGAATATTTGGGGAAAAATCGTTGCTGCAACAAACGGTTGCCCGACTGATCCCCTTGATTCCTCCCGAGCGGATACTGATCGTCACCGCCCGGGAACATGCCCGGGAGGTGCTGCGTCAGTTGCCCGAACTGGCCGTAAGCAACATCATCAGCGAACCTGTGGGACGCAATACCGCCCCCTGTATCGGTCTGGCGGCAGAGCATATCCGGCGACGCGCCGCAAATGGCATCATGGTCTGCCTGCCGGCGGATCATTTGATAACGGATCAGGAATCCTTCCGCCGGACCATCGCAGCGGCCATTGACTTCGCCCGCTTCAACGCAAGTCTGGTCACCATCGGGATAAAACCGACCGCTCCGGAAACAGGCTACGGCTACATTCAGCCAGGCGAGATGCTGCAAGAAGTACTTGGGAAAAAGCTGTACCGGGTCGGCGCCTTCCGGGAAAAACCATCAGCCGAGCAGGCCAAGGATTTTTTGGCCCGGGGAGACCATCTCTGGAACAGCGGCGTTTTTATTTGGCAGGTGAAGGTAATTAGGGAGGAGCTGGAGAAATGCCTTCCTAATCTCTACCGGCTCCTGGAGGAGATTGGTCAATGTCTGGGAACCAGGCAGGAGGCAAAAACGCTGAAAACAAACTACGGAAATATGGAACCGGTCTCCATCGACTACGGCGTCCTGGAAAGGGCCGAACGGGTACTGGTAATCCCGGGGGAGTTTGACTGGCGTGATTTGGGAAGCTGGGACGCCTTCTGGGAGCTTTCCGAAAAGGACCGGCAGAAAAACGCAGTGCGGGCGGGCGACTCAATTCTTTTGGACACGACAAACTCGCTCGCCGTAAGTCCGGGAAAACTGGTGGTCCTCCTTGGCGTGGAAGACCTGCTGATAGTGGAAACCAAAGACACCCTGCTCATCTGCCGGCGGGGGCGTTCCCAACATATAGGTAATGTACCAAAATTACTGGCTGCTCAAGACAAGACAAAGTACCTGTGACGACAGGGCAAATACAGGAGACAGGAATGCCTTTTTACATAAATATTATCGGACTTCTGGCCGCAGCGCTTACCTCCTTTGCCATGCTGCCCCAGGTGATCAAAATTTACCGGACGAAACACACCCGCGACCTTTCCCTTCCAACGTTCGTTCTTTTTAACTGCGGGCTTTTGCTGTGGCTCATCTACGGATTCCTGATCGCGTCGCCGCCTCTGATCGCTGGCAACCTGGTCAGCCTGGCCCTGACCGGCTACATCCTGACAATGAAGATCATCCACGGATAGGAGCCAGGATGGATATCAAATCGGAAAGAGTCATCCTGGCCTCGGCTTCACCTAGGAGAGTCGAACTTTTGAGCCCGCTTTTGGGCGCCCTAGAAGTGATTCCCAGCGGTATAGACGAAGTACCCCTGGACGGGGAGGGACCGGCGGAGCATGTCCGGCGGCTGGCGGAGGAAAAGGCGCGCCAAGTGGCCAAGGCCTATCCGGACGTCTGGGTAATTGGCGCGGACACGGTCGTTTTCATCGACGGCATGATCATGGGAAAGCCGGTGGATGCCGTAGCCGCCCGGGCCATGCTCGCCAGGTTAAGCGGCCGCCAGCACCTGGTTTATACCGGCTTTAGCATCATGAAACTGGCGGCGGGACAAAAGTTGAACCAGGTTGTGGAATCCGCCGTCATCTTCCGCAAGATACCGGCGGATGAGATGAACTGGTACTTGAATTCCGCTGAACCTTACGACAAGGCCGGCGCTTATGCAGTCCAGGGTCAGGGCGCGTTTTTCATCCGGGAAATTCGTGGTTCATACACCAACGTGATGGGGTTGCCCCTTTGCGAGCTGGTCGATTCTCTCAAGTCGCTGGGGGTAATTGCCTTTAGCTATAGGTGATGACCTCGTAAAAAAGCACCGATCTGTCATATTGCCAAGGCGGACGCGGGCAGGAATGCCCGAGGCTACGGAGGCTTTACAAAAAATGGCAACGATTCGGTCTTAAGGAGCGGTGCTTGATTATCATGCCTGCAATAGCTATAAAGGCAACCCTCTTTCTTTAGGGGAGAGGGTGCTTGTGACTTTTTTACGAAGGCGTCATTGTTGAGAAGAGCAAAATGAGCACAGTGGAAGAAAACATCAGAGCGATAAAGCAAAAAATAGCAGCAGCAGCCGGGCGGGCGGGACGCCGTCCGGAAGAGATAAAACTCATGGCCATTACCAAGACGGTGCCGGATGAACTGGTGCGGCAGGCCGTGGCCGCCGGGGTGGATATGATCGGAGAAAACTATGTCCAGGATGCCCAAAGGAGAATTGAAAAGGTTGCGACAACGATTCCTTGGCATTTTACCGGCCATCTTCAGACCAACAAGGCCAGGTACGCCGTTCGGCTCTTCTCGATGATTCATTCTCTGGACCGGATTGACCTGGCCCGGGAATTGGACCGCCGGGCCGGGGAGGCAAGACGAAAAATCGAGGTTTTAATTGAGGTGAATATCGGGGGGGAGAGCACAAAAAGCGGGGTCCGGGCGGAAAATCTTATCCCTCTTATCCGGGAGACGGCCGACCTTGCCCACCTGTCGATCCGGGGACTGATGACCATCCCCCCATGGAGTGCTGACCCCCGGGAGACCCGGCCTTTTTTTCGGGAGCTTCGTCAGTTGCGAGACAGCATTATCAGGGAAAACATTCCGAACGTTGAAATGGCCGAGCTTTCCATGGGAATGAGCGACGATTTCGAAACAGCGGTGGAGGAAGGCGCCACCATCATCCGTATCGGCCGGGCTATCTTTGGCCCCCGGCATTAACGCTTTTTTTCAAGAAAAGACTAAAAAAGAATAGTTCAAAATGATTTTGACCAGCACTGCCTTGAGGCCATGGGGTTTGCCACAATATAGTTTGACAAAGCCTGGGTAATGGTCTAGGTTGTAGGCAGGTCACAAAACAGGTTACCGTCAAAACTGACTACCCCGTGAAAAGTAACCGCGACGTCATTACCACGCGGGCGAAAATGACAAAATGTGAAGTTTCCCGACTTTTTACGCAGGCGTCAAAACTTAAATAGAGGTTTCAATATGTTCGGAATAGGAATGCCTGAATTGCTTGTTATTCTGGTGATTATTCTCATCATCTTCGGTGCCGGCAAACTGCCGGAAATCGGTAGCGCCTTGGGAAAAGGGATAAAAAACTTCAAAAAGGCAAACCGGGAACCGGATGAGATAGACGTAACACCTGAGTCCAAGAAGGTAGAAGACAAGAAGTAGCGCCAGGAATCAAATCGAGCGCTAATGGGGCTTAAACATGGCTGCTATATTCGTTACCTGCCGCGTCGCTAATGAAATAACTTCCCAATCCCTACCGCCGGAAGGCAGGATACTTGGGGGATTATCCAATCCACTGGACGGTCATCCCCCACAGTAACGGCCGGCGCCGGATCCGGCCCAGCTTTGAACCGGTTTATTTTCTTCTTGCTTTCCATTCGGCGGTATTAGCGCCGACCTTAACCACCCCCGCCATGCTGTTTCCGCTGACCAGGCCGCTATATTTCTCGTTGCCAAAGCTGAAGCTTATCTCGGCGCCGTATAATTTGCCATCCGTAATTACTTTGGTATCCGCTCCCGTTTTAAGGGTGCCAGAAATCATCTGGTAGCTTTGTTTCAAAGTGAGTTCTCCCTGAGGAAGCTGCCACTTGCCCTCCACCTTGGCCGGGACAACCCAAAAATAGGCCTGGCAATAAGAGCTGTCACAGCCTTCTTCCTTGGTTACGGTCACTGTCTGGTCGGCCTGCCAGTCTCCCATGTGAAAGGAATTTGAGGCGATCCTGGTTCCTGGCTTGAGATTAAGAATCGTGGGCCGAAGCCTCAGGTTGAGGTCTGGCAAAAGAAACATCGTGACCACCGTCGCCTCAGAAAAATTACTTTCAAAAATGTCGCCATGAACAAAGATAGCCTTGTCGCCTACCCCTTCCCGGGCGGCGATGCGTCTGGACAGGGCCACCATATCAGGATTGTATTCGATACCCAGCGCCCGGGCACCCCTCTTCGCGGCGGTGATCACAATGCGACCATCACCGGAACCAAGGTCGACCACATAATCTTGCACCGTCACCTTGGCAAGGTCCAGCATTTTATCCGCAAGCGCCTGAGGAGTAGGCACCCAGATCACATCCTTGCCTACCTGGCCAACTGATGGCTGATACTCCTTGTCTCCATACTGAACCTGAGCATAAACGCCGCTGGTCAACAAAACCACACATAAAACCAATAAGCACTGGCGCAAACAGCGAACTGACTTCATAAGTTTCCTCCTGCTAAATGTTAAAATTCCCCTGCCTTCGCTAATCAAAGGCAACAAATTCGGCTGCCGGAGCTCCGCAGACGGGGCATTCGGCGGGGCAGACCTGGTCCGCCACGTAGCCACAGACCCCGCAGACGAAATATCCGGTTTCGCGTTCCGCCATCAGGTGCCCCATGGCTTCCTTGTAGAGTTTAACGTGGGTATCCTCCACGTCCCGACTCTGGCTGAAGAAGAGGGCCGCGGCGGCATTTCCTTCCGCCTCAGCGACGCGTAAAAATCCATCATAAGCAACCCCGGCCACTTTAGTTTCCGACTCGAAGGAGGCAGCCAGGTTCTCTTCCGTGCCTCTTATCTCTTTGAGCAGCCTAAGCGCCCGGGTAGCGTGAATCTTTTCCGAATGGGCGATCACCTTAAACAGCTTTGCCATCTGGGGATAGCCCTCTTCCCGGGCCTTATCGGCAAAGACCTCCAGACGAACCGCCGCTTTCGCCTCGCCGGCGAAAGCCTGGGCCAGGACACCTTTCGTATTGTCCATCATCACCTCCACACCCTGTGGTGACAAACCGCCAAAGCAGGGTTTTATTCCGGCTCAAATTCATCCTTCCCGGCCCCGCAGACGGGGCAGGTCCAATCTTCCGGCAAGTCCTCAAAAGCAACCCCTGGTTTGATACCACTTTCCGGATCGCCCTGCGCCGGGTCATACACGTAACCGCAAACTCCGCATACGTATTTCTTCATTTCCTGCTCCTTTCATTTTTTTAAAGAAACCCATTTTGGCTGCACTCAATTTTTTGGGCTTAGGATTCTTTCTCCGCCAGCTTTTCGTTGAGTTTTGCGCCCAACAAAGCCCCCCTTTCATAGCAGTCCGCGAGAATATTGTTTGCCGGCCAATTCTTCACCCGAATCGCCTCTCCCACCAATTCCACCTTCAATCCCCTTAAAACCTCCTCTATCTGGCCTGCCGCTTCACCCGACCAGCCGTAGGCGCCGAAGGCAGCTCCGAAAGGAATCAGCGGTTTAAGACCTTTGATATAGTTGAGAGCATCCGCAACCACGGGAAGCATTTGACCGTTAAGCGTCGAAGATCCCACCACCAGCACCCCGGCCTGATGAACTTCATTGATGATGTCGCTACGGTGGGAAGCGCTTGCCGACATGACCTTGACCTTGAGGCCGGAGGCGGCTAAACCCTCCCCGAAAGCCCGGGCCATCTGATCGGTCGCGCCCCACATGCTGCCGCAGATAACTACCGCCTTTGCCTCCGGCTCCTGCCTGGCCCAGCGGACGTATTGAGAGACAATATTTCCCAAGTCTTTCCGCCAGATGGGGCCGTGATCCGGGGCGATGATTTTCAAGTCCAGACCCATTTTCCCCACCCGGTCAATGAGCTTCAGCACTAACTGCGAATAGGGGAGGATGATGTTGGCATAGTATCTGCGGGCCTCCTCGGTCAAAATCGCCTCGTCAATTTCATCGGCGAAGCGAGCGAGCGAGGCCAAGTGCATCCCAAAGGCATCCTGGGAGAAGAGAAATCCCGCCGCGGGAAGGTAGGTAAACATGCTGTCCGGCCAGTGGAGCATTCTGGTTTCCAGAAAAGAGAGGTCTACATTCCCCAGCGTCACACTCTGGCCGTCCTTCACGGGGGTTAGCTTATCACCCAGACCAAACAGTTCCTCCAGGGCCCTGGCCCCCATTATCGAAGCAAAGACCTGTTTTGGTTTTGTCTCCTCAATGATCTCCCGGAGGCAGCCGGAATGATCAACTTCGGCGTGATTGGAGATTATGTAACTTATGTCCCGGGGCTCCACCAGATGCGAAATCCGACTTAGCATCTCGGCCTTAAACGGCGCCTTTACCGTATCAATCAATATTACCTCCTCACCCATAATGAGATAGGCGTTGTAGCTGGTGCCCCGCCCGGTGACGTAGCCGTGGAAATCCCGGATGTTCCAGTCAACGGCACCCACCCAGTAGATATTTTCACTTACCTGGACCGGTTTATAAAAGTTCTTCATGTTCTCTTCTCCCTTCCTAAATCAAGCCTTCGCCATCAGCACAACCCCCTGGTCAAAGGCCTGCAGATTTGCCCCCATCTTGTCCCCAGTCATCATTTCGGCCATGATTTCCATAAAGCCATCTCTGCTCAAGGGGAGTTCCTTAAGCCCCGCCAGGGCGCCAATCATAATTATATTGCCTAAAATGGGGTTCCCCAATTTCACCGCCTCAGCAGTGGCATCTATAAACCAGGCGGCAGCCGCCATTTTGGCAATTGCCTCTTGAATCTCCGCCGGGGAGGGATAGCGCTCTTGTCCCGCTATAACAGCCGCGGGGTAGATCGGCCGGGTATTGGTCAAAACCTTAATCCCGCTGTTGCCATATTGAGCCAGTACCCGTATTGCCTCTACGGGTTCCAGGGTTACTACCAGGTGGCCTCGCCCCTGAGGGATCTGGGGACTCCAAACCTTATCTGCAGAGACCCGCAGATGGCTCATCACCGACCCTCCCCGCTGTGATACTCCGAATGTCTCACCCACCACCACCTGAAATCCCTGCCGAACCAGCATTCCGGCCAAGAGGCGGGAGGCCAGGACGTTACCCTGTCCCCCAACACCGCAAATGATCAGATTGTAGGGATCATAAGCCAGAGCAATCTTTTTCATGCCTGCGCCGCCTCCTTTCTGACAATTGCCCCGGCGGGACATATCCCGGCGCAGATGCCGCAGCCCGCACAGACAACCTCGTCAATTGCGGCCTTCCCTTTTGAATAATCAATCATCAGGCCCGGGCAGCGCAATATCCGCGTGCAGAGGCGGTTGCAGCCGCAGGCTTCACTCAGGCAGAAAGATTCGTTGACGCTCATCTCGTAGCGCTTCTTCCCCCTACGTTCGGGGGCAAGCGCGCACATCTGGCGGAGAATCAGCACCCGGACCCCATCGGCTTCGTCATCGAAGGCATTTTCCAGCGCACGGCCGGTTTCTCCCAGATCAAAAGGATCGGCCTCAGTCACCCTCGCCCCAATGGCCTCGCAAATCCGCGCTATTTCCACAGGCTTTGCCGGGCCGTTCATGGCGTTTTGTTCCAGGCCGGGGTGAGACTGGAATCCCGTCATGGCAGTGCCGCGGTTATCAAGGATAATTATGAGAATATTGGCCCGGTGATGCACCGCATTGATCAAGGCCGGCAGGGCCGCATGAAAAAAGGTGGAATCGCCGCAGACGGCCAGCACCGGCTGGCTTAAGCCAAAGTGGCTGAGCTGACCGAAACCGGAAGCGATTCCCGTGCCCGATCCCATAGAATGGAGAGTTTTCAATGTGCTGAAACCGCAGGGGAGCAGGGCCATGGTGTAGCAGCCGATGTCGCCGCAGACGAACCCCTGGCGGCCGTCTAGTTGAATAGCCTTATGGATGCTCCAGAATGACGCCCGATGGGGGCAGCCGGCGCAAAAGGTCTGCTCCCGGACGGGTGCAAGCCTGAGACTCAAGGCCTGAGCCTTTTCCCGGTAGCCTGGGGATGAAAGCGGATATTCCCGACCCATGGCCTGGCCGATAGCGGCCATGACCAGATCCGGATTAAGTTCTCCCGTCGTGGGCAGATTTTCTTCACGCTTGCCGAAGAAGTTCTTGATTCCCACCTCTTTTGCCCTTTCGGCAGCCAGAACCTTGATGTTCTCCTCCAAAAAGGGTATTACCTCTTCCACGATAAGGACATTGTCCGTCAAGGCCAGGTGGCGCAAAACCAGCTTGTTCGGCAGGGGCCAGCTCGTGGCAAGCTTCAGGATGCCCACCTGCTCTTCCAGGCCCATGATGGCAAGCGCTTCCCGGCAGTAGAGAAAACAGACGCTGCTGGTTACGATAAGCAGTTCCGGCCGGGCTGGGCCCAGGTATCTATTGAAAGGACTTTCTTCAAAAATCTCCCCGGCCCGCTTCATCCTCTCCTGCTGACGGCCGTGCTTGCAGGTGACCGGGGTACTGACCAGTGGGCCGTCATCCGGATCCAGGATTGACCCCTGATTACGGAACCAGGCCTTCCGGTGCAAGTCCCGCAGCCTTCCCAGGCGAATATTGCCGCTGGCGTGGGAGAGCCGGGTCACGCTTCTTAGCATGACAATGGTTTTTAGCTCCTCCGCAAGTTCGAAGGCCCAGGCGGTCATATCCTTGGCCTCCTGAAAATCGCCCGGCTCCAGCAGGGGAATCTCCAAAAGGCGGGCGAAATGACGGGCATCTCCCTCGTTGACACTGGACAGCGCGCCCGGATCATCGCAGGAGACAACAACCATGCCGCCCCGGATGCCGGAACCCGCCAGGTGGAGAAGAAAATCCGATGCCACGTTAACGCCGTTTTGCTTCATGGCGGTAATCGAACGCAGCCCCGCAAAGGATGCCGCGGCAGCCACTTCCAGTGCCACCTTTTCGTTGGCCGACCATTCCACGTAGAGGTTGCGCTGGCCGGCCACCCGGGAAAGGTTTTCAATGATCTCCGACGAGGGCGTGCCGGGATAGGCCGCGGCCACGCTTACCCCCGCCTCCAGAGCACCTCGGGCGATCGCCTCGTTGCCCATGAAGAAATATTCTTTACCTTCGGTCTCATCCAGCAGCCTGGACATGAACACCCCCTATCGGAAATCCCGCGCCGGTTTGAGGCTGAGAATATCCTGAAGCAATGGATCTTGAGGATTAAGGTAGATAAGGTCATCCGGGCTGCCGCTTTTGGCAATCAGACTATCGAGTGCTTGTCGTTTCTTAGCACGGGCGGCCTGTTTGAGCTCCATTAGGGCGCCGTCAAAAAGCGGCCTGGTCTCGATCACACCCCTTTCCAGAGCAAGATTAAACAGCTCTTGGCCCCGTTCAGAACGGATGATAACCTGGTTCCAACCACTGGAATCGCCCTCTCCCTCGGTATCGCCCGCCGAACCGACCGAAATATCGCTGAATTCCGCCGTGGTATCGACGCAGAAGCGGCAGGCGGGCCTGATCAGGCTTTGTATTTCTGCAAGCGGGAAATCGTAGCTACGCTCGCCGGCCGTGATCTCAAGCGTGTCTTTGCGCGGTGGGATGTCCATTCTGGTAACGGCAGCCACTTCGAGTCTGGTTTGCAAAAGTTTAATAAAGTCGCGCCAGACAAGACTCCAGCCGCAGAAAAGTCCGACGCCTAAAGCCAAAGGGCCGATAGGCTCATCCGTTCCTGCCGCCTCCCGACGCATCTTGGCCAGTGCCTGAAGCTGACAGGGCAAAAGCACCATGCCGATCCGTCCGCTGCCTTCCCGGACCGACCTTATAAACTGGGCTAAAAGCGGCGCCATTACAAAACGGCTGCCGGCGCACGTTACAATATCCTCAGAGCTGGTTGTAACGATAGCTTGTGGAAGAAATTTTTCTCTCTTTTCCGAAAGGATTGCCGTATCGATGATTCCCTCAGCCAGGGCCAGGTTCAACAGGCTGGTCACGACACCGCCGTGCTGGACTTTCAGCCGATTTGCTGCCTGCCGCGATCGGACATGGTGATACCCTCTGAACGGTCCTAGTTCCGCTGTCAGTGGCGAGTCGGGGAAATAAAACTTTTGCAGCGCCGTTATGTCCAGACCGGTGCGGGGGCAGGAAGAGTAGCATTTACCATCGGCCAGATCACAGGGGTGGAGCGCCACCGTCCGGTCGCGATAGGAAACGAGATAGGGACAGTGAGTGGCGCAGGCGCCGCAGGAGGTGCATAAATCACGATTAGCTACCTGCGCCAGCAGATCCTTCTGCCCCTTGGCTGTTTTTTCCATCTGCTGCCACCAACCTTCCCACAGCGTTTCCCGCCTTATACTGAAAAGTCAGCGTGCATTCAAGGGGATTTACGGTTATCCGGAAAAAATTAATTTCCCGCCGTAATGCTAAAATTCTATCAATTTAACTTTCCTTGTGCTAGATAAGCCTTATAAATAGGGCGAAATCGTAAAAAGCAACGCCGTTGCCTATTGCCAAGGTAGCAGCGGGCAAAAAGGCCCGCGTCTACAAAACTTTTTACCGCGCCTTTAAATAAGCAACCAACGCATAACAATAATAACCAAGGGAGGCAAAAATGTACGAAAGACAGAATTACGGTTCAAAAGAGGCGATGGATATGCTGTTGAAAAAGGGTCCGATGCGAATAATTTCCATCATCGGCGTTCTTATCGTGCTGATTATCTTTTCCAAACCGTGGGTCCAGGTCGGGCCGGGCCAGCGGGGAGTCGTTATGAACTTCGGCGCCGTCCAGAAGCATGTCCTGGGAGAAGGTCTTCATCTGCGGATACCGATCATGCAGACGGTGGTTCTCGTGGACGTGAAGGTCCAGAAGGTTGAGACCGACGCCGCCGCCGCCTCGGCGGATCTCCAGGATGTGAGTTCCCGAGTGGCCCTCAATTTCCATGTCGTCCCTGACAAGGCCAATACTGTCTATCAAACCATCGGGATTCATTTTAAAGAACGCATTATTGATCCGGCCATTCTGGAAGTGGTGAAGGCGGTGACGGCCAAGTACAGCGCTGAGGAGCTGATCACCAAGCGACCCGCGGTAAGCGAGGCCATGCGGCTCGCCCTGTCGGAGAGACTTTTGGCCTATAATATTGCCGTAGATGCCTTCTCGATTGTAATCTTCAGCTTTTCTAAGGTCTTCACCGAAGCCATCGAACAGAAGCAGACGGCGGAACAGCTTGCCCTGAAGGCCAGACGGGACCTGGAACGGATCAAGATCGAGGCGGAACAGAAGATCACCGCCGCCAAGGCCGAGGCGGAATCCCTCCGGCTGCAGCGAGCCAATATCTCCACCGATCTAATCGAACTCAGAAGGATCGAGGCGAACCTGCGGGCGATCGAGAAATGGAACGGCATCCTTCCACAAGTAACGGGCGCCGGAGCTGTGCCCTTTATCGGCGTGGGCGAGGTGGGGAAAAAGTAAGAGCTGGAGATGGGTTTCAACTCCGCCCCCAACCAGCAGTTGATTTTTATTGCGTCGTCAGGGTTGATGCCTTCATAAAAACTCCACCTGCTCCTCCCCTCGCGCGAGGGGATAAGGGGGAGGTGGAGATGGCGGACTTTTTACCGCGCCGTCCAAAAATTGCAGTTTTACGGAGTTTTACCGCTTCATCAATTCTACAGGAGGACGCTAAAATGGAAGAGGTGGTTATTGCATCAGCCTGCCGCACCGCGATCGGCAGCTTCGGTGGTTCCTTAAAGGATGTGAACGGCGCCCAGCTGGGCGGCATCGTGATGAAGGAGGCGGTGATTCGTGCCGGCATCGAGCCTGGGATGATCGACGACGTCCGCTTCGGTTGCTGTTTGGAACCGGTCGATGCTCTAAATGTAACCCGCGTCTCCGCCCTAATGGCGGGCATTCCGGATTCGGTCAGCGCGGCCACGGTCAACCGAGTTTGCATCTCCGGAATGGAAGCGGTCGTCTCCGGCATGGCTATGATCCAGGCAGGCATGGCTGAAATCATCCTGGCGGGCGGGATGGAGCACATGTCGGGAATCCCCTATTCTATCCCCAATGCCCGTTGGGGTCTGCGCCTCCAGGATCAGCTCCTCGTGGATAACATCATCCACGCCCTCCATGCCGGCTCCCATCTCCTGCCCGGTCCGGAAACTGGCCCGCTGAAAGATGGGATGCCTCTGGAGCTGTTCCGGGGAAAACCTTACATCATGGGGGTGACCGCCGAGTTTGTTGCTCAGATGTACAACATCAGCCGGGAAGAAATGGACGAGGTGGCCTTAAGAAGTCACAACAATGCCGAACGGGCCAATCGTGATGGCGACTTTGCCGCCGAAATCGTTCCCATCGAAATCCCGCGGAAAAAGGGCCAGGCGTCGCTTGTCTTCGCCAAGGATGAACACTTTCGGCCCGGGCTGACAATGGATGGGCTGGCCCAACTGCCCCCGGCCTTTATCCCCAAGGTCGGCAAGGTTACCGCGGGCAACTCCTCCGGCATTAACGATGGTGCAAGCGCCATGGTAATAATGTCGGCCGCAAAAGCCACCCAACTGGGATTGAAGCCCCTGGCCCGGATCAAGGCCGTCGGCCGCGGCGCCTGCCACCCCTCGGTGATGGGGATAAGCCCAGTTCCGGCAGTCCGTAATTTGGAAGCCCGGTCGGGCCTTCAACTGTCCGATTTCGAGCTTATCGAGGTTAATGAGGCCTTCGCCGGCCAGTATCTGGGCTGTGAAAGGGAGCTGAAGCTTAATCGGGAAATCACTAATGTGAACGGTTCGGGCATCGGCTTGGGCCATCCGGTTGGTTCCACTGGCTGCCGGATCATGGTAACCCTGATCCATGCCTTGAAAAAAAGAGGGAAAACTCTGGGACTGGCCACGCTGTGCGGCGGCGGCGGAGTCTCCATGGCCTGCGCTCTGGAAATCCTGTAGCCGCGATGGGTAAAACCACCTGTCTCGGCTACAAAAACCACCCAGTGAAATTGGGACGTTCCCAAAATTTGACGGCTTCGTAAAAAGGAGAGGGGGAGTTAAATACTTGGGATGGCAATTATTATCACCTTCACCGTAAACCCTCTCACCTCAAGAGAGACAGGGAGCTCTTGAATTTTTACGAAGTCGTCAAACCTTGATGTTCAGCAGGGGGATAGCAAGCCGTTGGCGCTTCGTATCACCGTGGGGGCAGGTATCCTCCCGGACGGTCGGGTCACCCCGGCGGCCATTACCCAGCATTTCCAACGGATGCGAAGAGCCAATGTGAAGGGAGTGTTTGCCGTATCTGGCGCTTACCTGATCAACCGCCAGGTAGAGTTCCCTGATCCGCTCGGCATGGATGGGGTCCTCGAAAAGCGAGTATTGGACTGCCCTGTCCGGCGCCAGCTCCATCAGTACCACCCCGGTCGCCCGGTAAAGGACATTTTCACGGTAGAGGCCGGCAAAGGCCTGCCGCAGCACTTCCGAAAGTTCGTGGGGGTAGGCCGAGGGGCGGCTGAGCTTGATCTCCTGGCTTTGGGTATTGAAATCCCGGGTACGCAAGACCGCCATAATCCGGCGGGCGGCAAGTTGATAGCGACGAGCCTTAATGCAGGCGTTTTCGAGGTTGCGCATCAGGTGGGCGAAGAGATATTCCTGCTCCGCCGTCGGGGGCGAAAAGGTTTTCATTTTGCTTATCGATACGTATGAGCTCTTCTCTTCCGTCGCCACCGGATAGACCATTTCGCCCCGCAGCTCCCTCCATATCTCCAGCGCCGGCTTCGTGAAGCGCGCCAAGATAACCCTTTCGGGAAGCCGGGCAAATTCCAGGGCGGTTGTTATCCCCAGCTTGGCAAGGTAACTGGTCGTGGCATGGCCGATACCCCAGATCTTTTCCACCGGCAGTCCCTGAAGGTAATCGGCGATGGACCGCCCCGGGATGAAAGTCAGGCCGTCTGGTTTTTTGTGCTTCGATGCAACCTTGGCCAAGACCTTGGTGAGACTTAGGCCCACGGAAACGCCGATCCCCAGTTCCTTTTCAATGGCTATTTTCATCATCCCGACAATATCTTCGTAGGAAGCGCCAAGGGCCCGGCGCATGCCGGTTAGATCCGCGAAGGCCTCATCGATGGAATATTCCTCCACCTGGGGGGTAAAGCGCCGCATGATATTGAACATCCGCCGGGAAAAGAGGCTGTAGGTTTCGTAATCGGAAGGCAGAACAATCAGCCCCGGGCAGATGTTCCTGGCTAGCGCCAGAGGAACGCCCCTTTTTACCCCCCTGGCCTTAGCGGCATAACTGGCGCAAGCAACTATTCCCCGCTCCGCCCCGCTAACCAATGGCTTACCCCTAAGCTCCGGATGGATCGCCTCTTCGCAGGAGGTAAAAAAGGCGTCGCCATCGATATGAACTATCGCCCTGGGCCAGGAATGAATGTTGAATATCCGATTAGTCAAGGTATCGCCCTGCTAGATTTACCGGTGATATTTGCGGATCACCGCCACCACAACGCCACCCAGGCGAAGTTCATTTTGGGGCCTGATAGTTGGATATTTGGGATTGGCCGACTTAAGAAAAACATCACCGCCTATTTGGGTAAAATACTTCATTGTCCAGTTGCCGTCCACTTCGGCCAAAACAATATCTCCGTTATTGGCCGTCCGGCCCCGCTCGACGATTACGAGATCGTTTTCCCTTATCCCTTCGCCAATCATGGAATCCCCGCTGACCTTAAGGAGAAATGAAGAGTCGGGCCGATTGATCAGGTACTCATCAAGGGAAATCACATCGCGCAACTCTTCCTCCGCGGGGGTCGGAAAGCCGGCCTGGATCTCCCCCGCCAGGGCCAGCGAGAAGGTTTGCCTTGCCGGCAGGAGATGTCCCTTTCCGTCGCGGATCAAAACCCCCTCCTCAATGAGCCGGTTTACCCAGAAATGGACGACGCTTTTGGAGCGTACCCCGAGGATTTCCATCATTTCCGCATAGGAAGGCATCCGCCGCTGTTCCCGGTAGAAATTGGCGATCTGACCCGTTATCAACGCAACGTTTCGTTTCTTTTCCATAAGTGCCCCTTCTCCCGGCAGCGCCGGAAATATAAGCCATCGTTGGTGGATATAGTCACATTTGATGAAGCGGTAAAAAGCTCAAAAACCCCTCTCACTTGAAAAAACAGAGAGGGCAACAGGGTGTCGATAGTAGCCATTTCAAGTATTTAGCTCCCCATTACCTTTATCCACTCCCACAATGAGAGCGGAAACGCGACTTTTTACGAGGTCGTCAATTGTGACGACTGAGATCACTCATACTAGAACGTTAGTTCTAACGCAAGGCTTTTTGGGGGGTAATTACGAGCAGGATCCTAATGCTCCGAAGGTAGGCGGGATTCTGATGGTCACATGGCGGGGTAGCAACGTGCGTTATGGCATTGTGCACGGGTTTTGATTTACATACAAACAACAGCTACGCAGGGATCTTCAATGCTGATGGCAATAAAGCGGGCAACCAAACTACGGCGCCAGAAAAGATACCGATAACGGCTAAAGACGATTTAAATTACGTGAGAAAAATCATTTTCCTGCGGAGGGTATATTTTTATCACTTGACAGGGTGCCTTTTAATGGGTGACCCCCTCTCTACCTGGAAGCACTCACAGAATCGGCCCTCCCCCGAGGCAACCCCTCGAAACCGGTTAAGTCCCATGATGGCCTCATCATAAGAAGTTGAACTGAGCTGAGATGAGTGTTTCCTCAGGGCAGCAAGCTTCAGATCCATCGCGTCGGTTATGTCAGCCACGTACGATACATGAGTCAAGGGAGTAAGCACCTCATAGCACAACAACTGTCCAACTCGCCAAGTGTCCCGGCCGCACCCTGCAAACCATTCTCCGGCGGCCCGCCGGACAGCCTCGATCACCAACTGATAGGTTACCCGGTGGTCAGGATGATCATCTCCCCCCTGAGGCGCCAGGACCAGTTCGGGCTTCTTTTCCCGGATTATCGCCACGATATTATTTAAGTTAGCGCGGGAATATTCCAGATAACCGTCCGGGTTATTGAGGAAAAGCAGGTCAGTAATCCCTAAAACGGCCAGCCCTTGACGCGCCTCTTCTTCCCTGATCCCGGCCAACTCCGCAGGTTTTTTGTCCAGGGAACCGGCTTCGCCGGAAGTAAGGTAAATCACGCTGACCGGACTGCCTCTCATGACAAGAAGAGTCATCAGGCCGCCGCAGCCAAGAATTTCGTCATCGGGATGGGGTGCGAAAACAAGGGTTCTCATTATAATGGCCTCATATTAAAAAAGGAGCGGTTAAATCACTCTATCCTTCGATAAAGGGAAAGATACGAGTTGACCTCTCGCTCAAAACCGAAGTTCTTTTTTATCAGCTCTCCGGACCGCAATCCCTTTTCTTCCAATTTTTTACGGTTGCTCATAATGGCCAGGACATGCCCCATAAGCTCTTGCCGATTTGAAAACATAAGCCCACTGTCTTCGTTTAGCAGTGACGCATTACCCGGTATGTCCCGGGCGATGACCAGCCGGGAAAAATACATTGCCTCGAGCATGGCATTTGATTCCGATTCAGAGAAGGACGTATTTATCAGCACATCGGAGCTTTCTATAAGGCCGCCAATTTTTTCCCTGGGAACGGCACCGAGATATTTTATCCATTGGCGATCCCGGATTCGCTGCATCAGCAGTTCAAATTCGTCAGCCTCCGCCGGCTGGCCCGCTATCAGCAGCAGAAGCTCATTTTTTTTGGCCTGCACCTCCTCGAGGACATCCAGGGCCAAAGAAATTCCCTTGACCCTCCTTATGGCGCCCAGGATAAGAAAAACCGTTACATCCGGCGCAACGTTTAATTCCTTGCGATAATCTGTTGGTATTTGTTTGGGCAGAGAAACTGATTGATGGATTACCGATATTCTTGCGGCAGCGATCCCCAGTTCAACGAGACCGGCCCTCGCCTGGTCGTTGAAGACGGTTATCTGGTCAGAGGCGGCCAGTACCGCCATAATATCCCGCAGCTTCGTCGGATCATGGATATCAATGTTTATATCCGTTCCCGTCATTGTCGTGATCATGGGCCTGTGAAACATGCTTTTGATTTTCATGCCCAGCAGGCCGGCTTTGTAGGCATGAAAATTGTGGATCACTTGAGGCTGGAATTCTGTTGCAAGGGCCAAAATTGCACTCTCTTCAAGGCTCTGCAGGTCAATGACCAGGCAGTTAATCCCCGACTGATACAAGCCCCGACTGATGCGGTCAACAGTTACGGCGTTGCCGGTAAGTTTGGGAAGGAAAGATGGCGTTATCAGGAGGCTTCTGTCAATCATTGCCCTGTCGTCTGCTTATGTAAGTTCTGCGGGAGGCAAGTCAAAAAAACCACCTATAATAGCGGCGATTCCAGCAGGGTTTTCCATCGGCAACAGATGTCCCGCCTCTGGAATCAGCAAATGTTCTCCCTGCAATAAAGCCGCTGCCACTTTTTTCAAGTCCACATACTGGCTGTTGGTGCTTTCCCCTCCCTCTACGACCAATACCGGGCACTTTATTTTCGCCAAATCCTCCCAGGGGTCATACTGCAATCCGCCCATAAAGATCGCCGCCTCCATCCGGGGTGAACAGGCCAGCCGTACCCCTTCGTCGTCCTCCACCATGCCGTAGTCAAGGTAAAGTTCCAGCACCTCCTCGTCCCATAAACGGAAAAGCCGGTTTGATTTCAAATAGCTGCGGGCCTCTTTCCGGCTTGACCAAAGGTTTTTTCTTTTGATGGACTTGGCCGCCAGCGGATGCTGATCAAGGGTAATTTTCATCTGGTAGATTTCCCGGGGCAGCAATATCGGCTCAACCAAGACCATTGCTCTGGCCTGAAGGGAAAATCTCCCTTCCGCGATGACCCAAACGGCTCCTCCCATGGAATGTCCCACCAGAAGCGGCCTCTTTATATCAAGGCCTTCCAAGAGCAGTTTCATGTCGTAGGCTAACCGATGCCAATCCAGTCCGCCGGCATAAGGATCAGTTATCCGGTAGTCACACAAATATGGCGCTATGATCCGATATCCAGGCCACAAAGCTTCGGCTACCGGCTTCCAAAGCCAGGGCGTGAAACCTGTCGCGTTGAGCATAAGGATCGTTTCGCCGGGAGAATTCCATTCCAGAAAAGGCAGCCTGGCGTCAGCGAGATCTATTGTTTTTGTTTCCGGAAAACTAGCCATACCCTCCCCTTCTTTATGCCTCTTAATATCCTTTGAGCCGGTCAACAAGCCCTTGAAGATCCTCTCCCTTGCGCCAGCGCTGATAGTTGCTAATGAAATTTTCGCCGACCTCCCGCGGGAGATTGATTCCTGAAACATGCGGCGTAATGGTCACGTTCTCCATCGCCCAAAGGGGAGAATCGGCCGGCAGGGGTTCGCTGGTAAATACATCGAGTAACGCCATAATCTTCTTCCGGGACAGAACCTTTATAAGCGCCTGTTCGTCTATGGTCTTTCCCCGGCCCATATTTACAAACAGCGCTCCCGGCTGCAATTGCGAGAACTCAGCTTCCCCCAATATGCCGTCTGTCTCGGCTGTATGCGGTAAAACATTGATCAAATAGTCAAGCCTTGGCAAGAAGGCTTGAATTGCGGTCAGCGGAAAAACTTCATCCACATATTCAACCGGACTTGACGACCGGTTAACTCCCAAAACAGTCATACCAAAAAATTTGGCGCCCTGGGCAATGACTCGTCCGACAGCGCCCAGCCCGAGAATACCGATTACTTTCCCCCGCAACCGCTGGGGCAGCAGCGGGGTCCAGACCCTGTTCTTCTGAAGGTTGAGATAAAACGATATATCACGGGAAAAATAAAGCAAATAAGCAAATAGGTATTCCCTCATCATCTCACCGTAAACGTAAGTCTTGGTGATGATTACATCCCGCGCCAGAGCAGAACTGCCTAGCAGTCGCTCGTTGCCGGCAGCCAGAGAGGCAAACCAGCGCAGCCTGACCGCCTGTTTGAGCAGCTCATCCGGCAGCCAGGTGGCGAGAATAATATTTACCGTCCCGATATGCAACTGGGCTTCGCGATAATCATCGGTGGCAATCATATCCAATTCGGGGAGACTGGCGGTTATTATTTCGCTATAGGCACGGGCGTCATCACTGAAAATCAAAAGACGGTCGCTTGCCCCTTTTGTCTGTCGCACTTCCCTTCCTCCCTGGTATTAATAAGCTGCTTCGTCACTTCGGGACTTTGGCCAGCGTCCGCAAAAGCGCATTGGCGAGCCTGCCAAAATCAGCCGATTCGATTGTTTCCGCCCTTTTTCGTCCATCAATGCCGATTTCCTCAAGTGTTCGAACAATCTGTGCCAACGACAGCTCCGGGCGGTCGAGGGTCTTGAGATTGTTAAGAAGCGTCTTTCTCCTCTTGCCAAAGGCCGTGCGAACCACCAGCCGGAAAAATGCCGGATCAATGAGCTCCACCAGCGGGACCGGCCGGAATTTAATCTCGATAACCATCGAGTTCACTCGGGGAGATGGGAAAAATTGCTGCGGTGAAAGCGTCCGCCGGGGGGTGATCGTCGCATACATGGCCAAGATGACCGTAGGTATCCCATAAGCCCGGCTACCGGCGGGTGCCAGCAGACGTTCGGCAACCTCCTCTTGGACCGTCAGGATAGCTCTGTCAATAACATGTCTGTTATCAATAAGCTGAAAGACTATAGGTGAAGAAATATAGTAGGGAATATTTCCCGTTACCTTGATTTTATTATCATTGCTGCCTATTTTTACCGTACTGAAGTCGTATTTAAGAACATCCGTCTGGACTATATCAATATTGCTCACTTCTTTAAGTTCGTTCTGAAGTATTGCCACCAAACCCCGGTCAAGTTCGAGAGCAATCACCTTTCCCGCTTGCGCCGCAATGGCTCGTGTCATAACTCCCAGACCAGCGCCTATCTCCACTACGGTGTCAGCGCGATTAAACTCGCCCATCTCCACAATTTCAGCAATTGAGTTAGCATCTGCGAGGAACGACTGTCCGAGGGATTTTCTGGGGGTAACATTATAGCGACGGATAATTTCTCTGACACTGTCCATTTATGCGCTCTTAGATCTAAACTGATAATCCGTCCGCATCCCAACAAAAGCAAGAAACGGCATTCAAATCCAGACCATCGCTATGGCCTGCGGCCAGCAGGCGGTAGGCGGCGGCGGCAATCATCGCCGCGTTGTCAGTACAGAGAATCAGAGGGGGGATGAAAAGCCGATAACCGTTTTTGCGGGCTTCCTCAGCCATACGAAACCTTAGCCGGCTATTTGCCGCCACACCACCGCAGACAACAATATCCTTGAGGTCGATTAATTCAGCCGCCCTCAATGTTTTTGCCACCAGGACATCGACAATAGCTTCCTGATAGGAAGCGGCCAGATTCGCCAAGGAATCCGGATTATCTGGTACACCGTTTTTTTTCAGGTAATTGAGCAGCGCGGTTTTCAATCCGCTGAAGCTGAAATCACTCCCCTCCGGCAGGGGTCGCGGGAATGTCACGGCCGCGGGGTTTCCCTTTTGTGCCAGAGCGTCAATCACAATCCCACCGGGATAGCCGATGTTAAGAAGTTTCGCACCCTTATCAAAAGCCTCACCGGCGGCATCATCCCTGGTCTGGCCGATCAGCCTGATCTTCATCTTCTCATCAACCAGGCAAATGTTGGTGTGTCCGCCGGATACCACCAGGGCCAGGAACGGAAAAAGGGGCTGAATCTCGTCAAGAAAAATTGCCGCGATGTGGCCTTCAATATGATTCACCCCAACTAGCGGCTTTCCGATTGCGAAGGCCAGCGCCTTGGCAAATGACAGGCCGATCAGCAGGGAGCCTACCAGTCCCGGCCTGCTGGTTACCCCCACCGCGGCGATACTATCCAGCCCAACCCCCGCCTGATTGAGGGCTTCGGTTACCACCGGGATAATGGCGTCGAGATGCTTCCGGGACGCAAGTTCGGGAACTACTCCTCCATACGAGCAGTGGATGTCCGATTGTGAATAGATAACATTGGAAAGGATGACGCGCCCGTCGCGGACCACCGCCGCCGCGGTTTCATCGCAAGAAGTTTCGATGCCCAGAATCAACAAAATGACCTCATAAAAAGTCTTAAAAGCCTTGAATTTAGATTGGCTTCGTAAAAAGATCGAAAAACCTCACATTTTGTCATTCCCGCCTGCGCGCGAATAACGCCGTGGTTACTTTTTACGAAGGCGTCAACAAAAGCCGCACTCCTTTTTTCTTCCAAAAACGGTGTGCACAATATATATACTCAGGCACTGGTTGTAAACCTTCATTTTACCGGCAGGGCACGGCATTTGCGCCCCGGATTAGGAATTAATACCTTATGGAAATCAAAACTGACTTTCTGGTGTTGGGAAGCGGCATTGCCGGACTTAGCTTTGCCATCAAGGCGTCGCAACTGGGAACTGTCGCGATAGTGACTAAGAAAGATGTTTCGGAATCAAACACCAATTACGCCCAAGGGGGAATTGCCGCCGTTTCGGATCCGCTGGATCGTTTCGAGTATCATATCAACGATACCATTGTTTGCGGCGCCGGGTTATCCAAGCCGGATGTGGTTAAGTTCGTAGTTGAGGAGGGACCGGAAAGGATCAGGGAACTCGTCGATTGGGGCGTAGAATTTTCTCGTTCCCAGGAACCATGTTCAGCCTACGATCTTGGGCAGGAGGGCGGCCACTCAATGCGCCGGGTGCTGCACGCCAAAGATCTTACCGGACGCGAAATTGAACGGGTTCTGAACGAAAAGGCATCAGGGATAGAAAATATCAAGATTTATGAAAATTTCATCGCCGTTGACCTGATTATGCCTTCTTCACCGACCGGAAAACAGAAGAGGGCTGCCGATACCTGTCTGGGCGCCTATATCCTCGACATCCAGGCTAACGAAGTCCATACATTCCTTGCCAATTACACGATCATTGCCACCGGCGGGGCCGGCAAGGTCTATCTCATTACCACTAATCCGGACATCGCCACCGGCGACGGAATAGCCATGGCCTACCGCGCCGGCGCCAAAATAGCCAATATGGAATTCATTCAGTTTCACCCCACTTGCCTCTATCACCCGGAGGCCAAAGCCTTTCTGATCAGCGAAGCTCTACGCGGGGAAGGTGGAATTCTCAAGCTCAAAAACGGCAGCACCTTCATGGAAAAATATCATCCCCAGGGATGTCTTGCCCCGAGGGATATAGTCGCCAAAGCAGTCGACACGGAGATAAAGAAATCCGGCGATGAATATATTCTGCTTGACATCAGTCATCGGGACCGGGAATTCATCATCGACAGATTCCCCAATATTTATAAGCGCTGTCTGGATTTTGGCATTGATATCACGTGCGAACCTGTCCCGGTGGTTCCGGCGGCCCATTACATCTGCGGAGGCGTTCTCGTCGATGGCGTCGGAAAAACCAGCATTGACAGGCTCTACGCACTGGGTGAGGCGGCGTGCACCGGGCTTCACGGCGCCAACCGTCTGGCCAGTAACTCATTACTGGAGGCGCTGATCTTCGCGCATCGGTCTTTTGTAGAGATTAGCCATGATTTCGCTCCGCTGAATTTAAACACGCTCGCTGTAGAACCATGGTGCACTCTGGGGGTAGTCGAAAGTGACGAATTTATTCTTGTATCTCATAACTGGGATGAACTGAGACAGCTGATGTCGGACTACCTGGGCATCGTCCGTTCCAATCAGCGGCTGGAAATGGCCTTAAACAGGATAAGGCTGATCGGCAAGGAAGTGGAAGATTTTTACCGTAATTTTCATCTTAGTAAAGACATTATTGAACTTAGGAACATATCACTTGTGGCATTGCTGATCGTTCGCTCGGCCATGAGCCGCCAAGAAAGCCGGGGGCTTCATTACAACGTGGATTTTCCGGCTTCTGATGACACCAACTTTTTAAAAGACACCGTCATCTCGAAATACGATGACTTCGTAAAAAGTCAAAAGCCCCCTCTCCCTTGACGGAAGATGGTTGGGGTGTTGTGATAATGGCGCTTAATTCTAAATGCTTAGCTCCCCATCCCCTTTATCCCCTCCCGCGAGACGGCCAGGATGAAAACCACCAAACTGGTCAAGTGCCACTAGACCAACCATTTTTTTGACGAATGCCTGGCTTCCCGGTATGGAGCGGCATTACACAAAAAGCGGCACCAGTTCAAATCGGCCGACGTCCACAAGGCCCCGGTCGGTGATCTTCAGATCGGGAATTACGGGCAACGCCAAAAAAGAAAGGGCCATAAAGGGCTCATCGATTCGAACCCCCAGGCCGTTTAACGCCTGCCTCATTTTTTCCCAGCCATACGCAACCTCAGCCAACGAACGCTCGGACATCAGTCCGCCGATGGGAAGCGGCAGCCCGGCTACGACCTTGCGGTCTCTCACGGCGGCAAGCCCGCCTTTCATCGCTTCGACGGCCTTTATCGCTGTGAACATATCCCCATCGTCACAGCCCACGCAAATGATATTATGGGAATCATGCGCGACCGACGAGGCCAACGCGCCTTCCTGCAAGCCAAAGCCCTGAACCAGCCCCAGGCCGATATTGCCCGTCGCCCGATGACGCTCCACCACGGCGATTTTAATAATATCCCGGTCCCTGTCCGCGACGACCAGGCCCTCCCGAATGGGCGCCGCCAGCACCATCTGACGAGTCAGAAGCTGGCCGGGAACCAGGCCGATAACACGAACCTTCCCGCCCCTGTCCTGGATGATGAAGGAATTCTCATGATAGGGGGCGATGTTCATCGGGCTTGCTAAGGCAAGCGGCGCCAAAGGCTTGATTTCGGGAATAATCTGACCGGCCTCGTAAACACGTCGGCCATTTTTGAAAACAGTAGTCACCGCCACCGGAGAGAGACTAGAAAGAAGTAACAGATCCGCCTGATAACCCGGCGCAATGGCCCCGCGGTAATCGAGACCGAAATAGCGGGCGGTGTTGTAAGTCGCCATCCGAATCGCTGTCACCTGGTCGATTCCTTCTCCCACAGCGCGATCGATGAGATGGTTCATATGACCCTGCCGCATCAGGTCATGCGGATTGAGGTCGTCCGTCACGAGTGAGCAGTGGTAGGCGGCAACCGGAGAAACCAGGGGGGCGAGAGCGCTTAAATTTTTCACCTGCGTCCCCTCCCTGATCATGATATGCATACCTAGCCTGATTTTTTCGCGCGCCTCAGCAAGCTCAGTGCACTCGTGATCCGATGACATGCCCGCCGTGATATAGGCGTTGAGATTTTGGCCGGTCAAAAGCGGCGCATGGCCATCGCATCGGTATCCGGCAAAGGCGTTAACCTTTTCCAGAACCAATGGCAATCCCGACAGAACCCCTGGATAATTCATCATTTCGGCAAGACCGAGCACACGGGGCTCATCTTTTAGTATCAGCAGGTCATCGGCCGACAAGATGGCACCGGCGGTTTCCAGCGGGGTCGCCGGGACACAAGAAGGAAGCATAAAGAAAAAATCAACTGGCAAGCCCGCGCTTGCAGCAAGCATAAAGCGGACCCCCTCAATTCCAAGGACATTGGCGATCTCATGCGGATCGGCGATAATCGTCGTCGTGCCGAAAGGCAGCACTGCACCCGCCAGTTCCGGCGGCGCCAGCATGCTGCTTTCGATATGGAGGTGGCCATCGATGAAGCCGGGGGCAATGAACTGCCCGGCAACATCAATGCTATGCGGACCGTCGTAATCGCCCACGCCGACAATGATTCCGTCATAAATCGCCACATCCGCCGCGATTATTTCACCCGTAAATACATTTACGACCCGGCCTCCCTTTAAAACAAGATCCGGCGCAACGTCCCCCCTAGCCGCCCAAATTCGCTGCCTCAGCCGTTCGATTGTATTGGGAACTTTAGCTTCCATCACTTGGACACCCCTTTTAAAAGGGTGACACTACCTAGCCCCATCTGCGCTTACCCGAATACCCGCTTGAATATCAGACCCACATGGCTGAGAAAATTATCGTAGTTAAAAATGGCGTCAATATCTTCCTTCGTGATATTTGCCATTACTTCTGGATCCTGTAACAGGAGGCTATGAAAATCAAATCCCCCTTCCCAGGAGGCCATGGCATTTTTTTGGACCAGCCGATAGGCGTCCTCCCGGGAAAGGCCGTTCTCAACAAGCTTCAAGAGAACCATCTGGGAGAATACCACCCCCCTGGTAAGATTTAAATTCTCCCGCATTTGCTGTGGATAGACCACCAGGTTATCCAGGAGACCAGTAAACCTTTTTAGCATAAAGTCCAAAAGCACTGTAGCATCCTCGCCAATCACCCGTTCCACGGAGGAATGGCTGATATCACGCTCATGCCAGAGGGGTATGTTTTCGAGGCTCGCTATGGCATAAGACCTCATCAGCCGGGCCAGTCCGGAAAGGTTCTCCGACAGTACCGGGTTCCTCTTATGGGGCATCGCGGACGACCCCTTTTGGCCGGGCGAAAAGTATTCTTCCACCTCTCGTACCTCTGTCCGCTGCAGCAACCTTATTTCCTGGGCAAACTTGTCGATTGAGGAGGCGATAATGGCCAAAGTGCTAAAGAATTCAGCGTGGCGATCCCGCTGAATTATCTGCGATGACACCTTCTCCCGGCTAATGTCCAGCTTCCGGCAGACATATTCTTCCACAAAAGGAGCGACAAATGAGTAGGTACCCACCGCCCCCGATAGCTTGCCGTAACTGATGTTTTCTTGGGCGCGGATCAGACGCAGCTTATTTCGTTCCATCTCCTGATACCAGATGGCGAGCTTAAGTCCAAAGGTAATCGGTTCGGCATGGATTCCATGGGTCCGGCCAATCATCACGGTATCCCTAAAAAGCAGTGCCTTTTCGCGTAACACCAAAAGAAGACGATCCAAGTCATCAAGCAGGATAGCGGCTGCTCTTTTTAACAGGACGCTGAAACTGGTGTCCAGAATATCAGAGGAGGTCAGTCCCCGGTGAATGTATCGCCCCTCTTCCCCTACCCGTTCCGTGACGGCAGTCAAAAAGGCAATAACATCATGCCTGGTGATGGCTTCAATTTCCTCGATGCGCGCCAGATCGAATGATGCCCGTTCTTTGATTGCCTTGATGGCATCAGGGGGAAGTTGCCCCAGTTCGGCCATAGCTTCACAAGCCAGAATCTCGATTTCAAGCCAGGTTTGATACTTGGTTTGGGGGGTCCAAAGCAGGGTCATCTCATTACAGGAATAGCGGGGAATCAATGTTTTTCTCCTTCGGTCTTTTTTATACATCTATTATGTTGACCGTAATTGCGTCAAGCTATTTCCAATTCCTGTTGCAGCTGCCGCAAATATGGTATAAGTGTAACAGATGCGAATTTTGATCAGAAATGTTTGCGGCTGGATATTACTGATGGCTGGCGTTGTTGGGCTTTTCCTACCGCTGCTGCAGGGAATCCTCTTTATCATTCTGGGAATCATGATCCTGGCGCCCAACGTGCCTTTTTTTAAAAAAATATTGCATAATCTCCACGAGAGGAATCCCGAGATTTTCGTTCAGGCGAATAGACTGAAAAGTAAGATCCAATCACTCTGGTCTAAATACTAACAAGTGGCTTTATATACAAGTCACCGCCGGCAATCGGAAAATGTTTATAATTTTCAGGGAGATATTTTATGAAGAAGATTTTAGCTTTATTGTTGGGATTTATAATAATAATTGGCTCATACGGAGTACTCAAGGCTCAGGATAAGAAAATTGTCGCCGTCATTCCCTTTACCGTCTATAGCGCCGAGAATATCGATTACATTCGCCAGGGCGTATCAGGAATACTTTCATCGCGACTGGCCGCATCCGACAAGATTGAGGTTACAAATCGCGAGGCAATAGCCGAGGCTCTAAAAGCTCTTGGCGTAAGAGAGCCTTCCGGCGCAGATGTCGAGTCTGTGGGAAAGGCGCTAAAAGTTCATTACGTTGTTTGGGGAAGCCTGACCAAAATCGGCAGCAGTGTCAGCATCGATGCCAAGTTGTCCGAAATTACGACGGCCAAGCCTCCGGTAAACTTTTTTTCCCAAACGCAAAACCTAGACGAAATCATTCCTCGCACTAGCGAAGTCGCCGAACGGATTGCACGCCAGGTAACAGGAACGCAGCAATTGGCAGGCCAGCAGATTGAACCTCAGGCGCGCCCATCGGGGTCGGCGACATTACCCGTGCCTCCTCCCCCGGCCGGCAGTTCCCGGGAGGCGGAAATCATATCTTCGCTACGTGGCGGAGGCAAAAAGGCCACCTTTACCTCAATCATTAATCCTGACTTCATCAACGTGCCTGGATCAACCGGTTTAGACCGGCGCGGCTTTTGGATGAGCAATGACTTCCCAAATGAATTCAAAGGAATGGACATCGGCGATGTCACCGGAGACGGCATGAATGATGTGGTAATGATAGATTCGACCAACATATTCATCTATCAGAAGAAAGGTCAGGAATTTAAACAGATCCACCATATTAGAGGTAAGTCTTACGACAATTATCTTTCCGTCGATGTGGCCGATATTAACAGAAACGGCATCAAAGAAATTATCGTCACCAATATCAACGAGACCCTTCTCAATTCCTTCGTCCTGGAATTCCGCGATGGGAAGTTCACGCAAATCGCATCGGACATAAGACTGTTTCTGAGAGTCATCAGCCCCGATGGCAAGGAACCAGTATTGCTCGGACAGAATTTCGGCAGCGACGCTATTTTCAATTCGCCGATACATGAAGTGGTCTGGCGTAACGGCCAGTACCAGCCAGGGAAAAGAATGAAGATACCCCAGGGGCTTCCCATTTACGGCCTCACGATCGACAGTCTCGCCGCCGGAGGGGAAAAGATAATAGTGCTCAATGATTTTGATAATATCACCCTTTACCATCCTACTGACAAGCCCCTGTCCCGTCTAGCCGTGTTTGGCGGCGCCAAAGAACTGATCTACCGTAGCGAAGAGCCTTTCGGCGGATCGAATAATTATCTGGCGCCAACCTCAAGTAGTAGAAATCCCGTCATCGATCAGGTCAATAACACATACCTTAACTTAAGAATATTGACCTACGATCTCGAGGGCAAGGGCAAAAGGGTAATCATAATCCCGAAAAACTCGTCCCCAATAGGCCGGGTCTTAAGCAATGTCAAACTGTTCACGAGCAGCGAATTATACTGCCTCTCCTGGGATGGGCTGGGTATGGCGGAAAACTGGCGGTCAAGAAAGATAAACGGCTACGTGGCCGACTACCAGATAAAGGACCTGAACAACGACGGCAAGGATGAAATAGTGATGATTCTGGTTCGCGAACATGGAACCGGTAGAAAGGGGCATTCGGTGCTGGTTTCTTACGATCTTACCGTTAATTGACGACTTCGTAATAAGCACGGATGCAGCTTTGAGGCTAAATCCCTCGCCACTCAAGGCAATGCCCACCTTGTTGGCGCAAGCGCTCTTGACTATTGCCAAATCGCCGCGGGCACAAGGCCCGCGGCTACAGATAATTGGGCAATCCCGGCTCGTCCCGCCAGACAGCGGAAGTCAGAGCAGCGTACTTTTAGATTGACAACTGGCCCACGTTGTTATAGCAGTTCCGCGGCTTCAAGTTTGACGGCTTCGTAAAAAGTCAAAAGCCAGCTCTCCCATGAGGGGAGAGGGTTCTTGAATGTTGTGACGCGTTTTTTTCGCTTCGGCGGTGTAGCTCAGATGGTTAGAGCATGCGGCTCATATCCGCAGTGTCCGGGGTTCGATTCCCTGCACCGCCACCATTTATATTTAATTCGGGCCTTCCAATGCATTATGGCATTTCTTGGCCATATGCGACCACCTCCCTGACGGCAATCGCCAATATGAACCTGAAATTTTGTGCCTAAACAGCAATATCACCTAAAAAAAGGGGTTAACTTGAAAAGTTAACCCCTTTTAATCTGGCGGGGTCGAAGGGACTTGAACCCTCGGCCTCCGGCGTGACAGGCCGGCGTTATAACCGACTTAACTACGACCCCGCTGTTTATATATGCCTTTGTCAGCAGTTTTCCTGGTAGGCGGAACAGGACTTGAACCTGTGACATCCACGGTGTAAGCGTGGCGCTCTGCCGACTGAGCTACCCGCCTTCTGAACGTTCACTGAAGCGGGTATTACCAATGTTGCCTATTTATGTCAAGAGCAAATAACGCCTTTGTAAAAAGTCCGGATGACCCTGTTAATTTACGTGCGGGCGTGGCCAGGGGGGGGTAGCATTCGCCCCGGTAAGGCGCCCATCAATTTCTATTTCCTTGATATTATCATCGCGACATAATGCAACTTTTAATACCTCGTCCACGTGTTCCACGAAAATTATTTCCATGGTCTTAAGAACATTCACCGGCACATCATCAAGATCCTTTTCGTTTTCTCGGGGGATAATGACCGTTTTTATATTTCCTCGATGCGCGGCAAGCAGTTTTTCCTTAAGCCCGCCTATGGGAAGCACCCTACCCCGCAGCGTTATTTCACCTGTCATGGCCAAGTCGCCCCTAACCTTTTTTCCGGTAAAGGCCGACGAAATAGATACGGCAATGGCAATCCCCGCTGATGGACCGTCTTTAGGGATTGCCCCTTCCGGAACATGAACATGAATGTCAACTTCTTTATAAAAGTTTTCCGACAATCCAAACTGTTCCGCCCTGGCCCTCACATAAGTAAGGGCTGCCTGTGCTGATTCCTGCATCACATCGCCGAGCTTTCCGGTGAGTGTCATTTTTCCAGTGCCCTGCATAATGGAGGACTCAATAGTCAAGAGTTCCCCTCCGACCTCCGTCCAGGCCAGACCAATTGATACACCGACATCATCTTTCCCCTCTATTTCGCCGTGCCGGAATTTTTTTACACCTAGATAGACGGGAACTGTTTTCGAGCTGATTTTTATGACCTCGTCGGAAGCATCCGTTACTATTTTCCTTGCAACCTTGCGGCAGATGGAAGATATCTCTCTTTCCAGGTTTCTAACTCCGGCTTCCCGGGTATAACAGCGGATGATGTTTAGCAAGGCGCCATCGGAGAAAACTAATTTATCCGGGTTAAGCCCGTTAGTCTCGACAGATTTAGGCACCAGATATTTTTTCCCGATGCTAAGTTTTTCGAGTTCCGTGTATCCGGCGATACGGATTACCTCCATCCTGTCCTGCAAGGCTGCTGGTATAGTTTGGAGAATATTTGCCGTAGTAATGAACATAACATTGGAAAGATCGTAATCAACTTCCAGATAGTTGTCATTAAAGGCATAATTCTGCTCGGGATCGAGAACCTCCAGCAATGCTGATGCGGGATCTCCTCGGAAATCCGAGCATAGCTTATCTATTTCATCCAGACAAAAAACAGGATTGTTTGATCCGGCCTTCTTGAGTAGTTGTACTATCTTACCCGGCATGGCGCCGATATAAGTCCGGCGATGCCCCCGTATCTCCGCTTCATCTCGCACTCCCCCCAGGGATAGACGAACAAATTTTCTATTTGTGGCCCGCGCTACAGACTTGGCTACGGATGTTTTACCTACACCCGGGGGACCAACAAAGCACAAGATAGAGCTCTTGTTCTTTTTCACTAATGATTGAACGGCAAGGTATTCGAGAATCCTTTCTTTTACCTTTTTTAGCCCGTAATGGTCCTCTTCCAGAATTGCCTCTGATTCCTTGAGCTTATAATTGTTTTCCGTAACTTCCGACCAGGGCATGTCGAGGAGCCATTGGATATAGTTCCTGACGACCGTGGCTTCCGCTGACATGGGGGCCATCATTTGCAGTTTCTTTATCTCTTCCTGGACCTTTTTATGGGCTTCTTCGGATAGTTTTTTTTGTTTTAACCTCTTCTCCATTTCGGCGATTTCGTTTTTAAAATCGTCCTTTTCCCCCATTTCTTTCTGGATGGCGCGCATCTGTTCATTCAGATAATAGTCCTTCTGGGTCTTATCCATCTGTTTTTTGACCCGTTTCTTTATCTTATCCTCCACCTCCAGTATTTCAATCTCAGCCATAATCATGGCATATATTTCTTCCAGCCGGTGGGTGATGTTGAAATTTTCCAGGATCCGCTGTTTGTCCTCCAACTTGACCCCCAGGTGGGATATGACAATATCACCCAGTTTCGATGGGTCATCAAAAGAATTGATAGTGCTGATTATTTCGATATTGGCTTTTTTGCTTAATTTTACGTATTTTTCGAAGGAATCTTTAATATTTCTAATCAAGGCTTCGGTTTGCACCTGATCCCCATCATCGAACTCATCGGCTTCCGTGACATTGACAAAGAAGAAATCTTTGCCAGGGAGATACTCGTTGATCACGGCACGTTTTATACCTTCAACCAGCACCTTCACAGTGCCGTCGGGCAGCCGCAGAAGCTGAATGATCATGCCTATCGTTCCCGTTGTGTATATATCTGCTTCAGCCGGATCGTCTTTTTTGGCATGTTTCTGGGCAGCCAGGAATATACCCTTCTCTGTTTTCATTGCGTATTCCAGGCCGGCTATTGATTTTTCCCTTCCCACAAACAGCGGGATGATCATGTGGGGGAAAACAACCACATCCCGAAGGGGAAGGAGCGATATATTTGTCTTTTTTGGGTCATTGCCACTTTTCTTGTTTAACATTTATTACCCCGGATATTCTGGCCTAAGCCGATTCAATTTTGTTTTCCAAGACCAGGATGGGCTTTTCACCTCTGAGAACGGCCTCTTCATTAATTATGCATTCCCTTATGTCCCTGCGGGATGGAATCTCATACATTATCTCCAACATGATGTTTTCAAGAATAGACCGCAAACCTCTGGCCCCCGCTTTTCTGTCCATGGAGACTCTTGCAACTGAGCGTAAGGCGTCATCGGTAAATTTCAGCTTCACCTGGTTTAGCTCGAAAAGCTTCTTGTACTGTTTTATTATCGCATCCTTCGGTTCCTGCAGGATGCTCACCAATTCTTCCTCGGATAATTCATCAAGTGATGCAATGACTGGAATTCTGCCAATAAACTCAGGTATCAAACCAAATTTAAGCAGGTCTGATGGCTGAACCTCGGCCAGAAGTTCACCAATCTTGCGATCTTTTTTGCTTTTGATATCCGCGCCAAACCCGATCGAATTTGCGCCTAATCTCTTGGCGACAATATCCGGCAGGTCGTTGAACGCACCGCCACAGATAAATAAAATATTAGTCGTGTCCACCGGTATGAATTCCTGCTGCGGATGCTTGCGGCCGCCTTTTGGTGGTATGTTGGCCACTGTGCCCTCGATAATTTTAAGGAGCGCCTGCTGAACACCCTCGCCGGAAACATCCCGCGTAATAGACGGATTGCCGGATTTTTTGGCAATCTTGTCAATCTCATCAATGTACACAATTCCGCGTGATGCCTTTTCCACGTCATAGTCTGCGTTTTGTAACAGACTCAAAATTATGTTCTCCACGTCTTCGCCCACGTATCCGGCCTCTGTCAGGGTAGTGGCATCGGCAATGGCAAAAGGAACATTCAACATTTTGGCCAGAGTTTTAGCAAGAAGCGTTTTTCCAGAGCCAGTTGGGCCGATCATCAAGATATTGCTCTTCTGGATCTCAACCCCATCGCGCTCTGGCTGGCATTGAATGCGGCGATAGTGATTGTAAACCGCCACCGCCAGCATTTTCTTGGGCCTATTCTGTCCAATTACATACTGGTCTAAAAACTTCTTAATGTTCTTTGGCTCCGGAATTTTTTGCGATTGATCTTCAGATAAGTACACGGCTTGTTCTTCTTCGACAATACATCGGCATAACTCAATACATTCGTCACAAATATAAGCAGTAGGGCCAGCCACCAATTTTCGGACTTCATGTTGTGTCTTGCCACAGAAAGAGCAAAACAGCATATTGCCCCTCCCCTGATTATAACTTCCTTTTTTTGTCATTCGAAATCCTCTTCTATCAGGCTATTGCCGCTTGTTTTTTTGCTGATTTTATATCTGGTAATCATCTGTGATGACTTCGTAAAAAAACCAATTCATCATCTATTAGATACGATCTCATCGATCAGGCCATATTCCTGGGCCTGCTCCGGTGTCATATAATAGTCACGCTCCGTGTCCATCTTTATCTTCTCCAGCGATTTACCGGTAAGCCCGGAAAGGATACGGTTTAGCTCATCCTTTAAACGGAGGATTTCCCTGGCCTGAATGTCTATATCCGTCGCTTGTCCATGAAAGCCGCCTAACGGCTGATGAATCAGGATGCGGGAGTGTGGCAGGGAAAAGCGCTTACCCTTCTTCCCGGCCGCAAGCAGGAGGGCGGCCATGCTCGCCGCCTGCCCCATGCAGACCGTGTATACATCGGGCTTTATGAAATTCATCGTGTCGTAGATTGCCATCCCCGAGCTTACATGGCCGCCCGGACTGTTTAAGTAAAAATACACCTCTTTGTCCGGATTCTCGGATTCAAGATAAAGCAGTTGGGCAATAATAAGATTCGCCACCTGATCATCAATCGCCGTCCCAAGAAAAATGATCCTGTCCCTCAAGAGACGCGAAAAGATGTCAAAAGCCCTCTCGCCGCGGCCATCCTGCTCAATTACCATCGGAATCAGGTTCACCGGGCATCTCCCTTCTCATCAATCGCCGCAGCCTCATTTGTTAGTGCGTGATTTTCAATATATTTGAACACTTTATCATGCTGAAGTTGATGTATTAATTGTTCCATCATTTTGCTTTCCGTAAACTTCTTTTTCAGCCCCTCAAAGTCATCCTTGCGTGCTTCCGCCATAGATCTCAGCGCGGACTCAACTTCTTCAGGACCGACTTCGATGGATTCTTTGGCCTGAATCGCATCCAGGATATACATTGACTTTAATGTCTTCACCGCCGCAGGTTTCAGGGAGTTATATAGTTTGTAAGAACTTTCCAGTGCCTTCTCCTTCGGCATTCCGCGCGACATCAGATAGCGTGCGTTCTCTTCTATCATTGAAAATATTTGTCTCTCAATCATGGAGGGCGGCACTTCAAATTCATTGATCTTGATCAATTCGTCAAGGATTTCGCTTTCAAATTTTGCGTTTGCCTCGTTTGAATATTCTGCTTCCAGAGATTTTCTGATGCCGTCCAGCAATTCCTCGAAAGATGAATGCTGTTGAAAATTACTTATGAAATTATCATCGATCTCAGGAAGTGTCTGCTTTTGTATCTGCTTTATTTTTACTTGAAACAACGCGGTATTACCTGCGTAAGTACTGTCATGATAGTCTGACGGATAGGTAACGGTAAATTCCTTTTCATCACCTGTCTTGAGGCCCAGCAACTGCTCTTCAAAAGCGGGCAATGCTGAGCTTCCGTTTAGCTGCAAATTAGCGTCAAGCCCTTTTAGGGCATCACTGGGCTTCCCATCAATAAATCCTTGATAGTCAAATGTCACATAGTCGTCTGTAGTCGAGATATGACCTTCCGGAACAGCCGCGAAGGTAGCCAGGGATTTTCTTAATTTCTGTAGTACATTATCAATATCTTCATCCTTAACCGGACGGATAGTTTTCTTTATGTCTAAACCAATATAGCCCACGGGATCGATCACCGGCGGAACTTCCACCGTCGCAGTAAAAATGAAGTTTTTATCCGGCTCAATGCCCTCCTGTTCGATTTTAGGCTGGGTCAGAGCATCGATCCCATTTTTTTTCAGAGAATCGAAATAACAACTATTTACGATGTTATAGACGGCCTCTTCTTCGGCCTTGTCCTTATAATAAGTCTCAAGAATCGGCCGCGGCACCTTGCCAGGGCGAAATCCTTTGAGTTTGGAGGTCTTGGATATCTTTGTGTATGCAGCATCCAGCTCTTTTTTTACCTTCTCCCAAGGCACATCGAATTGAAGTTTCCTGATAACCTGGCTGACCTCATCTATTTTAACCGCCGCCGTTTCAGTCACAGTAAAGTCATCTCCTTTTTTAAAGTTTTCTATCCTGGTGCGAGAGAGGGGAGTTGAACCCCTATCCGCCTGCGCGGGCTGGATCCTAAGTCCAGTGCGTCTGCCAGTTCCGCCACTCTCGCCTTGCTGTACTTCAATAGCTTGTGAAAAGTATATATTCACTGCAGAGGTCATTGTCAACCCGCAAATCAATCTCATAGACATCAGCGGGCCTAAGTTGCAGCGAATACTAAACAAACAAAAGAAAAGCCGCCGAAAAGGCGGCCCCTCTTTTTCTATTAATGGTCGGGGCGAGAGGATTTGAACCTCCGACCCTCTGAACCCCATTCAGATACGCTACCAAACTGCGCCACGCCCCGACTGATGATGCTTGAATCTTGCGCGGCATTACCATTATAAAAAACTAAAGTCAAGGATAAGTCGAGTAACCACACAGGAGTCATATGACAGGCCTTAGGAGCGTCCCCCTTGGCGACAGGCAAAACCGTTGCCACCCACAAGGGGCGGCACTTTCTACTATCTCCTGTCTGATTGCCATTTTCTCCTTGATATTGGCATCACTTTCTATTATGTAAGACCATCGTGATGAACGGATTGTCCAATATAATTTGATTATGGGGTTTCCCGTGTCACATCGTTTCCCGCTTTTACTGGTTATTGCCGCCCTGGTCATCTGCGGTACTGGCTCAGCCCTGGCCAAAGGGAATATCTATCAATATATTGATGAATCAGGCGTAATCCATTTAACCAACGTCCCGTCGCGCAATGGCGTTCAATACACTTTGGTATGGCGAGAGAGGGTTCATATCGATCCCCGGATTGATGTGGCTCAGTATGATACGATAATTTCCAGCGCAGCCCGGAAATACAACATCGACAGGAACCTGATCCAGGCGGTTATCAAAGCGGAGTCCAACTTCAACCCCAAAGCTGTCTCGCCCGTCGGCGCCCGGGGATTGATGCAACTTATGCCGGCCACCGCCGCGTCTCTCAATGTCTCGAATTCATTCCATCCAGAAAGCAATATCGAGGGCGGCGTAAGGTATCTGCGTTACCTCATGAATTTATTTCCGGGTGACTTGAAAATTGCGCTGGCGGCATATAACGCCGGCGAGGGCGCGGTGATGCGATACGGCAACAGGATACCGCCCTTCAAGGAAACGCAAACCTATGTCAAACGGGTTTTGGCCTTATACGACGCCTACAAGAGACAAAATGATTCGCTGGCCAGATACAACTGATGAAGCAGATATTTTGTCCACATGGAAGTATTTTTTAAGGCTATTGAACCGCTTTTCTTTGATCCCCTTGATTTCCTTTAATTCATCGAGTTTCCTCAGGCCGCCCCGCCCCTGCCTCAACCGAATTATTTGCTCAGCGGTCTTCTCGCCAATTTGGGGAATAAGCATCAGATCTTCCTTGGTGACCTGATTGATGTCCAGGGTCAAACCAAGCAGGAGCCTCTTGCTGGGCTTGATCATCCCCTTTTTTTCCAACAGGCCGTTTTCAAAGTGGTAATGATTCTCCTTTTCCAATATCTTTTGGAGACTTGCCTGGTTGGAAATATTCCGGATGTCGGCAGCGATTGATAAATCCTGAAAAGTCGCCCCGGGAGGCAGAAAATAAATCCCCGGGGAGGGCGCATCGCCGCTAAGCTCAACAATAACATTTTCGATGTTAGTTTCATTATGGGGCAAAATGGCGCCGGGGGGTGGCCCCGGGGCAATCCTCTGGAAACCCCAAAAAATGACTGAGCACAGCAGAAAATAGGCCAGGCCGCGCGTCTGTCTAGGTGTTATTTTCACGGGTTTTCCTTTGGATAATACGATAATGGCGTGCTTTTGGCCAGGTCGCATTTATTAGCCACCTGCTCCCCTTACCCTACCGATACCCAATGCTGCTGGCGCCTTGGTCAGGTCTTCCTATCCAAGCAAAAAGCCTGGTGCAGGACATTAACAGCCAGTTCCGTATATTTGGCCTCGATTACACAGGATATCTTGATTTCTGAAGTGCTGATCATCATAATGTTAATGCCTTCCCTGGCGAGGGTGGCAAACATTTTGGCGGCGACACCGGAGTGACTCACCATCCCCACCCCGATTATCGATATTTTAGCGACATTATCGTCAATTTCCACCCTCTCGGCTCCAATTTCGTTGACCACCTTTTCCACTATACGACGCGCCTCCTGCAAGTCTTTGCGGGAGACAGTGAAGGTCATGTCCGTATAACCAGCCCTGCTGGCGTTTTGTATAATCATATCCACCACGATATTATGCTCGGAAAGCGGGGTGAAAATGCGAGCGGCGACACCGGGCCTATCCGGTACGCTGACTACGGTAATCTTGGCCTGATCTCGATCATAGGTCACGCCTGAAAGGACTTCTTTTTCCATATCACAATCCTCCTTGGTCACCAGGGTGCCTCCCCCATCGGTGAAAGATGATTTAACATAAACGGGAACATTGTATTTCTTGGCAAGTTCAACGCTGCGCGGCTGCAAAACTTTGGCGCCGGCCCTGGCCATCTCAAGCATCTCGTCGTAGGAGATTCTGTCAAGGCGACGCGCTTTGATGCAAATATTCGGATCGGTGGTATAAACCCCATCCACATCGGTATATATTTCACAAACATCGGCTTTAAGTGCTGCTGCCAGGGCCACAGCGCTGGTATCAGAGCCGCCCCTTCCCAACGTGGTTATATTGTTTAGTTCGTCGATTCCCTGAAAGCCAGCCACCACGACAATAAAACCTCCGTCAAGCAGTTGGCATATTTTGTCTGTTTCTACAGCTAGTATTCGGGCCTTCTTAAAGGCTTGATCGGTCTTAACAGGCACCTGGAAGCCCAGTAAGGAGCGGGCAGCGTGGCCCATCCTGTTTAGTACAATTGCAAGGAGGCTAATTGTCACCTGCTCGCCCATAGAAATAAGAGCGTCATACTCCCGGGGGTCGGGGTCATCGGCCGCGCTGGTGGCAAGCTGAATCAGCCGATCCGTTTCTCCCGCCATCGCTGAAAGAACTACTACGACGCCGTTCCCCTCCTCCTTGACCTTAACAACCTTGCGGGCGATGTTTTCTATCTTTCCCAGGTCAGCAACTGATGTCCCTCCGTACTTCTGGACGATTAATGCCATTAAAATGCTCCTCCTTGATTAACAAATTATAAATTTCTTCAATGATGATCGGTTCAGCTGACAGAATCAGTTCCCTGGTGCTGTCGGATTGGTAACAAATCGCGATATTGAGGGTAGGTTCCGGAAGTTCATCCCTGATTTTATCTGCCCACTCGATAACCCAGACTCCCCGGCTGTCCCTGATTTCTTCGTAATTAAGATCCTCTAAATCTTCCACACCTCGGAGCCGGTAAGCATCCATGTGGAACAGTTGTATTGCCCCGGGGTATTCATTGATCAGCGTGAAGGTGGGGCTGGTGATTTCATATCTGCAATCTAGTCCCATACCCTGGGCAATACCTTTAGTCAGCCAGGTTTTCCCAGCTCCCAGCTCGCCCTGCAGGGCCACTGCCCAACCCGGCGTCAGGCACCTGCCAATAATAGCGCCGATCCGTATTGTAATTGCGGGAGATGTTGAAATAATGCTGAGCCGGGATATTTTCGTCATTGGCCTGGGTCTTCATCGGCAGAGGCAATCAGCACGTTTTAATAACATCGACACTGTGATCCCTACAATCTCTTTAGGCCCTGGCAATGCTGTCGGCTACACGGGCTAATTTACTCATGGCAGCAACATCATGCACCCTGATAATCTGACTTCCATAAAGGATTGAGGCAGTCACCGCTGCTGCAGTGCCTTCAAAGCGTTCGTCCGGATGTTCATCAATGGCTGATCTGGTAAACGATTTTCTCGATACCCCAGTAAGCAGCGGCCGGCCAAGGGACTGGAAGAGTGACAGATTTTTGATGAGTTTCAGATTGTCCGCAGCCGTTTTGCCAAATCCCAAGCCGGGGTCCAGGATGATCTGTTCATCCTGGATGCCCTCTTGGCGTGCAAAAAGCAACCTCCCCTGGAAGAAAGACCTTATTTCGGCAATTATATCGGTGTACAGCAGGTCTCCGGACTGCATGTCTTTGGGCGTTCCCCTCATGTGCATCATGACAAGAGCAGCTTTTGTTTCCGCAACTGTTTTTGACATCAGAGGATCAAACTTAAGGGCGCTGATGTCATTGATGATCTCTGCCCCGGCAGCAATCGCCCTCCTGGCCACTCCCGACTTAGTGGTATCAACGGAAACCGGAACATCTATCTTGCCCGCCAGAGCTTCGACAATCGGCATTACCCGTTTCAGCTCGTCCTCCAGCGGTATGGGAAGAGATCCCGGTCGGGTGGACTCCCCGCCGACATCTATTATATCAGCGCCCGCCTCCACCATCCTCATGCCTTCAGTAACAGCCTCTTTTGCTGACCGGTATTTATTGCCGTCAAAAAAAGAATCGGGAGTAACATTGATAATCCCCATGATGATGGTGCGCTGTCCTACTTGGATTATCCTGTTGGGCGTTTTGATCAGCATATTCCCCATATGGCTTCCGCTGCAACTTAAAACATTGTTAATAAAATCGGTCACTGCGGCAGCGGCCGTTGCGCGGCCTTGATATGTTCCACGCCAATGAGCTCATCGAGTTCGGCGGTGTTCAATACTTCTTTTTCCAGCAGTTCGCTGGCAATTCTGTGTAGAGTTTCAATATGTTCTGAGATGATCTCCTTGGCCCTGCCATATCCATTGTCGATGAAGCGCGTAATTTCCACGTCGATCTGTTTGGCGGTATCTTCACTGTAATCCTTATGAACCGAAAAATCCCGGCCCAGGAATATCTGCTCGTCCTTCCTGCCGTAACTTAGAGGCCCCAATGCATCACTCATGCCCCACTCGCAAACCATCTTTTTGGCCAATCCCGTCGCCCTTTCAATATCATTACCCGCGCCGGTGGTAAACTCGTTGAAGGCAATTTCTTCAGCGGCCCGGCCGCCCAGGAGGATTGAAATGGTGTTCAACAAATACTCCCGTGGATAGGTATGTTTTTCGTCCACCGGCAATTGCTGCGTCAGGCCCAGGGCGCGACCACGGGGAATAATTGTTACCTTGTGGATAGGATCTGTCCCGGGCAAAAGCCTTGCCACCAGGGCATGGCCGGACTCGTGATAGGCCGTGATTCTTCGTTCCTCTTCGCTTATCACCATTGTTTTTCTTTCCACGCCCATGAGAACCTTGTCCTTGGCATATTCAAAATCACTCATGGATACCTTGTCATTCCCTTTGCGCGCAGCATGGAGGATTGCTTCATTGACCAGATTCTCGATATCCGCGCCTGATGATCCGGGCGTGCCACGAGCAATGACGGCCAGATCAACGTCATCCGAGATGGTTGTTTTTTTTGCGTGAACCAGAAATATCTTTTCCCGGCCCCTTACATCAGGCAGTGGCACCACTACCTGACGATCAAATCGACCTGGCCTCAGAAGGGCTGGGTCCAGCACATCAGGCCTGTTGGTAGCCGAGACCAGAATAACTCCTTCGTTGGATTCGAAGCCATCCATTTCCACCAGAAGCTGATTCAGGGTCTGTTCTCTTTCATCATGCCCCCCGCCTAGTCCTGCGCCGCGGTGTCTGCCCACCGCATCAATCTCGTCGATAAATATGATGCAGGGGGCATTTTTTTTTGCCTGGGTGAAAAGATCGCGGACGCGGGATGCTCCCACGCCGACAAACATTTCGACAAAGTCCGACCCGCTGATGCTGAAGAAAGGAACATCCGCCTCACCCGCTATCGCCCTTGCCAAAAGCGTCTTTCCAGTTCCGGGCGGCCCGACAAGGAGCACACCCTTAGGTATGCGGCCCCCGAGACGAGTGAATTTTTTGGGATCTTTCAAAAACTCGATAACTTCCTCGAGCTCCGCCTTGGCTTCATCGATCCCCGCCACATCCTCGAAGGTAACCTTTTTAGATTTGTCATTCATCAGTCGGGCGCGGCTCTTTCCGAAGGCCATGGCTTTCCCTCCCCCGCCCTGCATCT
>JBBIRO010000012.1:0-32636 GCA_037441775.1 Syntrophobacterales bacterium
AACCAATCCTGTCAAGACAATTCTTGTTTCATTCCTACTTTTTTGTCGCAGACCCAGCAAAGTACGAAACAAGTACGAAACAAGTACGAAAAAAGTATTGACACAGACTTCGTGATTGGGTAAAAACCGACACATGTGTGCAGTTAATAATCCACTGTATAAGTCTGCGCACCGTAATGCGTGGGGGGCCAGCCGAATAAATAAGGAGGTACTTCATAATGATACGGCGGATTTTGCTCTTGGTGGGACTGATGGTCATGTTCTTACCGATGTGCATTGTTGCTGAAGCTTCAGCACAGCAAAGACATAAGGTCAAATCTGGCGAAACTCTCTACGGGATCGCCGCTCTGTACAAAGTGGACATCCCGACTATCAAAAAAATGAACAACCTAGCCGGTGACGCTATTTCACCGAATCAGGTACTCCTGGTCAGTCAAAATCCGACTCAAACAGCAAAAATCAAATCCCATCCAGCCAATAATACCAATAAGACGACAACTCCAAAAACAACTCATCTGGTAAAATCTGGAGACACTCTAGTCAGCATTGCCCGAATGGCCAATATGAGTGTTGAGGAAATCAAAAGAATCAACAACCTCAAGAGTGACCGCATTTCCGTCGGAAGGAAGCTGCTTATAGCCAAAAGTGCTACTAAGTCTCAGGACCAATTGCCTGCGGTGGACTTGTCTTTATCACTCGATGAAGAAGGCGACGGCGAGTTGCTGGCGGAAGATGTCTGGGCAGCAACAGAACGAGATAAACGAGAAGCGTCGGAAGTGCTGGGCAAATGGCGCAGCCCTCAGGAACGCGCCGCCCTGATCACAGCAGCCACCCTTTTCCTGGGAGCCCCGTATCGTCTCGGCGGCAACAGCGTCCGAGGCATCGATTGCAGCTCCTATGTCCGGTCAATCTACAGTATCTTTGGCATTCAACTCCCCCGCACGGCCCGGGAGCAATCCTATATTGGTCTGGTCGTAAACCGTGCCAATCTCAAAGAAGGCGATCTGGTTTTTTTCAACACCCGCCGGGCCTTAGGCCATGTAGGGATATATATCGGCGACAACAAATTCCTACACGCTTCCTACCGAAGCAAAGCTGTCAAGGTCGATAGCTTGGATACGCCTTACTTTCACAAGCGATTTGTCCGCGCTGTACGGCTTAAAGACCTTGAAGGCGAAGGCCTGTAAATAGAGCAGAACTTCCCGGCAGCAAAATTAGCATCAATGAATTGAATTGATAAGAGATAGCTTCTGAGCCTGCGAGGTATAGAAGCGAGGGTTCCTCGAGGCAAGGTGTTCTTTCGCCTTCTTATATTTTCTTAATCAGCCGCGCCCAACTTTTGCGGAAGCCCCTCGAATCTCCCTTAGCTGACCTGCCCCCGACGCTTTTTCCACAAGTTAATTTAGAGTTCCGGCATTTTTATTTCTCAATGCAGGTAAGCCTCTGGTGCCGGCGGACGGTAATTCAACGAGCGGCGTGGCCTCAACCTGTTGTATTCCAATCGCCATCTCTCAATCACGGTTACGGTCCGGCACGCAATCATAGGCCCCAATATGGTTCCGACGCGGCGTCCTGAGGCGGACAAATGCCCAAGCCCCTGCAAATCTGACCCGCATTATTGCCCCCTGAGAGTTCCGCTTCCGCCTCCCGAAGCATACCGATGATCTGTTCCGCAGCAAAACGTCTCCGACTCATCCCGACCGCCTTAATCATGGTCCAAGATCATGTCAGAATCCTAACTTGAAAACTGGACCGGTTTCAGGGGGGGGAGGTCAGCAGAAGTATTAATTTCTATTGACAGGCAAGGCGACATCTTTATAATATTTACGTTAATAGCTGTTTATCGTCATCTTTTGCTTTTTAGGATATGTGGTGCCTGTATTTGCTGCGATAATCAAATTACCCGCCACCGTGATTCGCCGTCTATACGATTGGACTATCGCCTGGTCCAGGGCCAAGAGCGCCTCATGGGCGCTTTTTTTCATCGCCTTTGCGGAAAGCTCTTTTTTCCCCATCCCACCGGATGTGCTTTTGATTGCAATAACACTGGGCAACCCGCTCGGCTGGTGGAAGACCGCGGCCGTCTGTACCATTGGTTCAGTTTTGGGCGCTTTAGGAGGTTATCTTATCGGCTGGACCCTCTACGAAACAATCGGCGGCCCGATTGTAGATTTTTATAGACTTCATGGTGCAATGGATATGATCGCGATCAAATATAGCGATAACGCCTTTCTTACGGTTTTTACCGCCGCCTTTACGCCAATTCCCTATAAAGTGATCACCATTGGGGCCGGTCTTTTCAAAATATCTCTGGTCACCCTGATCGCGGCTTCGATTCTGGGCCGCGCCAGCAGATTTTTTCTCGTTGCGGGTCTCCTGCGACTGTATGGCCCCGCAATTCTAAAACTAATCGAGAAGTATTTCAATTTACTGACCGTGATTTTTATGTTACTGTTACTTTGTGGCTTTTGGCTGATCGGATATGTGTAAAAATTCTATTTCTGGAGACGCGCGGTGAGTAAAAAAATAGTCCTATTTTCAGTTTTGGTAGCCCTGCTGCTCTGTGTTACTCCACCTTCTTACAGCGACTCCGGCAGCGTTTTCAGACTTGGGAAGGATGTTGTCATTCAAAAAGAGGAGAAGGTAAAACACGTCTTGTCTTTGGGCGGTCAAGTCACAATCAGTGGTCACGTAGAGGGAAGTGTGTTGTGCCTATTTGATTCGGTTGTTTTGACCGAATCGGCCATGGTGGGAGGTGATATTCTTACCCTGGGCGGGGTGGTGGTTTATGGCCGCGACAGCGTCGTCAAGGGGCGGGTGCATGAAATAAATATAAGCGAGTTGTCCGAGGCCATTTCCATCATTATTAATGAGGAGTGGGAAGGCTGGTCCTGGATATTTGCCTTCGTGTCAATATTTTTTCTCCTGTGTCTTTTGGTATTGGGGGTGATTGCTTACGCCGTGATACCAAAACAAATGAAAGTCATTGCCGCGGTAATCACGGCTGCTCCCTGGCGGACCAGTTGCTGGGGGCTGGTAGGGTTGATCTCCATAATTCCCTTAGCGGTACTTCTGACCATGTCGGTTGTTGGCGTCGTCCTGGTTCCATTGGAATTAACAGTTGCCATGACGGCCTCGATACTCGGATTTATTACCGTGGCGCAACTGGTGGGCGGGAAGATATTTGCCTTGCTTAGAATACCTGGCCGTAGCCTCATGACCCAGACTTCCCTGGGTCTGGTGATCATCTGGCTGGTGGGCTGGATCCCCTATGTTGGCTGGATGATGAAGGCCCTGGTCATCATGGTTGGATTGGGGGGTGTTCTGGTCACCCGGTTTGGCACTCTCCGGGAGTGATTATTGCGCGGGGGCCAAACACCGCCCCCGCGCAATAATCAGTTCTATCACTCCATGTTTTTCATTGCTTCCACAAGTTCCCTTACTGCGCCGGCCGACTTCAAGAGCGCTGCCTGCTCCGGTGGGGTCAGGTTGATCTTTATTATTTCTTCGACACCTTCCTTGCCCAACTTAACGGGAACGCCTACAAACAAATCCTTGATGCCGTACTCACCTTCCAGATAGACGGCGCAGGGCAGGATTTTCTTTTTGTCTTTTATGATAGCTTCAGCCATTTCCACAGCCGCGGACGCCGGAGCGTAGTAGGCGCTGCCGGTCTTGAGCAGACTTACGATTTCGGCGCCGCCGTTTCTGGTTCTGTTTACCAAAGCTTCGATACGTTCCGGTGACATCAGCTCTGTTATCGGCACGCCCGCTACCGTGGAGAACCGGGGCAGAGGAACCATAGTATCGCCGTGGCCACCCAAAACCAGGGCCTGGATATTTTCCACTGAGACGTTCAACTCCCTGGCTATGAAAGTCCGAAACCGAGCGGAATCGAGTACGCCCGCCATGCCCAGCACCCGCTTCTTAGGCAGGCCGCTTGCTTCATAAGCCACATGGCACATGGCGTCCAGCGGATTGCTGACCACGATCAATATCGTATCGGGCGAATATTTGATTATCTCTTTGGTAACATTTCCCACGATTTTTTTGTTTATTGCGAGCAAGTCATCCCGGCTCATGCCCGGTTTTCTGGGTACGCCGGCGGTGATAATGACGATGTCGGAGCCGGCTGATACCTCGTAAGTATTGCTGCCCAAAAGCTGAGCGTCGTGTTTTTCCACCGGAGCCGCCTGGGCCAGATCGAGGGATTTTCCCTGCGGCACCCCTTCGATAATGTCAATGAGCACTACATCGCACAATTCCTTTTCCGCGAGCCGCTGTGCTGCGGTTGCCCCAACATTACCCGCACCGATAACGGTAACTTTTTTATCCATATCTTCCTCCTGATAATACATACTGACTTAGTAAAAAGTCCGGATGCTCAAGTTGCTCGCATCCCTCGTCGCTGCCTTGTACCCAAGGTACACGTCCACATCTGGCCAGCCTGCTTCAAGCCTTGGCCAGGGTCCAGATGCCGATGACGATAAAACCTGCTCCTGCCAGATAGCTCAGGTATTTCGTGTTAATGTATTGAGACATCATGCCGCCCACCAGCACACCGATCCCCGCCGCAATAACCAGAGCCAAAGAGGCGCCAATAAAAACGGTCATCTTGCTAACATCCTGGTCTGCCGCGAAAAGAAGGGTCGCCAGTTGCGTCTTGTCGCCCAGTTCGGCTAAAAATACCGTGGCAAAAACCGTAAATAGCACTTTCAATTCCATATGACCCCTGCCTTTTTACATGGTCTTGTTGGGCTGTCAATTTTAAAATCAGCCAAAAACCGCCGTTAAAACAGCAGCGATGAGCAATGCCGGCAACATGTTGATAACTTTAAGGTTTTTTATCCCCAGGAGATTGATGCCCAAGCCGATTAATAATAAACCGCCCACCGCTGTAAGTTCGTTTATTATGGCTTGCGTTAAAACGCTCTGAAGAGATTTGGCCAGGATGGTCAGAGTCCCCTGATAAAGAAGTAACGGGATGGCGGAAAACATTACTCCAATACCTAACGAAGCAGCAAGAGCGATGGATGAAAAGCCATCCAGGATGGATTTGGCGTAAAAGAGATTCGGCTTACCGCCGAGGCCCTCCTCGATTGCTCCCAAAATAGCCATGGAGCCTACGCAGAAAAGCAACGTTGCGGTAATAAAACCATCAGTAAACTTAACTTCACTGGTCTTGATCTTTCGGTTAATCAACTCACTGCCTTTTTCAAGATGCTTTTCAATGTCTATGAACTCGCCCAGGATCGAACCGGCTACGATACTCATGATCATAATCAAAAGCTCGTTGCTTTTGGCAGACATGGTAAATCCCAGGAAGATAGTAAACAAACCAATCCCCTGGAAGGCTATTCCGGCAACCCTTTTCGGTAATCTTGAATGGATAAGGAGCCCGATGAGACTTCCCACAATGACGGCCGCAACATTAACGATTGTTCCTTGCAAAAAACCTCCTCTTTTGGTTAAAAAATCAAAAGGCCGGCCTAAGAAGGCCGACCCCTTTGAATGCCTATGGTGGGTCAGGGCAGAATTGAACTGCCGACACTCGGATTTTCAGTCCGATGCTCTACCGACTGAGCTACCGACCCATACGCCCCGTTTAATTCAGGCATCTGGAGCTAGTGAGGCTTCTATTAAATGCCCTTTTCTTTGTCAAGGTATTTTTCGCCTTCAAAAATATCCAACATGGGCTGTCCACTGCTTTGATTGTCTTCGTCGGGCATGCTTTGCCCGCTATCCATTTTTTCAGGCGGAACAATTTCTTCCTCACGTTTTGATTTCGGCGGTTCCGGCGGGGAAGGAATGATCCGGTCGCGAGGGATGTGAATTACTATCGAGCCCGCAAGTTTATCGTGCCATCCCTGCTTCCGGCGATCAAAAATGGCCCAGAGGAAACCGATATAAAAAACCATTCCGGAGAGGATATATCCGATCCAGCGAATGAAGGCTTGGCGGAAATTCATGTTTTCCCCGCTTACGCGAATGACGTAGAGACCGAAAAGCATCTTCCCGGGTGTCTGGCCGGCATAGCCGATAAAATAGCCAAAGTAGATGATCGACAGCAGTAAAATCGTGATATAATAGAGGAAAATAAATCCCCCGGTCATTACTGTTGTGTTTCCAAGCAATAGATCCTCCAGTATTTGGCTGGAGCCCGCGGCTGCCAGATTGGCCATCAGGCCAATAAAGAACAACAGGATACACAAGGCCAGTAAAATAACCTTATCCACCAAAATCGCCGCGGCGCGACGCCAGAAACCGCCATAAACCGCTGGTATCATTTTTGACGACCTCTTAAAAAGTCAGAAAAACATTATTCATTGGACGTATTTGTAAAAAATTCGCTAATCCCGGCGCATAAATCCGTATCGAATGAGGTGTACTTTCCGTACGCCTTGAGTGACAAGGGCTTTAGCTTGAACACGGCATAGGATTATTTACAAAATCGTCATTTTTTACCTCCATTATTTTCGCCTCCATCCAAAAATCCCATTTCGTATTGAATGACTGCCATAATGACCATTAGCGCCGTCCCCACTTTGAAAACCTGTCGGCCGAGGCTTACAGAAATGAATCCCTGGTCTGTTGCCTCCTCCACCTCCTGCCGGGTAAAGCCTCCCTCCGGACCGATGACGATTGTAACCAGTGGCCTCTCGCAAGGCGATTGTGCCAGGAAAAGCTCCCTGATGCCCTGCTGCCGCTCCTCTTCCCAGAAGATGAGTCGCAGGGAATCAGTGGGGATCAGGGTTAGCATTTGCGAAAAATCAGTAACTTCTTCAACCCGCGGGAAGCTGGCTCTCCCCACTTGTCTAGCTGCTTCTATAGCAATCTTTTGCCAGCGGTCCACCCTAGCCCGGGCCTTTTCATCCGCGAGGTGCGGAATTGAACGGGCAGAACGAAAGGGAATGATCATGCCAGAACCAAGTTCAGCAGCCTTTTCCACAAGGAAATCCATCTGGTTCCCCTTGACCAGAGCCTGAGCCAGGGTTATATTCGGGTGAATTCCGGAGTTATCAGCCTCGCCGGTAATCTCCACTATTGCGGCTTCAGTGCCTATCTCTCTAATTATAGCTGGGAAACGGCCTCTATTGCCGTCCAAAATATAGATTTCATTTCCCGGTTGCCGGCGCAGAACCTGCCTAATGTACCGCAGGTTCCCCCCGTCGATGAGAACTGTCATTCCCGGTTGAATCACTCCCGGCTGAAATATCTTCGGCCTCGTCATTTCACCCTGCCCTTCTGACAGACTAAGCATACCCATTCCTCCTGGGCCAGGAGCTGATAATCGTTATAGGTAGGCAGGAGAAAATGTCTTTCCATTTCGTCCCTCTGCTGGTCAAGGATGCCCGAAATCACCAGTTTTCCGCCATCCAAAAGCAGAAAGGAGAAATGGGGCTGCAACTCAATGAGCGTAGGCAAGGCAAGGTTGGCCAGAATCAGGTCGTAATGTGATTTAATTGAGGAAACAGGCTGATCGCTGAAAACTATTTGCGAAACATTATTCATACGGGCATTTTCCCTAGCGGTTTCCACCGCCAGGCCGTCGCTGTCGATCCCCGTTACCTGGCCCGCCCCCAGTTTGGCGGCGGCAATGGCCAAGATCCCCGTGCCGCAGCCGACATCGAGCACCTTAAATAGTTCAGGGTCTGTTATCTGCCCCAGGATCATTTCCAGCGCTTCTAAGCACATGCGGGTAGTAGGATGATGACCGGTGCCAAAGGCCATGCCGGGATCGAGGGTGATCACCAAATCATCGTCTGCTGCCTCAAATTCCTCCCATGAGGGCTTGATCACCAGGTTGCGTCCGATCCTGAAGGGATGGAAAAACTTTTTCCACTCCTGCCCCCAGTCCTGCCCGGCGATGCGCTTTATGGAAAAGGAAACAGCTGGAAGTTGGGGAAATATTTTCCCCAGGTCATCAATATATTCCGTCAGGGAGGCAGTTTTAGTTAAAGAGGCAGCATCGTCAGTCAGGTAGGCCGTCAATGATTGACGTTCGTCTTCGTTAGCGACATTTACAATGGAAGCTGGAAGATTCTGGTAAAATCCGTCAGCGCCGATTTCGGCAAGAAAATTAGCCAGCGGGTCAATAAGTTCCGCGGGAGTCTTGATCTCTATTTGCCACCAGGTCTTTGGGGATGGTTTGTTTATCAAGTATTACTCCTAGCCGTGTTCTCATGACAACCTATAGCGTTTTATAAGATAAAACTCAAGAAACTTGACTTTAGCCGTTGGTCATGATAGTCACAATGACCATTCCCGTAATCTGAAAGAACTAATACTTGAACTATTATCCAATACTTGTTGATATCTGGTCCAAACGTTGCGTTATCGTCGGCGGTGGCGAGGTCGCCTGGCGCAAGGCCCGTCGGCTTTTAGACTGCGGCGCCCTGGTAATGGTAGTTTCCCGGTATCTCGGCCGGGGACTGCGGGAAATGAAGCGGGATGGTCTGGTGCAACATATTGCGGCAGACTATCAGCCATCCTTTCTGGACGGCGCTTTCATGGTAATCGCAGCCACGAATCGAAATGAAATCAATGAAAAAATAGCCCTTGACGCAAGGCAGCTTGGTCTTTTGGTCAACATCGTGGATGACCCGGAACGCGGCAGTTTTATCCTGCCTGCTTTGGTCACGCAGGGCGATCTGATTATAGCCATTTCCACAAGCGGCAAGAGTCCGGCACTGGCCCGTAAGCTTAAGGAGGACATTGCCAGCCAATTTGGACCCGAATACGCAATTCTACTCAATGTTTTAGGAGAAATACGCAGCCTGATAATCGCCCGGAACAGGGGATCAGACGAGAACAAAAAGATTTTTACCCGCCTTGTCAAATCGCCGCTTATAGAACAAATAAGGCGGAAAGATGCGGACGGAGCGGCCGGAACGATTAAAAATATAACTGGTATGGCTATCGATATAACGACTATCCGGGAGTGGGCAAAGTGATGCGCCGGCCGTTTTTTATTTTGCGGTCGCAATTTTTTTCCTGGGGGCTTAAGGGGGCTTGAAATGGACATGGTTTTTTTCAAGATTGCCCTCGTGGCATCTCTACTTGGCTCCATTTGCTACCTGGTTTCGCTCATGAGTAAGCGGGTTTTGGCGGCGAAGCTTGGCACCTGGGTTTTACTGCTGGTCTGGTTTTTTTTGACGATCTCTTTTGGTTTTCGTTGTGTCACCACGGGCGCCAGTAATCTTCTTACACAGCATGGGGTTTTAGCCTTTTTCGCCTGGGCAATATCCGCCGGATACCTGGCCATGCAACTAAAAACCAATACCCGGCTGCTGGGAGTGCTGGTAGCGCCGGTAGTTTCCATTGTGTTGCTGGCTGCTGCCAGAGGCGCCGGGGCTGGGCTGCCAATGTCGGAACCGCTCCAGGGCTCCCTGGTTGTGCTGCATGTCATTCTCACCCTGACGGGAGAGGCCTTACTCATCATCTCCTCAACTGCAGGGGGCATGTATTTGATCCAGAATGAGGCCATCAAGAAAAAACGGATAAGCAGCCTGACCAGGTTGCTCCCTTCCTTGACCGATTTGGACCGCATCAATCATTTCAGCCTGCTTACTGGATTCCCTTTGCTTACTCTCGGAATTATAATCGGTTCGTTGTGGGCGAGCAGCGTCATTAGCGGCAACTGGCAGGTGGATCCCAAATTCATCTGGGCGGCGCTAGCCTGGTTATTATACGGTATTCTTATTTACCAGCGGCTCCTTCTTGGTTGGAAGGGACAGCGTCCCGCGCTTTTTTCTCTGGCCGCCTTCGGTTTGCTCCTGGTATCATTTGCGGCGGTTAAGTATTTAATGCCCAGCGTTCATAGGTTTATCTGAAAAGATGCATATCCTGCTCATTGGCTTGAACCATAAAACGGCGCCTCTGGAACTAAGAGAAAGACTATGCCTCTCGTCAGGTAATGACACGGAGCCGCTGGAAGCGATAATGAAGATTCCACAGGTAAGCGAGGCGCTATATCTGGCAACCTGCAACCGCGTGGAAGTGCTGGCGGTCCTCCATAAGGGCGAAGAAGAAGCTACTGGACTAAAAGATTTGCTATTAGGCCACGGCAACCTTTCTTCGGCTGAGCTTGAAAGTTGCATCTATGTTCACCGGGATCTCGCTGCGGTTGGCCATCTTTTCAGGGTGGCTTCAAGTCTTGATTCGATGATAATGGGTGAAACACAGATACTTGGACAGGTCAAGGAAGCTTATCGCCGGGCGGCTGAAAGCAATGCCACGGGACTTATTATCAATAAGCTGCTCCATCATGCCTTTCGGGTAGCTAAAAGGGTAAGGACGGAAACCGGCGTTGCCCAGAATGCAGTTTCCGTGAGCTACGCCGCGGTAACTCTCGCTAAAAAAATATTCGGCACCTTGAAGGACAAAAAAATTCTCCTGGTGGGAGCAGGCGAAATGGCTGAACTGGCGGCAAGGCAACTGGCCAAGTATGGCGCAGATGAAATTATCATTGCCAACCGGACGTTCAGCCGGGCGCTCGAGCTGGGGGCAGAAATTCACGGTGAAGCGATAGAATGGAATCAGCTCCCCCCGGCGCTGGCGGAGGCAGATATAGTAATAACCTCGACTGGTGCCGCGGACTATGTTTTAAGCGCTGATATGGTGGCGCGGGCGGTTCGGGAGAGGAGGAATCGCCTCCTGTTTTTGATTGATATTGCAGTGCCCCGAGATATCGATCCTCGCGCCGGGAAATTGGAAAATGTTTTCCTTTATAATATCGATAATCTTCAGGATATCGTCGATGATAACTTCCAGCGGCGTAAAGAAGAGGCGCAAAAAGCGGAGCTGATTATTGCAGAGGAAATTGGCCGGTATCTTGCCTGGCAGGGCAGCCTGGAGGCAGTGCCGACTATCAATTTGCTGCGGGCAAGGTTTGCAGGTACGATGCATGGAGAGTTGCAGCGCAACGCGCACTGGCTCAACTCGATTGGTGAAAAAAACCAGCAGCAGGTGGAGATCTTGATGCAGTCGCTTATAAACAAGCTTTTGCATGATCCAGTAACGATCCTCAAGGAGGAGAGCAGAGATAACGGCGCGGCTACTTATATTCTTGCCCTGCGCCGAATGTTCCGGCTGGACGATTCATGATGCCTGGTTACAAGCTGGCGAGACCCTAAATGATGGATTTTAGGCAACGCAAGCAGATTGACTTTTACAAAATTAATTTGCCGTTACAAGATAGAAAGTTTTGGCAATACGGACCGAATTGAAAGGAGAATTATATGAAAAAGATTGTAACTCTCTTAGTCTTGTTAACATTTACCTTTTCATGCGCTCCCACACAAAGCTCACGTCATCGTGAAGGCAGCAACGTCGGCCAGCAGGCCATCCTGACACCGGCAGAAGAACGACGCCTGACGCAAGAGGCGCTGCCAAAACTGAAGCAGGAATATCCTCCGGCCAGGAACCCGGAACTGCAGAAATACATCTCTAATCTCGGAATGAAAATCGTTCGAGCCAACAATCTGGAGGGCAATCCTTACAATTATAATTTTACCGTTGTCGATGTAGAGAATGTCAACGCCTTTGCCCTTCCCGCCGGCACCATCTTCGTCACCGCGCCGCTCATAGCAATAACGGCAAATGAAGCGGAACTGGCCGGGGTTATCGGGCATGAAATCGGTCATGTGATGGCCCGGCACACCGCCGAGAGGATGTATGTGATGGAACAGGAACAGAAAAAGACCTGGCTTTTTGTCGGTGGCGGCGGGATTGTCGGTGCGGCTGCCGGGTTTGGCCTGGGGAAACTGCTCTGCGCCGACGGCGACCATAGCTGTTTGGCCAGGGCGGCGATGATCGGGGCCGCCGCGGGCGCCGGTGGGGGACTGCTCGTGCAGAAATTCAAATTCATGGCCAATTCAAGGGAAGATGAGATGGAGGCCGACCGCATCGGTTTCAAACTGGCTGTCGGCGCAGGCTATGACAAGGACAAGGTAGGGAAATTCTACGAAAAGCTCCTGCAGATGGAAAAGACTGCCCAGAAAGGCGAGGGCACGATCATGAAGAATCTTGCCGATGCTCTAAGCACGCATCCACCAAGCGAAGAAAGGGTGAGGCAGATGAACCAGATGGCCGCAAACATGCCTACGATGACCAATCCTGTCATTTCTTCCCCGGAGTATAACATGGCTCGGCAGACTGCCGTGGGACTGCGTAAGAAGTAAGCGAATATGGATACTTTACCCCATAAATGCAAGATGAGGGACTTTATTAACTTATTAACAAATAGCTTTGCATAACCTTTCCGGGTTTTCTACTTTTGACGACAGATTTTCAGTTGTTGAACGTAGCAATTCCAGCCTGACGGCTTCGCCTCTGCTCGGGAATCAAATCGGCCTTTTTGGAAACTGGAAAAAAGACCGATCAAGCTATTTATGGTTAGAGGTTTGCGAGCTGTGGTCTACGCTGTGCCTTTAAAAGCCTTTGGCGTTAACATTTTTTACCAGGCCCGGCTGAAAATGATGCCGATTTAGTAATAAATCTGGGCAACCGTAACTCAGAAGGCGCCGCGAAAAAAAGATGCTTTTGTAGTCCCGCCCCTTGTGGGCGGGACTGGCATTGCCTTTTGCCAATGTTGACAAAAGGCACAAGGCCCATAGGCTACACCAAAAGCTTATCGTGACGGAGGATTTAGAGCAACGTAAAAACCAGGGCTTTTTGCAAAGCCGACAGTTTTAGAGAGGAACTTTAATCAACATGTTTGAAGCCCTTACTGAAAAGTTTGAAGGTATATTCAAGAAACTAAAAAGCCGCGGCCGGCTCGACGAGGAAAGCATCAAAGAAGCCCTCAAAGAGATAAGGATGACCCTACTGGAGGCGGATGTTAACTTCCGGGTGGTGCGTGATTTTATCGAAGAAGTCCGCCTGAGAGCCATTGGCCGGGAGGTTGTCGACAGCATTACCCCGGGGCAGCAGGTCGTGAAAATTGTATATGACCGCCTGGTCGAGTTGATGGGAGGCAAAAACGCTCATCTTCGCCTGTCCGGACGCCTCCCCGCACCGATAATGCTGGTGGGTCTTCAAGGCAGTGGCAAAACCACTACGGCTGCAAAACTAGGGAAATATCTGGCCACTCAGGGGAAGCGAGTTGGCATGGTCTCGGCGGATGTCTACCGCCCGGCGGCCAGACAACAGTTACGGATATTCTCGGAAAAAGCCGGTTTTAGATATTTTGAAGAAGAGGGCAACGACAATCCTCTTAAAATCTGCTCCCAGGCAATGGAGGAGTCCCGCCGCGGTGGTTACGATGCCCTGATCATCGATACAGCGGGCCGATTGCATGTCGATACCGAGATGATGCAGGAGTTGAAAAGGATCAAGGATATTGTCAATCCGGCGGAGATACTCTTCGTTGCCGATGCCATGACCGGTCAGGAAGCAGTGAACGTGGCGGGAAAATTCAATGAACTGCTGGGTCTCGATGGGGTGATCCTCACCAAGATGGATGGCGACGCCCGGGGTGGCGCCGCCCTCTCTCTTAAGGCGGTGATCGGCAAGCCGATTAAATTTATCGGTGTTGGTGAAAAGATCGGGGAGCTGGATGCCTTTCACCCGGAGCGGATGGCCTCGAGAATACTGGGCATGGGTGATATCGTCAGCCTGGTTGAGAAGGCCCAGTCAGTCATGGATGAGAAGACGGCCCGGGAGCTGGAGCGGAGGATCCGAAAGAATGAGTTTACTTTGGCTGATTTCAAGGAGCAGCTTAACCAGATTCGCAAGATGGGCCCCCTGCAGGACGTTCTGAAAATGATTCCCGGATTGGGAAAGAATAAGGCCTTGGCCGGACTCACGGTAAATGACAAGGATATAGTCAGGTATTCTGCCATTATTGATTCCATGACCATCAAAGAGAGGATGAATTTCTTGCTGATTGATGGGAGGAGGCGCAAGAGGATTGCTGCCGGCAGTGGTTCCACGGTACAGGATGTCAACCGCCTGCTGAAGAATTTTGCCGAGATGCGAAAAATGGTTAAGAAAATATCAACGAAAGAGGGGATGAAATCGCTCAAAAGGGGGAATTTCCCCTTTTAATAGCGTGCTCTTTGTGATAGACTTCTCAATCTTTACAAACAAGGGAGGTGAGATAAGGAAAAAATGGCAGTAAAAATCAGATTGACGAGAATGGGTAGTCGGAACAATCCTTTTTACCGGGTTGTGGCAGCCGATTCCACGGCTCCGAGGGACGGTAGATTTCTGGAAATTTTGGGCTACTATGATCCCAAGAAGGAACCGGCGGAAGTGGTTCTCAAGGACGAGTTGATTCTGGCCTGGCTTACCAAGGGGGCCAGACCGACAGAAACAGTTTCACAACTTCTGGAAAAAAAAGGAATTAAGCTGCCAGGCTAGTATGGCGGGCGGACTCGCCTGACTTAGCTTCGTTGCGTGGATATACCAAGAAGGGGACACTTGAGATTTGAGAACAATATCGAATCTCCTGTAGCTAAGGTATCCGCTGTTCAAATTATTGACTTTGATTTTCAGTGCCGCGGGAGGTGACGGGGATGAAGGAGTTGATCAAACTTATGGCGCAGGCTTTAGTGGATAATCCTGACAAGGTTGAAGTATCAGAAATTGTCGGAGAACAGAGCTCGGTGTTTGAACTGCGGGTAGCGAAGGAAGACCTAGGTAAGGTCATAGGGAAACAGGGCAGGACGGCCAAGGCGATGCGAACCATTCTGTCGGCAGCCTCAACCAAGATGCGCAAGAGAGCAATGCTGGAGATAATAGAGTAGTATGAGCAATCTCCTTGAGATAGGGATGATCACCAAGACCCATGGCCTCAAGGGTATGATGAAAGCAACCTCCTATCTGGTTGGAAAATCCCCGATTAAAGAAGGAGATGAATTAATCATTGTTCAAAATAGCCAGAATATTCCCTGGATAGCAAGGGCCTTCATCGCCAAAAGAGGTCATTTCTTTCTGAAACTGGAAGGAATAGATACGGTTGAAACAGCACAAAAGTTGATCGGCGCCTCGGTGTGGCTGTCAAAAGACCGGCTTTCGCCACTCGAAGAAGGAGAATACTACTGGGCAGATCTTATCGGGCTTGGCGTGGTTACCGAAACAGGGGAACTTTTAGGGCAGATTGAGGAGATATTTCCAACCGGCAGTAACGACGTTTACGTCTGTCGAAATGCCGGAACAGAGCGATTTTTGCCCGGCAGGGTCGATGTTGTCAAGGAGATCGATTTAGTGAAAAAACTGATGGTGGTGCGACTGCCGGCAGGGATGTAGCGGTTTTATAATATGATTAGGTTTGACGTACTTACTCTGTTCCCGGAGATGTTCTCATCGCCACTCGATTACAGCATGGTAAAAAGAGCCTGCGACAAGGGGTTGGTTGAGGTAATGATCCATGACATCCGGGCCTATGCTTCGGGAAAACATCGGGTAACCGATGATGAGCCTTACGGCGGCGGCGGCGGGATGGTCATGAAGGTGGAGCCCATTGATCGGGCCTTGTCGTCCATCGTAACCGACCGTGAAAAGGCAATGGTGATCTTGCTTACGCCGCAGGGTGAGACCTTCAATCAGGAGATGGCCGCAAAATTGGCCGGTTTGAGTCACCTGGTGCTTATCTGCGGCCACTATGAGGGGATTGACGAAAGGGTGCGGGAAAACCTGGTGGACAGAGAAATCTCCATCGGTGACTATGTATTGACCGGCGGCGAATTGTCCGCCCTCGTGCTGATCGACGCCATAGCGAGGCTGATTAAGGGCGTACTGGGAAATGCGCATTCCGCCGACTATGATTCCTTTACGACGGGACTCCTTGAGTATCCTCATTATACCAGACCGGCGGAATATCGGGGATGGAAAGTTCCGGAGGTATTACTTAATGGAGATCACAAGGCAATAGACGGCTGGCGGAGAAAAGAATCGTTGAAGAGAACCTGCCTTAGGAGGCCCGATCTCCTGGAGAAAAAGGCCTTGGCAGAGGAAGACCGGCGGATACTTGAAGAGATAATTGGAGGTGCGGGAAGGGCAGCAAGATGAACAGGTTTCTTATGATCTCAGCTTACCCGCAAGGCCACTTGAATCTAGGTGAGAAGCCGGATGCCGGATAATATACATATCGCCCTGCTCAATTATCCGGCCTACAATAAAAGAGGTGACGTGGTGGCCACGGCTGTTGCAAACATGGATATCCATGATATAGCCAGAACCGCCCGGACGTATGAGATACGCAAGTATTATATCGTTACCCCAATTGAAGCACAGCGGATGTTTGTGGAAAGAATTTTGGCCCACTGGAGGCCCGGCGGAGTCGCGGACGACTATAATCCCGATCGCGCCGAGGCGTTAAAGACCGTAGTGGTCAAAGAAACGCTCGACCAGGTGATCGACGATATTAGTATTTGCAGGGGCAAAAAAGTTAAGATCGTTGCCACTGGCGCCAATCAGATGGGCAATATTATTTCGTTTGGCGATATGTCCAGGTTAATAGGTGAATTAGGGGAGGATTACCTAGTGCTTTTTGGCACCGGCTGGGGGATGACGAAGGAGGTTATCGCCGCCGCCGATTATCGACTGGAACCCATCAGCGGAGCGGGGAGGTATAATCATCTCTCGGTCCGCTCTGCCTCGGCGATAATCTTGGACCGGTTATGCCACGGCCGTTGACCGGGCAGCCAAAGTGCCTTTATAGTCCCGCCCGGCAGGACTGCTGCGATGTCGCCAGGTGCCAACGCACTGACGGGCAAAAGACCCGCGACTACACCAAAGGCCTCAGGTAACAAGTGATTTGCGCGCCTTGCCTGCGAACTTTTTAGGGCGCCGTCCGAAAACTGTAATTTTACGGATTTTTTAGAGCTTCGTCAATATTTGATATTGTTAACAACATAAAGGAGTGAGTTTTTGCTATGAATGTCATTGAGATGCTGGAAAAGGAACAGATGAGGGGTGATATCCCCGCTTTTAGAACTGGTGACACGCTGAAGGTTTTCGTACGGATTGTTGAGGGTCAGAAGCATCGGATTCAGGCCTTTGAGGGCGTGGTAATCCGCAAGAAAAGAGGGGACTGCCGGTCGAGTTTTACGGTGCGCAAGGTTTCCTATGGCATCGGCGTGGAAAGGACTTTTCCGCTTAACTCTCCGGCAATTGATAGAATTGAAGTGGTATCGCGTGGGCTGGTGCGCAGATCTCGGCTTTACTATCTTCGAGACTTGGCTGGGAAAAAGGCTCGTTTAAAACAGAAGGCCTACGTTTAGAGCTTCCAGGGCGGGTAAGCGAAAATAGAGATTGACAGGCCAGCCAGCTACCTCGACTTTCGGTCGCAATGCTCGTCATCATGATACCGGGTGAAATTCTGGATTTCCCATGAACAGCTTCGAAACCATGGCTGCGGAGCGGGGTTTTAGGAATATTGCCGGAGTGGACGAGGTGGGCAGGGGGCCTCTGGCCGGTCCACTGGTCGCCGCGGCGGTAATTTTTCCCCGGGGTTACGATCACCCGCAAATCAACGACTCGAAGAAACTATCCGCAGTTAAAAGGAAAAGGCTCCACAGTGTAATTTTACAGGACGCTATTGCGGTCGGTTTCGGGGTGGTGGAGCCTAGACTTATTGACGAAATAAATATCCACCAGGCTACTATCCTGGCCATGAAGGAGGCCGTCACTTCCCTGACGTTACAGCCGGACTATCTGCTCATCGACGGCCTTCATCGACTGGACCTCCCCATTTATCAGCGGACCGTCGTCCGCGGGGACAGCCTCAGCATATCCATTGCGGCCGCTTCAATAATCGCCAAGGTTTCCCGCGACCTAATTATGGAGACCTATCATTGTCAGCATCCCCAGTATAATTTTGCCAAAAATAAGGGCTACGGAACCAGAGAACACCAAGAGGCCATCAGAAATTACGGCCAGTGCGAAATTCATCGGCGCTCCTTTATACTGAGATCAAACGATTATTGTGGATCGCTGGAACTCTTTGAGCCATGAAGGATCAAGGCAGGTTGTTAAAAGGGAAGGAAGGCGAGGATCTGGCGGTAAAATACCTCAAGCGAGCTGGCTTTCGGATTGTGGAGCGGAATTTCCGTTGTCGTCAAGGCGAAATTGATATCATTGCTAAGGATGGAAATACTCTTGTATTTTTGGAGGTCAAAACCAGGACTTCCGCAAGTTACGGTAACCCCGAGGCGGCGGTTGACCACGCCAAGCAGAAAAAGATATCGCTGGTGTCGCTCCAGTACCTGCAGTCCAAAAATATCGTGGACTTCCCCGTCCGCTACGATGTAGTAGCGGTGGAGATGTCATCAGCCGGCCATCATATCCAACTGATAAAGGATGCCTTTGACCTCATCTGGTAATCACGGCAACAACGCCTATTTAGCTTTGCTCACTTCTCAGGAACTCGTTTTGTAACCCACCCTAATTTTACGGCGCCGTGATGGGAACATCTAGTGGTTTTATGTAAATATCCATGATTTCCCTGGTGTTCTTCAAATTCAGCTTCAAAAAAAGGAAGGAAAACTGGTTTTCCAGCTCTCGCCCCAAACCATTAAGGTTTTCAGAAGGAAGCTGCCAGAGTTCCTTTTTAAAAGCTCCAAAACCCTTCTTCCTTGTTTTATAATAGAATTGCTCGTCCGTATCACCCTCGCTTCGTTCCGCCGGAAATTGTTTTTTTAAATACTCATAGATTTCACTTTTTAGTGCGGCGGGGAGATGAGGACTGTCGTAGATGATATTTTGGAACCCTGTCGCCAGATGAACCTCGGCGGTCTTTACCGCGGGAAAGCGATCAAAGGCCTCGTCAGGTAGAGTAGACGCGCCATGCTGAACCGCACCTGCCAGGCCATATTCGGCAATGGCCACTTCGGATAAGAGCCTCAGGGTGTCAAAATCAAGCTTCACTTTAGCCACCCTGCCGTCGGGCAGGGGAACGCCGCCATGACTGGTTCCGGTCTGAACGCTTATCTTGCTGATTCCCTTAAGTGACTCACCGGCTTTTTTCAGTTCCGCCCGGTAGCCTTCCATGAATGCCCGGAGTTCTTCTACGGTGGAATTTTTTCCTCCCACCTCGCCAATTTCTCCGCCTACCGAAATGGTAATGCCTTGAGGCTCCAGGTCACGAATCATGGTTGTTAACTCTGCCGCCAGAAAATAATTTAGATACTGCTGCCGGGCAATGGTGGGTTGGGAAAGGTCAACCAGAGTAGATGTATCTATGTCAATGTTGTAAAAACCAGCCTCTATGGCTTCCCAGATCAGGTCTTTTACCGCCTTCAGTTCCTTGTCCTTGTCTTTGACATATCTGCCGGCGTTTACTTGAAAATGATCTCCCTGCAGAAACAAAGGACCCCGGTAACCAACCTTGATTGCCGCTGCGGTTACCGCGACTGTATATTCAATGGGGCGCTGCCTGGTATAGTCGATTTCGGAGCGGGCAATCTCAAATATTACCGGGCCCACGTTATCTTTGACGGCCTCCCGTAGAATTGCCTGAGCGGTATGGTAAGTAAGCGCGCGAATGTTTATTGCCGGAACGGTAAAACCGGACAGGGCGCCGCTTCCCATCGCTTCGTAGAGCCCCTGTATCGAGGATGAATAGATTCCCAGAGCGGCGGCGGCCCGGCGGATGACCCACCGTGCCAAGCTCTTAGCCTCCTCGTCAGGGCTGAACACAGCCGTGTAAATCAGCTTGTCAATCAGTTCGCGGCGTAGTTTTTCTTCGTTCAGCACCTTAACATCATCGCCCGCAACACCCAGAATTCCTTCCCAGCTCATTTTAATTTCTTTGCTGCTTTGATAAATCATGGCTGATCAAACTCCCTTCGGTGATAAAGTAAATAAATGGAAGTTGTCGGCGCCCACGCCTTCCGGTTTATTTGCCCAAGAGGAAATCGCTTGCCTTTGTTATCTCCTGGGCGCTGCCGATGTAGATGGGCGAGCGTTGATCGAGGGCTTGAACCTCGATATCAAGGATATTGTCAATGCCGTTTGTTGCCATACCACCGGCTTGATTTACCAAAAAGGCCATGGGCTGTAGTTCGAATAGGAGCCTTAGTTTGCCCCGGGGACTCTTTTTCAGGGCCGGATAGGTAAATACCCCACCTTTCTTGATTATTATCTGGTTGATATCCGGGACAAAACCGCCGCTGTAACGGAGTTTGTAGCCTGAAGCTTCCAGATATTCCACATATTTGAGGTGCTCGGGGGTCCATTCGCTTCTCACACCGCCGGGGCTGTAGATGTCTCCCCGGTCCCGGAAGGTGATATTTTCCTGCGAAAGCACGTATTCACCCTCACGGTTTAGGACAAATTCATGGGTTCCCTTCCCGGCGGAGTAAACCATTGTGATCAGTGGGCCATATGTAATGTAAAGGGCGCCTACCATGGAGCGGGCACCGGTAGAGAAGACTGATTCCCGGTGAATCCCGATTATGGTCCCAATGGCCAGATTGGTATCCACCAGGGAAGAGCCGTCCAACGGGTCGGCGGTAACTATGTACTTGCCGTAACCCTCCCGCAGGGTAATAACATCATCCTGCTCTTCTGATGCGTACTGCTTGACGAAGCCGGAAAAATGGAGGTGATTTCTGAGGATCTCATCAGCGCTGCGGTCCAGCGAAAGCTGGTCTTCATCGTAGATGTTCTTGATGCCCGCGAGTTTTCTGTTGGACTCACGGATTTTGGCGGAAATATATTTCGCAATCACGCCTATCTGCCAAATGAGGCGTCTTAGCTCCTCTTCCACTCCGGCAATCCACATATGCCTTCGTAAATCGGGAATAACCTTGGTGTAGTCGTTGATGCCATCCCCCATAATCGACCCCTTCCTGTCTAGCTGCAGAAAATATCGCGGTGACCGGTCCTGCTGTCCGTCTACATCATTGCTTAACATTTATCATGAGAGAGCGTAAAATATCAATACCTTCTTCCCGATCTCCCCCCTATCTTTTTTGCTTACCCTATTTTCTTGACTTTCATTGTTGCGGGAAATAGTTTGCCGTGGTAATTTAAGCGCACAGCAAATTCCGGACAAAACTAAGGAGGAGAGGCCAGATGACGCCAGATGTTTACAGAAATCCCATATTCATCAATTCGGTAGTTCATAAATCGGTTAGAGTGGCTCCGGTTACCCATTACCAATTTGCCGCTAAACTCAATTCTGTATTAACCGTTGGTCAGGAGTTTCTAGAGGCCGCGAAGTTTTTCCCGGTGGTTTTCAGCAGAAATGAAAGTAGGCAAATGGTTCCGGTATCAATTTTAGGCCTGAAAACGGGAGAAAATCTCTTTATCGATGAGGCGGGCAGGTGGCGAGACGGCGCCTATGTCCCTGCTTTCTTTCGGCGTTATCCCTTCATTCTGGCCAGCAATGTCGGCCCGGATTCTTCATTCGCCGTTTGCGTTGATTCCAGTTACAAGGGTTTCGGCGATAAGAAAGGGATGTTGCTTTTTGATCGTGACGGCAACCAGACGGCAGAGTTCAAGAAGGTGATCGAATTTTTACAAAACTATCAATTACAGTTTGAAAAGACCAAGGCATTTATATCCCTGTTAGAGGAATACGGCCTTTTTAAGGAAGTGACGGCGAATATTACCATGCCCACCGGTGCCAAGATCGGCTTTACGGGACTTTTGATGGTTGATGAAGAGGCCCTGCTGGGGTTGGCTGATGATCGGGTGCTGAATCTTTTCCGAGAAGGCTATTTGACGTGGATTTATGCCCATTTATATTCCTTGTCCAATTTCCGTTCACTAATGGCGCTTACGGACAAGCAGGAAGAGGCCAGGAAATAGGCTTCACGGCATTCTTATCTCAAGATATGTCACGCCGCTTAATTGAGTGCTTGGTTCAACCAACCAGCAGCGCCGATGCGGCCATTTTTCCAAGTGTCGCCTCCAGGGCCTGGTGGAGGGAATTATCGATTACGATTCGGTCGGTGACCGGTTTTCCGTCCTGATTTATCGTAAGGATACCCCTTTTGACAAGCTGCCTAAGGTGCTCCAGCAAGGCTGCCCGGTCCCTGGTGCCATCCAGCAAACCCAATAAATGCTGTCCTACCACATCAAGCGCCGTCAATTCGTGACGAATGTTCACCGTTTGATTGTGCCCCTTCCCCAGGTAGGCCGAAAGGCTGTCAGCCTTGGGCTTGTCACTTACAGTGAGGACAATATCCGGCTGCCAGGTATGAAACCCGACCACCCGGGCGCTGTAGCATTGCAACAGATCAAAAGCAAGAATCAGCCTCGTCTGTTCCCGGTGATACTCATTGACTCCCAGTTGCTGGTGTGCCTGCTCCAGCAGTTCGTCCATACCGACACAAGCGGGCCAGGATTTTCTCAAAACTGTAAGGGCGGCCTTGGTCAATGGCCGGTTTGTTTCTACTGAGGCTCCGGTAGGGACGCAAAAACTGACTTTGGCCGCAGATGAAAGATCAATGGGAGTTGCAGTGGCCTGAGCCGCCGAAGCAACCAGGAACCCGCTGACACTTTCTGGCCCCAGGGCGCGTTTGAGAGGGACATCTTTATGGCAAAGGAGGGTCTGACGGAAGAATCGATTCCGGAGAAAGTCCATGTACTGTTCCTTGTTGATGATATTCGGACTGATCCGATTAAGAGTATCCGCCACTTCCTTTTGAAAGCCGCCGGCCAGCATTGTCCCAAATTCAGACTCCCCCAGGTATTGCAGGCCATGCGCCGCCGCCCGCTCGGCAAACTCGTGGAAATAAAGAGGAACATTTACCTCTTCCAGGTGCTCGTGAAACAGATAGTAATCTCTGCTTTTTTTGATCAATTCCAGTTCGCTTTTAAGAAACATGCCGTAGGGGTTATTTTCCGTGGGGATGGAGTTGGCAAGAAATTCGATGAGCGCCCGGGCCTGCTGAATTTTTTGGGTAATATTGGAAAACTGCTCACTGTGATATAGCATCATCCGACGGATCATCTCTCTCATGTGCCAGCCGGGGTATGTGTTGTAGCTGATATAGGCAATGCCCATAGGTGCAAGGTTCTCGGCGGCGATACGCATAATCTTCTCTTGGACATTAGCCGGCACCCAGGAATAGACGCCGTGGCAGATTATATAATCAAATAATCCCCAGGTTTGATCGACGTCAAGAATGGAGGCGTGGTGCAGACGGATGTTGTTAAGAGCAAGATCACCAATGGTCTTGCGGCCCGTCTCTACTTGCCTAAGCGAGAGGTCAACACCGACAAAATCGCTGTCCGGAAGCTGGAAGGCCATGGGAATGATATTGCCGCCGCCGGCACAACCAAGCTCCAGTACCCGGCATTTTACTACCGGCGCGGGCTTCATCCCGAAAATCGTCCCCACTGTGGCAAGCCTGTCCGGGTGGCTCTGCGGAAAGGGATGGCTTTCGTAGGGAACTTCATCATAGCTCGATGTGATTATTGCGGTGTTTTTATCCACAGGCAGCTCCTATTGGGGCATTATTCTTGCGAACAGATGTCTTGTACAATATTTAGCGCAGTACTAGGAAAAGATAGCTATTTTGTCAAGTTAAAAAGGCCGCATGGGGACGACGAATTTTCCGGCAGGAACCGGGACTGCCAAAGCATCTTTCGGTAGCCGCGAGCCTTGTGCCCTTTGTCCAGCTTGGCAATAGTCAAGACCGATTACGCCCGCAAGGGGCGGCGCCTCCTTTTTTACCCCCCCTTATTTTAACCGCCAACATGCAAGACTGAATTCTTACCGGGGTAAGGATTAAGTTACAGGTGGTCCGATAACATGCCTGGCCGGGAAAAAACCTGACTCCCCCGCTCCGTGCGGGATAAGATATGGCGAGATGGCAGCCGTGACATTTTTTTGCCCAATTTTCTATCCCCGGTTTCCGCTTTCATTCAAAGCCAAGGCATATTACTTTGACATCAGAAATTTCTTGGTCTATATTGCCGAAAGGAAACTTCAAAACTGCACCCTGATTTAATTAGGCCTAATTCAAGTTCAGGACAAAAATCTAAACGAGCAAAAGTGCTTAGCAGCTGAGGATCGCATTCATTCATGCATGACAAAATAGGCTTTGACAATGAAAAGTATATCCGTGAGCAGACCGCAAATATCCTCGAAAGAGTTGAACGGTTTCACAACAAGCTCTACCTCGAATTCGGGGGCAAGTTGCTTTATGATTATCATGCATCCCGTGTTTTGCCCGGTTACGACCCTAACGTAAAGATGCGGCTGATTCAGGAGTTGAAAGACAAGTCCGACTTTTTGCTCTGTATCTATGCCGGGGACATTGAAAGAAAGAAAATCCGGGCCGATTTCGGCATCACTTATGATTCCGACGCCCTCAAGCTGATCGATGAACTTCGGAACTTAGGCGTCAATGTCCTGGGTGTAGTGATCACCCGTTTTGATCACCAACCGGCGGCGCAACTGTTCAAAAACAGACTGGAAAGGAGAAACGTCAGGGTTTTCACGCATCGCTTTACTCAAGGGTATCCTACAGATGTGGATGCGATTGTAAGCGATCAGGGATACGGCGCCAACGAATACATAGAAACCGATAAACCTTTGGTCATTGTGACCGGGCCCGGCCCCGGAAGCGGCAAACTTGCCACCTGTTTATCGCAACTTTATCATGAATACCGGCGTGGCGTTAAAGCCGGCTACGCCAAGTTTGAAACCTTTCCCGTCTGGAACCTGCCCCTCAAACATCCCCTAAACGTGGCCTACGAAGCGGCCACGGTGGATGTCCGGGATTTCAACCTGATCGATCCCTTTCACCTGGAAGCCTATAACGAAAAAGCAGTGAATTATAACCGTGATGTTGAGGTGTTCCCAATTGTTAAACGGATTATCGAAAAAATTACCGGCGGCAATTCCTTCTACAATTCGCCGACGGACATGGGCGTTAACCGGGCAGGATTTGCCATCATCGACAACGATGTTGTCATGAAAGCGGCCAAGCAGGAGGTGATTCGGCGATATTACCGCTACCGTTGCGAATATGTCTTGGGATTTTCCGACAGGGAAACTGTTCAGAGAATCGAGCTCATTCTCAAGAACCTCAATATCCATCCGGATGATCGTCCTGTTGTCGGACCGGCATTACAGGCTGCCAAAGAGGCGCAGGAACAAAATAAAGGAAACGAGGGGATCTACTGCGGCGCGGCAATCGAGTTAAAAAACGGCACCATCATCACCGGCAATAACTCCCCGCTGATGCATGCAGCATCAAGCATGATCCTGCGCGCCATTAAATATATTGCCGATATACCAGACAAGATTACCTTGCTGCCTCCATATATCACTGACGCCGTAAGAAATATGAAGACGGACATCCTCAACGAAAAATCAGTCAGTCTCGATTTGGAGGAAACACTCATTGCACTCAGTATCAGTGCGACAACTAATTCGGCGGCGCTACTGGCCATCGAAAAACTAAAAGAACTCAAGGGATGCGAAGTTCATATCACCCACATACCTACTCCCGGCGACGAGGCGGGATTGAGGCGCCTGGGTGTCAATCTAACCAGTGAACCCAATTTTTCCAGCAGGAATCTATTTCTGGTCTAACAGCAATGGCGCGACGTCAATTATGAGGCGATTCCTATACCGCTTCGATGGTTGAAGGCGGTTTCGGGGTGATGTTATAGGTCACGCTGACCACGCCAGGAATTGCATTGACGATCTTGCCGGCGATTCTCTCCAGAGTTTCATGGGGCAATCTCGTCGCCTTTGCCGATCGGGCATCGACACTGTCCCAGCAACGCACCTCTATCTGGAGGCCGAAATCCCTTTGCCCATCCCGAATACCCGTTACGCGGTCCTCGTGCAGTATGGCCATATATTGAAAGACTTTCATCCCTGACAGTTCTTTTTCCACAATGGCGGTGGCTTTCCTGACGATCTTCACGCGTTCCGGCGTCACCTCCCCCAGTACCCGTGCCGCCAAGGCTGGTCCGGGAAAAGGAATCCGGTCAAAAAGCGCCGCCGGCAGGCCCAGCGCCGCCCCGACCTTGCGCACCCCGTCCTTGCGCAGTTGAATCAGGGGCTCGATAATATTATAACCGAATGCCTTCTGGGGATCGATGCCGAGCTGCTCAAAAACATTGTGCTGCCGCTTGATCCCCGCCACGGTTTCGTCAATATCCGTAAGAATGGTTCCCTGGAGGAGATGCTTCGCGCCGCTCTGCACAACCAACTGTGCGAATACGTCTTTATAGAAAGTCTGGGTAATGGCCTCCCGTTTTTCCTCAGGGTCCGTAATACCTTTCAGAGCTTTAAAGAAAGCCTTTCTGGCGTCAATAATTTCTATTGGAATGCCGATTGACTGGAAGTGCGATTTGACCTGTTTCGGCTCATTCTGCCGCATGAGTCCGTTGTCGATAAAGCAGGTTTTGAGTCGGTCGCCCAGAGCGCGGTGACCCAGGGCCGTCACGACTGATGAATCAACCCCTCCGGACAGAGCGTTGATGGCAATGCCCTTGCCAACGTTTTTTCTTATTTCCGTCACTTTATCGGCAATGAACTGCTCGGCATTCAATTCACCGGCCCTGATTTCTGTTGTCATAACGACCTTTTCTCCTTAACTGGAATTTTTCATTATTGTTCCCTTAAACAAACTATGGGTTATTATCGTGAGCAACCAGCCGGTTGTCAAGACAAAAAAGGGCAAGGTGTAAAGAGATTTAGGTAGCGCCGGCATGACAATATGCTTGGGGTTTAGTAAGGTACGGTTTAGCAAGGGACGCGTTTAACTTATCAACTTTCTATTAAGCAATCCAACCCTCCGGCAAGGCGCTTCTCAGCGGAAGCAGTAAGTTAACAAGTTAACAGCGTCCCATCACCTCCCTCTCTACTTCCCGATGAGCTTCTTCCAGAGTTTCAAAAATACGCGGCGCCACATCCCTTTTCTTCAGCGCGTCGCCCAGTTTTATTCTGATAAAGGCGCTGGTGGTATAACGGCTGGCGCCGGAATACAAGTTTTCCATCAGGTACTTGACCATGTCCGTGTACTCGTCCACCAGGTCCGGCGCGATACTGAAGTTGTCATAGTTTACTATTGCATAAACCCGTCTCTCTAAAGGCAGGAGGATATTTTCGACAGCTTCTCTGATCTTTTGCACCTGCAGGCTCGATTTGATCGAGTACCCTTCAAAATTGACGAAAAAGATGTTCTTGGCCGGATCGTAGTTCAACCGCTCTTCAATGGTCAGATCGAGCATAAATTTACCAAGACCCATCGGTTCTGGTCGGTATATTTTTTCAGTCATGACGGCGGGATCGCCTTTAATAATGGGCTTAAAGTCCATTAGGGCCAGGATGTCCCTCTCGATATCGATACCAGGGGCCACCTCTGAAAGGGTCATGCCCTCCTCGGCTAGGGTAAAGACGCAACGTTCGGTCACATAACTCACCGGTTGCCTTTTGGCTTGGGCGTATTTCCCGCTGAAGGTTACATGCTCCACCTGGGAAACAAATTTTCGGACCCTGCCTTCGGCAATTATCTTCAACATCCCTTCTTGCACCGAGATTTGCAGTCCCCCGGCAGTGAAGGTACCCATAAAAACGAGCTTCTTCGCATTTTGGCTGATGTTGATAAAACCTCCCGCGCCGGCAAGTCTAGGACCGAACTTGCTCACATTGACATTCCCCTGCGCGTCAACCTGAGCCATTCCCAGGCAGCAGAGGTCCAGAGCGCCGCCATCGTAAAAATCGAACATGGAACTCATTTCGATGAGCGCATCGGTATTAGTCGCGGCGCCAAAATTGAGGCCTCCGGCGGGGATGCCTCCGATCACCCCCGGTTCGGCGGTAAGTGTTATGTAATCAAGAATTTTTTCTTCGTTGGCGACTTCGGCTACCCCCTCCGGCATTCCAAACCCCAAGTTGACAAGGTTGTTGGCCTGAAGTTCCAACGCGGCCCGTCGGGCGATAACCTTGCGCTCTCCCATTTCCATAGTCGGGATGAAGTGAGTCGGAACGCGAATTTCTCCACTGAATGATGGATTGTAGGGTAGAGCAAAGGTCTGCCAGTGGTTTTCCGGCCCGGCCATTACTATACAGTCCACCATAATTCCGGGAATTTTCACTTCCCTGGCCCTTAGAGAACCCCGTTCGGCAATCCGCTCCACCTGAACTATGACATAGCCGCTTGAATTCTTGGCGGCCATCGCCATCGCCAGGCTGTCTAGGGTCAGGGCCTCCTTTTCCATGGTTACATTACCATCGGCATCGGCCGTGGTACCCCTTAATATTGCAACATTAATCGGGAAGGTCTTGTAGGCCACGTACTCCTGTCCGTCAAAGGAGATGAGTTCCACCAGAGCCTCGGTGGTTACAGCGTTAATTTTACCGCCACCATTTCTGGGATCGACAAATGTTCCCAGGCCGACCGACGAAATAGTCCTCGGCTTGTGAGCGGCGATATCCCTGAACATCTGCGATATGACACCCTGAGGCAGGTTGTAGGCTTCTATCTTGTTTTCGAAGGCGAGCTTCTGGAGTTTCGGAGCCAGACCCCAGTGTCCCCCCACAATCCTCTTGACCAGGCCCTCATGGCCGAGGTGATTGAGCCCGCGGTCCCTGCCGTCGCCCTGACCGGCGGCATACAACAGGGTCAGTTCCCGGGGGTGGCCGGTATTGAGGAATCGCTTTTCCAGGGCAATGGCAATCTCTTCGGCAAAGCCGATGCCGACAAATCCGCCGGTCGCCACTGTGTCGCCGTCACGAATGATCTGAACCGCCTCGGCGGCGGATACAACTTTCCCCTTCCCCAACCGCTGCTGCGAAAGGGATGACGTTATAGGATGAGCAGCAACCTGGGTCCATCCGCCGTCATTCATCTTATGCCTCCGCTGGCATTGGAGAACGGCCGGGGCGGGCTTACAATTGCCTCGCCGTCCAAAACGAGCAAACCATCCTGATTGATGCAAGTCGTTTTGACTCTCACATTTTTTGCCATTATTTCGATTATTTCAACCGCGGCGGTAATGGTGTCGCCGATGTGCACAGGCACAAGAAACTTCAGTTCCTGCTTAAGATATACTGTTCCCGGCCCCGGTAGCTTGTTGCCGAGCACTCCGGAAATCAGCCCGCCCAACAGCATCCCGTGCACGATTCGCGTCTTGAAAAATGTCTGTCTAGCGTATTGCTCATTGATATGGGCGGGATTAATGTCGCCCGTCACCCCGGCAAAAAGGCACACATCGGCTTCCGTAATCGTTTTGGCAAATTCAGCTCGGTCACCAACTCTCAGCTCTTGCAGTGTCTTACCTATCATTGCGTTTTCTCTGTTTTCTTTGCCCCATCTTGCTCAAAACAGCCTCACCTGAGCATCAAATTCGGCAGCCATAAGGTCAAGGCCGGCCAGTAGGTAAAGATCAAAAGCCCGATGAGCTGGATGATCAGAAAAGGTATTACGCCGCGATAGATATGGGACAATTTTACATCCTTGATTCCCAGACCGGAAAGGTAGAAGAGGGCATAGCCGAAGGGCGGCGAGAGAAACGACATCTGGAGGTTCACCGCCATCATGATGACAAACCATACGATATCGAAGCCCAGGGCCTTGGCGACCGGCAGAAAAATGGGGAAGACAATCATCACGATACCGATCCATTCAATGAACATCCCTAAAATGATCAGGACGAACATCATCAGGAAATAGGTTCCCCATTTCCCCAATCCCAGCCCCAGCATGGCGTCAACCAGCGCGGTGCCGCCTCCCATCCCAAGGAATACCGCTGTGAAGCAAGAGGCCCCGATCACGATGATCAACACCATGGTAGTGGCTTTGGCGGTCTGGTAAAGACAGTCCTTGAAAGTATCCCATGAAAATTTGCCGTAAATAACCATCAGGATAAAGGCGGCAAAGGCGCCAACGCCGGCCGCCTCCGTCGGTGTTGCCAACCCAAAAAAGATGGAACCTAAAACGGTGAAGATAAGCCCCAGCGGCGGCAGCGCATATTTCAACGAGTCTATTATGACCTCTTTTTTGGAAATGCCGACCATTTCTTCGGGGGGCACGGGCGGTCCCAACGACGGGTTTAAGCCGCAGCGGATCGCAATATAGATCATATATAGGATACCCAGGGCAACTCCGGGGAAGACCGCGCCCAAAAGGAGCCGGCCCACCGAAATGGCCGCCTGATCACCCATAATGACCAGCATGATGCTGGGTGGGATCAGGATGCCCAGGCTGCCGCCGGCGGCAACCATTCCCATGGTCATCTCTTTTTGATAGCCATAGCGGATTAGAAGGGGGCCAGCTAAAAGTCCCATGGTAACCACCGAGGCGCCTATTATGCCCGTACAGGCGGCAAAGACGATGCAAACCCAAATGACCGCCAGTCCCAGGCCGCCGCGGATCGGTCCTAAAAGGAAGCGCAGTGATTTGAAGAGGCCGTCGGCCACGCCGGAGACGGTGAGAAAATTCCCCATTAAAATAAACAAGGTTATCGCCACCAGGACAAAGTTGTCCATTACCCCGTATATACGGTTGATAACTATTGGCACAAAATTGGCCCCCATAAAGATGTAGCCGTATATTACGCCCACCCCGCCCAAGACAAAGGCCAGTGGATGACCCAAAAATAAAAAAACCACCAGGACAACAAACATGGAAATGGCTATCATTTCTGGACTCATCGTTTTGCCCCCTCGTCTTGCAAGGATGAGATGATTTTAAGAAACTCCGCCAGGCCCTGAATGATCAGCATCAAGGCCGTTAAGGGAATGACCGTCTTGATGGGATACAATGGCGGGCTCCAAGTGCTCCAGGAGCGCTCCCACATCGACCAGGAATCGAACGCGTAGGATATTCCGTAAGCTAAGATAACGAACGCAAAAGGAAAAAATAAAACCACATAATTGAAAATGGCTATATACGCTTTAGTCCGGGTTGAAAACCCTTTGACAATCAAGTCGATGCTCACATGGGAGGAATGTTTAAGCCCGTAGGCAGCCACCAGCATGAAGTGGGCCCCGTAGAGGAAATTGCTCAGTTCAAAGCTCCATATGGTCGGAACATTCATGGCCCGGGAGATCACCTCAAAGACAATCAGACAGGTCAAGGGAACGACCAGGAAACTGAACAGTTTGCCGCTCCATTCGCTCAGCCGATCTATATTTTTTACTATCAGGCCTAACTTACTTTCTTCCATCATGATAATCCTCTGTGCATGCGGATTTATTGGACCCCCCTGTCGCCAGGGGAGTCCAATAGCCGTGGCCTATTTCAGGCCAGGCAGATTAGGCAGGCTTCCCGGATTCCTGCCATGAGTGAAAGGTTCCTGGGTATCCCGGGCAATCCGGAAGTCCTTGAAATACTGGAACATGGAAACTGCCATTTTACTGAAATCGGGGTTCCTGGCCGATTCCTCAACGAGATATTCCCAGGCGTATTCCTCGACTTTCTTCATTTCTTCCGCCGGGATTTTGAGTACCTGGGTGCCTGCTTTGCGGAATTTTTCCAGGGCCTCGATGTTACCAACCTCAAACCAGCTGCTCATATAGGCCGTGGTAGCCTGAGCGGCATACTCGACGATCAGTTTAAGATCTGCCGGCAGCTTTGCCCAGGCGTCCTTGTTAATCATCACTCCGATAACGGAGGCCGGCTGATGCCAGCCGGGGCCGTGGTTGAACTTGGTCACTTCGGCAAAACCCATCCCCCAGTCGATCGAAGGACTGCTGAACTCGGCGCCGTCAATGGTCCCCAACTGTAGGGCCTGATAGATCTCCCCGCCGGGCAGCATCACCTGGGCGGCTCCTAGCCTTTTTAGAATGTGGCCCATGGCGCGACCAGCCATGCGGAGTTTTTTGCCTTTGAAATCAGCCAGGTTCTTGATGGGAACCCGGGAGCGGACTCCCGACTCCATGGGGGTTACGGCGCACAGGAAATAGACCATGTTGAATTTGCCGTACATTTCATTGTAAAGGTCCTTCCCCCCGCCATGATAGTACCAGTTGACGTAGTCATACTGGCCCAGCCCCATGGGGTAGGAACCCATCAGGTCGAAAACGGAGTTTTTACCGCCCCAGTAGCCGGGCCAGTCGCCGCCCGCCTCCACAGTCCCTCTGGAGACGGCGTCAAAAACACCCGGAGTCGGAACCAGTTCACCCGCGCTATGCACCCTGATCTGCAGTCGACCGCCGCTGAGTTCCCCCACCAGTTTGGCGAAGCGTTTGTCAACCTCGATAATGTTAATCGCCGGAGTCCAGGTGGAAGCGAGCTTCCAGTGGATAGTCTGGGACCAGGCCGCTCCGATGGAAAAAGCTGTAAACATGATCGACGCAAAGATAATTCCCAGTATTCTTTTCATCTTTAACCCCCTTTTTTTATGTTTTATCCGTTCTGCCTGCCTCTCGCAGCAGTAGTTGCTACGAGTTTCCCGAGGTGCCAATTTTTTATCCCTGCCGCAATCACCTCCTTTGAACGAAAATACAAAAAACCAATGAAAAGGTCAGCTCAATAGGTCTTGACCATGCCGCCATCAAAGAGTAGATCGCCGCCCACCAGATAATTGCCGTGAGCAGAAAAGCCAAAGACGAAGAGATTGGCCACCTCCACCGGCGTCATCATATCCTTCACCTGGGATCTGCCCATCATGATGTCCCGCACCACTTCGGCAGACGTTATCCCCCGCTGCCGTGCCTGTTCTGGTATCTGCTTCAGAGCCAGCGGAGTTTTGACAAAACCGACGCT
>JBBIRO010000012.1:32650-65516 GCA_037441775.1 Syntrophobacterales bacterium
ATTCCCCCCCCCCCTTCAGCAGAGATGGACTGGGAAAGACCGCGCAGCCCAAACTTGGTTATGTTGTAAACCGGTTTATTTTTAGTTACCATATGACCGTGGACCGAGCACATGTTGCCGATTGCTCCGGTTCCGCCCGAGCTGCTCTTCATATGGGGGATACAGAGCTTGGAGAGGAAGAAGGGGGCCCGAAGCATAATCCGCTGCATCTTGTCGTAGATACTCATAGGAAAATCTTCGATCGCGTTGATGTGCTGGAATCCCGCAATGTTGCAGAGGTATTTGATTGCGCCGTGTGAGGCGGCGGTTTTAACCAGAGCTTCGATCTCATCGTCATTCTCGAGGTTCGCCGGAACAAAAACAACCTCGCCGCCTAGCATTTTGGCCCTCTCTACGGTAAGCTTGCCGCCATCAACATTCAAATCGGTTCCCACTACCTTAAGCCCATTTACCGCCAGGGCAATAGCCACCGCCCGACCAACACCACTGGCGGCGCCAGTCACGATAGCAACATTTTGGGAAATGAAATTTTTATCTTTGATAACCAAAACATCATCCTGCCAGATTAAAGGCTCCTGCAGTTCATTGTTTATCTGTGGCTCCATGGGTTGCCTCCTTTTTCAAGAAACGATACTTCATCAAAACGGCATCGCTTAGAGCGCGTGGGGTTTTACCCGGGAAAACCATAAGAGTGGCGGTTACGGAATTAATTTATTATTTTCGGATAAAACTTGTACCGCAACAATCATGCCATAATGACAATTGCGTCCAAACCCACGGTAGGACTGGTTGGAATCGGCAAACTGTTGGAATAAGGTTTTAGCGGTGTATCTCAACTGCTACATGGGTAAAATGCTGAAGAAGTTGGCTGAGCCTGCTCGCTCGCACTGTTGTTTACAGTATGCTACATGTAGACAAGATGCTACACTTCTTGCGTCAGTGGGATGTCTAATTTTTTCATTTTCCGGTAGAGGCCGGTCCGGTGGATTCCCAGCAGGCGGGCCGCCTCGACCTTGTTGTTTTTAGCCAGGTTTAGACAGCGCAGAATAGCGTCTTTCTCTCGGGATAGATTCAGCGATTTGAGTTGGGTCTCCTTGAATCCCGCCGCCTCTTCCCAGGTATTCTGCAGAAAGGTTGGCAGATGCCAGGGCGTGATCATGTCGCCATCGATGGTGTAGAGGATCCGCTCCAGGACATTAGAGAGTTCACGCACATTACCCGGCCAGGAATATGTCTTAAGTATATCCATTGCTTCCGGTAATATCTCCACCAACCTAGTAGCCTGTTCGCGGTTAAATTTTTCGATCAGGTGTTTGGCTATTATGGCGATATCCTCTTTTCTTTCCCGGATGGGAGGAATATAGAGGGGTATCACGTTTAAGCGGTAGTAGAGGTCCTTCCGAAACCTCCCCTGTTCGACCAGTTGGAGCAGGTCTTTGTTGGTAGCGGCAATTAAACGAAAATCAAGTCTCGTCAAGCGGGTACCGCCCAGCCGCTCCAGTTCCTTTTCTTCTAGCACCCGCAGCAGCTTCGGTTGGACATCGAGCGGGAGTTCCGCGATCTCGTCAAGAAAGATGCTTCCCCCTTGGGCGAGTTCGAATTTCCCCGGCTTTCCCTTGTTGCCTGCCCCGGTAAAGGCCCCCGGCTCATAGCCGAAAAGTTCCGCCTCCATGAGTTCCCGGGGAATGGCTGAACAGTTTATCCGGATAAAGGGATGGATTCTCCTGCTGCTGGCGTAGTGAATGGCATGGGCAAATAGTTCCTTGCCGGTGCCGCTTTCGCCGATGAGCAGCACCGGGGCATTGGTAGCGGCCGCTTTCAGCGCCTGATTCTTTATTTCCTGTATGATCCGGCTGTCCCCGGCGATATTGTCGAAGGTGTATTTGGAAGATCTAAGCGACGTCAGTTCCTTTTCATAAAGCTCCACTTTTGTTTCCAGGACATTAAGCCGCTTGGCTAGGGTATGGACGTCTCTTACATCCTTGAACATCACCTGACCGAAGACAAATAGCTGCCCGTCTTCCATTTCAATGGGTATCCGCTGGACCACCATGTCCAGGCCGTTGATCCGCTGCGAGTGGTTGATCTCGGGCACCCTGGTTTGGCCGACGATATGCATCCTGGTATTTTCAATTGTTTCAGTACAGTGCCTCCCCAGCACTTCTTCCGGGCTTAAGCCCAGAAAGTTACTGTAGGTCTTGCTGAAAAAAATGACCTTTCCCGCCTGGTCGGTGATCATCACCCCATGGTGGATGCTATTGAGGATGATTTCGTAGAACCGCAACTTTTTTTCCAGTTCTTCGATACGTTGCAAGCTGTTCATCTTATGGTTCTCCCTGGCGCCCTACCTGTCTATCCTTCTCCCTTTGGCGCAGATCCTTGCGCATAATTTTACCCGTCGATGTCATGGGGAGATCGGAGACGAACTCAATTTCACGGGGATATTCGTGCATGGCCAGCCTATTTTTGACGAAGTCCTTGATCTCGCTTTCCAAAACTGCCGAACCCTGCACTTCGGGTTTAAGGACAATGAACGCCTTGATGATTTCGCCCCGGATGGGATCGGGCTTGCCGATTACGGCCGCGAGCGCCACCGCCCTGTGTTTGATCAGGCAATCCTCGATCTCTGCTGGTCCAATCCGGTAACCGCCGCTGGTAATCAGGTCATCTTTCCGGCCTACAAACCAGAAGTAACCATCCTTATCCTTTTTGGCCAGATCTCCGGTTGTTGCCCAGTCGCCGATAAATTTATCGCTCGTTGCCTGGGCATTGCGGAAATATTCGAGAAACATGACCGGATCGGGCCGCTTGATGGCTACCTCTCCGGTGACGCCTGCTAGCACCGGTTTTCCTTCTTCATCGATAACCTCCACCAAATGACCAGGAATGGCCCGACCCATCGAGCCGGGGCGAACTTCCATGATCTCGGCGCAGTTGCCCACCACCAGATTCACCTCCGTCTGGCCGTAGAACTCGTTGATCTGCACTCCCATCACCTCGCGGCCCCACTGGAGTAGTTCCTCTCCCAGAGTTTCTCCTCCACAGCCAATGGTTCGGAGGTCATAATGGTAGCGCTGCCGCGGTTTTGTTACCTGCCGCATTAGTTTTAGCGCCGTAGGGGGCATGAAACAATTTCGTATCCGGTATTTTGCCAGCAGATGAAATGCCTGCTCCGGGTCGAATTTTTTCGCCCGGCAGGCCAAAACGGGAACACCGTGATACCAACTGGGCAAAAGGACGTCGATCAACCCGCCTATCCAGGCCCAGTCGGCCGGCGTCCAGTAGAGATCACCCGGCTGGGGGAAAAAGTTATGGAAGAACTCCACCCCGGGCAGATGTCCCAACAGCACCCGCTGGGCATGAAGCGCTCCCTTGGGGGGGCCGGTAGTGCCTGAGGTGTAGATAATCAGCGCCGGATCATCGGCCCGGGTCAGGATAGGAGTAAAACGGGAGGAGGCCCTTTCCAGGGCAGCCCAAAAATCGATCACGCCTTCTTCTTTGGCGCCTCTGGTCACTATTATGACTTGCAGTTGGGGGAGACTATCACGGATCGACAGGATCTTCTCCAAATTCGCCGGATCGGTGATAATGGCCTTCGCCTCAGAATTAGCCAGGCGATACTCCAGGGCATCCGGGCCGAAGAGGGTAAAGAGGGGAATGGCAATGGCACCAATTTTGTAAATGGCTATATGGGAAACGGCCGTTTCCGGGCATTGGGGCAGCAGGATTCCCACCCTGTCCCCCCGCGAAAGGCCCTCGTGGGTCAGGGCATTGGCCAGCCGATCGGAGAGCTCTTTTAAGGCGGCGAAGGTGTATCTTTGCTCCCTGCCGTTTTCATCCTCAAAGATCAGGGCGAGCCGCCCGGTATCACCTGCCCACTGATCGCACACCGCCTGGCCGATGTTAAAATACTCAAGTTGCGGCCAGCGGAAAGCACTGTACACTTCCTCGTAGGTACCAAGCTTTGGTATCATCTTTCACCTCCTCGAAAGCCTCTCTCATTTAGGAATCTTCGGCAACTCTATTTGCGTTTTCCCTCCCCGGCACGCGCCAGTAATAGAATCATCGCGCCGCCGAAAAAAACGGCAAGCCCAATGAGGGCGCCGATACCGGTATAGGCCAGGCTGGCTCGCAGCATATAGAAACAGGAGATACAGAACAATATGGGAACGACTGGATAAAGAGGAACTTTGAACGGACGCAACAGGTCGGGCTCTCGCCGCCTTAGGGCAAAAAGAGATAACCCAGTAAGTAGAAAGAACAACCAGAATATGGGGGCGGTATAGTCAACCATGGTTACAAAACCCTGGCGGGTCATCGTACCTAGAATTACCAATGCCGAGGCAATGGTTCCCTGAAGCAGGAGGGCGTTAACCGGAACATTCCCCTTTTCCTGCCAGCGGCCAAGGAAGTTAAACAGCGCAAAATCCTGGCCAATGGCATAATTGGAACGGGCACCGGTGAAGATCGTAGCATTCATCGCGCCCAAAGCTGAAATGGCGATTAAAACACTAACGACTCTAGCCCCGTCGTCGCCGAAGGAGGCGCGCATAAGATCGGACGCTACCACTTCGGATTGGCTCATGGCGCTTAATCCCAATCCCTTCACATAAGCAAAGCCAGCAAAAAGATAGATGGCCGTGATGGCGCCAAGCCCCCAAAGTAACGCACGAATCAAGTTGCGCTTCCCTTCCCGAAGTTCGGCCGAAATATAGGCCACTTCATTCCAGCCGCTGAACGTCAATAGAACGAAAACCATGGCGAGCCCGAAGGAGGCCGACGACTGGGTAGGCGAAGTATCAGCGCGTGGTAATTCAGGTGCAAAAAAGACTCCCGCAACCAACACCACCATCAGACCTACAACTTTTAGCGCCGTGAGGAGAGTCTGCGTACCGGCGCCTTTATTGGTTCCCATGATGTTCATAGCGGTCATGGCCGGAATTACCAAAACGGCGCATAAGGAAGCATTAAAGGGCGATGGGAGAATTTGCGAAAGATAATCGCCAAAGACAAAGGCCAAAAGAGCGATCGAGCCGGGTTGAATGACCGTCATCCGGGCCCAGCCAAACAAAAAGGCCACATTTCTTCCAAAAGCGCGGGTCAGGTAATGGTAATCACCCCCGGCATGGGGATAGGTAATGGCCAGTTCGGCATAACACAGAGCGCCGATAATGGAAATAACCCCTCCCATGACCCAGGCAAGGAAAAAAGCCCCGTCTGATCCGGTATTAGCCGCAACCAAAGAAGGCGTCTTAAAGATACCAGTCCCGATGACCATGCCGACAATGAGCGCAACCCCGTCAATCAAAGAAAGCGTCTTTAATGGCGGTCTTGCCTGTTCCTGAGCGTTGCAGGTATTTCCTCGGATACTGTTCCTCATCACTATCCTGACTATGACGATGTCGCAAAAAATCCGGATGCGGCGTTTACGCTAAACCACTCGCCAGGAAAAATTGTTGGTGAATCGCGGGTCTTCCGCCCGTGTGGCAATATTCATCGCGAAAGCCGCCACAAGGGGCGAGACTACAAAAGCAGCTATCTCCCCGAAGCCGACAATAATGACGCCCTCACAACAGGCCGGATTTCTCTTTAAGACTGTGCCGGCGGCACGAGACCTTGCAGGCTTTTCACCAGCTCCTCTTTTTCCTGGGCTATTTTTTTTAGCATCCGGGCAATGTCTTTCTGCGTGACCTTTGGGACGGCATCAGTCAGGTAGCGGGCGACGTCCTTTTCGGCCGCAACCAGTAGACGCTGATAATCCGACGCCACTCCGGCCGGCTGCCTCACGGCGGGGGGAAAGTCATCGCTATCCAGGCCTTCAATGGGCTCGAGAATCATTTCCGTAACACTTTCCCTTCTTAGCTGTTCGATAGCCCTTAGGTGTTTCGCTTTAATGATTCTGACTGCCGTAAGCTCCTCCGTTTGGGACGGTTTTCGCTGCAAAACATCATCCAAAAATGCAATAGTACTTTTTTCCCGCTCCAGGGCAAAAGAGAGTACGGCGCCGATGGTACCCAGTTTCATGAAATCCCCCTAAAACCAGCGGCTGATGACGACTTTGGTATCGGTAAAGAATTGAAATATCTCCCGGCCGTGACCCTTCAAATCGCCAAAGAGCGAGTTTCTCGTACCGCCAAAGGGGAAAAAAGCCATTGGTGCGGCAATGCCGATATTGACCCCGATCATACTGGGAGCCACTCGGTACTGGAATTCCCTGGCCGCTCTCCCGCTTTGGGTATAGATACAGGCTGCGTTGCCATAGGAACTCTGGTTGATCAGGTCTATTGCTTCGTCCAAATCATTTACCCGAATGATTCCCACCACCGGACCGAAAATTTCTTCCCGGGCGATTGTCATATCCAAAGTTACGTCATCAAAGATGGTCGGACCGATGAAAAACCCTCCCTCATGACCCGGCACCTTAATCGCACGACCATCTAGCAGCAGCTTTGCACCTTCGGCCAGGCCCTGGCCGATATACCCCAGGATCTTTTCCTTATGGGCACGGCTGGCCACCGGTCCCATGGCCACACCCTCCTCCAGGCCGTTACCTACCCGCAGAGATTTGGCGGCAGCAACAAATTTTTCCTTCAGTGGCTCATAGGCCTCGCCCACGGCAACCAGGATGGAGCCGGACAGGCAGCGCTGTCCGGCGCAGCCGAAGAAGGAGGTCATAATTGACGGGAGTCCCCGCGCCAGATCAGCGTCGGGCATGACCACCAGAGAATTTTTGGCACCGCCTAAAGCCTGAACTCGTTTGCCGGTCTCGCCGCAGACTTGATAAATGTAGCGGGCGGTTCCAGTCTGGCCGACAAAGGAGATACCCTTGATCTGTGGATTGTAAAGCAGGGAGTTGACCACCTCCCTAGAGCCGTGGACCATGTTGACCACACCTTCGGGGAAGCCGACGTCATCGATAATTTGAAAAATTCTGGTCTGGGTCATCGGCACCTGCTCGGATGGTTTTACCACATAAGTGTTTCCTGCCACCAGGGCGTAGGGCATAAACCACCAGGGAACCATCGCCGGAAAATTGTAGGGCGGGATACAAGCAAAGACGCCGATCGGCTGGCGCACGGCGATGGTGTCCACATCCTTGGCCACATCTTCCAGGCAGTAGCCAGCCATCATGGTGGTCACTCCCGTGGCGTGCTCAACCGTTTCAATCATCCGGCGAATTTCGCCCCGGGACTCATCAATCGTTTTTCCCTGTTCCAGCACCAAAATCCGGGCGATCTCTTCGAAGCTTTCTTCAAAACGCTCTTTAAGACGAAAGAGATAACGCGCCCGGGCCAAGGGGGGGGTGGTCCGCCATTCCCAGAAGGCCTCCTGGGCGGCCGCCACTGCCCGGTTAAGTTCATCTTTTGTCGAATAGGGCACACAAGCGATTTTTCCCCCGGTGGCAGGGCACCAAACATCGCCAAACTCTGCTGCCGTCGATTCCTCCCAACAGCCGTTGATGTAGTTTTTCAATACTGGAATGGTCACTATTGTTCTCCTTACGATAAATCAAGCATAGCAATCAATTGTTACCAGGATGCCCGATAGAGGGCGACAATCTCCTCCACGCTGGCTGCCCGGGGGTTATTGGCCGGGCTACCGCTGGCGATGGCGTCTTTGGCCATCTGTTCCAATTTCTCGGTAAATTTGTCCTTGTCGAGATCCAAATCCTTCAGCGATGGCATCTTGACCCGCGCCAATAGCCCCTTGATCACATCAAGCCCGGCCAGGGCAGCCTGCAAATCGGTAAGTCCGCGGGTATTTACCCCCATAGCACGGGCGATATCCGCATAGCGGCCAGGATTGCCGGGGATGCTGAATTCGGTGACCGCCGCAAAAATAAGACAGTTGCTAAGGCCATGGGGCACATGGAAATTGGCCCCGATCGGGCGAGACATGCCATGAACCAGGGCGATTGAGGCATTGGAAAATGCCATCCCCGCCTGCAGCGCCCCCAGCATCACTTTCGTGCGGGCTTCAAGAAGAGCCGGATTCTCCCAGGCTGTAATCAAGTTTTCGACGATGAGACTGGCCGCGGAAAGGGCCATCACATCACTCAACGGCTGGGCCTTGAGAGATACATAAGCCTCGATGGCATGGACAAGAGCGTCTAATGCGGTTGCGGCGGTCAGCTTAGGCGGCAGACTCAAGGTCAAAAGCGGATCGACCAATGCCGCCCGCGGCAAAAGATAGGGACTGCCGATGGGCATTTTTACGTTTCTAGCCGGATCGGTGATAATGGAATAGATGGTGGCTTCACTGCCGGTACCCGCGGTGGTGGGAACGGCAATCAGCGGCAGGCCGGCCCGGGGGATCTTGCCCACTCCCTGGTAATCCTCAAGTTTTCCTTCGTTGACCGCCATTATGGCGATGGCTTTGGCGGCATCAATAGGGCTTCCCCCGCCCACGGCAATAACCAAATCACATCCCTCCTGCCTAAGTATATCCAGCCCGTCTGCCACGTGGTTCAAGGTGGGCTCGTCATTCACGCCATCATAAACGGCAACCGGTATTCCAGCTTTTTTTAAAGAAGAAAGAACCGGCTCTACGTTGCCCAGGCCAACTAAATTATTGTCAGTCACAACAAAGCATTTTCGTGCGTTAAAACGGGCCGCTTCGGGGCCTACCTGATCGGAGGCATGGCAGCCGAAATGAATCACAGGTGGTAACTGAAAAAGACGTGAATTCTGCATCAGGCATTTCCTTAATAGTTGGTTGATGATCTGATAGGGCAAGCCTATATAGTGGATAAAATTTCTATGGTCAATAGCTAATTATTGCGGTATTGAGTAGTGAGACTTCACGAGGAGCCAAAGAAACCATGATACCGATAGTATCCATTGTGGGCAAATCCGATTCCGGCAAAACCACCCTACTGGAGAAACTCATCGCTGAATTGAGCCGCCGGGGATACCGGGTGGCGACAATCAAGCATGATGTTCACGGCTTTGATATCGACCATAAGGGAAAGGATAGTTGGCGGCACAAGCAAGCCGGCGCAAAGATGACGATTATCTCTTCCCCCCAAAAGGTGGCGGTCATCGAGGATGTGGATCACGACCATGAAATAGTCGAGTTGAGAGAACGCTACATTCGCAATGTTGATTTGATTTTAACTGAGGGCTATAAACGCAATCCTCATCCCAAGATCGAGGTCTTCAGGCGGGAACTTAACCGGGAACTCCTCTCAGGCCCCGGGGATAACCTGCTGGCTCTGGCCAGCAATCAAATGATGGATATAGGTGTCCCCTGCCTGGATATAAATGATGTCCGGGGTCTGGCGGACTTAATTGAGATGACCTTCCTTAAGGCATCCCGGCCGGGATGCCTTAAGGAGCCAAATAAAAACAACAGCGCATGGGAGGCTTGATGAATACGCAGGCAAAACAGCGACAAATTTACGATGTCCTCATCATCGGCGGCGGACCGGCGGGACTGACGGCGGGAATCTACGCGGCCCGGGCAGGATTCAAGGCGCTTATGATCCGGGGGGCCTCGACCGTCAGCCAGATTACCGCAACCGACATCATCGAAAACTATCCCGGGATTGTCGGCGGAATATCAGGCTTTGAGCTGATTGAAAACTTTATCAAGCAGGCCCGCCAGTTTGGCCTGGAAATCAGCGATAGCGACGTAACCGGGATAGCACCCGCCCCGCCGGGCGATATTTCCGGCTGGGAAATAACAACGGAGGGCAATACCTACCGGACACTATCCTTGATCGTCGCTACCGGCACCAACTGGCGGCGGCTCGGCGTTTTCGGTGAGGAGAGCTTTATCGGCAAGGGAGTATCTTTTTGTGCCACCTGTGACGGACCTTTTTACCGTAACCAGGAGGTGGCGGTGGTGGGCGGTGGCGACACGGCAATTCAAGAGGCCCTCTTTCTCACCAATTTCGCCCGCAAGGTAACGATAATCCATCGGCGCGACCGGCTCCGGGCGACGGCGATTCTCCGCGATCGGGCACTGAAAAACGCCAAAATCGAATTTCTCTGGGATTCCGTGGTCCAAGAGATTCAAGGCGAACAAACGGTTAGCAGGCTTTTAGTTAGAAACCTCAAGACCGGATCAGTTTCGGAGCTCCCTGTCGAAGGAGTTTTCATATTTGTGGGACTCAATCCCAATACCTGGCTGCTCAAAGGCATAATTGATCTTGATCAAAGCGGTTATATCCTAACCGACCAGGAGATGAAAACCACTGCCCAGGGGATTTTCGCCGCGGGTGATTGCATCAAGAAAAGCCTGCGGCAGGTGATCACTGCCTGCGGAGATGGCGCCACCGCCGCCTTTTCTGCCCAGCATTACGTTGAGGCTCTGAAAGGCGAAACCTACTAACCTAAAGAAGGCCGACCCATGGAATGGCTCCACTTCTGGCAACACCTGCCAGGTAAAATAAGCCCTAATCTGCTGGAAATAGGATTTTTTCAGTTGCGCTATTACAGCCTTATGTACCTGGTGGCCTTCGCCATTACCTATCTACTGGTAACCTACCGAATTAAAAAAGAGAAATTTTCTTATACTCAGGAGACTATCCAGGATTATTTTGTCTGGGCTATTCTGGGTCTCCTTATCGGCGCAAGGTCTGGTTACATCTTATTTTACAATATTGATTATTATCTTCAACACCCCTGGGAGATCATCCTGCCCTTCTCTTTTGAAGGCGGCATCCGCTTCACCGGCATCAGCGGCATGTCCTACCACGGCGGCCTGCTGGGATTGCTTGCGGGATCGCTCATCTTCTGCAGGCTCCGTCAGATCGATTTCTGGCGCTTTGCCGACCTCTTCGCACCGGCGGTGCCGCTGGGCTTTAGCTTCGGAAGGCTGGGTAATTTCATTAACGGCGAACTATACGGACGGATTACACAGGTTCCCTGGGGAATGTATTTCCCGCTTGACCCCTCAGGCCATCTGCGTCACCCCTCCCAGCTCTACGCCGCCCTGCTCGAGGGATTGCTGTTGTTTATCGTCCTGTGGAGCGGGCGGAAAATAAAGGCTTCCCCGGGGTTTCATTTATGTCTCTATCTCATCGGTTACGGTCTGGCCCGCATAACCGTTGAATTTTTCCGTGAGCCCGATGAACAACTGGGTCTGTTTTGGCAATTTATCAGTATGGGCCAGATACTATCCGGCTTGATGATTCTGGCCGGCCTGGTAATCCTGGCCGGGAAATACAAAACAAATTAAAAATGAAAATAACTATGAGGAGGTATAAAAGTATGAAAACAGTATTGATGACAGTGGCGGCGCTGACCTTTTTGAGCGGCGGGGCGTACGCGGACATGCACAAGGCGAAGGAGCAGCCGGCCAAGGACAAACCCATGATGATGATGTGTCAGGAGATGATGAAAGGCAAGGCCATGCCAATGCAGAAACCAATGATGGGGATGATGGCCCAGGGGATGGTGATGCAGAACCTGATGAAGGCCATCCAGGACATTGCCCGAGTTCAGGAGCGAATACTGGCCGGCATGTCGGACGAGGAGAAGAAGGGAGCCCGACAGGAGCTCAAGGCCCTGATGGAACGTCTGGACAAGATGATGACCGAAATGCCCGGCATGATGATGAAGGGCATGATGGGCGGGGCAGAGCATGAGGCTGCCAAGGACGTCACCAAGAAGGAAGGTGCGCCCAAGCCGCAGGAACATAAACACTGATTCATTGCTCTATCTGCGGGAATGACTTTTTCAGACCAGACCATAAAAAAACCTTCGGTCGCCTTGCTCAAAAGTTGGCTGGCCTTGACCAAGGAGCAGCATCGGCGTGAGACCGGTCGCTTTCTGGCGGAAGGCTTCAAGGTCGTTCAGGAGTTGATCCAAAGCTCCTGGACGACCGAATCCTTGCTGCTTCTGGCAACCAAAGAGGACCAATACCGTCATTTTCTCCAAGCTTTACCCTCCAGCATCCCGGTTTACTTTTTGCCGGAGGCTAACTGGCGTAAGCTCACCCAGGATAAAAACCCCGAAGGCATTATGGCGGTGGCCGTCGATCACTCCCGGCGTAAGCAAGACCACCGGCCTACTCCAAGCGAGGGTCACCTCATTTTTCTTGACCAAACGAACAACCCCAACAACCTGGGGGCAATCATGCGAGCCGCCCATTGGTTCGGAATCAGGAATCTGGTCATCTCTCGCGGCTCGGTAGATTACACCAATCCGAAAGTGGTGCGAGCCTCAATGGGGAGCCTGTTTCATTTGAACATTTGCGCCAATGTTTCCGCGTACGATTATCTGGCCGGCCTAAGGGGAAAATATCTCCTGGCGGCAACGACCCCCATGGGAAGCATCAACCCCCACCCCTGTCATAAGCCGACTGTCCTGATTTTAGGCAGCGAAAGCCACGGTCTGCCCGCGGAAATCCTCAGCCTGGCCGACGAAAGATGGACCGTGCCGGGCTTGGGAGAGGCCGAATCATTAAGCCTTCCTCAGGCGGCGGCAATCATAATGTATGAATGCACACGTTTTTCACCTAAGGGAGCAACCTTATGATGACGAAATACCTCCAGGTGGTGACCACGACCGAAAGCAATGAAAACGCCGAGCTCATCGCTCAGGCGCTGCTCGACCAACGCCTGGCGGCCTGCGTCCAGATCCAGGGACCTATTACTTCGCACTACTGGTGGCAGGGGAACAAGGAGAAAAGCCAGGAGTGGCAATGCCTGATCAAGACTTCGCGGGATTTGTACCCGCAGGTAGAGAGGGGAATTAAGACCCTGCACCCCTATATGACACCGGAGATCATTGCCCTGCCAATCATCGAAGGAAGCCCAGATTATCTTGCCTGGCTTAAGGAGGAGATCAGGACTGGGGCGCAGGCCAAGAACTCATGAAAACGGACAAGGCAGAACATCTTCTTTTGGCGGGCGATGTGGGGGCAACCAAAACCCATCTGGGAATTTATAATTCTCTCCAAGGGCCGCTAATGCCGATTTACGAGGAAATTCTGCCGTCGGCAAGATATGGCAGTTTAACCGGAATGGTAGGTGATTTCATCTCCCGTGGCAAGTTAAAACCGGGGCGGGCGGTATTCGGTGTCGCGGGTCCCGTTACCGCGGGACGCTGCCAACTCACCAACCTAACATGGGAGATAGACGAAAGCTCGCTTGCGGCAGAACTTGAAGTGGAATCGGTAAAGCTGGTCAACGATCTCTTAGCTATGGCCTGGTCGATCCGCTGTTTGGGACCGGATGATTTTTGCGTTATCCAGGAGGGAAACCCCGGATCAGGAGGAAACATGGCAATCATCGCCCCGGGAACGGGTCTGGGTGAAGCCTTTCTCACCTGGAATGGCCAGGATTATGAACACCATCCTTCCGAGGGGGGTCACGCCGACTTTGCCCCCAACAGTCCCCTGGAAGCGGAGCTCTATCTGGCCCTGTCACGGGAGCTGGGACATGTCTCCTGGAATCGGGTCTGTTCCGGCTTAGGCATCCCCCGGATATATCGCTTCCTGCTTAAGCGAAATTACAGCCAGGCCAATGCGACTATTCGCGAGATTATTGCGTCCGCTTTAGACCAAACCCCGATAATCATAGCCTCAGCATTGGAAAATACCTGCCCCATCTGCCGGGCCACCATGGAAATTTTTGTGAGCGTGCTGGGAGCAGAAGCGGGCAATCTGGCGCTTAAGTTTCTGGCCAGTGGCGGCGTTTATCTGGGCGGGGGCTTACCACCGCGCATCTTGCCATTGCTGAAAAGCGATTCTTTTCTAAAATCATTTTGCAATAAGGGCAGGCTCTCAGGTATCCCACAGCAAACGCCGGTCAAGGTAATCGTTCGCCCCGGCGTGGGCCTTATAGGCGCCGCCGCCCTGGGACTCACAGGCGGACGAAAACCATCCCGTCCCCAAGTTTAAAGAATCGTTCCCGCCGGATGCGGCGGGAACGATCTTAAATAGCAGGCGTAAAGCCTTTCTTCCTACCCAAGAATTGCCTTCAAATCGCCTTCGGCGGTTCCGATCGGCTTGATATCGAAGTTGTCCACCAGCACCTTGAGCACATTGGGGGTGATAAAGGCCGGTAGCGACGGACCAAGCCTAATTCCCTTGATTCCCAGGTATAACAGCGTAAGCAGGATGGAAACCGCCTTCTGCTCGTACCAGGATAAAATCATCGACAGGGGCAGTTCATTGACCCCTACCTTGAAGGCATTGGCCAGGGCGACTGCGATCTGGACGGCCGAGTAGGCGTCGTTGCACTGCCCGACATCGAGCAGCCGGGGAATCCCACCAATCGTGCCTAAGTCCTTATCGAAAAATCTAAATTTACCGCAGGCCAATGTCAGGATGATGGTATCCTTGGGAGCCTTTTCCACAAACTCGGTATAATAATTCCGCCCCGGCTTGGCCCCGTCACAACCGCCTACCAGGAAGAAATGACGGATCGCCCCGGACTTGACCGCTTCGATCACCTTGCCGGCGACACCCAAAACGGTATTTCTGGCAAAACCCACCAGGACTTCCTTGCCCGCTGTATCCTCCGCGAAGCCGGGCATGGCCAGGGCCTTTTCTATAACCGCTGTAAAATCCGGCCCCGGAACATGGGTTACCCCAGGCCAGCCAACGCAGCCAGTTGTGAAAATGTTGTCCCGGTATGTATCCCGCGGCCGCTGGATACAATTGGTGGTCATGAGAATTGCTCCGGGAAAGGCCGCAAATTCAGCAGCCTGATTTTGCCAGGCCGTGCCGTAATGACCGTACAGGTGGCTGTATTTCTTCAACCCTGGATAGCCGTGGGCTGGAAGCATCTCGCCGTGGGTATATATATTGATTCCCCTGCCCTGGGTCTGTTGCAGCAGTTTTTCCAGGTCCATAAGGTCATGGCCTGAAACCAAAATTGCCTTGCCCTTTTTATAGCCTAAAGGAACTTGGGTCGGTGTCGGATGGCCATAGGTCTTAGTATGTCCAAGATCGAGTAGTTCCATTGCCCGCAAGTTGATTTCTCCGCACTTGAGAACGAGGCCAACAAAATCACCCAGGGCCAGGTCTTTGCGCAGACTGGCGGCAAGCCCCTCCTGCAGGAATGAATAGACCGCCTGGTCTTCCTCGCCCAATAGACGGGCATGGTGGGCGTAGGCAGCCACACCCCGGATGCCGAAGATTAAAATATGTTGGAGCGATTGGATGTCCGGATCAATAGCAGGATCGCTCATAAACCCCACCTGACGTCCCTGGGCCAACAAACCCTCCTTCGATTGGGCGGGCACAAATGATTCCGGCCCGCCGTTTCGGGCAATCTCCCCTCCCGCCCTGGTCACCTTAGCTGCCAACTCGGCCCTCTTTTTTGCCGTCCTTTCAATCAGGTCAACAATCCTATCGGGGTCAAAATCCACGTTGGTCAAGGTGGCAAAGAGTGCCTCGGCAAGGAATCTATCCGCCTCACGATCCTCCACATTGACTCTGCGACCCGCCAGGGTCACCAGTGATAAACCCTTGGCTGCATAGGTCAAAAGGTCTTGGAGGGCCGCAACTTCCGGGTCTTTACCGCATACCCCTCCCTTGGTGCATCCCACACCACGTGCCGTCTGTTCACACTGGTAACAAAACATGCTTCCGTCTTCCATGATACTGCTCCTTTCTGTGGTTATTTTTGGGAATTAAATGTTGACGCACCTTTACCATCGTCAATTTTTGAATTCCTTGACTTGGGTCAAAAGCTTTTTAAAAAAACCTTGACCGGATGCAAGATTTGATCTGGAGGGCTTCGTAAAAAAGTGAGTTTTATGACCTAATCCCCCATGCCATCTTTTCTAAAAGGGGGATCTAGCAAAAAATTTCCTTCTTCGGTCTCACCTCTCCTGTGTCCCTTAATATTTATGCCGCATCTCCAGCCCTTGAGGGAATACGTTTTTTCGGTGATGGTGAATATAGCTGATATTCCACCTTTTTATCCCCTCCTGTCTGGGGGAGCCGGAGCTTTTACGCGCAGCCAAAGATAATAGTTACGGAGCAACGGGAAGAGGCCTTGACAGCAATCAATTGTAGGTGTTATTTCAACGGCGGGAGAAATTACCATGAAGATACACAATTTCATAGCGAGAATTTTCCTCTTTCAGGGGCTTCCCCCGAGCAACATCGAGGCCCTGGTGGGAATTTCGCGCCTTAGGACCTTCAAGAAAGGTGTGGTTATCTTCAATGAAGGCGAGGACTGCCTTGGATTTTACGTGCTGATGAGCGGCTCGGTAAAGATATATAAGCTATCCCCGGAGGGACGGGAACAGATCCTTCATATCTTTCAGGAAGGAGAGCCTTTTGGGGAGGTACCGGTATTTGCCGGGGAGAACTATCCCGCTTACGCCGAAACTATGGAAACATCTGAAGCCCTCTTTTTCCCCCGCACAGATTTCCTTGATCTGATTAACCGCACCCCCTCTCTGGCACTCAACATGCTGGCCATCCTATCCCGAAGACTGCGCATCTTCGGCAATATGATCGAAGATCTCTCCCTCAAGGAGGTGCCGGGAAGGCTTGCGGCATACCTAATTTACAGTAACAAGGCCAAAGAAACTCTCTTGGTTGATATCCCCATCACCAAAAACCAATTGGCAAGCCTATTGGGAACGATCCCGGAGACCATCTCGCGCATCCTGGCAAAAATGTCCCGGGAGGGGTATATAAGCCAGCTTAGTAATCGTAGTATTTCGATCCTTGATTACCAGGGGCTCGAAGAACTGGCCAATGGGGAAAAAAGGCTTTTGTAAATAGCCTGCCAAGACAAAGATGATACCGTAGTAAAGAACGGGGGACGGTTTCGTTTTTTGGCTATTTGAGGCAGAAAAGCATATATAATCCCACGGATTCAGGTTAACTCCAGAAAGGAAGTGAATTATGCAGACAATATATCTGGACCATATTTCCGGCACCCCTCTTAATCCGCTGGTCAAGGATGTTATGATCAAATACATCCAGGAAAGTTACGGTAACCCAACGAGTCAGCATCGAATCGGAGACGCCGCTATGGAAGCCCTGGAGGAGTCACGGGCAAACGTAGGGCGCCTAATTAACGCCTCGCCTGCGGAAATTATCTTCACCTCCGGTGGAACTGAATCGATCAATCATGCCATAAAAGGCGTTTGTCTCGCCGCGCCTAAGAAGAAAAGGCATATCATCACGACGGAAATCGAACACCAGGCGGTGCAGAAGTCATTAAAAATGGTGACAAAACTTGGTTTTAGGGTGACATCCCTGCCGGTGGACAGGCACGGCCTGGTCGATCCGGAAGAAGTCGAGAAGGCTATCTGCGATGAGACGCTTCTTGTCACCATAATGCATGCCAACAATGAGATCGGCACCATCGAGGAGCTTGCGGAAATCGGGCGGATTACCAGGCAGCGGGGGGTCCTGTTCCACACCGATGCCGTGGCCTCAATCGGCGTTATACCCTTTGACGTCGACGAACTGGGAGTTGATCTGGCTAGCATGGCGGCCAATCAGTTTTACGGTCCCGCCGGTGTCGGCGCCCTTTATATCCGCGCCAAAACCAAGATCAGCCCGTTTATTGAAGGTGGTGTCCAGGAAAACGGCCAGCGGGCCGGCACCCCTAATATGGTGGGAATCGTGGGGATGGGGAAAGCGGCGCAATTGGCAAAAGATGAAATGCCGGCGCGGACTGAGCATCTGCTTGGGCTTAAGAGTCTGTTTACGCAACAGCTCAAGACGATAGACAAGATTGTCCTCAATGGCCATCCTGTCCATTGTCTACCACACCTCCTGTCGTTTTCCGTAAAATACGTCGAGGGGGAGGCATTGGTGCTTTTGCTGGATGAACAGGGAGTCTGCATGTCCACCCGTTCCGCCTGCGCCACCGGATCGCTTAGGGCCTCTCACGTCCTGATGGCCATCGGCTGTGAATACACGGATGCCCAGGGCACCTTGATTTTTTCCTGTGGGATCATGAATACCCGTAAAGAAGTTGAAAAATCTTTCGCAAGTCTTAAATCCAGCATTACGTTTCTAAGAAATATGTCGCCAATTTACAAGGCTAATTAGCAAAAGGCCTGGGTTTCTATCCCTGATAGTGCCTTGTTATTTTGCCCAGAGCAGTTTTTTTATCTCATAAGTCCGGAGAACTTTCATTACATAGCCCCTGGTTTCGCTGAAGGGAATATCTTCGATAAATTCGTCTTCGCACAGATAGGAAGAAGAATTGAGCCAGTTGCGAACCCTACCCTCGCCCGCGTTGTATGCGGCCAGCGCCAGATGAAAAGAAGCGAATTCCTCCAGGAGTTTAGCGAGATACTGAGTTCCCACCGCAATGTTTTTATCCGGATCAAAAAGTTCTTCTTTTTTTCCAAGCTTGGTAAACCGTTTAGCCGTAGTCGGCATCAATTGCATCAGGCCCAGGGCGCCGGCCCGGGATACCGCCGCTACCCGGAAATGACTTTCTTCCCGCATCAGCGAGATCACAAGCATAGGGTCAATCCCGCTTTTTTCCGCATGGTTCTGTACCAGCGGGAAAAAAGCGATTGGATAGCGGTACTTTAGGATATTGTTTCTTATGCCCAGGCGGATCACCGTGTGAAAATCATCAGCAGCCAAAAGGAGCTCGGCAAAAGTCTCGGTAAGTTCCGGAGTAGTAATCAGGGGCAGCGCCCGTTGCGCCTCCTGAGCGGCCTCGTTGGCCATTGCCAGGTAAATCAGGTCGGAAATACGATTATATATTATTTGCAAATGTTCCGGCAGCGGTTGGGTGGTTGCGTTTTTGGCTGCATCCAATGGTGGATTTCGGAGACGGTATCCTTTGTTGAACTTAAGAAAATAGTAGCCGTTGTCATCTTTGAGCTCTGCGAAAGCCTGGGAACCATCCTTGCCCTGGTAGGAACGAACCTTGCCTAACCAGAAGTAATACTTATCCTGTCGTCCGTCTTTGCGACTGACAAGATCGAGCAACATCTCTTCCGCCCGGCTGAAATTCCGTCTCCGTATTTCCAGCCAGATAAGCGACCAGGTAATTTCCGCCCAGCGTTCCGGGTAGGCAGCCTGCATGGAGGTAAAAATTTTCTTAGCCTCTTCAGTATTGCCTTCCCTTCTTTTCAATTCGGCCATGGAAAATTGCAGCGCGTAGATATCACCCACTCCATTTTTCGCCAATTCCTCGACGAGCCGGTAAAAGCGCGTTCGCTCATTGGCTCGGGCGAGGCTTGAGGCCAAAAGAATCCTCCCCGCTCTTAGCGGCAAAGCCTCCAGTATTTTGATAGCCTCCTGATAGCGACGCCGGTTAAAAAGGGCCCGGGCATAGGTAAGCCGGGCTTCATCATCGGCCGGGAGATATATCTCAAAAAGAGATATGGCCTCGTCGTAGAGATCATTTTGAAAAAGCCTCAGTGCGGCTTGCGTCAGCTCGGACTGAGCTGGCGGACGGGATGATTTTTTCAGAATTTTAGCGCTCTCGAGAACCAGCGTGCTACCGGAAAAAAATAACTCCCGGTAGGTCTCCAGCGCTTCGGTTCGCGCGCCTGTTTCTTCTAAAAAACGTGCGAAATCGAGCAGTACCCGAGCGTCCCCGGGAAACTGTTTGAGGTAAAGTCTAAATTCCTGCAGGGCAAGCTCTTGGTGCCAAATCCTCGCCAGTTCGATCTGCCGGCGGAATGCGGGCCGATAGAGGAGGGATGATTGGTGTAAACGAATGATCTCCCGGTATCTTCCCATCGCCCCTTCGATATCACCCATTTTCTCCAGGCAGGATGCTTCATCAAAGATCAGGTAGTCCTGAAGGTTATTAAGATGTTTTTGCGCGCCGCGTATGAGATCCAAAGCCTGGAGAAACTGACCGCGCTGCATCAACCTGCGCCCTTCGGCATAGGCGTCAAGGCTGCTTTTTGCCCAAACACTGGGAACGAAGATGAGGATCACGAAAAATAGGAAAATGGCTGTTGTGTAAGTTGGCGCGCTTTTGGTTTGCTTTGAAATCATGTGATTTTCAATCGGGAATTGTTCGTCTGGGTGACCATCTTTTCTCCGATGGAAGAGCCGCAAGCCTGGCAGGTGTAGTGATATTTATCCCCCTGAGGCAGCACCAAAAGAAGCTTTTTCCTCACCGGTACCGCTTTTTTACAGCGAGGGCAGAACAGTTCTCTTGCATCAAAGTCATTGTACTGCTTCATCATCTTCCGTATCCCGATCAGGTATCGTCGCCGCACAGGCCAACCAGACCGCGGCTTCGCTGTCACTGGGCGCACGGTAGTCGCCCCGGGGGGAGAGAGATCCTCCGGAGCTCACCTTGGGACCATTGGGCACGCAGGAACGTTTATACTGGCTTACCTGAAAAAAATTTAGCAAAAATACCTGCAACCAATGTTTAATCTCCCCTATGGTGTAAGCGCGACGCTTAGCCTCAGGAAGCTGCGACCAGTCTCCCCTATTATTGTCGCGCCAGGCGCAGTAGGAAAGAAAAGCTATCTTGGTCGGCCGCAAACCGTGACGCAAGGTATAATAGAGGTTGAAATCCTGAAGTTCATAAGGTCCAATTATTTCTTCTGTCTTCTGGAAGGGGCCGGCGTCGTCCATCCCCGGGATCAATTCCGGGGAAATTTCCGTGGCGAGAATGTCATAGAGAATTTCCCCTATTTCCCGGTTGAATTGATTGGTGTCCGCCACCCAACGGATCAGATACTGGATAAATGTCTTCGGGATGCTCGCATTGACATTGTAATGAGACATGTGGTCTCCAACTCCGTAGGTACACCAGCCCTGAGCCAGTTCGCTCAAATCACCGGTGCCTACGACCAACCCCTGACGCAAATTGGCCAGCCGAAACAAATGAGAGGCGCGCTCTCCAGCTTGAATATTTTCAAATGTTTTATCGTACACAGGTATATCCAATGTCTGGTGATGCTTAATATCTTTCATCATTTGTCGGCAACTGGGCTTAATGTCAATCTCATTGGCCTCAGCGCCGATTGCCTCCATAAGGCGGCGTGCGTTACGGTAGGTTCGATCCGAAGTGGCAAACCCAGGCATGGTATAGGCCTTGATGTTTTGCCGGGGCAGGCCGAGGAGGTCCATCGTGCGGGCAGCAACGATCAGAGCATGGCAGGAATCCAGCCCGCCGGAAACACCAATTACCAGATTAAATATTTTTGAGAACTTAAGCCTTTTAGCCAGGGCATGCACCTGGATATTGTAGGCTTCAAAACAGTACTCATCTCTTTTTCCCGCCTCCTTGGGAATGTAGGGAAAGCGCGGCCAGTCACGCGTAAGCAAAAGACGCCCTCTCATTGCTGATACAGCAAAGGATATTTTACGAAAGAGGGCTATCCTTTCCTTGAAGGCATAGGCGTTGTCACTAAAGCTGTTTTGGCGAATTCTTTCCCCGGCCAGGCCGTCTAAGTCTAATTCGGCGTAGATGGTCTGGGGGGTAAGCCCGAAACGGGCTGATTCCGCAAGCAGACCTCCATTTTCATAGACCATTGCCTGTCCATCCCAGGCCAAGTCGGTTGATGATTCCCCCGGGCCGGCCGCAGCGTAAAGATAGGCGCAATGGCCCCGAGCGGACTGTACCCGGGCCAAGTCGTGGCGATCCCTAGATTTTCCCAAGGTTACGTTGGAGGCCGAAATGTTGCCGATAACTGTAGCTCCAGCTAAGACGGCAAGCGACGAGGGGGGCACAGGTACCCACAGATCTTCGCAGGATTCGATATAAAAAGAGAAATTCTTGATATTTTCAACTGAGAAAATCAGGTCGGCTCCGATTGGTATATCGGTTTGCCCACAGAGATCAATAGTTGTTCTAAGTAGATGGGAGGCACCACGGAAATGACGACCCTCGTAAAACTCCCAATAATTGGGCGGATAGGATTTAACCGCCACACCGAGAATCCGGCCCATATAGATTACGACCGCGCAATTGAAAAGTGCGTGATCAACTACCAGGGGAGCGCCTACAACCATAATAAGATTAATATTCCGGGAAGCCGCGAGAATCTCTTTAAGTGCGGTTAGTACCCCTTCCAGCAGCGCCTCCTGTTGAAGTAGATCTTCGCAGGAATAGCCGCAAAGACCAAGCTCTGGAAACAGGGCCATGATAGCCCTGTTTCCAGCCGCCTGGCTGGCCATTTCAATTGTTGCCGCCCCGTTGAAGGCGCAGGCCGCAACCTTTACCTCGGGAATACATACAGCCACCCGGATAAAACCATGGTTATAGAGATTGAAGAAGTCATTTCCGAAACAATTTTTTTCCAAAGTATCGTTCCTTACATCAGATATTCGCGCTTCCTACTGCCAGTCTGTAAGTCTCCAAACTGACAGGCTCCTTTTCAAGGTAGGCGTAAGCGCTGTGATTGTGGATACTTTCAAAGTTTTCCGCCGCCACTCTGTACCAGGTAAAGTTGTCATCCTGGTTGAGTCTCGTGGCCACGTTACGGACGACATCTTCTACAAACATGGGGTTGTTATAGCTGACTTCGGTCACATACTTTTCATCCACCCGCTTGAGCAGCGAGTACAGCTCGCCGCTGGCCGATTCTTCAATCAAAGTGATTACATCTTCAATCCAGAAAAACCGCTTGAACCTGAATTTCAGCGTAACCAGGCTCCGCTGGTTATGAGCGCCGTGAATACTTATCTCCTTGGAACAGGGGCAGACGGTAGTCACCGGCACTACCACCCCAATTGTAAGCTCGGTATGTCCATTATAATTCCAGCCATGAAACTGACATTGATATTCCATCAGGCTTCGGGCGCCGGAGATCGGGGCCTGTTTTTCGACGAAATATGCAAAGGAAAGATCAATGTGGGCCGATTCGGCCTCGAGTTTTTCTTTTAGTTTCTCCAAAATCTCTGGAAAGGTCCTCACATTGATCTGCCCGCGGTGGTCGTTTAAGACCTCCACGAAGCGGCTCATATGGGTGCCCTTGAAGTGATGCGGCAGATTTACGTACATATCGATGGCGGCATTGACCGACTGGGTACCGTGCGCTCGGTCCAAGACGGTGATGGGGTACTTGATCCCCTTAACCCCGACCTTCCAGATGGGGATATTGCGGTAGTCTTTTTGGCTCTGAATATCAATCATGACATAAGCTATATGAGGCGCTAGCATTTTCCGATTCCCAGACCGTGATCATTTCAAGGCCGGCGCCGGTTGCCGCGACTTTCTCCTTAAGTTGCTCGTAAATAAACCTGGCCACATTTTCCGCCGAAGGGTTTTTATCCTGAAAATATTGGATATCGTTGAGATGCTGGTGGTCAAGTAGGCTGAGCACCTCATCGGTCCAGTTTTTAAGCAGGCGGAAATCCAGCACCAGCCCCTCGGAGTTAAGAGTCTTTGCTGCCAGCCTTACCTCCACGGTAAAGTTATGCCCGTGGAGGTTTTCACACTTGCCGCCTATTTCTTTCAGGCTATGGGCCGCGGAAAAGGCCTTTTTTATGCTTATGCGGTACATAAGGGCTCGTCTCATTGTAGAGTTCAGGGTTCAGATGTTGTTCATTACTTTTGCCGGACTTATAATGTCAACCACTGCAACCTGTCAAGCTACTATTACGGGTGATTATCACCTGCCCACCGGTGAAAATTACCGGTGCATTGCAAGCGGGGACAGGTTTCAAATCCGGCCGGGTTGCAAGCGAGATTCCCCCCTTGGCAAATAACTATATAAATTCGAGTGAATAGCATGTAGCAAAATGAACTTACCAGCTCTAATAATTATGGCACTGCACTTGCTTAATAGATAGCAACCCGGGAAGCAGTAATAACAGAGTGGATTTGCCAAAATAAAACACCAAAAATTTTAATGACGATAGGCAAAAAAACGGGAGATTTGAACTACCATTAATTAACCAACAAAATACGAAAGGAGAGGCTTATGTTAATCAAGATTCTAAACAGGAAAAATCAAAAGGGGTTCACGCTTATTGAATTGATGATCGTCATCGCGATTATCGGAATTCTGGCGGCCATTGCCATTCCGCAGTTTACGGCCTACAGGAAAAAGGGTTACGACACCGCGGCAAATGCGGATGTTAAAAATGCCTATACGTCGGCCCAGGCTTTCTTTACCCAGAATCCGGCGGGAACTGTTGATCTTGCGGCGCTTGCGGCAAGTGGGTTCAAGGGTACAACCGACGTAACCTTGACCATAACCAATGGCACCCAGGCGGCGCTGGAAATGACTGCAAAACATGTCAGCGGTGATAAGACCTATAAGGTGGACAAGGACGGAGCGATCACATCGCAGTAGTAAACCAAATAGCCGGAGGCGCAAAGCTTTTAGCTAATCATCAATTGAGATTATTTACCTCAGGCCAAGGGGCCGGGAAATTTCACAAAGCCCGGCTCCTTTTCCTATTGACCCGCTGTTTCAATCTTGACGACCTCACAAAAAATCGCCTCTTTTTACCCATCGCGGGAGACCTAAAGGTAAGAAGGAGCTAAAAACTGGAAATAACCGCCATTATCACCTTCACCGTAAACCCTCTTCCATCAAGGAAGAGGCAATTATTGACAACCGTTGGTTCCATTGGGAAGTTAAAACCGGAGTACTAAGCGGCAAAGGAGGGCTATGACCACCTATACCCGTAAGAAACACCCCAACGGATTTACCCTGATCGAATTGATGATCGTCATTGGGCTCATTGGGATTCTGGCGGCGATTGCCATTCCCCAGTTCCTTGCTTATCAGGCCAAGGGCTATGATGCGCAGGCCATCTCGGATGCAAAGAATTTCTACTCGTCGTCCGTTTTTGCTTCAGCGGATAGTACCGTTCAAGTGACCTTCGACGCATCTAATATCCCTGTCGGCTATTTCGGCGCCCCGCCCAGATCCGGCGCCTTTACCTTTTCCCCACAGGGCAGCATAGCCTGCAACGCCACGTTCAGGCATGACAAGGGGAGTAAGACCTACAAGCTCGACAATAACGGCAACATCTCTGTTTCCGATTAGGCAGCGTCCACCTTTCGGCAACAGCCAACCCTCCTGTAGCCGCTGGCCTTGTGCCCGCGTCCACTTTGGCAATAAGCACCAGCCAACTCGCCCGCAAGGGGTGGGACTACCTTTTCATTGCCCATATTTTAACTGCCGCCCCTACGACTGAATCGTTACAATTTCTTTTAATTTCTTCTTGACTCGTCCGCCGCTTTAAGCTAAGCGAAAAATATTGACCCATAGTCATATAGTGACCACAGTTCATTGCGGTATGGCATATATCACAATATGTCATGTATTTTTCTTCTGATTGTTATCTTTTTTTAAAGCGCCGGCAGCCGATAAGGGAGGCTTTGGTGACCATTGAAGACAGGAGAAAGAGAGAACAGGCCGTAAAGAAAAAAGCTATCCTTCGGGCGGCGAGGAAACTGTTCTTCGACAAGGGGTTCCGATCCGTTACTGTGGAAAACATTGCCCACCGGGCCGAGATCAGCAAAGGATCGGTATATGTTTACTTCAACAGCAAGGAGGAAATCTACACCCAGATCCTGTTCACCGAAATCGAAAAATTCCATAAAAAAATCGAAAATATACTTCAGGACGAAAATCACGCTTTCGAAGTCATGGAAAAATTTTTCCGAATTTACCTCGATTTTTTTATTTCCGACCGCGAGCTTTTTCGCATCCTCATGAACTTCATGCTCCACCCGGAAGATGCCAACCTGACGCCGGAATTCAGCAATCACATCATCAAGTCCACCAACAAGACCATAAAAATTATCGAAAACATAATCCTGTTCGGCATTCAACGTGGGGAGTTTCCTGCCAGCGTAAATATCGTTCAATGCCGTAACGCCCTGTGGGGTTTGCTCAATGGCGTCATCTCTTTGCATCTGTTTACCGGTGAGGAAGAGAAGAGGGAAGAGAAGATCAGGTCGACCGTAAGCGAAGGATTGGATATTTTTCTTAGGGGTTTGACAACGGGATAGATTTATTGCCACCGAAGGATTTTGGGACGGCAATTTATAAATTATCGACAGGGGGAGGAAGGTTGAGATGGGTAATACATTAGTCAGCAACAGGGATCAGCAGTTTGTTTTATTTGAGCTTCTGGATATGGAAAAGGTCTTTGCCAATGAGCGGTTTGCCGATTATTCCCGAGACATTTTCCTGATGATGCAGAAGGAAGCAGAAAAAACGGCCGTAAACCTCATCTTGCCGACCTATCACGAGGGCGATAAGGAGGGCTGTACCTTTGAGAACGGCAAGGTCAAGGTTCCCAAAGCGTTTCATGAAGTTTTTAAAAAGCATGTTGCGGGAGGGTGGCTTTGTCCCCATCGGTCGCCCGAGGTCGGCGGCCAGGGAATGCCGATTGCTATGATGACCGCCTATTCCGAGTTTTTTTGCGCGGCCAATTTCGCCTTTACCATGTACCCGGGACTAACCAACGGAGCTGCCGGTTTAATTGATGAATTCGGAACCGAAGAACAGAAGAACCGCTATATGTACAAAATGTATGCCGGTGAATGGGCGGGCACGATGTGCCTTACGGAACCCGGAGCGGGAAGCGATGTGGGCGCTCTTAAGACGCAGGCTAAAAGATTGCCTGATGGCAGCTACAGCATCACCGGCACCAAGTGCTTCATTTCCTGCGGCGATCATGACTTGACGGAAAACATCATCCATCCGGTTTTAGCCAGAATCGAAGGTGACCCGCCGGGAACTTCAGGGATTTCCATATTTCTCGTCCCCAAGTACCGGGTCAATGAAGACGGGAGTGTAGGGGAGTTCAATGATGTCGTTACCGGCAATATTGAGCATAAAATGGGAATCAAGGCTTCCGCCACCTGTACCCTCAATTTTGGCGAGAACGGCAACTGCATCGGCGAACTCCTGGGTAAAGAACGCGAAGGCCTCAAGATTATGTTCCATATGATGAATCATGCCCGGTTGGAAGTAGGGATGCAGGGGCTGGCCCATTCCTCGGCGGCCTATGAGCACGCTTTGCAATATGCCAAGGAGCGCATCCAGAGCGCCCCTATCTGGGAGATGAAGAATCCGGATGCCAAGGCCGTGCCGATTATTCAGCACCCGGACATCCGCCGGAAACTGCTTATCATGAAGGCCTATGTCGAGGGAATGAGGGCGCTCAACTATTTCACTGCCTTCTGCATGGATATGGCGGAAGTGGCCGAAGACAAGGCCGAGCGAGAGAAATGGAATGGTTACGTGGAGCTTCTCACGCCGGTTTGCAAGGCCTACTCTTCCGATAATGGCCTCACTGTCTGCTCCATGGCGATTGATATTTACGGAGGATACGGTTATTGTTCCGAATACCCAGTGGAGCAGTATCTCCGGGACTGCCGGATCGCCCCAATCTACGAGGGCACCAACGGCATCCAGGCCCTGGATCTGGTGGGCAGAAAACTGGCCCAGCGCAAGGGCATGAACGCCATGAACCTCTTTGGCGATATTAACGCCACCGTGGCTGAGGCCAAAAAACACCCCGAACTGGCCAAGACGGCCGGCTTCCTGGAAGAGGCGAACAATGCCCTGGTCGAACTGACCATGCATTTCGCCGGGCTCGCCAAGGGCGCCGGATTCCTCCTGCCCATTCTTAACGCCACGCCATACATGCAGCTCTTTGGCGATGTGGTATTGGGTCATTTCCTGCTTAAAAGTGCCGCCATCGCATCCGCCAGGCTACAGGATATCCACCGGGAGGCGGGCGCGGAAGATTCGATTGCCATGAAACGGGCGCTGATTCATGAGAATGCCGAAGCGGCTTTTTATCAGGGCAAGGTCGCCTCTGCCGCTTTTTTTGCAGTTGACGTCCTGACGACGGTCAAGGCCCGCTGCGAGGCGATCAAAATCGGCGGCAAGATTCCGATAGAGATAGCTGATGAGTGTTTTGGCGGATAGAATCCATTGACAAGGAGGGATATTATGACAGTGAAAATAAAAAAGGCCGCAGTTTTAGGGGCCGGGGTGATGGGGGCGACAATCGCGGCCCATCTGACCAATGCCGGAGTCGAATGTCTGCTTTTGGATATAGTCCCGCCGGAATTGTCTGATGCTGACAAGGCCAAGGGACTTTCGGAAAAGTCGCCGCAGTGGCGTAATCGCTTTGCGGAAAATGGTCTGGCGGGAGTTTTGAAAGGAAAGCCGGCGGGTTTTTTCACCAAAAACAATGCCGCGATGATTAAAACGGGCAACTTCGAGGATCACCTGGGAATGCTTGCCGATGTGGACTGGGTGATTGAGGTGGTGGTCGAAAACCTCAAAATTAAACAGGATCTTTTGGCCAAAGTGGAGAAGGTTATTAAGCCGAGCTGTATCCTGTCCACCAACACCTCGGGTATTCCCATTGCTGACATATCGGCCAAATTCAGCCCTAAACTCAAGGAGCGCTTTTTAGGAACCCATTTCTTTAATCCGCCGCGCTATATGAAGCTTTTGGAGATCATCCCCGGTACGGCCACCCGTAGCGACATCGTTAATGTGATGAGGGACTTTTGCGAACGCCGCCTGGGCAAGGGGGTTGTTATCTGCAAGGACGTGCCGAACTTTATCGGCAACCGGATCGGCAGCTTCGATATCGCCAATGCCATCCGGATCATGCTCCAAAAGGGGATCCGGGTGGACGAACTCGACAGCATAATCGGCAAGGCTCTGGGGAGGCCGGGATCGGCCATCTTTGGCACGCTAGATCTGGTTGGCCTGGACACGGGCGCGCACGTCATGAAGAACCTCTATGAGGCGGTGACTAAGGACGAGATGAGGGATTATTTTCTGCCGGTCGATTTCATGACCAAAATGGTTGAAAATAAATGGCTCGGGAACAAGACCAAGCAGGGCTTCTATAAGAAAGTCAAGGATAAAGGCGGTAAATCCAGCAAAAAGGTTTTGGATTATAATACTTTGGAATATCTTGACGCCACGAAGCCTAAGTTTCCCTCGATTGCGGCGGCCAAGAAAGGGAAGGATATTGCCGAGACGGTCCGGATAGTCTTTGAAGGAAAGGACATGGCCGGCGAGGTGGCGAGGGAGTATCTTTGCCGGAACTTCCTTTATGCGGCCAACAGGATTCCCGAGATTGCCGACGATGTAATGGCGATTGATAACGCCATGAAATGGGGATACAATCACCAACTGGGACCTTTTGAGACCTGGGATGCGGTGGGTGTCCGGGCGGCTGTCGCGGTGATGAAGGAATTGAATCTGGCCGTTCCGGCCAAGATCGAGAAGATGCTCAAAGATGGAGCGGAATCCTTCTACCAGAAGAAGCCGGATGGTCTTTATTATTATGACTTTTCCACCGGCAAATACCGCAAGGCCGAACCGGATCTGCGGATCATAAGCCTCCCAGACTACAAGGCGCACAAAAAGATAATCAGCGGCAACCCCGGGGCATCGCTGGTTGATATCGGCGACGGCGTGGCCTGCCTGGAATTCCATACCAAGATGAACGCCGTTGATGATGATATCATAGCCATGATCAATACCTCCTGCGATGTGGTGGAAAAGGATTTTCAGGGGCTGGTAGTGGCTAATCACGATCAGAACTTCTCCGCCGGGGCTAACATCTTCAAGGTGATGATGTTGATCCAGAAGGCCGAATGGGATGTTTTGGAAAAGATGATCGCCGCCTTCCAGGAGGCCAACATGCGCCTCAAGTTCTGCGACCGTCCGGTGGTAACCGCTCCGGCTGGACTGACGCTGGGCGGCGGCTGCGAAATCGCCATGCATGGCGATCGCTGCCTGCCTTACGGCGAAACCTATATGGGGTTGGTGGAAGTCGGGGTTGGGTTAATCCCCGCCGGCGGCGGTTGCAAGGAGATCATTCTGCGCCTAACCGAGGGTATTCCCGATGGCCTGGTGGAGGCCGGGCTCAATCTCCAGAATTTCTTTTCCAAAGCCTTCGAGAACATCGCCATGGCCAAGGTGGCTACCAGCGCCGTCGAGGCGAAGGAGTTGGGCTACATTAGAAATACGGAGCCCGTCGTTATGAACCGTGATCAACAGATCTGGCAGGCCAAGTTGATGGTATTGTCTCTCGCCGGATTCTATCAGCCGCCCCGCCCTGCCCTCCTACCGGTAATGGGCGAAAATTTCCGCGCCATGGCCAGCGCCATCCTCTATAACATGAAACAGGGCAACTACATATCCGATTATGATGTCCATGTGGCCGGGAAGGTCGCTCATATCCTGTCCGGCGGCGACTGCGCCGAGGGTACGTTCGTGACCGAGCAGGAGATACTCGATCTGGAGCGGGAGGCCTTTTTGAGTCTCTGCGGTGAGCACAAAACCCAGGACCGGATCATGTATATGCTCAATAACGGCAAGCCGTTGCGCAACTGATGCGGCCAGACCCACGATAGATGAGTTACAAAAGGAGGATACCCATGAATGATGCAGTTATAGTAGAAGCTGTAAGAAGCCCGGGTGGTCGTTACAAGCGGGGCGGACTGGCGGCCACCCGTGGTGACGAGTTTGGAGTACAGGTCATAAAAGGATTGCTAAACCGGGTGCCGGAACTCAAAACGGAACAGGTGGATGATCTTATCGTCGGCTGCTCCTTTCCTGAGGCGGAGCAGGGGATGAATTATGCGCGGATACTAGCCGTTGGAGCGGGGTTGCCACTGGCTACCGCCGGAATGACCGTAAATCGATTCTGCTCCTCCGGTCTACAGGCCATAGCGGACGCCACGGCCAAAATCAGGGCCGGCTGGTCGGAAATCATCATTGCCGGCGGCTGCGAGACCATGTCTCATATTCCGATGGGTGGAAGCATCTTCCGGCCCAGCCCGGAGTGGGGCAACAACCCAAATGTTTATGTGTCGATGGGCGTTACCGCGGAAAATGTTGCCGCCAATTACAATATTTCTCGGGAGGATCAGGACCGGTTTGGAGTGGAAAGCAACCGGCGTGCCTATGAAGCCACTAAGGCTGGTAAATTCAAGGATGAGATCATCCCAATCAAGGCTTTCCGCTATGCCAAAGCAAAAAATGGCAAGCGGGTGCGCGAAGTGGTTGTTTTTGACCAGGATGACGGCATCCGCTGGCCCACTACCATGGAGGATCTGAGCAAGCTCAATCCCGCCTTTAAGGCGGGCGGGTCGGTTACGGCGGGCAACTCCTCGCAGATGACCGACGGGGCCGCCTTCTCGCTCCTGATGACCGCGGCCAAGGCTAAGAGCCTGGGCCTTAAACCCCTGGCCCGGCTGACCCATTATGCGGTTATCGGCTGCCGACCGGAAGAGATGGGAATCGGACCGGCCCTGGCCATTCCCAAAGTTCTCAATATGGCCGGCCTTACCCCCAAGGACATTGATCTTTTCGAAATCAACGAGGCCTTTGCCTCCCAGGCCCTCTACTCCATCCGCTCCGTAGGGATTGAAGACCGGCTTCTGGCCGGGGACATCAATCCCAATGGCGGGGCGATCGCGCTTGGTCATCCGCTGGGGGCAACCGGCGCTAAACTAACCGCCCAGCTTATTTATGAGCTCAAAAGACGCAAGGCAAAAAGAGGCATAGTTTCGATGTGCATCGGCGGCGGCATGGGAGCGGCCGGTATCTACGAGATGCTGTAGCGATCCTGTTTGAAAATATCTTGACTATTAAGAGGCCGCGGGGAGGCGAAAACCCGTGGCCTCTTTTCATTTTACTCCTAAGCGCCCAAATTGAGAGTTGCAATAGGCGGGCAAATGATATAGAAGTGCGGACATTGCACAGCGCCCAGCGCCGGCATTACCAGAACCTCTTCCTAAGGGATTGGGAAAGCGTCATATATATCGGGGCGGCATTGAAACCCGCCCCTACAACTTAGAAAATATCAGGAAGGCGAGATGGAAAATCAGGCGTTTGTTCGGGAAATGCAGAACAGATACGAAAAAAAACTCCGGGAAAGCGAGTTGGAAGTCGTTCTTTACTGGAAGGAGCAACTCGACCGGCTGGCCGCTTTGAAGCCAGAGGGAGTAGCTTCCCTGCAGGCTCAGATTAGAAAACTCTCCGATATGATGGCCAATAGAATCACCAGCCTCAAGAGGATGCGTAGTGAAAACGCTGGTTAATTTTCTCTTTGAGGCCGGAATGCTGAAAAAAACTCCCCGAACCGGTTTTCAGTTTCTCGGTTCGGGCTCCGAATCGGTGGCGGAGCATATTTTGATGACGATTTTCATCGGTTATGCCCTCTGTAAACTGGAAACGCAAGTGGATGAGCACAAGGTGCTGAAGCTTTGCCTCCTCCATGACCTGCCCGAGGCGAGAACCGGCGACCTAAACTATTTGAACAAGAAATACGTCACCGTCGATGAGGACAAGGCCGTAAATGACTTGGCCGATTCCCTTTTTTTCGGCGATGACATCAGGGAAATAATCAGGGAGTTCAACGACAACAACAGCATCGAATCACAGATTGCCCGCGATGCGGATCAATTGGCGCTTATTTTGCGGCTTAAGGAATGCGGCGATCTGGGAAATTCATACAGCAAAGAGTGGATCGGGTACGCCGTTCGCCGTCTACAGACCCTTCGGGCCAAGGAAATAGCAGAAACCATCGTTGATACCGATTCTTCGGAATGGTGGTTTCAGGATAAAAGCGACTGGTGGGTCAATGGCGCCAATAATATTTAAAATAATGAAATAACCAAGGGACTGACCTTGACAGGCATTTTACGGGAGAAATTGGATGGCCACGAAAAAAACGCTCAGAAATGTAGATTATCAACAAAAAAGAACCAAGAAGACGAAAAAGAGATTGCATCTTATCGTCATTGGTCTTTTCGTGGCCGGTCTTTTATTTATTTTTTTTGTCATGCTGTTTGACTATATTTTCAAACCGGTGGCTGACTCGGACCAGCTCGCCAGAAAGAGGGAAAAAGTAGCCGTATCAGTCTTTTTTTCTGACGAAAACGAACGCTTTCTGGTAGCGGAAAAAAGATTTGTTCCCCGGGGAAAAGAACCTGGCGAGCAGGCAGTCGAAATTGTAAAGGCGCTGCTCGACGGTTCCA